>QQUU01000136.1 GCA_003385605.1 Bacteroidota bacterium
CCCAAAACTGTGGTTTTGTTAAAGCCCAGCTGCTTTGCTTAGTGGGTGTTCTTTGACGAATTTTTGGCAAGCGAGGATCAGCTCAGGATAAAAAGATAAAAACCATTGCTCTGCCTTTTGATAATTCGCGCAACCTGCTTCGAAATCTCTGAAAAAGTGACCCAAAGGTGCAATGGCCGGGTGTCGTCGGCTCATTCCCCGGGCAGCACGGCGAATTCCTTTTAAGTTTTGGTAATCCAAAAGCCATCGTTCCAACTTCATCCACGGCCACATTCCTGCGGCTTTACCAACGAGTAATTTCTTACTGCGCTCAATTTCGAGTGTACAAGTATCGATGAATTCAACCGCGGTGAGCTTTGCCGTATGCGGTTGAAGCGATGCCATTTTATCCCAATGTTTGTGTAAAAAGTAATCGCCCAACAGATCTAAGGCAATCGGTGCTGTTTTACCTGCGACGAGTCTTAAATGGCTTTTTACCTCCTTAGATGCTTGATGTTCGTCGGTGAAATGGTCGATGAATCTATGCAGTTCGACCCCAAGGACTACTGCAGAATTTGCTTTTTCTTTCCACGCATTACCTCGATATCCATCACCGGTGAAGTTGTAGAACCTAATGAATTCGTGGTCCGGACTGCAGTGGAGATGTGCGAGAAAATTCATGAGGCAGTTCTGAGTTGATCGTCGAACCTAATTCCTCTGAATGGAGTGAATATTGGGATGATTAAGATGCGCTTACGGTAAATTCGAAAGCCTCCATTACTGGATTAATCAAAAGCTTTTCGCATGCTTCCTTCACCATTGCTTCAGCTGCAGCTGCATCGGCAGCATCTACTTCCATTGTGATGTGCTTACCAATACGTACGTTACCACACGCTTCCAAGCCAATGTTTTTCAAGTTTGCACCAACCGCTTTTCCTTGTGGATCGAGTAGTGCTTTTTGTGGCATCACGTTGATTTGAGCAGTGAATTTCATCTTAATTGATTTTTCTTTTTGATAAATAATCTGTTGCAAAGCTCAATACTGGAAGCGTCGCAACGGTTATAGTAAATGCTAATGGTCCGACAAAAATAACCAATAGGCAGAAGAGTACGACCAATATTACTTGTGCATTTCTGCGAATCTTATCATCAGTGGATTTGAAACTCAGAATAGCCATGCGAGAGTTCAGCCAATACACGCTAAGACTGAGAATACTGAGGAGTACTAAGGTCATTGCCGTACGCTCGTCCTCAGACATATTAACAATCCAATCCCATTGCTCCCATCGTCCTAGCCAGATCCAAAGTCCTAGCGCAAACAGGGCATTCGCCGGTGTTGGCATTCCTATGAAGTCTACACTTTGGTCGGTGCTCAAATTGAACTTTGCCAGACGGTAGACGCTTGAGGCTGCCACAGTCGCCCCTAAAATGATGGCCCATGGTTGGTCTAGGGTGCCGTAATCACTGAGGATGCTTGACCATAAAAAGGCAGGAACCGCTCCAAATGAAATGGCGTCGGCCAGCGAATCTAGCTGTTGGCCAAGAGGGCCTTGCACACCCAATCGGCGTGCAAGCATTCCGTCCAATAAATCACAGAGTGCAGCGAGCAATAAGCAGGCTGCAACACCATTTGTGCTCTGCGCCATAATGAAATAGATGGCTACAACTCCGCAAGAGGCGTTAATGAGCGTTAAAAGATTCGGAATGTGTTTCATTGGGTGCAAAGATGCATTATTTTGGCGCTATGACCGATTGGAAAAAACTCAATTCATTTTCTCTGAGTCTCCTGGCTGGTATTTGTTTGATTGCCGCCTGGACTTGGAGCCCCCTAGTGGTGCTTTTATTTCCTGCTTGGGTCATGCTCCTCGAGTTGGCCGGAAGAAAAAAGCGTCCCTTACTCTTTTTGTACCTCGCTTTCGCCATCTGGAATGGCGGTACTACCTATTGGATAGCTAATGCGCATCCCCTTGGGGTTATTGCCACAGTTGGAATCAATGCTTGGCTTATGGCATTTGCATTGTGGTTCGGTATTCGAGCCCGAGCGATGTTCATGCGTCTTGGGTTGCGGTCATTAACAGCTTGGTTGCCCGTTGTTGCTTCTTGGATGGCTTTTGAACACCTCCACGAATATTGGGGATTGGCCTTTCCGTGGTTGCATCTAGGAAATACCTTTTACGCATGGCCAGAGCTCGTGCAGTGGTATTCATTGATTGGCAATGCCGGAGGTACTTTATGGGTATTGGTTGTGGCCATCATTTGGTATAGCACCACAAAGAAATTTACAAGAACTGCGGTTCTGCTGGGACCGGTGCTATTGAGCATGGTGATGTTTTTTATGCCCGAGGCGAGTTCTTCTACCTCCCTTTCAGTGGCGGTAGTTCAGCCGAACATCAACTCCTACACGGAAAAATGGAGCACGCCGGAACGCACGCAGATACAGAAAGTAGATCGGTTACTTAAAGAGAGCGGTGCTTCGGACGTTGACTTGCTCGTACTCCCTGAGACCTTCCTTCCAAAGGCTCGACAGGAATTGGTTTTAGAAAAATCGGTCAACGATGCGATGTTGAAACAAGTCTTGAAGAATTACGGAAAGTCGGCCATTTTTGGCGCAACGACGTACGATTTCCAAGAGGAGAAGACGTACTTCAATCGCCCCATGGGAGACCGCTACTACACTTTATACAATACGGCGCTTTTTCAGAGCAGCACTACGAAGCCTTGGGACATCTATCATAAAGGAAAGTTGGTGGTCGGTGGTGAATCCATGCCTTTTGTCAAGTATTTACAGCCAATTCTCGGAGATTGGGCCCTCGAATTAGGCGGTACATCAGGAACATTAGGGACCTCTTCAGAGCGAACCGTCTTTATGGATACCGTTCTTGGATTAAAATTGGCACCAATCATTTGCTGGGAAAATGAGTTTTCCGGGTACGCGACCGAATACTCGAGAGCAGGTGCAAATTTATTGGCCGTGATTACCAACGACGGCTGGTGGGGCGATACCGACGGACACCTGCAACACATGCGTTTCTCTGGTCTCAGAGCCATCGAGCAGCGCAAGTATGTGGTGCGCAGTGCCAACACAGGCATCAGCACAATTCTTGATACCAAAGGACGTCCGTTGGATCGACTAAATTGGGAAGAAGAAGGGGTGATTTTAAGTCAAGTTCCACTGATGGACGGTCAGACCCTGTATGTGAAGACAGGCAATTGGCTTGGACCGTTAATGAGCATCCTCTTTGGGTGTACCTTCCTTATAGTTCTAATTAGCAGATTTTTCAGAATTAAACCCTAGTAGTTGGGTGCGGTATGTAACTTTGCACACCGTTAAAAACAATTTTACATGAGTTCATACGACGTAGTAGTAATCGGTTCAGGTCCTGGAGGCTATGTGAGTGCGATCAGATGTGCCCAGTTAGGCATGAAGACAGCATTGGTAGAAAAGTACAGCACCTTGGGTGGTACTTGTTTGAATGTGGGGTGTATCCCTTCGAAGGCTTTGCTAGATTCTTCAGAGCACTACCATGCAGCTGTGCATTCTTTCGAGGCGCACGGCATTAACGTGGAGAAGCCAACGGTTGACTTTGCCAAAATGATCGAGCGCAAGGCAGGTGTGGTAAGCACGACTTGTGACGGTATTGACTACTTGATGAAGAAAAACGAGATCGACGTATTGCACGGATTTGGCTCGTTAGTAGATAAAAATACGGTTCAGGTGGATGGTGAACAGACCACTACAGTTAGTGCCAAGCATATCATCCTTGCTACAGGATCCAAGCCTATCGAGCTTCCGTTCGCGAAGTTCGACAAGGAGCGCATCATTTCTTCAACGGAAGCACTTAGCCTTAAAGAGATTCCAAAGCACATGGTCGTGATTGGCGGTGGTGTTATTGGTCTTGAATTAGGGTCAGTATATGCGCGTCTAGGCGCTGATGTGACTGTGGTAGAGTACGCCAAGAGCATCATCCCAACTATGGACGGTGCCATGGGTAAAGAGCTCATGCGCAGTATGAAAAAGCTCGGCGTGAAGTTTAGTCTTAGCACCAAGGTTAGCGATGTGAGTCGCGACGGTGATGTGGTTAAAGTAACAGCCACCAATAAGAAAGGCGAAGAGGTCGTTTTTGAAGGTGATTACTGTCTTGTAGCCGTAGGTCGCGGTGCTTATACAGCGAAGCTTGGTTTGGAAAACGTAGGAATTGAAACGGATGAGCGTGGCCGTATTTCGGTGAACGATCACCTGCAGACTGCGGTTCCGAACATCTATGCTATTGGTGATGTAGTTCGCGGCGCTATGCTTGCTCACAAAGCTGAGGAAGAAGGCGTATTTGTCGCGGAATCTATCGCTGGAGAGAAACCGCACATCAACTATGATTTGATCCCGGGTATCGTGTATACGTGGCCTGAGGTTGCTGCTGTTGGTAAGACAGAAGAGCAATTAAAAGAGGAAGGCGCTGCGTACAAAGTGGGTTCATTCCCAATGCGTGCTTTGGGCCGTTCTAGAGCTTCAGGCGATATCGATGGTGTGGTGAAGGTACTGGCCGATAAGAATACCGATGAGGTATTAGGTGTACACATTGTTGCTGCACGCGCTGCCGATATAATTATGGAGGCTGTAACTGCGATGGAATTCCGTGCTTCTGCTGAGGACATTGCCCGCATTTGCCACGGTCACCCTACATATACAGAAGCTTTGAAAGAAGCAGCATTAGCAGCTACTGCAAATCGCGCAATACACAGTTAATGATTAAGGCATCGACATACAAAGTCGATCCGAAAGGTATAGAGCATCGACTGCTGGAACTTTCCAGTGGTCGATCTTTTTTTGCACTCTACACAAGTAACAGCTATCCAAATTCTGAGAAGCGCTATGAACTCATTTTTGGTTGGGGTGCTACAGAGGTATTCACCGAACATCAGGTGGTTTCAGATACGCTTGGTGCAGGTTGGAAGTTTGGTTTTTTAGGCTACGAGCTTAGGACCCAATTTGAATCGGTCACACAAGAGAACGATGCCCTTGGCCAATGGCCACATACCCAATTCTTTACCCCAGAAGTGGCAGGTGTCCTGCATACCGATGGAACCCTAGACATCTGGGCGGAGGATGTCGCAGCGGCAGAACGGGCGATGCGAGAAGTTTTGCATGCACCAACATCGAGAGCATCAGGAAACACTTCATTGAATTTTGAACCTGTTGAGACCAAAGACGAATACGTTGCCAATGTCAATGCTTTGAAGAACCACATTCAACGCGGGGATATTTATGAGGTGAACTATTGTACTGCCTTCAAAGCAGATTTTGAGGAAGTGGATAGCGTTGGTCTTTATAAAAATATGGTCGCCGGAACAGAGGCCCCCTTCTCGGCCTATATCAAGATGAGGGACCACGAACTTCTCTGTACATCCCCTGAACGATACATCAAAAGGGAAGGCAATCGAATTTGTTCTCAACCCATTAAGGGTACAAATAGGTATTCGGACACGGACAACCAGGCGGCACAAGCGGCACTTGTGGAAAGTGATAAAGAGCGCGCTGAAAATGTGATGATTGTCGATTTGGTACGAAACGACTTGTCTAGAGTGGCAAAGAAGGGCACGGTAAGAGTGAGTGAGCTCTTTGGCACCTATGCTTTTAAAAATGTCAATCAGATGATCAGTACCGTTGAGGCTGAGGTCAAAGACGGGGTAAGCAATTGGGACATTATCGCCGCAAGTTTTCCTATGGGTTCGATGACTGGAGCTCCTAAAGTTAGCGCCATGGAATTGGCCGAGCGCTATGAAAAAGTGGCTCGAGAGATTTACTCTGGCGCTGTCGGATACATCACTCCACAAGGCGATTTTGACTTTAACGTCGTCATTCGAAGCATTGCCATGAACAAAGCCACCGGTGTCGCCACGTTGCACGTGGGTGGTGCCATCACCATTCTTAGCGATGCCGATGAAGAATATGGGGAGTGCTTGCTCAAGGCCGAAAGTGTTTTAATGGCCGCAAAATAAAAGGCCTATTTTCGCTTCATGGATCTTCCAGAATTACTTCCTGGTAAAAAAGCTGTCCTCGGTTTTAGCGGGGGAGTAGACTCTGTAGTGCTCAGTCAGCTGCTGGTCGAGCGCTATAACATTCGTCCGTATTTGCTGCACGTAAATTATGGACTCCGTGAAGAGGCCGATAGCGACGAGCAGTGGTGCCGCTGGTACGCCCAGGAGCACCGTTTCGAAATCATTGTTCTTAAGGCCAATCCTCAGGAGCGCGAGGGGGAGAATGTCCAGAATTGGGCCCGAAACATCCGCTATGATTTCTTTGAAAAGCAAGCGAAAGAACTCGGAGCAGCCTATATTTTCACCGCCCACCACGCCGACGACAGACGCGAAAGTTTCTTGATGAATGCCCTTCGCGGTAGTGGTCTAACCAGTGTAAGCGGCATGAATAATACGCGATTCATCCGCCCTATGGCCAACATGGACAAGGCAGAGGTGCTGGCCTACGCACAGGAGCGTGGCCTGAGCTGGGTGGAAGATGCCTCGAATGCAACCTTGAAATACAAGCGGAATCAAATTCGTCATCTACTCGCGCCGGTGCTTGACCAGGTCGAACCACGATGGAAAGGTGGTCTTAAGAAAACCGTAGACAACCTCCACCGCGACGGAATGTTGCTTAAGGGGCTTTTGAAGGGATGGTCGAATCAGTTTGTCACACTTCGAAGCGGTGAGCATTACATTAAAATGGGCCCTTGGACCGAGGAGTCTTACGCCCAAGTTTTATTGTGGCGTTTCTACTTGAGCATCGACGCTGGACTTTCTTATGAGGAAGTAGGGCATGTGCTTAAAGGCGAGATCGGTCAGCGAACCGCGGGTCGAACACATCTTTTAATTAAGGACCGGGACCAATTCATCGTTGGACCCAATGTCCCCGTTGATCGCAAGGAGTACACCATTACCACTTTGGAAGAGCTCGGCCACTTGCCTTTTGAATTACAATTCATTGCCACACCAAAGGCGGAGGTTGAATTTGGTCCGGATAAAGAGTGGATGACGACAAATGTGCCACTTCCACTGGTCATTCGAACGTGGAGGCCCGGCGATAAATTCGTGCCTTTGGGCATGAGCGGCACCAAGAAAATAGCCGACTTTTTAAATGATTTAAGACTGCCAAGACACCACAAGGAACACGTTTACGTGGCTACCCATGAAGGCAAAATTTTATGGGTTCTGGGGCACCGAATTGATGATTCGATGAAAGTTGCCGAAGGCGACAACATGGCCTATCTTGCAGTGATAAACCCGAAACTATGAAACGCATTCTTACCCTTTTTGCGGTAGTATTTGCAACTGTCCTGTTTGCGCAGCCTCAGCCGGTGAAATGGTCAACTTCGTACGAGGTTCAAGACCCCTACATCAAAGTGATTGTGCATGCAGATATTGAAGAAGGATGGCATTTATACAGCCAAAACCTCGAAGACGGCGGACCAATCCCAACGTCTTTTTATCTAGATACGTCAAGTGCTTTTGCACCTTTGGGTAGCTGGAGTGAAGGGGAGCCTCACGTGGAGTACGATCCAAATTTTGAAATGGATCTTGCCTTCTTCTCAGAATCGGCAGATTTCACCATTCTTCTAGAACCGAAAGAGGCTGACTTTACCGTGAAGGGCGAGTTAGAATTTATGGTATGCAACGACGAGATGTGTCTTCCACCAACCTATGTAGACTTTAAAACCGAGATAGTAGATGCGCCGCTTCCTTCCCCTTGGGACGGATTGGGGACTACCTTTTGGCTCGGTTTCTTGGGCGGTTTCGCAGCCCTGATCATGCCTTGTATCTTCCCGATGATTCCGCTTACAGTGAGTTTCTTCACTAAACAAAGCAAGACCAAAGCGGAAGGCATATTCAAGGCATCCATTTATGGATTGGGCATTATTGTTATTTATGTAGGATTAGGGCTCTTAGTCACGCTGCTTTTTGGAGCGGACAGTTTGAATAAAATGGCTACTAACCCGTGGTTTAATCTTGCATTCTTTGCCCTGTTTGTGGTTTTTGCAGCAAGTTTCTTTGGCGCTTTTGAAATCACATTGCCTTCGAGCTGGGTGAATAAAGCAGACGATGCTTCTAATAAAGGAGGTATGGTCGGAATTTTCTTCATGGCTTTCACCTTGAGCTTAGTTAGCTTCTCTTGTACAGGACCAATTATTGGGTCGCTACTTGTTAAAGCCGCCTCAGGAGGATCCTTACTAGGTCCAGCAGTTGGAATGTTTGGTTTTGCTCTGGCGCTCGCTATTCCATTTACCCTATTTGCTGCTTTCCCGGGCTGGTTAAATTCGTTGCCTTCTTCCGGAGGTTGGTTGAATACAGTGAAGGTGACCCTTGGATTTTTAGAATTGGCTTTTGCCTTGAAGTTCTTATCTACCGCTGACATGGTTATGCAGTGGCATTTACTAGAACGAGAATTGTTCCTAGCCATTTGGGTAGCTATCGCATTTGCAACAGCTTTCTATTTGCTCGGTGCCTTCCGTATGCCATTAGACAGCCCCGTGCAGAGCATTGGTGTGAGCAGATTGTTTATTGCGTTGACCTTCCTAATCATGGGCTTTTACATGCTGCCGGGAATTTTCGGAGCTCCAGTGAAACTCATCGCTGGTTTCCCGCCGCCAGAGCATTATGCTGAGCAACGAGGCGGAGCCTTTGCACAGCCAAATATCACAACAGTGGTATCTGGCGAACAGGCCAGCGTTCAACCAGAATTGGGCGAACATTGTCCCAATGGACTTCCTTGTTTCAACGACTATGAAGCCGGTTTGGCTTACGCGAAGGAGGTTGGGAAACCGATCATGCTTGACTTCACAGGTTGGGGTTGTGTGAACTGCCGTAAAATGGAAGAAAATGTATGGGTTGACGAACGCGTTCATCAGCGTCTTCGCGATAACGTCGTATTGGTTTCATTGTATGTAGATGCGCGCCCTGATTTACCAGAAGATGAGCAATACATCAGCGAAATTACTGGTCGAAAAATCAAGAATATTGGAAACAAGTGGAGTGAATTCCAAGAGGTGAACTTCCAAGAAGTAAGTCAGCCACTGTATGTGATTTTAGGACACGACGATTTAACGCCGCTGGTAGAGAAAAATGCCTACAACCTTGATGTAGATGCCTACATCGATTGGTTGGATCGCGGAGTCGCTGCGTTTAAATAAGACGACAAGATTTAAATTGAGCCGGGGCAAGAACTTTTCTTATCCCGGCTTCGTTTTTTATACATGTTCTCAAAACTCAATCCATACGAAACCCGCTACCGTCTGCGCATGGACGAGCAGATTGTGGGCTACGCTAGAGAAATAGGTAGGACCCGCTATTATTCCAAAGATCAGTTTTGGTGGAACGGTGCAATCATTAAGCACAATCGTGTGGACGAATGCATCGGTATCAAGGATTTAGACAATAGACCGCTGTACGAGCTGGATATTGTTGAGTATGCACTCGAAGGAGCCCGCGATAGGATGGGTTGTATTCTTTGGGGACAGAAGGAGGATGTATTTATCATTAAAGATCTCAACGACCCGTCGCTTGAAATTCCTTTCAACGTGAAGGACATGACGCTCTTTGCGGCTGAAGATTTAAGATTTCGAGCCTATTTGTTCTCCCAGCCAGATTTAATGCGCGAGTTGGGTGTTAGAGACGATTAAGGTCCTATTTTAGCGGTTCGAACAGCCAGTTAGAGAAACACATGGACACAAATTTTGTAGAAGAGCTACGTTGGAGAGGCATGTTGCACGACATCATGCCTGAAACTGAAGAACTATTGACTAGTGAAATGGTCTCTGGCTATATCGGTTTTGATCCAACAGCGGATTCCTTAGGTGTAGGGAATATGGTACAAATCATGACTCTAGTGCACTTTCAGCGCGCTGGTCACAAGCCTATCGCTCTGGTAGGTGGTGCTACAGGAATGGTGGGCGATCCATCAGGTAAGAGTGCTGAGCGTAACCTACTCGATTTAGAGACCCTTCAACACAATCTAGATTGCCAGAAGAAGCAGCTGGAAAAGTTCTTGGACTTTGATTGTGGCGCAAATAGTGCTGAAATCGTCAACAACTACGACTGGTTCAAAGAGTTCGACTTCTTAGGATTTATTCGTGATGTAGGTAAACACATGAGTGTAAACTACATGATGGCCAAAGACAGCGTGAAAAAGCGCTTAGATACCGGTATGAGCTTTACGGAGTTTTCTTACCAATTGATCCAAGGGTACGATTTCTACCACCTATGGAAGAACAATGGTGTGAAGCTGCAAATGGGTGGTTCGGACCAATGGGGCAACATCACCACGGGTACAGAGCTTATTCGTCGTTTAGGTAGAGGTTCTGCGCATGCTTTGACGACACCGCTAATTAAGAAAGCGGACGGAACGAAGTTTGGAAAAAGCGAGGGCGGTAATGTTTGGTTAGATCCGGCACGTACTTCGCCTTATGCATTCTACCAGTTTTGGCTGAACGCTTCGGATGCAGATGCTGAGAACTACATCAAGATTTTCTCTATTAAATCACGTGAAGAAATCGAAGCATTGATTGCTGAACATGCAGAGGCGCCTTTCAAGCGTGCCTTGCAAAAGGCCTTGGCTGAGGAGATTACCGTACGCGTTCACAGCCAGGCCGATTTAGACAATGCACTTGCAGCATCTCAGATCTTGTTTGGTAAGGCCACAGAGGACCAATTGCGTTCTTTAGACCGTGCTACCCTTGAAAGTGTTTTTGAGGGTGTGCCGCAGTTTGAATTGGCTGCATCAAACCTTGAGGGCGGTCTTGATATCGTCGAAGCGCTCGCTGAGCATACAGCGGTGTTCCCGTCAAAGGGAGAGGCGCGCAAGATGGTGCAAGGCAATGGTGTTGCCATCAATAAAACGAAAGTGGGCGTAGATAAAGTCCTCACCAAAGACGATGTTGTCGCGGGTGGATTGATCATAGTCCAAAAAGGAAAGAAGAATTACTTCCTAGTGAAGGTGAGCTAAGGCTCTGATAGATGAATAAAAAAGGCGCCCCATGGGGCGCCTTTTTTTATGCTAAAAACGGTTTTTAAAGGACTACGTAGTCAAAGACAATATCGTCGATGTCTTTTAAAAAGCGTTCATTCGGACGCTGGAAGAAGTAGAACATGCCGTGGTCGCGCATCTCTGCACCTTTAAGTTTGGCGTACTCAAATTCTTCGCCCTTATTCACTAAACAATACGGTATACCACTGCGGAATATTACCAATGCTTGAAAATCTGGTTGTGATGGATTGGCGCTTCGGTTTAAATAAGCCCAACACTCGTACTCGCCGAAGTTTTTACCTTCCCAATCTTTGGATTTAAGTACTTCAACAAGGGCATCGCGAACCGCACCTCCGCGTTTTCCTTCGAAGAATTTCTCTACAGTAATTGTTGGGAAGCTGCGTCGCTCGAGTTGACGACCGTTGATGGAACCGCTAAGCACCACCTCGTGGTATTTACTCATACGTCGGGCAGAACTCTCCCAAAGGCTATCAATGGGGAAACCTTCCTCGCAGTATCCAAGGGTGTCTTTTCTGCTTGAAAGCAATGCCGCGCCTGCCATCAATCGCTTATCAAGGACATTGACATAATCGTCGTGTACCCAAAGATGAACAGTAGCATCGTAGCTACCGCCGTTAAAGTTAGAAGCACTCACACGCACAGAATCTCGAAGTTCTAGACGGTCTTCTCCTGAGGTCATTTCTGCCTCACGACGAACGACCTGTGAATGTGCCACGGATGCCCATGCTAGTAGGGCAATAACTGCTAATTTTCTCATAAACTCACCATTAGGTTACAACCGCGTATCTCGCTTTTATCGAGTCGGCCGTAGACTTCAAATGTACCATTTTCAAAAACCCTGCCTTGGTCGCTAATGGCTAAAAAGCAACAGCTGTCCTTATTGGCCAGATCAATAATCTGTAAGGCACCTCGCGAACCGTTTTGCTGCGGTGCTCCAAGCGGATCTGCAATGTCTCTGGTATATACGCGCATCCATGGGGGACAAGCAAACAGACCGCTATCTTTCAAATAGGCCTGTGACAACAGCTCGGTCATGCCGTATTCGCTATCAATAGGGCTGGAGGGAAATTTCTCTTTCAACAACGCGTGCACCCCCGCGCGGATAAGCTCTTTACGACGGCCTTTCATACCGCCGGTCTCCATCACACGTAGCTGAGGGAAATCCATCGCGGAAATACTTTCAGCAAAATCTAAAAGTCCAAAAGTCACACCCATAAGCAAGGTGGGCCGTTGTTGTTTTTGAAGATTTTGAAGCACTTGCGCCAACTCCTCGTGATTGTAGAGGTAGAAACCGCTCTCTTTCTTTGCCGAACGTTTAATCATGCCTTCGGCCATCACCACTAAGGAAGAGCCGCTGCGTTCAAGGTAGCTCGGTAATAAGGCCAATACGGTCCAATTCTCCAAAGCACCAAATTCCCGCTGAAAGCCTTCCACATACACCTTTTCATAATGGGCCAATTCCTTCACCATATGTCTGCTGGGGGTGCCTCCAGTGGTTGTGGAAGAAGTGAATGTTGCTTCGGGGCTGAAAACGCCCGTAACGACCTCATGATTCTTAAAGAGTTCTACCGGTAGGAACGGAATGTTTTTTAGCGCATTGACGGTCTCTGGCGTACGCTTAATTAAATCACAGAACTGACCGTACACTTCGTTATTCGCGTACTGGTGACGGTACATTTCAAGTGCCGCGTCCTCAAAGTTTTGATCGGTGATTTCTGTGAAGTTGCGCATAAAAAAACCGCGGCCCTCGGGGCCGCGGTTCAAAATTACGTTTTTGAATTCGCTTAAAGCGAGTAGCGGAAGGTTAGTTTAAACGTTCTTCCCGGTGCCCAACGTGAGAAGTACGGGGACGAACTATTATAACTAACAAATATCCGATCTCTCGTATCGTCAAGAATGTTACTCACGGCAACACCTATCTGGTATTTACGTTCTTCACCGAATCGCTTCATCAGGTTGAAGTTCAAGCTGTGAAATGGTACCTCATAAACGTCTGGGTTATCGGCAACCCCTACGATGTAGAGTTTCTCGCCTTGAACGTTGTAGAATAATCCACCTTGCCATCCTTGTTTAGGATTATTGTAATTCAAGCCAACGTTTACCATGTATGGACTTTGACCTTGCATTGGTCGAACTTCGCTAATGATTTCGCCTTCTCTCGCGGAAGCCAAGCGGGCAGCATATTCTGACGAATCGCGTGTTACAGCTGAGTAGATGTAAGAGAAATTAGAATTGACCTCAAAGTTCTTTAATCCCACAAATCCGAGGTTTTTACGGATCTCAAATTCAGCCCCTGCGACCGTTGCATTACCAACATTTCGCGGTTGGAAGTTTGACGGTGCTGCAGCAGAATAAGCAACAAGTTCGATAGGATTTTGGAACATTTTGTAGAAACCTGATAATGCAACTGTTTGCCCACCTTCGAAGAAGTATTCATAACGCGCATCGAGGTTATTAATGATAGTGTTTTGAAGGTCGAGGTTACCAATAAAGGTGATTCCCGTCAATACGTCCTCAATCTGCGCTGCCGACTTCTCTTTAAACGAAGGACGCGCTACCGTGCGGAAAGCACCTAGACGTAGGTTGCTGTTCTCATTTACACTATATATGAATGAAGCGGTAGGGAAGAGATTAAAGTTATTCAGAACAGGCTCCCAGTAATAATTCAAACCTGTACCCGGTGCAGCAGCCTCTTGTTGATCTACGCCGGTGTAGAACTGGTCGTAGCGCTCCAAGCGAAGACCTACGACTACCTTCATTAAAGCATTCATATTGAATTCTTCATTCACATATGCACCAAAGTTGCTTTGGATACCTTGATAGGCGTTGTTCGCCTCATAATTACCACTGTAATAAGTTCCAGCATCTGAAATCACATCCCATACGAACGCTTCGGTGAGAAGTTCATCTGCGTCACCAGTGAGTGCGGGAAGGTTTCCGAGAGATTTAGCGCGCAGTTGGTAGCGTAAGATTTCGTAATCACGGTATTTGAAGGTGTAGCTCGCACCGTATTTGAATTTGGCATCACGTCCACGAATTTCATGGGTACGCGTAAAATCAATTCGATTGGCAAGATTGAACTCGTTTAGATTACGCCAAATGCGGTTTGGAAAGCCAGTTTCCCCTGGAGCAATTGCGAAAGTATTATCTTCTGTACGGTAGGATGTAGATCGGATATCTTTATCGGCGATACGACTGTAGGTAGGGG
This sequence comes from Bacteroidota bacterium, assembly GCA_003385605.1. Classification (GTDB taxonomy): domain Bacteria; phylum Bacteroidota; class Bacteroidia; order Flavobacteriales; family Schleiferiaceae; genus UBA10364. Next base: position 14,220 of record QQUU01000136.1, read on the forward strand.
CGATTCTCCAATCGATTTTCAATGTATTGTCCTTTCGACTATGCTGGCCATTAAATAGCAAAGAAGTGATAGAACGCTCAGAGTATTCAAGGTTATCTCTTGCCCCAATAAAAGAATTTTCAATTGAAGAGGTCTCAATGAACTTTCCTGTACGAGTTTCACCATTTTGAAGGTGCATAGCAGTGAAGCGGTATTTATCATTGTCATCTTTAATTGAATAGCCGAACAATCCACTCATAAAAATATTACTAACTGCTAAGGAGCCTATTTGTGTTCGGTCGGCTTGAAGCTCATATTGTGTCGGTAAATTTCCTTTGCGATAGAAGTTTTGCTCATACATACGCGTTGAATCGCCGGTCATACTTCCAAAGAAATCAGTATTCGCTTTGTAGGAGAACGATCCATTGTAACCCACAGTTTTTCCGTTGTCTTTCTTGAATTGATTACCGCCACTGATTCCAAGACTACCATTCAAAGGCATCGTGCGAGCCTTCGCCGAGAGCACTGGCTTAAAACTTTCTGTGAGCTCTGTGGTAATTGGATCATCTAAAGCAGGATTTGGAATTCCTTGATAGATGTATTGATTAGGTAATGGGTTATTTCTAAACCCGCTGTCAAACCCCAAGAAATCCGTCACGGATCCCTGGTGCCCTAAGCCTTGAACCAGGTGCATACCGGGGGTGTACCCCAAAGACGAGCTGATATTCAACGTCTTTTTAGTTGGAAAATCGACTAATTCAATATTTACTAAACCGCCTGAGAAATCTGCTGGAAGATCTGCTGTAAGGGTTTTAAGAACTACGATGTTTTGAAGGATGTTGGTTGGGAAGATGTCCATCTGCAACGAGTTGCGGTCCGGATCCAATCCAGGAATATCCATCCTCATCAGTTGAGTCTTCGTATAACGATCCCCTAGACCACGAACGAATACATACTTACCGCCTTGAATACTTACACCAGGTACACGCGTTACCGCTGCTGCGGCATTTCCATCACCAACACGCTTAAAATTCTGGGCAGAGATACCATCCATTACGGTAGCACTCTTCTTTTTTACATTTAAGAGTGCACTTTCGGTATTCCGCATTGCTGATGCCGTGACCGTAACAGTCATAAGCTCGTTTGTAGAAGGCTTTAAGCGAAGGTTTTCGAAAGCGGTTACTTTGCCTGCTTCTACTTTTACGTCAGAAATGGTTAATGTAGCTAGACCTAAAAAACTGATCTCCAGATTGTAGGTTCCTGGTTCCAAGCTTAATTCAAAGTTTCCGTCGAAATCTGTGAATGCTACTGCTCCAGTCGAAGGAATTTGAGCATTCGCGTAAAAGAGTGCTTCGCTGGTTTCGTCTTCGTACACAGTTCCGCGGATGATACCATTCTGTGCGTAAGAAAGTACGCTGAATAGAAGTGCTGTAAATAGCGCTTTGATTTTCATAGAAAGTCTAGTTCATTTCAAAGTGCAAAACACGAAAAAAGGCTCGAAACGGATGTCTCGAGCCTTTTAAAGTTATTTTAACTTTATGTTAAGTACGCTATTTTTAGAATGCGCCTTTCATTGCAGCATATGTCCAAGCAAGTTTGCTTTCGTCAGCACCTACAGTAGCTGTAGTCACCGAAGTTGCAAAGTCAGCCGGATCCCAAGCAGTAACAGCACCTGATTTATCTAGGAATACATCTGCAAGAGTTGTTCCTGCTGAGTATGTACTCAAGTCAATTTCAATATCAGAGAAGTTCAACAAACCGTTGTTGTAGTTGTAAGCACCACCAGTTTCGTCAATCTCCCAGTCGCCTGAGTCATCAAAACCTACAACAAATACTTTTTCTACAGTACCCATAGCTGAATCGCGGAAGTCAGCAATCTCTGCAGCCATTCCGTATAGTGTACCATTCATTGCTGTGAATTGACCGCCAGCGGTTCCTTCTGGACCGTCTACTTCCATACCGTGGTCTGAATCTGCACCGGCAACGTATACGAAGTTATCGATAGTACCAGCGTAAGCCTGGTCGATATCGTAAGCATCATCACCTTGTGCCCATACAACGATGTTAGAAGCATCTACGGTACCACCGAAGAATTCTACACCATCATCAACATTCGCAACAACTTCAATGTTATCTACAGTTGTACCTGAACCAACACCACCGAAAGTGATACCGTTGATTTCGTTACCATCGCCAATCAAAGTACCGCCGTGACGAACACTTACGTACTGAATAACACCTGAGTTATCCATTGCGTCAGAACCACCATAGATTGCGTAAGGTTCATTAGCAGGAAGCCCTTCGATAAGTGCTGTAGAAGCGTCAGCAGAGATTGGAGCGTAACCCAATACAATCAAACCACCCCATAGACCAGCATCTGTTTCATCGAGGTTAGTACCTGCATGTTGTCCTAACTCAATATTATCAGCAATAGAGGTCATGATAATAGGATTGTCAGCTGTACCCATAGCTTCAATGTAACCGCCTTGTGCAACCACAATTACAGATGAGTTAGCACCTTGACCGTATCCACCTTTGATAATCGTTCCTGGCTCAATCGTCAAAGTATCACCCGCGGCAACAATAACGCGACCTTGTAATTCATAGATACGTGCAGCAGACCAGTGAGCATCACCTGTTTGTCCAGCAACTACTACGTTGTTTGGAGCATTAAATGGACCCGCAAAATCATCATGGTTACCATTTTTTGCAGTAAGTGTCCATGCGAAATCACTCGCATTTGCGCCAAAGCTTGGCTCATTAACAACAGAACCGCCTGCGAAATGCTCGCCTTTAAACTTATCCATGAAAATAGATACGGCAGACATGTTACCTGCATTCAGGTGCGATGTGTTGATTTCAACATTAGAGAAGTTCAACAAACCATTATCGTGATTGTAAGAAGATGTTGAATCATCCAATTCGAAGTCAGATGATTCTGAGAATCCAAAGAAGAAAACGTTTTCTACATTACCCATTGCACCGTCTCGGAAATCAGCATATTCACCGTTGCCACCGAGTAAAGTTCCGTTCTTTAGAGTGAAAGAACCTGTAACAGAACCTTCAGGACCGTCGATTTCCAAACCGTGGTCAGAATCGCCACCTGCAACGTATACGAAGTTGTCAATGGTACCTGAGTACGCCTGATCAATATCGAAAGCATCATCACCTTGAGCAGTAACGCTTACGTTAGTTGCATTGACAGAACCACCGAAGAATTCAACACCATCATCTAACGTAGCAAATACTTCAATGTTATTGATTGTTGTTCCGTTACCAACACCACCGAAAGTGATACCGTTGATCTCGTTACCATCACCAATCAAAGTTCCACCGTGACGTACACTTACGTAAGAAATAGTACCTGAGTTATCAGCATCGTTAGAACCACCGTATACAGCCCATGGCTCGTTAGCAGGAAGACCTTCGATCAAAGCTTCAGAAGCATCTGCTGAGATCGTTGCGTCACCCAAAACGATGAATCCACCCCAAAGACCTTTGTCGGTCTCGTCAAGGTTTGAGCCATTGCGTTGTCCTAAGTTAATGTTGTCAAGAACAGATGTCATGACGATAGGCTCGTCCGCTGTTCCCTGCATGTCTACCATACCACCTTTGGCTACAATGAGTACAGATGCGTTAGCACCATCACCCTCTTCACCTTTAATAATTGTTCCGGCCTCCACTGTAAGAGTTGCGCCAGCATCAACTACTACGCGTCCGTTCAGGACGTATATTGAATCTGAAACCCAAGTTTCATCGGCAGTTATTAGACCAGATTTTTCCACTAATACTGAAGGGTCTACAGGTTCTGGTTCCGTACCACCTCCATTACAAGCTGCTAAAATTGATGCAGCAGTTGCAAATGCAAATAATTTGTTGAATTTCATTTTGTTGCTTATTGTTTTATTCGTTTGACAAACAACGGGTGCTTATGTTAATCAGCCGTTAAGTGCTTGTGAACCTTTGGTAAGAGGCGATGAAAGAATTTTTAACGCAGTGTTATCGGATTGTTAAGCACCGATTTTACTAGCAATCAAACTAAAATGTATCTTAAAACCACTTACTTTTACCTTGAATAAACATTTGTACTATGAAAGCTACAGCCGCGAAAATACTTCTTGTTGATGACGAACCGGATATCCTAGAGATTGTAGGGTATAATTTGAAGAACGAAGGCTACCAGGTTTTTACTGCATCTAGCGGTAAAGAAGGTGTAGCGATCGCAAAAGAAGTAAATCCAGATCTCATTTTATTGGACGTGATGATGCCAGAAATGGACGGTATCGAGGCGTGCGATCAAATTCGTAAAGTTCCGGCCTTGGAAGGTACCATCATTGCTTTTTTAACTGCACGCGGTGAGGATTATTCGCAGGTAGCAGGATTCGAAGCCGGTGCAGACGATTACATCACCAAACCGGTCAAGCCGAAAGTGTTGACGTCTCGATTAAAGGCATTGTTACGTCGTAGACCTACTGCTGAGCAAGAAGTGCTTGAGCGTATGAGCTTGGGAGATCTTGTAATAGACCCGGAACGCTATCACATAGAACTATCGGGCAAAGTACTTGATCTTCCAAGGAAAGAATTTGAGCTACTGAGTCTACTTGCTTCTAAGCCAGGCAAGGTATTTCCGAGAGAGGAAATTATGGACCGCATCTGGGGAACAGCGGTAATTGTAGGCGGTCGAACAATCGATGTGCACATTCGAAAATTGCGAGAAAAAATTGGCGATAATCGCATCAAGACCGTAAAAGGTGTTGGGTATAAATTTGAGACAAACGCTTGATGAAATTGGGTCGATTAATACCCGTTTCACTTGGACTAGCATTCCTTTTAACGGCAGTAGGCTTTTTACTCGTAGAACTGAATGAAAGATATAATAATGTCTTCGACGCTCTATGGTACATAATTTTCTTTTTCTCAGTACTCATAATTCTTTACTGGACGATTTATATCAATATGACGCGTCGTATTCGACGAATCCAAGAAAAAATTGAAGAAAGCGGTGTAGATGCGGTTAAAAGTTCAGAAAGAACAATAACACTGGGTATGCTCGAAACAGCTGTCAACGATTGGACTGCAAAGCAGGCAAAAGTAGTTGCGGAACTAGAGAGCAGAGAAGAGTTTCGTCGCGAATACATGGGAAATGTCAGTCATGAGTTAAAAACGCCAATATTTAACATACAGGGATACATACTTACCTTACTGGATGGGGCAAAGGATGACCCAAAGATTGCTACTAAATTCCTCAAACGCACGGCTAAATCGGTGGATAGAATGACGTCTTTGATTAAAGATATGGATGTCCTTTCGAAGGTAGAAAGTGGTCAGTATGACATTCTCTTGGAGCCGGTACAACTCAAACTACTCATTGAGGATACATTGCAAAACATCGAATCTTATGCTCGAAAGAATAATGCCTCAATTGAAGTGGAATTTGAAGTAGATGAGGGTATAGAAGTGCTTTGCGATTCAGTAAGAATTGAGCAGGTGTTAGACAATCTCATAGTCAACGCGATTAAATACAGTGACGACAATAAAAAGGTCAAAATCAAAGTGCAAGACCTTGAATCTAAAGTGCAGATTAGCATTAAAGACAACGGTTTTGGTATTCCTGAAAAAGACCTTGGCCGAATTTTCGAAAGATTCTATCGGGTCGATAAGGCACGATCTCGCGATGCAGGAGGTTCAGGCTTAGGCTTGTCCATTGTGAAGCACATCATCGATAAACACAATCAGACGATTACGGTGACTTCGAAAGACGGCAAGGGAACGACATTTAAGTTCACCTTGAACAAGGCATAATCGTTTATAACCTCTTGCTTAGGTGGGCTGCCTCACACCTTATTCCCCGTATTTTTGAATCAAACCCAACTTATCGCCACTATGGAATGGAGTCCTGATTTGATGAAAAAACTTGAAGCGTTGCGCTCCAAGATCGAACAGACTGGTCAAGATTTTGAGACCTACGTCAACGGCTGGCAACTACAGCGTTTTCAGAACTATTGGGATTACATTCAGCTAGATACCCTGCTGAGTCTGCAACGCCCGGTGACTCAAGTTGAGGACGAACCCATTTTTATCATCTATCACCAGATCACGGAGTTGTATTTTAAACTTGCTCGTATTGAGATTGATGCTATCGCAAAAAACGAGTCCAATACGGTGGCCGATTTTACTGAGCGCATTCATCGAATCAACAGGTATTTCGGTGCGCTTAGAGGCAGCTTTGGTGTGATGGAGTTGGGGATGAAGAAAGAAGAATTCTTGGCCTTTAGAGATGCTCTTGCGCCCGCCTCTGGATTTCAGAGTGTTCAGTACCGCATCATTGAGCTGGGTTGTGCCCCGCTTATAAACATTGTCAGTGAATCTCGCCGCGAGGAATTAGCGGATGCCTCTATTGAAGATCAGATGGAGGGGATTTACTGGAAAAATGGTGCAACAAGAGAAGATAATGGCAAACCGGCCTATACTGCTACCCAGTTCATGGACAAGTATTGGGACGACTTGCTCTTTACAGCAGAGGCCTACGAACATTGCAACATATGGGTTCGGTTCCAAGAGTTAAAAACAAAAGCAAGCGACGTTGAGCGTAAGGAACTCGAAGATGCCTTACGCGCGTTGGATTTGAATATTAATGTGAATTGGCCCCTACAACATTATAAAACGGCCGTTCGTTACTTATCGAAGAAGCCAACAGACATACCTGCGACCGGCGGTACCAACTGGCAGAAATACCTGCCACCGCGTTTTCAGCGTAGAATCTTCTTCCCAGAACTCTGGACTGCTGAGCAGAAAGCTGAATGGGGTAAGAGTTGGGTGCACGAGGTGTTGGCAGAATTAGAATCATAAGAATACATGAGTACAAAGAAGATTGCATGGGTGGCTATAGCCTCCATTTTTCTTGTCATAATCATTGCAGTAATCACCTCTAACCCTGATGCTCCGGGTGTTTTAGTAGATGAGGAGCCTGTGGTTGAAGAACCCACGTTTTATTTGACCCTACCTGCGGATACTCTTCGTTTTGAATCGCATAAGATTGCCTCAGGAGAGAGCTTTGGTGCGTTGTTGGGAAAACGAGGGATCAGTACAGCCCAGATTTATAAAATTGCCGCTGCCGTAGAGGATGAATTCAATGTTCGTCGCATTCGTGCTGGAGTTGAGGTCCAATTCGCCACGGGTGACAGCTCGCTTTTTCCATCGTATTTCATCTACCCGGAAAGTAAATTCGAGTATTGGATCGTTGGGATTAACGATTCTGTATTCGCCAAAAAAGTGGAGAAAGAGCGTGAGGTTCGTCGCCGTGAAATTAGCGGCACCATTGATGACGCCCTCTACCTAAGTGTGGGTCGTGCGGGTGGTACCCAAGCTTTAGCCATGTCCTTAGTAGAAGTTTATGCGTGGACCATTGATTTCTTCCGCCTCCAAAAGGGCGATGCCTTTTCAGTGATTTACGAAGAGGAGTATGTGGACGATACCACGTATGTTGGCCTAAAACGCATTGTCGCTGCCAACCTTACTCATGTAGGCAATGATTTTTATGCCTTCCCGTACGAGAATGAATTGGGCTTTGACGATTATTACGACGAAGAAGGCCGCAGTTTACGCAAGACCTTCTTGCGTGCACCACTGAACTTTACCCGCATTTCTTCGCGCTACAGCGGTCGTAGATTCCATCCGGTTCAAAAGCGTTGGAAGGCCCATCTAGGGACCGATTATGCCGCACCTACTGGCACACCGATTATGTCAACGGCAGACGGTGTCATCATTGCGGCGAAATACACATCAGCCAATGGTAATTATGTCAAGGTTCGCCACAACAGTACTTACACCACTCAGTACTTGCACATGAGCAAGATCAAGCCAGGCATCAAAAACGGTGTGCGCGTAAAGCAAGGAGATGTTATTGGTTATGTGGGTTCGACAGGATTGGCCACCGGGCCGCACGTGTGTTACCGCTTTTGGGTAAACGGAAAGCAAGTCGATCCTTACAAGCAAAAACTGCCCGATGCAAAACCGCTGGAGTCCGATCGTATGGATGCCTACAAAAGCTACATGGCTTCGCTCAAACAAGAGCTAGACGCGCTCTAAGCTGCAACGAAAAACACAGATTCAGAATTAAAAAAGGCGCCCTGCAGGCGCCTTTTTTAGTGGGGTTTAGCTTTAAAATTTGCTACTCCTTTCGGATTAGCCAATGACAATATTGATGATTCGGCCAGGCACGACAATCATCTTACGCACCTGCTTGTCGCCAATATGAGCTGCAGTGCGCTCGTCGGCCATTACGGCCTTCTCGATATCGTCTTTGCTCATATCTAGTGGCAATTCCAATTGGAATCGAACCTTACCGTTAAACGAAACAGGGTAGTTCTTGCTGCTCTCTACCAAGTAGCTCTCATTGTGCGTTGGATACTCGCTATGCGTTACTGAACCTTCTCCGCCCAACAGTTCCCACAATTCTTCCGCAAGGTGCGGGGCAAACGGTGAGATCAGGCGAACGAGCGGCTCCAATACTTCGCGGTTATTGGCCTTCAAATCTGTCAATTCGTTGGTCGCAATCATAAACGCGCTGACCGAAGTATTGAAACTGAAGTTCTCAATGTCTTCGCCCACCTTCTTGATACACGCATGTGCTGCTTTCAAGGCCTTTTTATCCGCCGGTGCATCGCTCACATTAAATGTTCCTCCTTGGTGGAAGAGCTTCCAGAATTTACGTTGGAAACCAGCCACACCAGAAAGTCCTTGTGTGTTCCACGGCTTGCTTTGCTCCAACGGACCCAAGAACATCTCGTACATGCGCAATACATCGGCACCGTACTTCTCAACGATATCGTCCGGGTTGGTCACATTGAATTTGGACTTGGACATCTTCTCCACCTCGCGGCTACAGATGTACTTGCCATCCTCAAGGATGAATTCCGCATCCTTGTATTCTTCGCGCCAATTCTTAAATGCTTCCACATCAAGCTCGTCGCCTTGCAACAAGCTTACGTCAGCATGAATGGCCTGCGTTTCATGTTCGCCCTTGAGCCCAGCACTTACAAAGGTGTTGGTTCCGTTAATTCTATGAACGAAGGCACTGATGCCTTGAATCATCCCTTGATTGATCAGTTTCTTAAACGGCTCGTCAAAGCTGATGAAGCCCATGTCGAAGAGGAATTTCGTCCAGAAGCGCGAGTAGAGTAGGTGTCCTGTAGCATGCTCAGAACCACCGACATATAAATCGACTTGATTCCAATATTCGGTAGTGGCTTTCCCGGCAAATTCTTCGTTGTTGTGTGCGTCCATGTAACGCAAGAAGTACCAAGATGAACCCGCCCAGCCCGGCATCGTCGTCGTCTCCAATGGATGGCCGTTGTAGGTCCAATCGTTGGCGCGTGCGAGCGGCGGTTCGCCGTCTTCTGTTGGTAAATAAGCATCAACCTCTGGCAAGGTCAATGGCAAATCTTCGAGCGGCATTGTCTTGGCAATACCGTTGTCATAGTACACCGGAATAGGCTCTCCCCAGTAGCGTTGACGTCCAAAGATGGCATCGCGTAGTTTGTATTGGGTGGCTCCTTTTCCGTAGCCAATTCCTTCCAGGTGCTCAATCATTTTCGCCTTGGCGTCCATGCACTCCATGCCGTTGAGGAAATCGGAATTCACCATTTTCCCTTCTTTAGCTTCAAAGGCCTCTACGCTCAAATCGCCGCCCGCTACGACCTCTACTATCTCTAAGTCAAAGTGCTTTGCGAAGGCATAATCGCGGCTGTCGTGGCCAGGAACAGCCATTACGGCGCCTGTTCCATAGCTCGCTAATACATAATCGCCGATCCAAATAGGCACCTTCGCACCGCTGATTGGATGCACGGCATAGGCACCCGTGAAACAACCGCTGATTGTTTTTGTATCTGCCATACGGTCGCGTTCGCTGCGTGCTGCAGCCTTAGCTTGGTAGGCTTCTACGGCCTCCCGCTGGTCGGCCGTGGTAATTTTCTGAACCAATTCATGCTCTGGCGCCAAAGTCACAAACGTGGCACCGAACAAGGTATCTGGACGTGTAGAGAAGACCTCAATCTGTCCCTCGTGCCCATCAATATCGAAGAAGATGGCAGCACCTACAGATTTTCCTATCCAGTTGCGCTGCGTCTCCTTAAGTGAAGTGCTCCAATCAATGCGATCCAATCCCTCGAGCAGACGATCTGCGAAGGCAGTGATGCGCATCGACCATTGCATCATTTTCTTTTGTACTACAGGGTGTCCGCCACGCTCACTCAAGCCGTCTTTCACCTCGTCGTTCGCCAATACGGTACCCAGAGCAGGACACCAGTTCACGTTGCTTTCGCTGCGGTAGGCTAAACGATAATTCAATAAAACTTCTGCTTGTGCGGCTTCGTCCATCCCTGCCCACTCTTCGGCGCTGAAGTCCATTTCTTCCGTCTTTGCAGCGTTTAGTCCTTCGGTGCCGTGCGCAGCAAAATGAGCTACAAGCGTGTCAATATGACGGCTCTTACCTTCATTATGATCGTACCACGCATCGAAGAGTTGAATGAATATCCACTGCGTCCATTTGTAGTAGGAAGGGTCCGTGGTCTTGAATTCACGCGACCAATCCAAGCCGAAACCGATATTGTCGAGCTGTTGGCGGTAGCGTGCGGTATTTATCTCCGTTGTTTTCTCAGGGTGTTGGCCCGTTTGGATGGCATATTGCTCAGCCGGTAATCCAAAGGCATCATATCCCATAGGGTGTAGGACATTAAAGCCCTTTTGCTTCTTGTAACGACCATAGATGTCAGAGGCGATGTAGCCCAACGGGTGACCTACGTGCAGACCCGCCCCCGATGGGTACGGGAACATGTCCAAAACATAGAATTTTGGCTTGTCTTGTGAATTTGATGCATGGTAGGTGCCTTCAGCAGCCCATTTGCCCTGCCATTTCTTGTCAATTTCCTGATGATTGTACTCCATGTCGTTAAAGAAGTGTTGAACACGCGCGAAATTAGTGAATGATGGGGCAGGAATTACTATTTTCGCTTCAATGAGTTCCAAAGAGCAAAAATTTACCGCCTCTCGAGTGCGTTCTTCCTACCTCAGTGTAGTAGTGTCCATGACCCTTGTCCTATTTGTTTTGGGCCTTTTGGGCACCTTAGTGCTGAGCGCCAGTGACTTATCAAAAGCTGTACGCGAGAATTTCACGTTTACCTTGGTCTTGGAAGAGTCTATTCCCGAGGCAGATTTGAAGACATTATTGAAAACGCAACAATTGGCACCGTACGCGAAAAGTGCACAATTGGTGACAAAAGAAGCGGCTGCGGAGAGTCTTGAGGCCGCTTTGGGAGAGGATTTCGTTGATTTTCTTGGATACAACCCGTTGAGCAACACTATCGACATCAATCTGCAGGCCAATGTGGTAGCGGAAGGTGATTTGGATGCACTTAAAGCGCAGATGATGGAAGAAGAATATGTCAAAGATGTATTGTACGATCGCGATTTAGTGGCTCTAGTCAATGACAACATAGAGAAGATCTCATTTGTGCTTCTTGGAGCGTCAGCTGTCCTATTGGCCATCGCTTTGGCCTTGATTAACAGCAGCATTCGATTGACCATTTATTCCAAAAGATTTTTATTGAAGACGATGCAACTTGTCGGCGCTACCAGCACATTCATTCGTCGACCGTATATCATGAATGCCTTATTACTAGGTACAATTAGTACGGCACTTTCGTTGGGCTTATTGGCCGGTGCGGGCTACCTTAGTGCAGCATACTTCCCTGGATTGGAGCAACTCTTTGCCGTGGAAGTGCTAGTTTCTGTCGGCGCAGCTTTATTGGCAATAGGCCTGGTTGTTCCTGGAGTGAGCACAGCTTTCGCCATTCGCAGATATTTAAAATTGAGAACAAACGAATTATACTTTTAAGATGGATAACAAAGAAACTTTCCTTTTCGACCGCCGCAAGTACACGGTATTGATTGCAGGACTCATTATGTTGGCGGTAGGCTTTGGTCTAATGCTAGGCGGTGGTTCTGAGAACCCGTCAGAGTTTAACCCAGAGATTTTTGGTGCGCAACGCGTGGGTATTGCACCTTGGTTCCTATTCATCGGTTTGATTTTACCGATTGTGGCCATCATGATGCCTAAGAAAGACGCTTAAACTCGTCAATAATGACTCCAATCCAAGCCTTGTTTTTAGGTCTTATCCAAGGCCTTACTGAATTCTTGCCGGTAAGCTCATCCGGCCATCTCGAGATTGGTAAAGCCTTGTTTGGCTTAGACCTTTCCGGTAAAGAAAGTCTCACTTTCGATGTCGTAGTGCATGCAGGCACAGCGCTCAGCACGATTGTTGTATTTCGTAAAGACATTGGCCAAATCATAAATGGCCTATTGAAATTTAAGTGGAACGCAGAGACAAAATTCGCGCTCTTTATTCTGGTTTCTATGGTGCCTGCAGGTATCATAGGATTGGCTTTTGAGGAACAGATAAGTGCCTTATTTGAAGGCCAGCTCTTGCTCATTGGGGCGACATTGACCATTACAGGTTTACTGCTCTTCATGGCTGATCGCGCACGAGACACTAACAAAGAACTCAACTGGGTCGATGCTCTTATCGTCGGTCTGGCTCAAGCTGTAGCCATTTTGCCGGGTATTTCGCGCAGTGGCTCGACCATTGCAACTTCCGTGATTTTAGGAATAGACCGCGCAAAGGCCGCTAGGTTCTCTTTCCTAATGGTGTTGCCTATCATTCTAGGTAAGGCCTTGCTCGATGCCAAGGACATCGTCTCCGGAGAAGCGATGGGCACAGAGGTGGGCGCATTCCCACTTGTACTTGGACTGTTGGCTGCATTCTTCAGCGGAATAGTAGCTTGTAACTGGATGATTGCCTTGGTAAAACGCAGTCAACTGAAGTATTTCTCCTTCTACTGTTTTGCAGTGGCACTCATCGTTTTGGTGAGCCAATTCTTCTAGTATCCCTCAATGACAGCGGATGAAATCAAAGCGGGCCAAGTACTCTTGGTGGATAAACCTCTAGAGTGGACCAGTTTTCAGGCCGTTGCGAAGATTCGATACACCCTTCAAAAAGAATTGGGTTTAAAAAAACTCAAAGTTGGCCATGCCGGAACTCTGGATCCTCTTGCCACTGGACTATTGATTATTTGCGTAGGGAAGAAGACCAAGGAAATAAGTGCCTACATGGGGCAAAGCAAGGAGTATGTAGCAGAAATCACTTTTGGTGGCACGACGCCTTCCTATGATTTAGAAAGTGAGATAGACGCCACATTCCCTACAGCTCATATTGACAGAGCAGCCATTGAAGCTGTTCTTCCACAGTTCACTGGCGACATCCAGCAGTATCCACCTATATTTTCAGCCATTAAGCAAGGCGGTGTTCGCATCTATGAGAAAGCGCGTGCCGGCGAAGAGGTTGTTGTGGAACCTCGTAGCATCACCATCCATGAATTAGAAATCTTGTCTTTTGAAAACAATGTACTCTCTCTGCGGGTGCTTTGCGGCAAGGGAACATATATCCGCTCTCTGGCTCATGATTTAGGCCAGGCACTAGATTCAGGTGCGCATCTCAGCGGATTGCGTCGAACAAAAATCGGGTCTTTCGAGGCCGATGGCGCGAAAGACCCGATACAATGGTCTGAATATTTTAAAGAAGTCCTCGAGCGTTAATCGAGGTACTTACTCTTCCAAAGATTTGCATTGAAATTCTTCATGCGGCTGAAGCCGTACAGAGCTGTCATTGCCCCTGTCGAGAATACCATCCAAAAGAAGAAAATCACGCGAATGTGCAAAATGGTACCGGTATCCTTTGGTCCTCTCATCAGGTTCTCCGGGAAGAGCAATGCTACCGCCAAACAAAAGAAGAACACGGTCTTCATTAAGCTTTCGAAATCTCTGAATGGATATACTAAGGCCTTGCGCAATGGGTGTAAATCGTTCCCCCATTGTGCTAATAGGTAGTGGTATCCACCGCCCATTGGAACGAACAACAACGGGTCTTTGTCTTTTTCTGCGAGTTTGAACATGCCTGCAGGAGCAATCATTTTGAAACCGGTGATCTCGCGCTCCTGTGCTTTCTCAAAGGCCTTAATTGCATCTAGCGCCTCAGCAGGAAACGTACCGTTGAAATGCTTTGAGTCTAGAAAACGCAAGCGATAATCCACACAAAGCTTCTTGATGTCTTCGATGTGGTAAATGCGCGATGCTTCGAGTGCATCGAAATTTAGTGTTTCACTGTTTCCCTCAGAGGTAAATAGGTTGCCTAGGATGCGTTCGCCTTCTGTGGGTTGTGAAAGCAGTGCCTCGAAACCTGCAAGGATTTCAGCGTTTGTCGGTTGTGTGTTCTTTGAACGAATGCCGTTCAATTGGTCAAGAAGATTAATTCCCATGCTCTAGTTAGTTGCTATCTGTTCGGGAACTCATGGCGTGTAGATTTAACAAAGTTCGCAAATGCATTGTTCAATGTCAATTGGTTTGTCAAAAACTTGACAAGGGGGGTGTCGAAATCGTACCTTTGTGCTCTTATTAATTCAAAATTTCAAAGCCCGTAAGCTATGAAAATGAAACTTTCTCACTTCGCGTATGAGCTCCCAAAGGAACTCATCGCGCAGGAACCAACCTTGCACAGAGACGACAGCAGGTTGATGGTGGTCCACAAGGACACCGGCGAAATCGAACACAAGCACTTCCATCAATTGATCGACTATTTCGACGACGGTGATGTAATGGTGCTCAACAATACAAAGGTTTTTCCTGCCCGAATGTGGGGTAATAAGGAGAAAACTGGTGCGCGTATTGAGGTGTTCTTGCTTCGTGAATTGAATGCTGAAAGCCGTCTTTGGGATGTTCTTGTTGATCCGGCGAGAAAGATTCGTATTGGAAATAAACTCTACTTCGGTGAGGACGATTCGTTGGTTGCTGAGGTTATTGATAATACCACTTCGCGCGGACGTACACTGCGTTTCTTGTTTGACGGTTCTTACGAGGAATTCCGTGCGAAATTGACGGAGATGGGTGAAACACCGCTACCGAAATACATCGACCGCGAGCCTACGATCGACGACGCTGAGCGTTACCAAACCATCTTTGCAAAAGAGGAAGGCGCTGTTGCCGCTCCTGTTGCAGGTTTGCACTTCTCAAAACATTTAATGAAGCGTTTGGAGATTAAGGGCGTTCACTTGCCAGAATTGACCCACCACGTAGGTCTCGGAACGTTCCGTCCTGTCGAGGTTGAAGATTTGAGCAAGCACAAAATGGACAGCGAGCAGTTCATCATGCCTCAATCTACTGCCGATGTGGTAAATGAAGCTCTTGCCAATAAACGTCGTGTGTGTGCCATTGGTACCACTACGGTAAGAACATTGGAAAGTTCGCTAACGACAGGTGGACGTGTCACTGAGACTGAAGGTTGGACCAACAAGTTCATCTTCCCGCCGTATGAAGTAAAGATCCCGAATGCGATGGTCACGAATTTCCATCCTCCAGGTTCTACTTTGTTGATGATGAACAGTGCCATGTTGGGTCACGACCTTGCGATGCATGCCATCAATGTTGCCATCAAAGAGAAGTACCGCTTCCTTGCCTTTGGCGATGCGATGTTAATCATCTAATCCACTAAGATTCTATAATGAGAAGCCCTGCCATTTTTGGTGGGGCTTTTTAATTGATGCCCTCAAAAGCTTTGAGGTATTCTTGGGCAATTTTGGGCCAATTAAAGTGTGCTTCAATCCTAGCTTGCGCCAGACTTCCTTGTTCCATTTGTACCTCCTTATTAGGCAGGTTTTGAAGCATAGCGGTCAATTCTTCCTCGCTGTTCCACAAGCCGCCTAAGCCACCCAAAACACTTGCATTGAACGGGTTGCTGTGGGCAAGAACAAAAGCGCCACAGCCCATGGCCTCTAAAAGAGCGGGATTCGTGCCGCCGGCACTATGTCCGTGCAGGTAAGCCTCACAATGGGTGCGCAGTGCATTCACTACATCTTTTTCATAGATGGTCCCTGGAAAGACGATATTCTCACACGCCTGATACTTTCTATAGAGTTTCTTTCCATAGGTTGTAGAGTAATCACCGACAGCGACGAGGGTTTTTCCACTCTTTTTGGCCGATTCTAAAATCTCCTTCACGTGATTATCCGGCTGCACTCGACCAATGTGAAGCACAAAATCTTGAGTGGGCAGACCCTTGCTCTTAAGAAGCTCTGAATCGGATGTTGAAACGATTTCCGCACCATACGCAATGGTTGTACAAGGCGTCTTGTATTTGGTCAAGTAGTCGGCAATCATAGGATTGTCAGCAACTAAAAGTTTTGAACGTTTGGCTGCTCTGCGCTCTGACCATCTCAGGAAAGGTGCGAGGGGACCCTTGTATTTGGCCCTTTGATGTTCTAACCCGTCCATGTTGGTGACGGTTTTTTGCTTTGGCCATAGAAAGGACCAAATGCCTGAAGTGGTATAACCTAGCTGCAAGATGATGTCGTAGTCCTTCTTCTTTGCGTCTTGGATACAACGAAGGTCGTAGATGAATTGGCCCGCTAAACCCAAAGTCTTTTCAGGATTGAAAATATGAGTGATTTCAACGCCCTCGAGGTTCTCGAGCCTTTCAGGATGATCGCTTACGGTATATACTGTGACCTGATGACCGGCACGCACCCACAAGGGGCAAACACGTTCAGCCATTTCTTCAAACCCGCCATAGCGGTTGGGAATTCCCCGGGATCCAAGTACTGCGATTTTCACGGGACTAAATGTAGGATTTTTAAGGTGGATGACAGAACTTTTAAAGAAACCTAAACCCCGAATTATGGATTTTCAAAGCAGTTGCCATCACTGGTCGCAATCCCAATTACTCAGTTATGTGCTCAATGGCGCGAGCCGTTATCAGAATGTGGATGATATGGCGGCGGAATTTTCAACCCAGTTTAAAAGTCTATCCCACTTAATGCAGATGGACGAGAAAGCCTTGTGCAGTATCAAAGGCATAGGACCAACAAAGGCGAAACAGATCATGGCGATGCTCGCCTTACACCGCGCTTGGAATGAACCGCAAGATCTGCCTCAAAGCATTAAAAAAAGTGGCGATGCGATGCCTCACTTTTACCCATTACAAGCACTTGCTCATGAAGAATTTCATGTCCTCTACCTCAATAGGGCGCATGTTCCACTTACCTGCCAGCAGTTGTTCAAGGGTGGAATAACAGGTACGGTTACCGACGTTAGGGTTGTGATGAAAAAAGCCCTTCAGTGGGGCGCTACGGCTATGATTGTAGCACATAATCACCCTTCGGGTGCCCTTTATCCCAGCGAGAATGACAAGCGAATGACTAAAAAGCTCGTTTCTGCAGCAAAAACCTTGGATCTGACCGTGCTTGACCAC
This sequence comes from Bacteroidota bacterium, assembly GCA_003385605.1. Taxonomy (GTDB): domain Bacteria; phylum Bacteroidota; class Bacteroidia; order Flavobacteriales; family Schleiferiaceae; genus UBA10364. Next base: position 31,553 of record QQUU01000136.1, read on the forward strand.
CTTATTGTGACGCGAAGTGGCTACTTTAGCTTTTCAGATCAAGGCTTGATGTAAATGGGAGCGGTACGTTACCTGCAGAATTGGAGATCATTTTTAGGAAAGTATGACCACTGGAGGTTCCTCTTTGCGGAACTGAACAAGCTCATGTACCTGCGTTCCTACACGGAAGATTTAGACGAGTCGGGTAAGGAGCAATGCTTGCATCACGCCGCTAAATGGCTTATTCATTCGCAAGAGCAAGGAAGTACTGCAGGCTGCGGTACTTATTATTTCAATGGCGGATGGACCAGTGATTATCCGGAAACCACAGGATATATCATTCCTTCATTATTGCGCTACGCTGCCTATGATAAAGCACAGTGGTCTGAGGAAGCCGTCAATGCTGCCCTTAAAGCAGGGGAGTGGTTGTTGACCATTCAGCACGATGACGGTGGCTGGCCTGGAGGTTATGTCGAACAGAACCGGCCATCGGTAGTGTTTAATAGTGGCCAGATTCTCCGGGGAATGCTTGCCTTATATGAGTTCAATGGAGATCCTCGATGGAAGGATGCATCAGAGCGTTGTATTCACTGGATATGGCAACAGTTGGATGAGCATGGAAGATTTGCAACCAATGATTACATGGGTGCTATTCGGGTGTACGGCAGTTATGTGGTTGCGCCTATTCTAGATTGGATTCCGCACTTTGATGGGCACAAAGTGGCTTGGGAAGGATTGGCACAAAGACATTTGAACTGGGTCTGTACACAGCAAAATGAAGTCGGCTGGTTTGCCAACTGTGATAATACGCAGCATAAGAACGATAAGCCCATCATACATACCATAGCTTACACCATTGACGGTATGTGGAATGCTGGACTAGCCTTGAAAAATGACGACTTTAAAGCAGCGGCACTATTACCTGCGAGAGTATTAGCGACCGATTTTTTGACGCGTGGCATTTTAAACGGACGATACACAGCAACCTGGAATGGCGTAGAGGCTTTTATACCGACGGGCGGTGCTCAGCTCGCCATTGTGTGGCATAGCATGTATAAGGTGACGGGAGAGGCTATTTGGAAAGAAGCTTTTGAGAAGATGAATACATTACTTTGCGTAATCGCTCGGAGAGGAGCGCGTCAATCGAAGGATTCCCTAGGGGCGTTGCAAGGCAGTTTTCCATTATGGGGTCGGTATGAACCGTTTGGATTGCCGAATTGGGCAACGAAATATTTTTTAGACACACTACTGAATGAGCGTTAGAGATACCATAAGAAGCATGGTTCCAGCGGCTTTGTTGGAATGGAATAGGACGAGGAAGAAAAAGCTGCAGCGCAAACTTTTGGAACAAAAGCGTGCCGCCGGTGCTGTTTGGACCAAGGAGAAACTTGTAACCTCTTTGAAAGAAGCAGGTGTGGATGCGAATAGGGATTTATTGGTGCACAGTGCGATGTCAAAGATTGGCTATGTGGATGGCGGTCCAGCTACCGTGGTAGCAGCTATGCAGGAATTACTCGCTCCATCATCAACGCTTTTGATGCCTACCTCTCCGGTGGTGACTCTTCAGGCTAAACACGAGTTAGCCTTATTCGATGTTACTTCAACGCCTTCAAAAATGGGTGCAATCACCGAGTACTTTAGGGCGAATGTAGCATCCCATCGCAGTGCGCACCCTTTAGAGCCTGTAGCGGCCTTTGGTCCTCGCGCTGAAGAGTACACCTCATTGCATCATACAGATTCCACCTCTTATGGTACCAACAGTCCATGGCGAAAACACATGGAGAATAACGGTCAGATATTGTACATAGGAACCACCTTGATTAATTCCGGTACCTCTTTGCATGCCGTGGAAGACGCTATAGGTCACGAGAATTTTAAGTTTCCGATTTACCTGGACCACCGAAAAACGTTCAATGTGCTATTTCAGGGTCGAACACTGAGTATTACTTCAACAGTTCACAACCCAGTCTGGAGCAACAAACGAGAATGTGATGGACTCATTCCTTTGTTGGAAACTAAGGGTGCACTAAAGCACGTTACCGTTGGGGAAGCACCCGCTTTATTGGTGGATGCGGCTAAAATGAAATCCATACTTTTGGAAGAATACGCTCTACGGGGCGTTACCATGTATACGCCACAAGGTTCATGAGCAGAATTTTAATAACAGGAGCAGGTGGTGGTATCGCGAGAGCGATACTACCTGTATTGCACGATTTAGGCCACTCGATGCTGTTGACAACACGTTCGAGGACTGCAGCTTTGGAGAGTTTTCTAAAAGATGCGGGAATAGATGCGCCTATATTTCAGGCGGATTTAACGGTAGAATCTGATGTAGAAGCACTCTTTGAATGGGTTGCTGAAAACGGTGGATTAGATGTACTGGTAAATAATGCGGGTATTGCGCATGCTGCTGCTGCATGGAAGTTGGACGCTGCAGAGATGGAGCGCCTCTTTCAAATCAATTTCTTTTCGGCCGTACGCTGTTCTTCGAAGGCGCTGCCGCTTCTTCGCGCTCAAGGAACGGGTCGAATCATTAATGTGAGTTCGGTTGTTGCGCATAAGCCAAGTTTTGGCACCAGCGGCTACGCGGCCTCGAAAAGTGCGCTTGAAGGTTACGCGCGAGGTATAGCCATCGATGTTGCCAACAAGGGCATTACCGCGAATACAATTGCCTATGGTTACATGGAGGCAGGGATGCTTTACGATGTGCCTGAGGCCATGCTAGAACAGATTAAGACCACCATTCCAAAGGGCTCCTTTGGAGATGCAAGCCAGATTGGTCGAACCATAGACTACTTAATCAATAGTCCATTCACAACGGGACAGACCCTTCACGTAAACGGTGGCCAATGGATGCCTTAATTGCGCTTTATTCTAAAGAAACATCTAGCCGTTTTATTTGGGCAGCACGCGTGTTTTTTAAACATGCGATGAAGTGTGATTTAAAGATTTACAGTGATGTAGATGCTTTTAATGGTGCGCAAGGAATGAAGGTGAATTATAGTCCGGATCCTATCGAAGGCTCTTTTCATATTTCACCGCACGGGTTGCTTTGGGAGAGTGAACTCGTTGAGCAAGATTTTCCTTGCACGAAGTGGGAATCACTGACTGTATTTTGTACCCGACGAATAGGGGATATTCCGTTTGATCCATTGGCAGCGAGTTTTTATTTGGCTTCGCGCTATGAAGAATACCTCCCATATATCGCGGATAAGCACGGAAGATTTCCAGCACAAGAGAGCTTTGCCTACAAGAACGGCTTTTTGAATCAGCCATTGATCAATCTTTGGGCACTGAAAATAGGGCAGCTTTTATTTGGCACCTCTTTCTCATTAGCGGAGCACTACCGCTTTGAGCCGACCATGGACATCGATAACATGTTTGCGTTTAAAGGCAAAGGTTCATTGCGCATTGTGGGTGCTTACTTCCGAGATATAAAGAATCTCGATTGGTCGACTTGGCGCTTCCGTACTTCGGTACTCTTTGGATTCAAGCGCGATCCTTACGATACATTTAGAAAGCAACGTAATTGGTGCAAGAAATACGGCATTAAAATGCGCTACTTCATGCTGCTTTCGAAGTTTGGGCCAAATGATAGAAATGTTAGTCCATACAGCACAGATGCTGCGGTCAAATTACGTGAGTTAGCCGATTGGGCAGAGGTCGGAATACACCCTTCTTATGCCTCGGATAGTGAAGAAGAGGCGGTTCGTGAAGAACGCGATCGCTTGGAAACCATCTTGCGTCGACCGGTTGCTCACTCTCGCCAACATTATCTGAAAATGAAGATGCCTGCAACGTTCAGGACGCTGGTAAACTTGGGTATTGAAAACGACCATAGCATGGGATATGCCGAAGAGGCAGGGTATCGCGCGAGCATTGCTGTGCCGTACCCGTTCTATGACCTAGAATACGAATCCATCCTGCCTTTGACCATTCACCCCTTTGTCTACATGGACACTACTTATGCCATGTACAAAGAGCTTGATGCGCAGGAGGCTGAACCGCTTATGATGTCTTGGCACGAGGAATTAAAATCCGTTGGTGGGTATTACAGGGTCATTTGGCACAATAGAACTTTTGGTGAGCATGAACCAGGCAGCGAAGGATGGGTTCAATTATTCAAACAATTACTCGATGCAGCGCACCATTAAGTTCTTAGAGCATACTCAGATAGATTTTGAGAAGTGGGATGCGTGCGTTGCTGCAACCTCTAATCCACAGCCGTACGGTTTTAGTTGGTACCTGAATTGGCTTGCAGATCAATGGCAAGCATTGGTTATTGGCGATTACGAAGCCGTATTACCACTGTTTATTCAGAAGAAATTCGGGCAATTGTATTCTACTAGACCCTATGGAACACAGGCCTTGGGTCCTTATTCAAAGATTCCGTTAACTGCAGAAATTGTCAACGGACTCGTAGAGGAATCTCTTCGGCATGTGAAGTATCTCGAGTACTTCTTTAGTCCCGGTACGCCTATGCCTGCAGGGTTCAAACCTAAACAGTTTTCAAACTTCATCATTGATACCTCTGCCGATTACGAGGTGCTGTTCAAAGCATACAGTTCCCAGAACAAACGAAACTTAAAGAAAGCAGATGCTGCTAGTTTTGAATTGGCCGAATGGGCAACGGTTCAAGATGCCGTTCAGCTTTGGCAAAATAATGTCAGGGAAAAAACAGCTATTCCAGCCGAAAGTTTTGACCGCTTAGGCAAGTTGCTTGAGTTCTGTCATTATCAAAAGCGTGGCGTATTGTATGCCGTTCGCGATGAATACAATCAGCTCTGTGGTGCGCAGTTTTGGGTCATTCACGAGGGTAGAAGTACGCTTTTGTTGAACGCTTCTACGGAGTGGGGGAAAGACCACGGAGTGAGCACTTGGCTGATTGACCAGCACATTAAAAGTACTGCCGGCCGATCGCATATAATAGATTTTGAAGGGTCTTCAATTCCCGGTTTAAAGCGCTTCTACAGTGGCTTCGGTGCTAAGGATGAACCGTTCTACATGCACGTTGAAAATCAGCTTCCATTCCCGGTTAACCTTTTGAAATCAAAATCTACACGATGAGTTATAAGCACCTTTTTTTTGATTGGGACCACACACTGTGGGATTTTGAGAAGAACTCTGAACATTCACTCCGAAAGCTCTTTAAGGACTTAGATTTAGCAGGTTTAGGCATTCCTTCGTTTGAGGATTTTTATCCTCTTTATTTGGTGATCAATGAGCAAAAGTGGGAGCTCTACCGCAAAGGCGAAATTGATAAAGCTACCCTGAGGGCGTCTCGTTTTAAAGAAACCTTTGCTCATTTTGGCGTAGTGGCAGACGAGGTCGCCTGGACGTTGGAACAGCGTTACATCGAGGAGACTCCTTACGGCCAGCACCTCATTGAGGGTACAAAAGAAACGTTGGAAGCTTTGACCCAAAGAGGGTATAAGATGCACATCATTACCAACGGCTTCACAGAAAGTCAGACTATCAAGTTCACCGAGAGTGGTCTAAAGCACTATTTCGATCTCCTGCTTTGTAGCGATGAGGTAGGCGTTAACAAGCCCGATCCAAAAATCTTTCGTACTGCATTATCCCGCACTGGGGCAACGCGAAAAGAGAGTCTTATGATTGGCGACAACCTTGTTGCAGATTGTGTCGGCGCCCGCAACCAAGGAATCGATCAAGTGTTCTTTAATCCGCGCTCATTGCGGCACACCGAAAAGTTCACTTTTGAAATCACACGGATTCCTGAATTGCTTGAATTTTTGAAGTAAAGGGTATTTCGGCCCGATTTTTGGCGTTATCTTTCCGGTATGCGTCACTTTATTCCCTTCATATTCTGTGTTTTAACAGTGGTTTTAGCGCCATCTTGTTCCACTACAGTGGTTCCTGTCGATCAGTTGCCAGCAGATTCTACTATAACCAATGTGGAGCTAGAAAACTATATCAACAGGACGTACATCGCCTTGTTGAATAGAAAACCAAGTGATGCGGAATTGGCTACTGCTCTAGGTCAACTTGATGTTGATAGATACGACAGGGAAATTCGCAATATGTACATTCTCGGTCTTCAGAACAGACCGACCTCAAAATGGGCAGCATGGCAGTTCTTGTCTGACCGTCTAGTTGATGGTGTAGATACCGGTAGCGTATACGACGATAGGGATTGGTTCCAAGAACAGTACGACAACGCTTCTTCTCCGGGCGATGCTGCTTGGTGGGGCATGCTTCTTGAAAAATCGAACAATCATATAAGCGCAATGCACGGTTGGTTTGAGGGTGATACCTCCTATACAGCATTGAGTTCATGGATGGTACGCTTGTATAACTATGATGAAATCAACGCTGGAACCGAAAATTTTGTGGTGAGCATTTATCAGCATTTCTTTCACCGTTATCCGACGGATGTGGAGCTGGCTCAAGCCTCAGATATGGTAGATCGCCAATGGGCACTGTTGTACGGAACGAACGGGAACTCGAAAGCAGATTTTTTGAATATCATTTTCAGTAGTGGCGAGTACGAGCAGGGCATGGTGATTTCACTGTTTGAGTCGTACTATAATCGTACACCAAACACTAATGAGACCTTAAAGTATTTGGACCTAATCCAACAGAATTGGACCCGAACTGAACTTCAACGCTACATTTTAACCAGCTCAGAATATGTCAACAGTTAGGTTTTACATAGCACTAATCGCATTGGTCTTAGCATCGTGCTCAAACGAAGTTGTTTATGATGTGGGGACTCTTGAACCTTCGAATGAAGGAAACAAGACGGAATTGAAGGACGATCTTCAGTTCATGAGTATAGCCTACAGAGATTTATTCGGTGAGGAGGTACCTCCGGATGTGTTGAGTACAATGCGCAAAGCATACATATCGTTCGGTGATAAGGAATTGATCATAGATGAAATTGTCCAGACCATGCTAGTATCTCCCGATCTGGATTTACCCTCTGACGCTGCCATTGCTGCCGATAGGCCTGCATTCATTTCCGATACCTACAGAAAGTTCTTATTGCGGGACCCTAGCGATTTTGAGTTGGCTTTCTGGGAGAGCCAATTGATGGAACAAACGGATTTAACGGCAAAGGACGTTTACTATGTGTTTATGACCTGCCAAGAATATAAATACTATTAATATGGACCGCAGATCCTTTATAAAGAAGAGCGCACTTGGTGCAGCGTCCATTGCAGTACCTACTATTCTGCCATCGGGACGCTTGTTTGCTGCCACGGGGTCAAGAAGAGCAAACCATGTCGTATTCTGTCTGTTTTCAGGTGGTGTTCGAAACCTTGAATCGGTTTTAAAAAATGAAGGTAATCTCATGCCTCATATGCTTAAAGGCAATTCGAGCATAAGCAGCGATATAGCAGGAAGCATAGATGCTATGCCTTCTTCACCCTTGAGTAAAACACTTCAGGAATACGGTACACTGTTCACCAACATTAAATTCAGTGACGGTCCAACAGGGCATTTTAATGGCCATACCTCTGCCATAACAGGGCAACATACCAATAGCAACTTAAGTCTGCGAACAAATCCACCAATGCCAACGGTATTTGAATTGTATCGTAAGCACAACAGTCCTGTTCACGCGGCACGAAACGCATGGTGGATCAGCCATAGTAACAACCTTTATCCACTGCTCAACCATAGTTCTCATCCTGATTATGGACTTAATTATGCCGCCAATCAAATAGCGCCAAATCCATTTTTCGGGTGGGATGTAAGTACAAACTTGCGTCATGAGTTGGAGTTTACGGATCAGAAAGCTTCTACCATCAAAGACCTGCAGGCCTATATGGATAGCAATTTCAAGAAGACCTATTCATTGAACAGTGGTGTTATCAATAGTGCCGACGATAGAGAGGAGATGGTGGCTTGGATGACCGAAATGCAAAACAAGCGAGTAACGGGTCAGCTAAACAACCCTTGGAGCATCCCTTCTTGGATGAGTGGCGACCAGTACAATGTCTTTTTTGCCGAGGAGTTGATTAAAAAGTTCCAGCCAGAATTGACCGTAGTAAATCTTTTTAATGTCGATGTAGCTCACGAGAACTTTAGTGAATATTGTAATGCTCTGAACCGCGCAGATTACGCCGTGGCTCACCTTTGGGATACCATTCAAAGTACGCCGGGAATGAAAGACGATACTGTCTTGATCGTTATGCCGGAGATTGGTCGTAACCTAAATGCCAATAGTATTATTGATCAAAACGGCCGTGCTGCTCTAGATCATACCAATGGTGATCCAATGGCTCGTGATGTATTCTGTATGGTCATAGGTCCAGACGGCGTAGTGAATCAAGATTCCGTGAATACAGATTTAGGGGCCACTGTAGATGTCGTTCCTACGATAGCAGATATTCTAGGATTCCGTCAAGATATTGATGTTAGCCTTCCGGGCAACGTTTTACAAAGTGCATTTTCATGAGAAAGCTAGTCATTCTTTCTGCAGTTTTAGCCTTAGTGTTTTCTTGTTCTAGAGAAGTTGCACCCAATCCATGGGACGATTTAAACAACGACGAAGATTCTACCGCGCTGACCGGGTTTGCGGACATCCATAAGAACATTCTAGAGCCGAAGTGTGCGAACCCAGCTTGTCATGACGGAACCTTTGAGCCAGATTTTAGAACTATCGAGGGCAGTTATAATACGCTCGTTTATCATCCCGTGACTAAAAATGACGAAGATCTTACCTACGAGCACCGCGTTGTACCTGGTGATATAGGGGCATCATGGATGTATAACCGTATTACTACAACCAATGACACCCTTGGTCAGATGCCGCTTTATGCACCGCCTCTGAGTCAAGCTGAGATTGATAAGGTAGTAGCTTGGATAAATGGTGGCGCTAAAGACGTGAGAGGTGAGGAGCCTATTGCACCAAACGAGGTGCCTAGATTTGATTGGTATGTGGCTTTTTCTGGCGATGTAAATTGGAACGGAAATAGAATAGACAACACCCGTCAAGGCTGGGAGTTTCCGTTTGAGGTTGAAGCCAATGACACCGTAAGATTCCTCTTTCACATGAGCGACGATATGACGCTTCCTGTGCAGTTCTCAAACTTTAAGTTTTTCCTTAGCCACAGCGATGAATACACCGCAACAACTTCTTTCGATGCGCAGTTTTACTTTGGCGATTATTGGACAGTAGCTTTCCCACCAAATACTTTCACTGTTGGAGATACGAATTATTTCTACCTCCGGTATTCAGATGGAGACAACACAGTAAACAGTCCTGAACTGGATTCGCCTTGGTGGTATAAGGACCATTGTAGCTTTTACATTAAGTGATGAGAAAGTCCATTTTATTTTTGCTTGCAGTACTGGCCGTTTCGTGCGGTAGAAATAGAACTCACGCTCCTGAAATAAGTCTCGAGGAGGTGAGTCCTAGTACTGTTCAGGAGTACAAGGACAGTATCTATATGCGTATCAGTTTTTACGATAAAGACGGCGATCTGGGTGAAAACTTCACGGACGACCCGAATCTGTTCGTTGTGGACAATAGATTGGGGTTGGCACACGAATTTCGAATTTCAAATATTGTGCCCGGTGGAGCTGAGGTGAGTATTCAAGGAGAGCTCGAATGGACCATCAACAGCGTGTACATTACTGGAAGCGAAAATTCCGAAACGGTGGATTACGACATTTATGTTGTCGATCGTGCAGGCAACCAGAGTAATGTTTTAGTTACACCTGCAATTACTATCGTCGAATAAACTCTTTTCGAGGTAACTTGTTCCTTGTTTAAACAAGTAATCATGCCAGTACTCCGCGCCTTACCTGCCCACGAAGTCATGATGGGTCCACATCCTGTAAAACAGCCGATTCCGACGCAAAGCGTCGATCAGATTGATCCTTTTCTGCTTATTCATCACCACAGAAGTACTATCGCTCCTGGCACAGACCGCTGGGATGCTGGGGTAGGTCCGCATCCACACCGAGGTTTCTCTCCCATAACATTTATGTGGGAAGGGGGTGTACACCATAGAGACAGCCGCGGTAACAATAGCGTTGTAGGCGGTGGCGGGGTTCAATGGACAGATGTGGGTATGGGCATCATTCATAGCGAGCGTCCACCAGCAGAACTTTGTGAGAATGGCGGTGTCCAGGAAATCATTCAGATTTGGGTAAACCTTCCCAAAGCGAATAAAATGATGGAGCCTGTATATCTGCCGTTTCAAAAAGAGGAATTGCCTTCTGCCCACGGGCATCCAGAATTAAAGATAGTTTCAGGCGATCTCGGTCACGACCAAGCTGTTGGTCCTTTAAAAGGTGCCTATCCCGTAACTAGTGCCCACGGCGTATCTACCACAGCGCCGTTTTCCTTTACCGTGAAGGAAGGTGAAAACGGATTGTTCTACCTCTTGAGTGGTGCAGGGCGACTTGAAGGTTACGGCCTGTTGGAAAATGCCATGCTCTATCATTTAGATGCAGGCGATTACACTGCCCATCTAGAGGAGGGCACTAAGGTTTTCTTTATCGCTGCAGCGCCTATAGGTGAAAAGGTGGAAAGCTACGGTCCTTTTGTGATGACGAATCAGACTGAAATCATGGAAGCTATGCGAGATTATCAAATGGGAAAAATGGGGTATTTGGTTGAGCGTGACATGCCTTAATTCCTTTTTGCTGTGCGTATCTTTGCACCATGACCGATAACAAGCGAGACATCCGCGGACTATCCCAGGAAGCATTGATCCAGTTCTTTGAAGAGAACGGAGAAAAGGCCTTCCGTGCCAAACAAGTCTATCAGTGGCTTTGGCAAAAAAGTGCGCAGAGCTTTGATGAAATGACGAACCTCAGTAAGTCAACTCGCGCATTGCTCGACGATCACTTTGTCTTCAACTTACTTCAGGTTGATTTGATGCAACGCAGTGTGGACGGTACCATTAAAAATGCGGTAAAGCTTCACGACGGTGCCTTGGTTGAATCGGTTTTAATACCAACAGAAAAACGAATCACAGCATGTGTTAGCTCGCAAGTGGGTTGCTCCTTGGATTGTACTTTCTGTGCGACAGCTGCATTGAAACGCATGCGAAATCTTTCCCCGGACGAGATTTATGACCAGGTTGTAGTGATTGACAAACAGGGCAAGGAATACTTTGGACGACCATTGACCAACATTGTGTTTATGGGCATGGGAGAACCCTTGTTAAATTACCAGAATGTCCTTTCTGCGATTGATAAAATCACCGACCCCAAAGGATTGGGTCTTAGCCCACGCCGTATTACGTTAAGTACCATTGGTGTACCAAAGCTCATCAAGAAGATGGCTGACGATGAGGTGAGATTTAACCTGGCCATTTCCTTGCATAGCGCCATCGAAGAGAAGCGCGCAAAACTGATGCCCCTGGCGCATAAAACGACCACCCTTGCAGATCTGCGCGAAAGTCTACAGTACTGGTATGCTAAAACGGGGAAGAACGTGACGTTTGAATACGTCATATGGAAGGGGATTAACGACCAAGAATCGGACGCTAAGGCTTTGGCTAAATTCTGTGGGGCAATACCTACCAAGGTGAATATCATTCAGTACAACCCGATTGATAACGGACCGTACACCCAGGCTCCACAAGAGGCGGTGGATATGTACAAACGCATCCTTGAAAACAAAGGAATCATCACAACTATCCGCCATTCTCGCGGTCAAGACATCGACGCAGCCTGCGGTCAGCTCGCCAATAAAGGGGAAGAATAAGGGCTGTCGGTAACTTTTACTTTTTCACATTTCTTGGGTTAACTGTGGCCAATTCAGAATTTGATGAACCGATCAATTCTAATTCGCTATGCTCATCCGAATTCACACCGTTCAGCCGTCCATTCTTCTTCCAGTTCCGGTACTCTTAGAGGTCAATATATCGCGTGGAATAAAGTTTCATATATCCGGTAATGTGCATGCTTCAATCAAAGAGAACAGGCAGCGCATCTATGCAACTTTAAAAAATGAAGGATGGCATTGGCCGGGGCAACGCATAACCCTAAACTTCCGACCGTTAGAACTTCTCAAGAAAGGGAGTCATTATGACCTGCCGATGGCGGTTGGAATTCTTGGTGCAAGTAGCCAGATTTCAACAGAACTCATAGACCAATCTTTGTTTTACGGAGCCATACAGTTGGACGGGACCATCGAGCCTGCAACCGCACCATTTAAACTCCTCCAAACAGCTTTTCATAGTGGTCACAAGCGTGTTATTCTCAATGTGCCGAGCAATAGCTTGCCACGTCTCAGTGCAGAATTCCACACCTTAGAAATAGTGAATGTCTCCAAGTTCAGCGAAGTCGTGGCATTTCTTCAAAAGGGCATACGTCCAGCTGAGAAGGATAAAACAAGTCCTCAGATAGAAGAACATGGGTATGGGTGCTTTAGTGAGGTAAAAGGTCTTCAGTCGTTCAAGCGAGCTCTTGAAATAGCTGCTTCCGGAGGACATCATGTATTGCTCAATGGCGCTCCTGGCATCGGGAAAACGATGCTATTGGCTCGATTCCCGTCTATATTACCGCCGATGAATACGTCGGACAGGAGGGTCTTTACGATGATCAACGAAGACGGCGGCTCCACCTTCGGCGGTCGCCGCCCAACTATTACCACTGTTCCAGAGGAATCCGTAAAATCATTGTTTGGCTCAAGAGAGGTTCAAGCACTCAAAGACAAGTTTGAGCTAGGCGAAGTAGAATTATGGAATTCAGAGTTCCGAGCTGTTTCTAAAGGAGTATTAGGTAAGTTTCATCGCGCCTTAGGCGGTGTACTCTTTTTAGATGAGTTGCCTACATTTTCAAAATCCGTCTTGGACGCCTTATTGCTCCATATGGATCGGCACAGGGTTCAGATGATCATGGCTATGAATCCATGTCATTGCGGCTATTTCAATCATCCAGAGTTAGAATGTACGTGCAGTGCGGCTTCTTTTCATAGACACCAAGGGATACTCTCCGGTGCCTTACTCGACCGGATAGACCTCCAATTGATGCATACTCCATCAGCACCGAAAGTAGAAAGTGAAACATCTGTAACTATACAGCAACGTGTCGAGCAGGCGTATAACCGACAGTTAGATCGTTCGGCAGTTCAGAACGCACGTTTGACCTTGGATGAATTGAAACCTATTGTGTTGCACAACAATGTGATGAAACGACACTTTTTGAACTACTATAAATCTGCAAAATGGAGTCTGCGAAAGCAGCGAAGCATCTTAAGTGTAACCCTGACTATCGCCGACTTAGAAAATATCCATCCAACTAAAAAACACCTGGATGAGGCAGTGGCTCTTAGTGCATTTTCGCCTAAATCATCGAAGGGTCAATTAAAGCGGAAATCCTACAAACGTCCAACAGTAGTGCTTGGACCAAATATTAAGGTGTAGAAGAATTATCGTCTCCAACTTGGATCCTTTGGATCGGGTGCGTTTTTAGTCCATTCAATAGGTCCGTTACAACCAATCTCAATGACCATTGCATTCGGAGAGCCGAATACACCTAGCATGGCACTGCGCCAGTCTCTGAATTCATCTATATCTGTTGCATAGCAGCTCAAGGTGAGAATACTGATGCTCGTGCCATCGATGATTACAATAGCAGGATCAACATGATCAACGGTGCGGTAATCGCGACCAGGAGTGATGCGCTTGTTTCCGATGAATTCCTTGAACCAGAATTTCAAAGCATACTTGAGTTCTTCTTCATCCTCGTAAACGAAAGTGCTCAAATCGTATTTAGGACGAACATTATTGCCTAGCTCATTTACCTCTTTCTCTAGCTGCTTTAATTGATAGTACTGATGAAAGACGAATTGGGTTTCGCCCAATACACCGTAATCAGGTTCAGAGCCGTTGAGTTCCTTGATTTTGAACTTGGCACTCTGCTCTTGAAGGAACAGTGCAGTCCGCTGTTTCACTTCTTCAGTCTGTGCCAATACCATGAATGGCATAAAGGCTAAGAGGAATGCTGTCTTTTTCATAATTGTAAATCTGCTACCACAAAGTTAGAACCTGCAACGATAATTAAATCGCCTTCTTCTGCCTCAATTTTCGCAGCCTCTAAGGCGCTGTTTACGTTGTCGTACTGTCTTCCATTAAGCTCAAATTTCGAGCCAATTTCACTCAATCCTTCAGCGGGTAATGTTCGGTTATTCGACGTTGCGGTCCAATAATAGTTTGCTTCTTTGGGCAATTGCTTCAGCACTGCACTGAAGTCTTTATCAGCGGCGGCGCCCAACACCCAGTGCTGGCGACCGCGACACTCCGCCGCCGCTTGCTTCACGAGAAAAGCAAAAGCAGCGCTATTGTGTCCGGTATCAACTACGACGCGGGGCGACTCACAGATAGGAGTCCAACGTCCAAAGAATCCCGTGTTTTCTCTAACTCTAGTAAAGCCTAGACTCCACAAGCTCTTGCTTTCCGGGAATAATAAATCCAATACGGCTGCAGCGCCATTGATGTTGTGTTTCTGATAGCTTCCTTTTAAATCGGACGGTAAATCATAGGAATTGGCCCAAAAGAGGGGAGCGCCTTTAGCGCTGGATGCATCAATAAATACTTCCTTGGTCTCTGCATCTTTTTCTACAACAACTACAGGAACACCAGCCTTGATAATTCCTGCTTTCTCACCCGCTATGGTTCGGCGATTATTGCCTAAAAATTGCTGATGATCGAGCCCGATATTCGTGATCAGGCATATTTCTGGGGAACAGATGTTGGTAGCATCGAGACGGCCACCCATGCCAGTTTCTAAGATGATCCAATCTACTTGCTCGTCTTCAAACCAGCTCATGGCCAACATCATGGTTAGTTCAAAAAAACTGTTGCCACGCTCTTCAAAGGCATTCACATGCTTGGTGACCCATTGGGCGATAAATTCCTCTGAAATCATTTCAGAACCAATCTTTGCACGCTCCCTAAAATCGAAGAGGTGTGGAGAGGAAAACACTCCTACACGAAGGCCCATTTCCTTCATTCCCGAGGCGAGAAGGTGCGTAGAGGAACCTTTGCCGTTAGTTCCGGCAATGTGTATGGTTGGGATAGAATGCCCCGGGCATTCGAGGTATTCCCACAATTCTTGCGGCCCCTCGAGTCCTATCTTATAATTCTTGCTGCCGCCGTCGCGCTGAAAATTTGGCACGGCATCATAGAGCCACTGTACAGCTTCAGTATAGGTCATTACTGCAATTCGAATCGGTAAACGATAAATCCTACTCTTCTTAGGTTACCCTGATCTGGGCTCCACTTAGAATTTTTTGCAGCAACTTTAGCTTTTTGCACCAAACATGTATTTGACCCAAAGTTTGATTTCGCTAAACCGGCCGGAATCTGATTGTTTGGGGCCAATTCGGCTTCAAATACTTGCCCTTGAGCATTTACGGCGATTTTTATAACAACGACACCTTGATAATTACAACCGGTCTCAGGTTTTGGAATAGCAATAGGTTTACCAGACATCCAATACTGACCGTTATTACCAATCCCTCCATTTCCTGTTCTGTTAGGGCTTAGAGGATCTCCATTAGGATCACCTTGGTCGCCACCGCCTTGTGTTTCTCCTTCGCCGCTGCCACTGCCTTTATTGTTGGTGTTGAACATGCGGTTCAATCGATCGGCCTTACGTTGGCGCTCTAATTCCTCTTCAGTCGGCTGTGGGTCTGGTTCAGGTTCTGGATCCGGCTGTGGAGTTTCTTTAGGCGTTTCCTTTGGTTGCTCTTTGACGGGCTCCTTAGGTGTTTCTTTTTTTGGTTCCTCTTTCGGCTCTTCGATCACAGGTGCGTCTTCCACATCCTGGGTGACCACTTCTTCTTGCACCGGTGGCGTCTCTTCCACTGGTGTTTCCGGTGCGGGTGGTGGGGGAGTAACAGGGGCAGCTTGTGTGTTGTCCCCAAATCCGTCATCGCTGAATCCAAAATTGATTGCAATACCGTCCTCAGGTGGAGGATCTTGATACTTAAGACCGGCAAAGGCAAACCAAAGCAAGAGCAGGACGTGTATGGTTACCGTCCAAAATCGTGCTCGATTCCTATTTCTATGCTCGTTGAATGCCATATTTAGTTCGGATCAGTGGCAATAATCATTTTCATGTTATTGCGGTAACCGATATCTAATAAACGTACAGTTTCGCCTGTTGGTACTGTTTGATCAGCACGAAGAACAACCACGGCTTGTTCATCAGCAGGTAATTTCCCTACCTCACCTAGCAAGGTGCGTTCAACTTGATCGTAGCTAACGATAGTGCCGTTCACGTCAAATTCTAAATCTTCATTCACCGTGAGGGTGATGTTTTTCTTTTTGACCGTTTGCGCTCCACTCTTAGGAAGGATAATATCGAGGGCACTCGATGTTACCAAAGTAGAGGCGAGGATGAAGAAAATGAGCAGCAAGAAAACGAGGTCAGTCATGGACGACATGTTTACCTCGGCACTTACCTTACTTCTGGATCTTAAATTCATAATCGGTTCCGATTAAGCAGGTTCGTGCAATAAATCCAAGAAGTCCATAGCGCTATCCTCGAGCTTGTAGACTACACGGTCTACTCGAGTCACTAAGAAGTTGTACCCGAAGTAGGCAATGATACCTACCAAGAGACCGGCTACCGTAGTAGTCATCGCAGTATAGATACCTTCTGCCATCATATCTAGTTTAATCTGACCACCGGCATTCGCCATTTCCTTAAAGGTCAAAATCATCCCGATAACTGTTCCCAAGAACCCAATCATCGGTGCACCACCGGAAATGGTAGCTAGCATAGGTAAGCCCTTTTCCAATCGAGTTACTTCTAGCTTACCTTGGTTCTCAATAGCCTGAGTAATGTCGCCGAGCGGCTTGCCAATACGGCTGATTCCTTTTTCAATCATTCGTGCCACCGGGGTACTCTCTGCCTTGCAAAGTGCTCCAGCTGCATCTAGCTTACCGTCCATCACCATATCCTTAATGTTGTTCATGAAGTTCGGGTCGACCTTGTTGGCCGAGCGGATGGCACCGAAGCGCTCAAAGAAAATATATACTGCGAAAATGCTCAGCACTCCAAGGAATGCCATGATCAAAATTCCGCCAATTCCACCTGAGGTCATGAGCTCCAGGATAGACATTGTTTTTTCTGTTGGTTCTTCAGTTAATACGGCCTCTGCGCCCGTTTGAATTTGAAGGAATAGTGTACTCATTTCTGCTATGTGATTTACCCAAATATCTATAAAAAGAAAGCCCCCGCTTCGCGGAGGCTTTTGAAATATCAACAACTTGAAAGGCCTTAAGCCAGCAACATGTTTTGTAGGATATAAACTCCAGCTCCCGCTAAATATCCAACGAGTGCAAGCAGTGAAATATTCTTCAAATACCAACCAAAACTTATTTTTTCTAGTCCCATGACTGCAACACCAGCTGCAGATCCAATGATCAATGCAGAGCCACCTGTTCCAGCACAGTAGGCCAAGAACTGCCAGAAAGTACCGTCCTGCATGAACAGGCCAGCCTCTGTAGTTTCATACATTCCCATGGCAGCAGCAACGAGCGGTACGTTATCTACAATAGAAGAAAGTAGACCGATAATGATACCCACGATGTAAACGCCGTTCTGTGTGTCTGTTCCAATGCCCTCATCAAGTGCTACAGCTAGATCTCCCAACTGGCCCATGCTTTGAAGCGAAGCTACAGCTAAAAGAATCCCTAGGAAGAATAGTACCGAAGGGGTGTCAATCTTTTGAAGTACCCCAAGCGGGCTTAAGTGGTGCTTCACATCTGCAGGCTTTCTGCGGTGCATGACATCTGTAATCAACCACAATACCCCCAAAGACAACATCATCCCCATGAAAGGAGGCAGATGGGTAACTGTTTTGAAAATTGGAACGAACACCAAACCAGCTACACCAGCGAAGAACACGAAGTTTCTTTCGAACGGTGTGGTTGGATCCAAATAGTGATCCGCAGTTTCCGCTTTTAGCGGGCGTGTTACATCACCTTTCAATCGGAAAGAGAGCAGTACGAGCGGTGCCAAAAGCGTGAATAATGAAGGAACAATGAGGTCAGTAACAACAGCACCTGCTGTAATCTGTCCTTTGATCCAAAGCATGGTTGTGGTTACATCACCGATAGGCGACCAAGCCCCTCCGGCATTTGCTGCCACTACCACCATACCTGCGAAGAACCAGCGGTCCTTTTGATCTGCAATGAGCTTGCGTAAAAGGCTGACCATCACAATGGAGGTCGTGAGGTTATCCAATGCCGCTGAGAAGAAAAAGCTAAGAATACCGATAATCCACATCAACTTTACTTTGTTGGTGGTCTTAATGCGGTCTGTAATTACAGCAAAACCTTCATGCGCATCCACGAGCTCTACGATGGTCATCGCTCCAATCAAGAAGAAAAGGATGGATGAAATCTCGCTGAGGTGGTGAAGTAAATGTTCTTCTACTTCATGGTAATGGTGACTTGCAACGATATACAGTGTCCAAGTCAATACCCCAGTAACCAAGGCTGCTGCTGCCTTATCGATTTTGAGTTGGTGTTCAAAGGCTATGGCTGCATAACCCAGTACAAACACCACAAGCATCAAAGTGTAGGTCATTGATTTTTAGATTAAAAGTTTCAAAGCATTCTCATATGCTTTGGAAGTAATGTTAGTGTGTTCCGATTTAACGGCTTCAATATCTTGAAGTGCCCCTAATATAGTGTGACTTACGTCATGAAATATAGCCAGATCAGTTAATTCTGCATCCTCTTGCATCAAATAACCAAAAACTCGTGCCATTCCGCAGTTTGAAATGAAATCTGGGATGACGGCACATTTTTGATCGGCCAATTCTGCGATGGGGCCGTAGAAGATTTCTTCATCCGCAAAAGGTACGTTGGCACCTGAAGAGATGATCTCCAATCCATTGTCCAACATTTGTGCGAGTTGCATTCTGTTGACTAGTCTCGAAGCTGCTGCAGGAATGAAAACCTCTGCGCCCATAGACCAAATGTCTTTGTTGGCCTGCTCGAATGGAATAATACCCGGTGCATTCAAGGCATTTCCATTCTTATTGTTGAACAACTCTGTAATCTCCTCTAGGGTGAAGCCCTCAGGTTTCATAAGTCCACCAACGATATCTATGATGCCGACAATTTTAGCGCCCATTTGGCTTAAGTAATAAGCGGCCCCTGAGGCTACATTGCCCCAGCCTTGAATGATCACGCGCTTTCCTGAAATATCTTGCCCCCACAAATCGTAAAGGTGCTTTACGCTCACGGCAGTTCCGTACCCGGTAATCATATCACCTACTTTCATAGAATCTGAGCCCTTAGGCAATAGCTCTTCACTAGTGACGCTAAGACTGACTCCGTCTTGCAGCTGTTTGATCTTTCTTGCTTTGGCAAAATCTCCAGGCTGGTAATGGCCGTTGAGTACACCCTCTTGCGGGTGCAGAATGCCCAACTCGCTTGTAATTGGGATCACCTCCTTTTTCTGGTCGACGTTCAAATCTCCACCTGTACCGTAGTAGTTTTTCAATAAAGGATATACGGCCTTATACCAACGGCGCAATACACCGTCTTTTCGAGGGTCGTTAGGATCGAAATCAATACCACTTTTCGCACCGCCAATAGCAGGTCCAGCAACGGTAAATTTGATTTCCATGGTCTTTGCAAGGGACAAAACCTCACTTTCTGTAAGACCTTTCCTCATGCGTGTTCCACCGCCAGCAGCTCCGCCGCGGAGGCTGTTTATTACTACCCAGCCTTTCGCTTCAGTCAGCGGGTCGTGCCAATTAAAGACTATTTCAGCAGGGCGCTCTTCAAATGCGCGTAGTTGTTCTTTCATCGCGTCTGTATTTAGGAAGCTCTAAGGTACTATTTAAGGCCAAAATACTTTGCCCGAACTGTGATTTTTACCACTACCTGTGGTCGCTCCTAATACGTTGTCCTTCCCGGTAAAACGCAGATATGCAAGGAGTGCAAAAATGATGGCTTCTTTGAAATCGACCACCTCTTTTTCAGGGCGTTCTAATTTCACTCCGAACGCTTCTATTCGTCCCAATAAGTAATCGTTCCAAGCACCCCCACCGGTGACTAAAACGCGTTTTCCTGTAAGGACTTTAGAGATTTGTATAGCAATATGTTCGCAATACGTAGCAAGGGCATCTGAGGGCTGCAAGTAGTCTATTTTGTGAAAGACTTGGGATTCTACCCATTCCGCGCCAAGGCTCTTTGGGGGTTGTTTATCGAAGTAGGGGAGGCTATTTAACTCTTCCAACACCCACTGATTGATAGAACCGCGTGAAGCGTGCGCTCCACCTGCGTCGTATTCTTTTCCCAATTCACGGGCAAAGGCGTTCAAAACATAGTTCGCAGGGCAAATATCAAAGGCATGTACTACGCCATTTGCTAATTGAGGATTTCCGACACTTGCATTGGCAAACCCGCCCAGATTAAGTGCTGCTTCGTACTTTCCAAACAGAAGGTGGTCGCCCATAGGTACTAAGGGAGCTCCTTGACCACCAAGCAAGACGTCCTGCATGCGAAAATCAGTGATGCACGGAATACCGGTAGCGTGTGCAATGTCAGCCAAGCATCCCGCTTGAAAGGTGTATTTATTTTGTGGATCGTGAAAAATGGTCTGTCCATGAGAACCAACAGCGTGAATTTCGAAGTCGGTTTTTTCTTTGATATGCTCGATGCATGAAATGGTCCATTCGGCAAATGCTAGGTCAGCTTCTACTTGTAGCGAGGCGTCCTTGAAACAATTATTTACTAGTATTTTCAGCGCCTCAGGATATTCGAATTCAAAGTTTTCGAGAAGCTGCCATTGAAGTCCGTTCTCTTCACTGAATTGGACCAAAGCAGCATCCATTCCATCGAGGGAAGTACCGCTCATGAGGCCTAAAATATTGAGAGTTGCGTCGTACATTTACCAAACCAATAATAAACAGAATTTTCGATGAACTTCAACCTATCCGAGGAGCATTTGATGATTCGCGATGCGGCAAGAGATTTTGCCCAAAACGAATTACTACCAGGCGTTATTGAGCGCGACACTAACCAAACCTTTCCACACGAACAAATCAAACAACTCGGCGAGCTAGGCTTCATGGGTATGATGGTTGATCCGAATTACGGCGGATCAGGCCTTGATACTTTGTCTTATGTCCTCGCGATGGAGGAGCTTTCTAAAATTGATGCATCTGCGTCGGTTGTAGTGAGCGTAAATAACAGTCTTGTATGCTGGGGTTTAGATACTTACGGCACGGAGGAGCAGAAAGCCAAATACTTGCCAAAGCTTGCCGCTGGTGAGCACATTGGTGCTTTCTGTTTAAGTGAGCCTGAAGCGGGTTCAGATGCTACTTCGCAGAGTACGACAGCGGTCGATATGGGGGACCATTACCTGCTGAACGGTACCAAGAATTGGATCACCAACGGTGGCAGCTGTGAAATTGCGCTAGTAATCGCACAAACTGATCGTGAAAAAGGGCACCGCGGTATTAACGTCCTCATTGTCGAGAAAGGCATGGACGGTTTCGTTGTGGGGCAAAAAGAAGATAAACTTGGTATCCGCGGATCAGATACACACACCTTGCTCTTTAACGATGTAAAGGTGCCAAAGGAAAACCGGATTGGTGAAGACGGATTTGGATTCAAATTCGCAATGAAAACATTGAGCGGGGGTCGTATCGGCATTGCTGCGCAGGCTCTAGGTATTGCTCAAGGCGCGTTGGACCTTGCTTTGGCCTATTCAAAAGAGCGCAAAACCTTCGGTAAACCCATTCACGACCATCAGGCCATTGCGTTCAAACTCGCAGACATGGAAATGAAGGTGGAGCAAGCGCGATTGCTTGTATACAAGGCTGCGTGGTTAAAAGATCAAGGTATGCCTTACGATAAAGAAAGTGCCATGGCCAAACTTGCGGCGTCTGAAGCAGCTATGTGGGTGAGTACTGAAGCGGTTCAAGTACACGGCGGTTACGGCTACGTGAAGGAATACCATGTAGAGCGTTTGATGCGCGACGCGAAGATTACCCAGATTTATGAGGGTACTTCGGAGATTCAAAGAATTGTAATCTCGAGAGATTTAATCAAGAATTCCTAAAGGAGGGAGAGGAGTGCTTCCAAGGCGATTCCTCGAGAACCTTTTAAAAGTATAGAGGCGTCCTTCGGGGCGCCTTTTTCTTTCCAATAGTTGGCCAATTCATCTGTGGTTGAAAACTGCAGGCCAGACCAATCGGTAGCACCAAAGTGTTGACCCACAAGGACGGTTTGGTCTTCCATTTGAAGTTCGCGGATGTAATTGACCATCGCTTGATGTTCTGGTCCACTTTCTTCCCCTAATTCGAACATATCACCTAGCACCAATAATCCGTCTTGCCTATGCCACGTAGCAAAGCTTTCTACACTCAGCTTCATGCTTGTAGGGTTTGCATTGTACGCATCAAGCAACACGTTATTGGCTGCCGTCTCTCGCCACTCCACGCGATTCATCTTTGGAGCATAGGATTCGATGGCAGTTTTGATTGCCTTAGCGTCTACGCCCATATGATGACCGAGACATGCCGCTGCAACGATGTTCTGTTCATTGAAGGAGCCACTCAGTTGGCTTTGGATGGAATAGGATACCTCGCCATGGACTATGTGTACCCCTGCAAATTCAGAAGTGCTTGAAGGCGACCATTGGATGAGGCCTTCGCCTTTGCCATAGCCAAACTGGTTGATACCTGTACTTTTCTCTATTTGAATGGGATCATTGAGGTTTACCATTGCTAGACCATTGGTCGAGCGGAGGTAATCGTAGAGTTCACTCTTGCCTTTAATAATGCCCTCGACGCCACCAAACCCTTCTAGGTGTGCTTTACCGTAGTTGGTAATGTAACCAATAGTAGGTTCACATATGGCCGCGAGCTGGGCAATCTCCTTCTGGTGATTGGCACCCATTTCGATTACTGCTAACTCACTATCACGCGGTATGCGCAACAAGGACAAGGGTACACCGATGTGGTTGTTGAAATTCCCAGCCGTTGCATAGGTCTTGAAAGTGGTGTTCAACACAGCGTGAAACAGTTCCTTATTGGTGGTTTTACCGTTACTCCCGGTTAATCCAATGATGGGAATACCCAAGTACCTTCTGTACGCTCTTGCACAGTCTTGCAGGGCTTCAAGAACGTTGTCTACCAATATCAATCTATCGTCTTTGCCCACAGGTTCGTCCACAACAGCATAATCTGCTCCCAATTCAAGAGCTTGTAAGGCAAATGAATTACCGTTGAAACGAGCTCCCTTCAGCGCAAAAAAAATGGAGCCTTGCGGAATACTACGTGTATCCGTAGTTACGGCTGAGGAGTTCAAAAAGGCTTCGAATGGTGTCATTTCTTCAAGCGATAAATCCAACTACAATGTACATCACAAAAAAGCCCCGCGGAAGCGGGGCTTTTGAGATTTATTAAGGGACAAGAATTACATTCTGTAACGCTTGAAGTTGTGCTGCTTCACTTTTGCAGGACGCTTGCTCTTGTCGCTTGATTCGTTTTGGAATCCTACGCGGTCCATTGCACAACGGAAACCGATATCATCTGTTGCTTGGTCTTCTTCCAAGAAACGACGCGTACCTGGGCTCAACCAGTATGCACGGTCTTTCCAGCTACCACCTTTGTATACACGAGTAGTGTTTCCAATAAGTGTTTTGTTACCGTAGTCGTACATCGGCGCTTCACCTTCTTGTACTGGGTTAGCGTAGTTCTGTGAGCTCTCTTGGTCACCGTCTAGGTAATCGCGGTAATCTGATTTAGAGTAGTTGCGACGATTTACGTTTTCTTCAACAGTTACAGAGCGCGTTGGCAACTGACCTGGAAGACGAACGATTACTGTATCGCCATTGCGAACTTCCTTCTGTGGATCTTGCAATACTTCTAAAGAACCAATGTCTTGGTAGTTTTTATCGTAGTGCTTGAATTCATTACCACGGAATGCACGGAAGTCGTTTACATCTGTAGAGCTCACTGGGCGATATACGTCCATTACCCACTCGCTTACGTTACCAGCCATATCGTAAAGGCCGAAATCGTTCGGTGGGTAGAAGCGAACTTGCATCGTTACATCAGCTTCGTCATTCAACCAACCTGAAGTACCCATGTTATCACCGCGGCCTCTTTTGAAGTTAGCCAAGATCTGGCCACGATCCATTTTCTCTGGATTGCGCGTGCCGTTTCCGTTCCAAGTGTATTTGTTCTTGTCAACAACACGGTTGTAAATACGCTTACCGCCGTCTGCGTAGGCTGCATATTCCCACTCAGCTTCGGTCGGAAGACGGTACTTTGGAAGTACTATACCGTCCTCAATTCTTGCTGGACGACCTTCTTTACCATAAACGCTGTTTGGGTTGAGATCCTTAAGACCTTTTTTGTTTTGTTGTACGTACTCGCCTTGCTTGTATAGATATACCTCTGTGTTGAAGTGATCTGCATCCATTTGGTCTGGCATTTCTTTCAAGATGCCCTCTTTGATGAGAATAG
Organism: Bacteroidota bacterium; assembly: GCA_003385605.1. GTDB lineage: Bacteria > Bacteroidota > Bacteroidia > Flavobacteriales > Schleiferiaceae > UBA10364. Next base: position 55,974 of record QQUU01000136.1, read on the forward strand.
CTTCGTTCACACGATCCGTTCTCCAAGAACAGAAGCGTTGCGCTTGCAACCAACTAACACCAACAACAGGGTAGTAGTTGTAGGCTGGGTGACGTAGGTAGTTTTCTACGAAGTTATCGTTGTATGCAAGTTTATCTCTCCATACCAAGGTGTCTGGAAGTGCACTCTTGTAGATCTCTGGGTAGTAGTCGTAATCGTATACGCGACGTAGCCAGTACAAGTACTCGCGGTAGTCCAAGTTGGTTACCTCATTCTCATCCATGTAGAACGAGCTCACTGTAACTCTTCTTGGAATGTTGTTCCAGTCTTTAACGAAATCTTCTTCTACTTGACCCATCATGAAGGTACCGCCCTCAACGAAAACTAAACCTGGACCAACTTCTTGGCCGTTGTAGTTTAAGTTGGCTTGGAAACCACCATTCTTTTTGTCATTAATTGCCCATCCTGTAGTGTTGGATGTTGGACCTGCACAGCTTGCTAAAAGGGCTGTTGCAAATGTTGCAATTGAGAATTGAACGAACTTATTCATGTAATTGAAATTGTTGCTGTTTAGAATTTAGGACACTTCAGTGCCTTAAGTTTACTTGCTCTCACACGGCATGGGAATTTGTAACCCAAGCTTACTTCGTGAGATCCACCTAGTGTATTTGTCAAATCACTAATGGTGTAATCGTAGCTGTATCCAAATGTCCACGGCACATCTGGAGGTGTAATACCCAAGATGAAAATCACTGCATCAGGATTGAAGCTACCTTGTCTCAAAGCTAGACCACCTGCAAGCGGTCCTCTAGCAAAACTTACACCAGCGGTCAACTGTGAAGCTGAACCTTGTGTTTGGTATACCACATTAGGAACGATGTAAGATTGCAGACTATTGTGTAGACGCTTTCTTCCTAAAGGAATGTTAGCACCTGCGTGTGCTGTCAATTTGATTGGCAACCTACTCTGGCTTAGGAATGCTTCGTTAGGTTCTGTCAAGTGATGTCCAACGACACCGATGTACCACTTATCCGTGAATCCGAGCATACCAAAGCTCAAGTCCAAATGGTTGTTGAAGTTATTACCTGGTGCTACTTCATTGGTAGGAAGAACAAATCCATAAAATGGATCAATCATGTCTGGGAAGGTGAACTGGCCCCAGTCAAGACTTCTTTGACGGAAGGTCGCTTGAAAACCACTCAATAAAGTGAAGTTTCTGTTCACCTCAAGGTGGTAGCTGTACACTGCACTTACCTCAGTAAGGTTGAGTGCGCCGTTACCTGCGTCATCACGAAGAGCCATCAATGCCACACCACCGTTTAATTTGTCCACATACTGGTCGTATGAGGCCGAATACGTTTGGTACACGCCGAGTTCAGGGTACTGATTTCTGTAGTTCGTGTGAACCGTAGGACATCTATCCAGACCCGCAAAGGCAGGATTTAGGTAAATAGGATTCGCGTAATATTGGCTGAAATGAGCGTCCTGAGCAAAGGCTACGGAGCTTATTATCAGTGCTGTACAAGCGAAAATTATGCGTTGTTTCAATGCGTTCATTGATGTAGCTGTGTTTTCAAGAGACAAGTATAAGCAAAAAAAGTACGATTTTCACCTTACTATCGTTTGTTGTTAAACGCTTTTTGCATGGCATTTGTTATGTCTTGGAGTAAGTTTGTACACGTGAAGAAAAACATCTTAGTACTTATTAGTTTCTTCTGTGCCTTTCAACTCGTTGGTCAGGTACGCTTTGAGCAGGGGGAATATGTGCAGTTTAGAACCGCTAAACCTGGTATTCACCTGCTTTCTGGCGATGAAATTATTGACCGTGGAATTTTAGCCGCAGGAGATGCTTTAGACCGTCTGGTTATTGAGGCTAGAACAGAATCGGTCCTTTCTCACTTGAACGATACATCCCGAGCCTTTAATGCGCCTATTCACTATTACATTTCGGACGGCGATGGTCTTCTGGATGCCCAGTCTAAGGTGTATTTCTACATGAACGGACCTTTTGGTATTCAATGGGACGCGGCGAACGAGCGCTACGAGTATACTGCGCATCCGTATTCGAACTTCGAGCACTTCCTCGTTAGTGCAGCTTCAACGTCGCAATCCTATGCGATGGACGAACGAGGTTCGGATCTAATGGGTGCATCCACAAGGGTTTTGAATTCTTCGAACCAATTTTACTACAGAGACACCGCGCTATATAATTTGGTTGGGACGGGACGTCGCTGGTTCGGTGAATTGTTTGACTTTACCACCACCCAAGTTTTTGATTTACCGTTGACCCCGCTGAATGCCTCTTCCATGGAAGTTGAAATAGCTGCAGTGGCTCGGTCATCTTCTTCTTCAACTAGCTTATCCGTGCAGAACGGCGGTAGTGTTACTTTTCAAGCGGTTGCGACGAGTTCAGTTTCGAATTATGTGATCGAGCGAGGGTTGACCACGAATATCCCTTCCTCGAACAAGGTGATTTTAACATACGATAAGACGAGTGATAACGGCGCTGCATTGTGGTTGGACCAATTGAAAGTGAATTATCGCACAGACAATGCGGTCGCTCAAAATGCCAAGTACCAAAAGCGCTTCCAAAACTATCCGCGTCATCAAGATTCAATTTCCACCATTCAACTCGAGGGTTCTGATCTATTGGTTTTTGACATTACGAATCAAGCACAACCCGTTCTAATTAATGGCACGGTCAGCGGCAATACAGTCAGCTTTGAAATCGGTGAAGACGGTTTTAAAGAACTAATGGCGATACCCGCTAGTGGCGCTTTTGAGCCTATGTATGTTCGTACCGGTAAGTTGACGTTTTTCGAAGATTTAGCCGGTCTTGACGCCCTGATTATCGCTCCAGATTCCTTATTAATCGAAGCGCAAAGACTGGCAGAGATTCAACAAACTGTAGGAACGAATTCCAGAGCCATAGCACTCGAAGAAATTTACGCGTTGGCAAATGCCGGAACTCACGATATCGCAGCGATTCGTCAGTTTTTAGTTGAGCTCAACCAACGCAACAACGACGGTCTGAAATACTTGACATTATTTGGCGATGCATCGTACGATTACAAGGGCACCTTGCCAGGTAATTCGAATCTCGTTCCAACCTTCGAGAGTTACGGTAGCTTCTCTTTGTATACGAGTTACATAACCGACGATTACTATGGTTATCTCGATCAGGGCGAGTCGCTCAATTGGTATGTAGACGATATCGATCTTGGTATCGGTCGACTCCCGGTGAATACCCGCGAGGAGGCAGCAGCCTCTGTGGATAAAATCGAGCGTTATTTGACAGATGACGGACGCTATGGTCCTTGGCGCGGCGATGTGGTTTTAGTTGCAGATGATGTAGACCATGCATGGGAACGCGAATTTGCGGTGGTTCAGGATGCTTTGGCGAAACGATTAGATACAACGCGTCCTGAAATGAACATTATCAAGATTTACTCGGACGCATACTTACAAGAGTCCAAGCCAGGTTCACAGCGCTATCCGACGGCACGCGAAGCATTGTTTAGAAGCGTTGAGAACGGAGCGCTCATGGTGAGTTACATCGGCCATGGCGGTGAAGTAGGATGGGCCACTGAACGTATCTTACAACTCGAGGACATTAACAATTGGACCAACGAGACCAAATTACCGGTGTTTACCACGATCACATGTGAATTCACAAGGTTTGACGATCCGAATAGAGTGAGTGCTGGGGAACAATTGTTCTTGAATCCATACGGAGGCGCCATTGGATTATATTCCACTACTAGAAGTGTATTTGCGACGAATAGTACCTACGATTTGAATCGACTTTTGAATCAAAATATGGTGGGACTTGATGTGCCTCGTCTAGGTGATGTACTTCGCGAAACAAAAAACAACAACATCAGTGGGGATAAAATCAAGTTCTCTTTGATAGGTGATCCTACCATTCCTCTTTCTAAGCCCAAGGACGCCGTAGTTTTAGATACTATTAATAACGTAGCATGGAATGCCTTTGAAGATACCCTAACTGCCCTGTCTTGGGTAGAGATTAAGGGACACGTTGGCTCTGCCTCAGGCATAAACTCAGACTTTAACGGTCGCGTATGGCTGACCTTCTTTGATAAAGCCCAATCCGTTCAAACGCGAAGAAACGATGCGAACGGTTCGGTATTTAATTTTAAAACACAGAACAATGCCATCTTTAGAGGTGAGGCTTCTGTGATTAATGGGGCATTTACGGTACAATTCAGAATTCCGTTGGACATCAATTTAAGCATTGGGACACCTAAGGTCATTTCTTACGCCGCGAGCACCTCTGAGGATGCTTGGGGAGGGCAAAATGACTTATTAATAGGTGGTGTTTTTGACGGTGTCATTACCGATATAGATGGACCAAAGGTTCGTCTGTTTATCAACGATACAACGTTTAGAAGTGGCGGTATCAGTGACCCAAATCCGCTGGCCATTGGGTTAATGGAGGACGAAAGCGGGATCAACGCTGTAGGTTTAGGTATTGGACATAATGTGGTGTTAGAATTGGACGGACAACCGATCAATGTAAATGCGGCCTACCAAGCGAATATTGATGACTTTACCAAGGGAAGCGTGAGCTATCAGTACTATGATTTGACGCCAGGGGAGCACCAGTTGTCCTTAAGAGCATGGGATGTCTTGAATCAGTGGGGTTATGACGAGATTACTTTCACAGTGATAGATGCTGCAGAGCCAATTCTCAATCAGCTTGAAATCTTTCCTAATCCATTCACGAGTGAGCTAAACTTCAATCTAGAGCACAATCAAAAAGGGCAGGAGGGCGAACTTCGCCTGACCCTTGTGGATAATCAAGGAAAAATAGTTTGGCAGTGGAATGAAAATTTGACGCTTCAAGCAAATACTGCAGACCTTCCAACGTTCTATGTGTCAGATGTTCCGAGCGGAAAATTGGTCCCAGGATTTTACCATGCAAGAGTCGTATGGACGCGAAGTGTTGATGGAAAATCTGCCAGAATACAAGAAAAGCTCATTTATATACGTTAAACTTGCGCTGCTACACGCACATAACTATGAAAAAACACATCCTCTTTCTACTTCTTTTTGCTTTTGCGACAAAAGGATACGCGCAAGACGATCTTAAGTATAACGTAGTAACTACTGCGGTTCCGATTCTATTGGTTAGTCCAGACTCCCGCGCCGGAGCAATGGGTGATGTTGGTGTGGCTTCTACTCCCGACGGTAACTCAAGTGCTTGGAATCCAGCTAAATTGGCTTTCCTAGAAGATAAAGAAGCAAACATGGCTTTGTCTTATACACCGTGGATGTCGCGCCTTGTTCCTGATATTGACCTCGCATACGTGAATTATTCAAAAGCGTTAAGCGATCGTCAAGGAATTGCAGCTTCGCTGAGGTATTTCTCTTTGGGTGAAATCAATTTCACCGATGATCGAGGAAACAGCTTGGGAACTTTCAATCCTTACGAGTTTTACTTTGATGTTGCATACGGTTTGAAGTTAAGCGACCATTGGAGCGCTGGAACTGCTCTGCGTTGGATCTATTCTGATATTGCCCAGGGCCAAGTCGTTCAAGGCCTCCAAACCAAGCCAGGTCAAAGCGGTGCCGCTGATTTAGGTTTCTACTACCAAGGTGACTTCACGAATATAAGTGGCGGTCGCCGTCAAGCGTTTTCAGCTGGTTTAGCCATCAGTAACCTAGGCGCCAAGATTGCCTATTCGGAAAGTGGAAATTCAGATTTCTTACCAACCAATTTTAAAATTGGCGGTGGTTACCACTTAGAGATTGACGATTACAACATGTTGTCTGTATATCTAGATATCAATAGGCTACTCGTTCCAACTCCACCTCAATTAGGTACGGATGGTGAAATTATTGCCGGTGTTGATACGGATGATATGACTCCACTCATTGGCGCTGCGCAGAGCTTTAATCCCGGTGCGAAACCAGGCGGTTTCACAGAGATGTTGCAGGAAAATATCTACAACTTTGGTCTAGAGTATCGTTACAACGACTTCTTGTTCGCAAGAGGCGGTTATTTAAATGAGCACAAGCTCAAAGGAAACCGTCAATATGTAACCCTCGGGTTTGGGTTGGTTTACAATGTATTTAGCATTGATATGGCCTACCTTATTCCTGCCAGTCCTACCACCCGTTCACCGTTAGAGAATACCCTTCGTTTCTCAATGGCGTTCAATATTGACGGCTTCTTAGCACAGTAAACCTTTCACAGCTTTTTCGGTTAGTTAAAACTAAAATCGCATTCTCTTTTGCTAGGTGCGGTTTTGGATTATTTTTGTCGCACTAAACACATCTGACAATGGCAAAAAAGCGCATTACAAAAGCGACCTACCTTAAGTGGTACGAGGACATGCTCTTCTGGAGAAAGTTTGAAGACATGTCTGCAGCATTGTACATCCAACAAAAAATTCGTGGATTCTTGCACTTGTATAATGGACAAGAGGCTGTTTTGGCCGGTTCAGCATTTGCAATGGAAAAAGGTGATAAGATGATCACTGCCTACCGTAACCACGTTCAACCAATCGCTTTGGGTGAAGATCCAAGACGCATTATGGCGGAACTAATGGGTAAGGTAACAGGTACCTCACGTGGTAAGGGTGGTTCTATGCACATGTTCTCTCCGGAACTTGGTTTCTGGGGCGGTCACGGTATCGTTGGTGGACAGATTCCACTAGGCGCAGGATTAGCTTTTGCAGATAAGTACAACGGCAAAAAGAACGTAACGCTTACCTACATGGGTGATGGTGCAATCCGTCAGGGCTCTTGGCACGAAACTGCCAACCTAGCGATGTTGTGGCAATTGCCTGTAGTCTTCATTGTTGAGAACAACGGTTACGCCATGGGTACTTCGGTAGAGCGTACAGCGAACCACACCGACATCCATAAATTGGGTGAAGGTTATGAAATGCCAAACCGTGCAGTAGATGGTATGGACCCTATTGCTGTTTATGATGCGGTTCATGAAGCAATGGAGCGCGCGCGCAAGGGCGATGGACCGACACTTTTGGAAATCCGTACGTACCGTTACAAAGGACACTCAATGTCTGATCCTCAGAAATACAGAACCAAAGATGAGGTTGCAGAATACCAAGCAAAAGATCCTATCACACTTTGTTTGAATAAAATCAAGGAAAAGAAATGGGCGACCGACGCAGAGATTGAAGAAATCAACCAACGCGTTAAGGATTTGGTGAAGGAATGTGTTGACTTCGCTGAAGCTAGTGACTTCCCAGATGCTTCTGAAGTATACCAAGGCGTATACGCTCAGGAAGATTACCCATTCATTAAAGACTAATAGGAATTATGGCTATTGTAATTAACATGCCGCGTCTCTCGGATACAATGACCGAGGGTGTTGTCGCAAAATGGCACAAAAGTGTAGGTGATAAAGTAAGCGAAGGTGATTTGCTTGCTGAAATCGAAACTGACAAAGCAACGATGGAATTCGAAGCATTCCCTGGTCAAGAGGGAACTCTTCTATACATCGGAACGGGTGAGGGAGAAATGTCTCCTGTAGATACAGTTTTGGCTATTCTAGGTGATGAAGGCGAAGATATCGAAGCGTTGAAAGGCGGTTCAGCTCCAGCAGCTGATGCTCCAGCAGAGGAAGCTGCCCCAGCGCCAGCTCCAGAAGCGGCTCCAGCTCCGGCTCCTGCACCTGCTGCAGCTCCAGCTCCAGCTGCTCCGGCACCAGCACCTGTTGCTGCCGCACCGGCAGACGGCTCAGTGAAAGCATCTCCACTTGCTAGAAAATTAGCAGCAGAGAAAGGCATCGATCTTAACATGCTTCAAGGTTCAGGTGATAACGGTCGTATCGTTAAGCGCGATGTAGATTCGTTTAACCCTGCCTACCATACTTCAGTACAACCGGGTGTGGCTGCTGCTCCTTCTGTTCCAGCAGGCGTAGAGAACTTTACGGATACCCCTGTAAGTCAGATGAGAAAAGTGATTGCGAAGCGTTTGAGCGAAAGCAAGAACACTGCGCCTCACTTCTACATTACTATGGATATTGACATGGACAATGCTATTGCAGCAAGAAAAACCATGAATGCTGGAGGTGATGTAAAGATCAGCTTCAATGACCTAGTAGTGAAATCATGTGCACTCGCACTTAAGAAGCACCCAGTAATTAACTCAGCCTGGATGGGCGACAGTATTCGTCAAAACGACCACGTACACATCGGAGTGGCTGTAGCTATTGAAGACGGGTTGTTGGTTCCTGTGTTACGCCATGCCGATCAGATGCCACTTTCGAGCATTAGCGCTAACGTTAAGGATCTTGCCGGTAAAGCGAAAGACAAAAAGCTTCAACCGTCAGATTGGGAAGGCAATACATTCACTATTTCTAACCTAGGTATGTTCGGTGTTGAAGAATTTACAGCGATCGTTAACCCGCCTGATGCAGCCATCCTAGCAGTAGGAGGTATCAAGCAAGTACCGGTAGTAAAAGACGGCGCTGTGGTGCCAGGCAATGTAATGAAGGTCACACTAAGCTGTGATCACCGAGTAATCGACGGTGCCTCAGGTGCAGCGTTCTTACAATCTGTAAAAGCATTCTTGGAGAATCCAGTAACCATGCTGGTGTAATTTCCAGAAAGAAAAATAGAAACAGCCCGAACGAGAGTTCGGGCTGTTTTGTTATATATGTATAAATATTACGTCATGAAGAACATTTGGATTACCGGAGCATCAAGAGGTATTGGTTACAGCACCGCGCAATTATTCCTTGAGATGGGTCATAGAGTTATCATTCTTACTAGAAATACTCAGGCTGTTGAAGGGCTTTCTGCCTTATATCCGGAGACCTTATATATATGTACAACGGATTTGTTGGCTTTGGAAAAGTCAGAATACCCGGATTACCCGGTTGACATACTTATTAATAACGCAGGGGCATTAGTGAATAGGCCATTTAGTGATATCACTAAGGAAGATTTAATGAAAGTTTACGGTACTAATGTTTTTGGTCCAATTCAACTGATCCAAAATCTGATGCCTAAGTTCAGCTCGGACGCCCATATCGTTAATATAAGTTCTGTGGGTGGAGTTACAGGAAGTGTAAAATTCCCTGGATTGTCTGCTTATAGTTCTTCAAAAGGTGCAATGACCATACTAACAGAATGCCTTCAAGCTGAATTTGGCGACTCGACATCTTGGTCTTTTAACTGTTTAGCACTGGGTGCTGTGCAGACAGAAATGCTCGAAGAAGCATTTCCAGGGTACGTTGCGCCAATAGATGCAGCGGCTATGGCCGCCTATATATGCGGCTTTGCACTAAACAACCACCGTGTAATGCGAGGTAGAGTGGTAGAAGTTGCTATGTCAACTCCTTGATAATAAAGGGCTTCTAAATTTCTTTTAAAAAAACATTGGAAATCGTTAGGTAATAGAAAATCCGTGTATACATTTGCGCCCGCTTCTGGAAGGAGGCACGTTCTTTTCTACTAAGCTTTTAACGGTAAAATAGCTTAACTGGTTGACTCACAGCAAAGAGAAAATTTGATTGTAAAAAAGATGATTTTTTGTTGCTAGAATTCAATGTTAGCGTATCTTTGCCGTCCCAAGTTTAACAATTGAGGCGACTTGATTCTAGACTGTTTTCCAGAGCGAAAATTTTTTAGAAAAAAAACAAATTAAAGTTGCGGTATTAGAAAATACCTTCTTACATTTGCCGCCCCAATCGAGAGAAAGGGAAATTAGAAACAAGTTCTTTACATATTGGTTTAAGAAACAAGGAATGCAAAAAACCTTGTCAATTATCCTTGAGTTAATAGCTAGGAAACAAACAACAACATTACAATGGAGAGTTTGATCCTGGCTCAGGATGAACGCTAGCGGCAGGCCTAACACATGCAAGTCGAGGGGTAACAGAGAAGCTTGCTTCTGCTGACGACCGGCGCACGGGTGCGTAACGCGTATGCAACCTACCTCATACTGGAGAATAGCCCTTGGAAACGAGGATTAATACTCCATGGTATCATTCTTTCGCATGTTAGAATGATTAAAGAATTTCGGTATGAGATGGGCATGCGTCCCATTAGCTAGTTGGTGAGGTAACGGCTCACCAAGGCGACGATGGGTAGGGGGCCTGAGAGGGTGGTCCCCCACACTGGTACTGAGACACGGACCAGACTCCTACGGGAGGCAGCAGTGAGGAATATTGGTCAATGGAGGCAACTCTGAACCAGCCATGCCGCGTGAAGGATGACGGCCCTATGGGTTGTAAACTTCTTTTATATGGGAAGAAACTTATCTACGTGTAGATAACTGACGGTACCATACGAATAAGGATCGGCTAACTCCGTGCCAGCAGCCGCGGTAATACGGAGGATCCAAGCGTTATCCGGATTCATTGGGTTTAAAGGGTCCGTAGGCGGATTTTTAAGTCAGTGGTGAAAGCCGGCAGCTCAACTGTCGAACTGCCATTGATACTGGAAATCTTGAGTACAAATGAAGTAGGCGGAATGAGTCATGTAGCGGTGAAATGCATAGATATGACTCAGAACACCGATTGCGAAGGCAGCTTACTAACATGTAACTGACGCTGAGGGACGAAAGCGTGGGGAGCGAACAGGATTAGATACCCTGGTAGTCCACGCCGTAAACGATCATCACTCGCTGTTGGCGATATACTGTCAGCGGCCAAGCGAAAGTATTAAGTGATGCACCTGGGGAGTACGCCGGCAACGGTGAAACTCAAAGGAATTGACGGGGGCCCGCACAAGCGGTGGAGCATGTGGTTTAATTCGATGATACGCGAGGAACCTTACCAGGGCTTAAATGTAGTATGACCGGTCTGGAAACAGACCTTCCCTTCGGGGCAGATTACAAGGTGCTGCATGGTTGTCGTCAGCTCGTGCCGTGAGGTGTTAGGTTAAGTCCTGCAACGAGCGCAACCCCTATTCTTAGTTGCCAGCGGTTCGGCCGGGGACTCTAAGAAGACTGCCAGCGCAAGCTGAGAGGAAGGTGGGGATGACGTCAAATCATCACGGCCCTTACGTCCTGGGCTACACACGTGCTACAATGGTAGAGACAGAGGGCAGCCACCTGGCGACAGGGAGCGAATCCTTAAACTCTATCTCAGTTCGGATCGGAGTCTGCAACTCGACTCCGTGAAGCTGGAATCGCTAGTAATCGCGCATCAGCCATGGCGCGGTGAATACGTTCCCGGGCCTTGTACACACCGCCCGTCAAGCCATGGAAGCTGGGGGTACCTGAAGTCGGTAACCGAAAGGAGCTGCCTAGGGTAAAACTAGTAACTAGGGCTAAGTCGTAACAAGGTAGCCGTACCGGAAGGTGTGGCTGGAACACCTCCTTTTTAGAGAAAAGATAGTTATGACTCAATTATAATTAATAGGTTTTTTCTTCTTTGTTTTCTTAAATCAAATAGCCTTTCTGAAGTCTCGTAGCTCAGCCGGTTAGAGCGCTACACTGATAATGTAGAGGTCGGCGGTTCGAGCCCGCCCGAGACTACAAGTAGATACAGAAAGGGGAATTAGCTCAGCTGGCTAGAGCGCCTGCCTTGCACGCAGGAGGTCATCGGTTCGACTCCGATATTCTCCACTTGGTTTAGTGATGTCAATCTTTAGTAGGGGTTGACATTGTTATGATGATCAGAAAGTTCTTTGACATATTGGTATGAACATATAGAGTAAGCGTCTTAAGAAAGTAATTAAGAGCAAACGGCGGATGCCTTGGCTTGCAGAGGCGATGAAGGACGTGATAAGCTGCGATAAGCTACGAGGAGGTGCACATAACCTTTGATTCGTAGATTTCCGAATGGGGCAACCCGGCTGGTTGAAGACCAGTCACCTTTTAAGGAGCGAACCCGGAGAACTGAAACATCTAAGTACCCGGAGGAAGAGAAAATAATTAATGATTCCGATAGTAGCGGCGAGCGAAATCGGATTAGCCCAAACCAATTCTGTTTCGGCAGAGTTGGGGTTGTAGGACCACGACATGAAATGTTCCACGAATAAGAATCAACTGGAAAGTTGAACCGTAGAGGGTGATAGTCCCGTATTGGTAAGTGCGAATAATTTCTAGTGGTATCCTGAGTAGGGCGGGACATGTGAAATCCTGTCTGAATCTACCAGAACCATCTGGTAAGGCTAAATACTCCTGCAAGACCGATAGCGAACTAGTACCGTGAGGGAAAGGTGAAAAGTACCCTGAATAAGGGAGTGAAATAGAACCTGAAACCGTTTGCTTACAAGCGGTCGGAGCATCATAAGATGTGACGGCGTGCCTTTTGCATAATGATCCTACGAGTTACTCGTCACTAGCAAGGTTAAGGACTTCAGGTCCGCAGCCGAAGCGAAAGCAAGTTTGAATAGAGCGTATAGTTAGTGGCGGTAGACGCGAAACCGAGTGATCTACCCATGGGCAGGTTGAAGCTCTGGTAACACAGAGTGGAGGACCGAACCGGTTGACGTTGAAAAGTCTTCGGATGACCTGTGGGTAGGGGTGAAAGGCCAATCAAACTCGGAAATAGCTCGTTCTCCCCGAAATGTATTTAGGTACAGCGTCGTGGTAAAGAGTAGTAGAGGTAGAGCTACTGGTTGGATGCGGGGGCTTCACCGCCTACCAAATCCTGTCAAACTCCGAATGCTACTACTTGTTTCACGGCAGTGAGGGCATGGGTGCTAAGGTCCATGTCCGAGAGGGAAAGAACCCAGACCATCTGCTAAGGTCCCCAAATGTATACTAAGTTGATCAAACGTGGTCAGACTGCTTAGACAGCTAGGATGTTGGCTTGGAAGCAGCCATTCATTTAAAGAGTGCGTAACAGCTCACTAGTCGAGCGGTCCGGCGTGGATAATAATCGGGCATAAGTATACTACCGAAGCAATGGACATGAAAATGTGGTAGGGGAGCATTCTAGTTGCGCCGAAGGTGAACTGCGAGGTTTGCTGGAGCGGCTAGAAAAGAAAATGTAGGAATGAGTAACGATAAAGCGGGTGAGAAACCCGCTCGCCGAAAATCTAAGGTTTCCTCAGCTATGCTAATCAGCTGAGGGTTAGTCGCGACCTAAGGCGAACCCGAACGGGGTAGTCGATGGACAACAGGTTAATATTCCTGTACTTGTTTATACTGTGATGGGGTGACGATGTACTGAAAGCACCGCGCACTGACGGAATAGTGCGTTAAAGACTGTATCTATAGGACCTGTAGGCAAATCCGCAGGACCTGGAGAAGGTCGATAGTACCAAGAGTCTTCGGACAATTGGATAGTGTGCCTAAAATCATCCAAGAAAAACCTCTAAACTTCAGGTATAAACAACGCGTACCGTAAACCGACACAGGTAGATGGGATGAGAATTCTAAGGCGCTCGAGTGATTCATGGCTAAGGAACTAGGCAAAATGGTCCTGTAACTTCGGGAGAAAGGACGCCCCCTTATGGGGGGCCGCAGTGAATAGGCCCAGGCGACTGTTTATCAAAAACACAGGACTCTGCTAAATCGAAAGATGATGTATAGGGTCTGACACCTGCCCGGTGCTGGAAGGTTAAAAGGAGATGTTAGCTTCGGCGAAGCATTGAATTGAAGCCCCAGTAAACGGCGGCCGTAACTATAACGGTCCTAAGGTAGCGAAATTCCTTGTCGGGTAAGTTCCGACCTGCACGAATGGTGTAACGATCTGGGCACTGTCTCAGCCATGAGCTCGGTGAAATTGTAGTATCGGTGAAGATGCCGATTACCCGCAGCGGGACGAAAAGACCCCGTGAACCTTCACTACAACTTTGTATTGACATTGGACAAGAGATGTGTAGGATAGGTGGGAGACTTTGAAGCGTTGTCGCTAGGCAGCGTGGAGTCAACCTTGAAATACCACCCTTCGCTTGTTTGATGCCTAACCCCGAAAGGGGGACAGTGCATGGTGGGTAGTTTGACTGGGGTGGTCGCCTCCAAAAGAGTAACGGAGGCTTTCAAAGGTATCCTCAGTACGCTTGGTAACCGTACGTAGAGTGCAATGGCACAAGGATGCTTGACTGTGAGACTAACAAGTCGAGCAGGTACGAAAGTAGGACATAGTGATCCGGTGGTTCCGCATGGAAGGGCCATCGCTCAAAGGATAAAAGGTACTCCGGGGATAACAGGCTGATCTCCCCCAAGAGCTCACATCGACGGGGGGGTTTGGCACCTCGATGTCGGCTCGTCACATCCTGGGGCTGGAGAAGGTCCCAAGGGTTGGGCTGTTCGCCCATTAAAGTGGCACGCGAGCTGGGTTCAGAACGTCGCGAGACAGTTCGGTCTCTATCTGCTGTGGGCGTTGGAAATTTGAGAGGAGCTGACTTTAGTACGAGAGGACCGAGTTGGACAGCCCTCTAGTGTACCTGTTGTATCGCCAGATGCACCGCAGGGTAGCTACGGCTGGTTGGGATAAGCACTGAAAGCATATAAGTGCGAAGCCCACCTCAAGATGAGATTTCCCTTAAGGGTCGTTCGAGATTAGGACGTTGATAGGCTTCAAGTGTAAAGGCAGTAATGTCATAGCTGAGAAGTACTAATTACCCGTGGCTTTCTAAGACGAGAGCTCTATATGTTCATATACCAATGTGTTAGCACATTAAACTTATTTAAAGTTTATGGTGGTTATCGCAGTGTGGATCACCTCTTCCCATTCCGAACAGAGAAGTTAAGCACATTAGCGCCGATGGTACTGGTTATTCCGGGAGAGTAGGTCGCCGCCATTTTTCTGAAGCCCATTCTAGCAATAGAGTGGGCTTTTTTTATGCGCGAAACTCAGCATTTACGCGTTATTGCAGCATTATTGATTAAGTTTACGCCCGTATGAGGCCCTTCTTGTTGACATCTATATTCTTATCTCTCTCGCTTTGCGTTTTAGGGCAAACGGATACTAATGCGTATAGAGACTTAAGCGATCTTACTACTAAGATGGTTAGTGTATTTCAAGATCAAGATTCGACAGATCTTAAACTAGATACCGTCGGAAATATTGGCTCTAGGACAGTGGTCTATAAGCACGGGTATTTCGTAGGTTTTGACACTGAGCTTGTAGATAGCCTTACGCTTCAAATGAATGACAATGCTGAGTCGGAAATTTGGAGGACTAACCCTTGGGAGTGGACAGTACGAGAAAATTCTGCAATAGGAGGTGTACAGTACGATGCGCTTAACCCATACCTAGATCCAGCACTAAACGGTTGGCATCAGTTTTCGAGATCTTATCTAACGATGCCTAATTATCACAGTGCAAGTTCTCCAAAAACCGATCTAACCGTACTTACAGGAATCGGTGGAGGCCAGCTCTTTGGTTTAAAGACTATGTCTCCGGTAGACTCTGCCAAACAATTATGGGTCGATTATTTGCGTTCAAATGCGCTGGGATTATACCGTAATGAAGGAACAGACGGACATGAGCTAAATATCAAAATGCGGCAGGATGGCGTTTACAAGGATGGAGAACGAACCTTACCCTTGCATGGTTTTGAATTTAGTTTCTTTAATGCAAGGAGTGGTCAGCACGGCGGGCTTAATTCTCCTGATTTCTTTGAAAGTAATGTGCCGACATTACGTAGAAACTTTAGCGTAACGAACAACCGTGGTGAATTGTATGAAGAACGCTTACGTTTCATGTACTACCGCCATTTAAAGAACATTACGCTTAAAGCGCAGCTTAAAAGTGAGGCTTGGGCAGTCCAAAATGATTTACAACAGACAGAATACTTCTGGGACAGCACGACTGTTGAACCAGAATTAGATAGTAGATCGCTCTACTATAACGATTCGCTACGACTGACCAGTGCAGAAGTCGTTCTGCATCACGACAAAATTCTAGGAGCATTGTCAGCTACCAGAGCGTACTACGCTCTACAAGCCCATGCCGGTATAGAGAACTTAGTCAGTAATTCAGGTGGCTGGGATGCCTTTAGAACGGACAGCAGCGCGGCTACAGCGGCTTTTGATAAAAGGGTCCAGCCTTATGTTAGAGCTCAAGGAACTTTAGCAATGCAGCGTGATAATGTATTTTCTTTTAGAGGAACGTATGCGTTGCATCTTCTTGGTTTCAATGCCGGTGGTTATGATCTGCGCAATAATGTTACTATAGCGAAGCTCCCTGGTGATTTTTCTATGGGAATTAATCTCCTGTACCAACCGCAGATGTACCGATTCGAGCAGCTTTACGGGTACTCATATGATTTCAGGAATATTGAGGTCGCTTACTTTAAGAATGAGGCTAGGTTAAATTGGAAACAAGGGGAGCGTTGGAACAAGGAGTTACTTCTTTACGGATCCCAAATTAGAGGTATGCGTTACCTCGAATCCTTTGATGAATTAGCGACTTGGGACGGAACCTACACTCGAGCGCAAGTCGGAATAACGAGTGATAGGAAAGGCCTTAACTTGAGTATTCAAGGATATGGCGCTTATAAATCTTCGCTTGGAGGATTTGCTACACCGAACTGGGGCGGTTTTACTGAGGTGAATTATAAAACGAGTATCGGAACAAGGTTTGAGTTGAAGGCGGGGGTTAATGTGAGTATTGAGGACGCTTTCTATACGCCAACGTATTTAGTAGGTGTGCCTATCTGGGCCATGCAAACCGATCATTTAGCCGGGAGTTATCCTTGGGCAACTGCCTTTTTTGAAGCACGAATAGCCAATTTTATAGCCGGCGTACGTGTCGTAAATGCCCTAGAGGGATTAGCAGATTACAATTACTATGCTTTCGGTGCAACTCCGAGAACAGATCGATGGGTGCAGCTGAGTGCTCGCTGGACGCTATTTAACTAGGTCTTCTGTGGCGGTTTCTTCGCGGCAGGGAAAAGAATGTTGTTTAGAATTAATCGATAACCTGCGCTATTGGGGTGATTCTTTAAATCAGTAGGCTCATCGCCCACGCGGTGTTGGTAATCCTCTGGATCGTGGCCGCCATAAAACGTCCAATACCCATCACCAAAGGTACCGTGAATGTATCGAGCGGCTTTATCCACCTTATTTGAACCCAGTACGGTAGTAGAAGGCTTAAGAGTTTCTGGGCTATAGGCTGTGGTTTGACCGTAAAAGCTTTTAACTAGAGAAGTGTGGTTTTGAACCAAGATGGTGGGTACCACGTCGTATTTCGCAGAAAAATCAAACAGCTCGAAGTAGTCTTGATTTTCCTTCAACTTACGCACCCGTTTTTCGGTGATATCTATCGATGAATACTCGTATCGTAAGGGGTTCGTTTCCAATCTGAAATTCTCAAAAGCAAAGCACTTTGAATGGTCTAGCTGAAGGGCCGCACCCGGAGCAGACGGATCTCCATCGAACATGCTCTCACAAATGTCTACACCCTCGGCAGCTAAGGCAATGTCGTAGGAATCGGTGGCGGAACACATTGCGAACAGAAAGCCACCATTATTGACGTATGATGAAATGGTTTTTGCCACAGCACCTTTCACTTGGCTGACTTTAGAATAGCCCAATGCGCGTGCATCTGCTTCGAACTGCGCTTTTTGGTTGATGTACCAAGCGGCATCTCTGTATGCCCCGTAGAATTTACCATATTGACCCGTGAAGTCTTCATGGTGGAGGTGGAGCCATTCGTATTCTTCCAGTTGACCAGTAAGTATTTCCTCATCATAAATGGTGACAAATGGAATTTCTGCATAAGTAAGCACGAGAGTTACTGCATCGTCCCAAGGTTGTTTGCCTGCTGGAGAATAAACGGCAATTCTAGGCACCCTTTCAAGTTCAATACTGTTGGTATTCGTACTTGGGCTCTTAAGTTCAGCCATTAAGTTTAGCAGTGCTTGGGCGCTACTGTTTTCGTAAGATATACCCTTACGCAGGGCTTTTTCTATGATGTTTTGATCTCCATCTAGGATGGCAAAAGACCCACCTCTGTAGTTGAGCAGCCAATGGCAATCGTACCCAGAAGCTATAGCCTCATAGACCAGACCGTAGGCTTTCAAGTGATCGCTCTGCCCTTCGTAGTCCATAGGAATGAGCATCTGGCCCTTTGAAGCGCTAAAGAATAGCGAAAAGAATAGCGTGAATATGGCGATTTTAGAACGGTACATCGCCTCCGTCAAGACCTGGTGTAGGAAGATTATCGTATCCGTCGTTAGAGGGGCTAAATCCTCCACCGTAGCTTCCTCCGCCACCTTCGTTCATCTTGCTTTCCATCATCATTGTCGATCCTTGATCAAGGTCAGCAAATTTAGCAAGTTCTCCGATGAAACGAAGTCGAACATCTTCTAACGAACCGTTACGGTGTTTTGCAATGATAATTTCAGCTTGGTTTTCTGATGGGTCTCCATCTTCCCATTCTTCTATCCCGTAGTATTGTGGGCGGTAAATGAAGCTTACGATATCAGCATCCTGCTCAATAGCACCCGATTCACGAAGGTCACTAAGCTGTGGACGCTTTGAAGTAGAGCGCGTTTCAACGGCACGTGAAAGCTGTGAAAGTGCGATTACAGGAACATTGAGTTCTTTCGCAATAGACTTTAATGAACGAGAAATGGTTGAGATTTCTTGCTCACGGTTTCCTTGGGTCTTGGATCCTCCTACGGTCATCAACTGCAGGTAATCAATGATAATTAAATCTAAACCTTGTGTGCTGGCGAGACGACGAACCTTCGCACGAAGGTCGAACACAGAGAGTGCTGGAGTATCGTCAATGAAGAGGTTTGCCTTTTCAAGGTCTTTTACGCCTGAAGTAAGGTTATTCCATTCTCTATCCGTTAGATCACCCTTACGAAGCTTTTCAGAGCTTAGTCCAGTTTCTGAGGATATGATCCTAGTAATTAGCTGAACAGAAGACATCTCTAGTGAGAATACGGCGACTTTTTTCTGGTGTTCTACGGCCATGTTTCTAGCCATAGATAGTACAAAAGCAGTCTTACCCATACCTGGACGAGCTGCGAGAATAATCAAATCTGAAGGTTGCCAACCCGAAGTAACTCGGTCTAAGGCAGCAAAACCTGACGGAACACCTGAAAGCCCTTCCTGCTTCGAAATGTTTTCAATTTTATCGATGGCTTGACGAATGAGGTCTTCGGCACTTTCATAATTTCTTTTGAGGTTGCCCTGAGCAACTTCGAAGAGCTTTTGTTCGGCATTGTCCAACAGTTCCAAGACATCGGTAGTCTCATCAAAGGCACTCTCGATGATCTCTGAAGAAATGCGTACCAACTCGCGTTGAATGTGTTTTTGCAGAATGATTCGAGCGTGGTACTCAATGTGTGCACCAGAACTAACTTTTTGGCTGAGCTGTGCGAGGTACGACTCTCCACCCGCTTTTTTGATGATGCCCTCTTTACGAAGTTCCGCAGCAACAGTCAATATATCTACAGGTTGGTTATCACCAAATAGGATGGTGATGGACTTGTAAATGTTCTTGTGTTGATCTTTGTAAAATGCATCAGGGTGCAAGATGTCAATAACCTTGGCTAACGCATTCTTATCAATGAGAAGTGCACCCAATACAGCTTCTTCCAAATCAACTGCTTGCGGCGGTACTCGGCCACCTGCAGTCAGGTTGGTAGTCTGTCCAAGATTTCTTGGCGCTTGATTGCTGTATTGCGGGTCTTCCATAATTCTTATTCAGCGTATACCCCCATATTAAAGAACTTTTCCATGCGCTGTTCCACGCGTTCTTCTGGGCTCAATTTGCTCAATGCCTTTGTATGCTTGATGATCGCCTTTTTAACTTCTTCAAAGATCAATTCTGGATGTGCATGTGCACCGCCTAGAGGTTCTTTGATGATGCCGTCGATCAATCCATTTTTCTTCATGTCGGTAGCCGTCAGTTTTAAGGCTTCTGCTGCTTTCTCTTTGTGGTCCCAAGACCTCCAAAGGATGGAAGAACAGCTTTCCGGAGAAATTACCGAATACCAAGTGTTCTCAAGCATTAAAACTTTATCGCCAACACCAATGCCGATAGCACCTCCTGAGGCCCCTTCGCCAATGATGATGCAAATCACAGGAACCTTTAGACGAGACATCTCCATGATGTTCTTAGCAATAGCTTCGCCTTGTCCACGTTCTTCGGCCTCTAAACCAGGGAAAGCTCCTGGGGTATCGATTAAAGTTACGATAGGTCTGCCAAACTTTTCAGCTTGTTTCATCAATCGAAGTGCTTTGCGGTACCCTTCAGGATTTGCCATCCCAAAGTTGCGGTATTGACGCATTTTTGTGTTCACCCCTTTTTGCTGGCCAATGAACATGTAAGTTTGGTCGCCCATCTTACCCCAACCGCCGATCATGGCTTTATCGTCTTTCACACCGCGATCGCCGTGTAATTCGATAAAATTGCCTTCGGTTAGCGCTTCGATGTACGCTTGTGTATATGGACGCTGTGGGTGACGAGATAGTTGAACTCTCTCCCAAGCGCTTAAGTTTCCGTAGATTTCTTTTTTCTTATCCACTAGCTTTTTGCGGATGTCGTCTATGGTTTTAGCCATATCAACGCCCGTTTCATCTGCCAGTTCAAGAGCTTTATTTAATTGAATTTCAAGCTCTTCGATAGGTTTTTCGAAAGAAAGATATTCCATGTTTCATGTGTTTTCACAGCTCGCAAAATACCAAAACAAATTGCTTTAGCCTTTTCTTTTACGTGCTTTTATAATCCCATTGGCGATAACGGTTCCTAATATGATAAATACCCCGATGTAAAATTGGGGAGACATGCTTTCGGAAGCCCCGAAAAATAATGCCGCTAAGAGAATACCGTAGACCGGTTCAAGATTAATCGCGAGCATTACACTGAAGGGCGACAGGCGCTTTAGCAATTCGACACTTTTAATGAATGGATAGGCGGTACACGCCAGTGCGAGGATGGCGATGTAGAGCCAATCAGAGTTTTGCGTTGCCCACAATTTCATCGGATTGTTACCTACTATGATCGAGTAGATTACTATAGAAACGAATGCAAAAGTGAGCTCCCAGAAAGTGACCTGTACAGGTTTTGGATAACGGGTGACAAGTTGCTTGTTGAGTATGCTAAAAGAGGCACTGAGCATAGAGCTGAAAAGGGCAATGATGAGCCCCAATTGAAAATTGGTCAGCTCGAAACCGAAATAGGACAAGTGACGAATATCAGCTGTATTGGGTTCTTCGTAAAAAACTATGCCTATTCCCAAGATGACTAAGAGTCCGAGCAGAAGTTCTACGGGATCGAACTTTGTTTTGGATAAAATCGGACTTAGCAACGACGACCAGAGGGCCCCGGTAGAAACACCTGCGAGTGTGATGCTGACGTTTGAAATTTTGATGGCTCCGAAAAAGGTGATCCAATGCACTGCGATAAGTACACCACAAAGCCACATGAAGAGAAGATCTTTTGAATTGGCCTTAAAGCCTCTTTTTAATACTAGGAGGTATATTCCAATGGCCAATGAAGTGACTGCTGTACGATTGTAAACCAATGCTAAAGCATCGATACTAATGAACTTACCGAGGATGGCGGTGAAGCCCCAGATGAACACGATGAAGTGTAAATTGAGTTGATCCTTGGTATATGAATTCATCTTATTTCGGCGCTTTGTTGTACCGCCACACAGCGATGATTGCGAACAATAAGTTTGGTAACCAGATCGCAAATTCTGCAGGTTGAATGCGCACCCACATTAGTGCTTGTCCCAGCCACTTATCAGACGAAAGAACTCCAGTCGTTGCAAAGGTCTGTGAGATTTGCATGGCAAAAACATAGATCGCACAGATCACCAATCCGATGGCGATATTTATACCAAGTCCTCCGCGTTTCTTCTGGCTTGCCAAGGATACGGCGAGCAGAACAAATACATAAGAGCTAAGCGGGTAGGAGGAACGGCGCTGCATTTCCATTTGATACGATGCGATGTTTTCGTTCCCAGTAATTTCTTCTTGGGCAATAAAGGCGCTGAGTTCTTTTGAATTCATGGTGGCTATGGAGCTCAGCTTGGGTGCGATTTGCTCTGAAGTGAATTGAAGAACCGTGTCTAATCGTCTGCCCGTCGCTATGAATTCATTGCCAAGGCTATCTACCGTTCTAAGGCGGTAGTTGTCCAAACGCCAAGCGCCAGTTGCTGTATCTAAACGAACGAAATCAGCACTTAGTTTGGATATGAGTCTGTGGTCGTCGAAGGTTTCATAAGTGAATTGGTACCCGCTCTGGCGAAGGCCTGAGAAGGTTTCGAAGTACACATAATGGCCCGGCAGTACCTGCCTGTGGACCTTTTGGTTGATGGGACGATTCACCCCGGTGATGTACTTCTCTTCGAAGGCAATCCGCTTGATATTGGTTTGCGGTACCAAAAGGTGGTTCAGTGTCAAGGATAGGATACAGATGATGGTAGCACCGATAAAGTAGGGACGAAGGAGCCGATTAAAGCTGGTACCTGAGGTGAGGATGGCCACTACTTCCGTGTTTGAGGCTATTCTAGAGGTGAACCAGATGGTCGATATAAATAGAATGAGCGCACTAAAAAGGTTGCCGTAGAAGGCGATGAAGTTGATGTAGTAATCAAAGACAATTTCATTCATGGTCGCGCCGTTTTGGAAATCATCGATCTTTTCGCTGATGTCGAAAACGATAGCAATGGCCAAGATTAAAATCATGGTCAAAAAGAAGCTGCCCATGAATTTGCGCAGTATGTACCAATCCAGCTTGTTCACAACTACAATCTACGCTCTAATTTCGGAACCATCTCGTTTTTCCAGCTTGCAAAATCACCAGCGATGATATGGGCGCGCGCTTGTTCTACCAACCATAGGTAAAAGCGGATGTTGTGCATGGAGGCAATTTGAGCGCCCAGGCTTTCTTTGCTATGTATGAGATGGCGCACGTATGCCTTGGTATATTGGCTATCTACGAAGCTTGTTCCGTTCGGGTCAAGTGGTTCGTGCACATTTTCCCACTTTTTATTGCGGATGTTTACGATGCCTTCGCTGGTAAAGATTTGTCCATTACGTCCATTGCGAGTGGGCATCACACAGTCAAACATATCTACTCCGAGGCTGATGTTTTCCAAGATGTTTGCAGGCGTTCCCACACCCATGAGATACCGCGGTTTATCTTTTGGCAAGATGGCACATGCACCTGCAGCATGTTTGTACATTTCTTCAGCGGGTTCACCAACACTAAGCCCTCCAATGGCATTACCGTCCGCATTTTTGCTTGCGATATATTCAGCAGATTCATTTCTAAGGTCCTCGTAGGTAGAGCCTTGGATGATCGGGAATAGCGTTTGGTTGTAGCCGTACAGGGGTTCTACTTGGTCGAGACGGTCGAAGCAGCGATCGAGCCAACGATGGGTCATGTGCATGGACTTCTTGGCGTACTCGTAAGTGCTTGGGTAGGGTGGACACTCGTCGAAGGCCATAATGATATCTGCACCAATCTCACGCTGGATGTCCATAACTCGTTCAGGAGTGAACAAGTGTTTTGTGCCGTCAATGTGAGAGGCAAAGGTGGCCCCTTCTTCGGTGATCTTGCGCTGGTTGGCCAGGCTGTAGACTTGATAGCCGCCACTGTCCGTGAGAATAGGTCGATCCCAACCGTTGAATTTGTGTAGGCCGCCTGCATCTTTCAATATGTCCGTACCAGGACGTAAGAACAAGTGGTAGGTATTGCCCAAGATGATTTGAGCTTTAGTGTCCTCCTTCAGGTCTTTGGTGTGCACACCTTTCACGGTACCTGCAGTTCCTACAGGCATGAAGATGGGTGTTTGTATTTGACCGTGATCTGTGGTGATGGTTCCTGCGCGTGCAGAACTCTTAGGATCGGTATGTTCGAGTTGGAATTTCATTGAGGACAAAAGTACCAACTGCCGGGCATATCTTTGCCACATGTATACAGCTGAACTTATTTTCGAGCACTTTCCAGAATTGACTCCGAAACAGAAGGATCAATTTGAGCGCCTTGGCCCCCTCTATGAGGAGTGGAATGCAAAGATCAATGTCATTAGTCGCAAGGACATGGAGTCCTTTTACTTGAAGCATGTCTTGCACAGTTTAGGCATTGCGAAGGTCTATGATTTCCTGCCGGGGCAGGTAGTACTTGATGTGGGTACAGGTGGTGGTTTTCCGGGTATTCCATTGGCCATTCTTTTTCCTGAAACAGAATTTCATTTGGTCGATTCCATTGGCAAAAAAATCAAGGTTGTTAACGCGGTAGCAGAGGCCCTTGGATTGGAGAATGTGGAAGGTTCGCATGTTCGTGCTGAGGAATTAAAGTACCAATATGACTTTGTCGTGTCTCGTGCGGTGACTCATATGCAACGCTTTATACCATGGATCAAAGGAAAATTGGCCAAGAAAAACTTTGACGATAAGCGTCCAAACGGCTTGTTGTATTTGAAAGGTGGAGATTTGGCAGAGGAGTTGGGACCGCTGAAGGCACAGCTCACCCATTTGAACCAATTCTTCTCGGACGAGTTCTTTGAAACAAAGAAAGTGGTATACCTTACAAGAAAAGAGGTTCAAGGATTCCATGCACCAAAAGTTAAATCTTAAGTTGTTGATTATGAATAAGAAATCATTGCTCAGATACAGCTTATCGATGGCGGGACTTATTTGCACCCTGTCGTTAAATGCACAGCGATTGGTACAACCGGGCGTACAAATTGTTGACCGCTTCAAGCCGAATGTTCCTTCATTGGTCGTTAAGGCGAATCCACTAACACTGCCTTTCGGTTATTTTGATGCGGGTATAGAATACCGCACACAGCGCTCAGGTTGGCTTTTATATACTCACGGATTCCTCAGAGGGAGCAACAGTGTAGAAAGTGCGAACTACAATTTCAATCTGTATGTTGAGACCCAGAATTACGGGCGTATCGAATTTGGACGTCGCTGGTATTGGCAAAATCCTACCATGTGGAATGCCAACCGAGAAACATACTTTGGATTGACTATGAACGCCGGGTTTACCAATTATAAGTTCACGGATGGATACTATTACGACGATCTTGGTGAAGTGGTTTTACTCACGCCATTGCAAGACGCATCGCGCATAGATATGATATTGGCGGTAGAACGCGGGAGAACAAGAAACTGGGTAGGTCCAAATTCAGATTTTTACGGTGAGACGGCTTGGAAGTTGGGGTACAATTTTGGCGCTCGAATGCCCGTCTTATTATACGCGATTCGATTCAACTACAAAGTCAATTAAGACCAATAAAAAAGGGCGCCCATCGGGCGCCCTTTGTATTTTTCAATCTCTGTATTATCCCAAGAATGGGTAACGGTAATCCGTTGGAGGAACCAAGCACTCTTTTATCGTGCGAGCGTTCACCCAACGAAGTAGGTTCATGTAAGAACCCGCCTTGTCGTTTGTTCCTGAGCCGCGGCTCCCGCCAAACGGTTGCTGGCCAACGACTGCACCTGTTGGCTTGTCATTGATGTAGAAATTACCGGCAGCATTTTCAAGCGCATTCGCCGCTTCAATAGCAGCATAGCGATCGGCAGAGTAAATTGCTCCAGTTAAGGCGTAATCAGAGGTGTTGTCTACTAGTTCGAGGGTTGCAGCCCAATCCGCATCTTCGTAAACGTAGATAGTAAGTACAGGGCCGAAGATTTCTTCAACCATCGTGCGGAACTTAGGATTTGAAGTAACCACTACGGTTGGTTCCACAAAGTAACCTACGCTCTTATCGTATCCACCACCTGCAATGATTTCCGCATCGTCTTGTTCCTTCACGAAGTCGATGTACGAAGCAATTTTATCAAAGGCACGCTCGTCAATAACTGCATTGATGAAGTTGCCCATATCTTCAGGCGAGCCCATTTTGAACGTAGCAAGGTCTGCAAGCAATCCTTCTTTTACTGCTGGCCACATACTTGAAGGAATGTAAGCACGAGAAGCAGCTGAACATTTTTGACCTTGGAATTCAAAAGCACCACGCGAGAGCGCCGTAACCACTTGCTGCGCCGGTGCCGACGGATGTGCAACTACAAAGTCTTTACCGCCAGTTTCACCTACGATACGTGGGTAAGCACGGTATTTGTCAATGTTCGTTCCAATGGTCTTCCACAAGTGTTGGAATACCGCTGTTGATCCTGTGAAATGTAGACCAGCGAAGTCTCTGTGGCTAAAGATGTAATCTCCCGCGACAGGTCCGTCTACGTAGATGAGGTTGATGACACCGTCCGGTAAACCAGCCTCTTTAAAAATTTCCATAACAACGTTGGCAGAGAAAATCTGGCTGTCCGCAGGTTTCCATACTACAGTATTCCCCATGAGTGCTGGTGTTGCCGGAAGGTTTCCTGCGATGGCTGTAAAGTTGAACGGTGTTACAGCAAATACAAATCCTTCAAGAGGGCGGTATTCTAGACGATTCCAGATGCCAGGAGCACTCTCAGGCTGGTCACTGTAAATCTGCGTCATGTATTCAACGTTGAAACGCAAGAAATCGGCAAACTCACATACTGCATCAATCTCAGCTTGGAAGCAGTTTTTACCCTGCGCAAGCATCGTTGCAGCATTGATTTTGTAACGGTATTTCGTACTGATCAGCTCAGCAGCTTTTAGAAATATTGCGGCTCTGTGCTCCCAAGGCATTGCACCCCATTGTTTGCGTGCTGCAAGGGCACTGTCTACTGCAGCTTTCACATGGCTTTCGTCACCAATGTGGTAGTGACCTAGAACGTGACCGTGCTCGTGCGGAGGGGTTAGTTTACCTAATTGACCCGTGCGAACTTCTTCTCCGCCGATGTACATAGGTACATCTACAGTAGCTGCGTATTGCTCTTTATAGGAAGCCAGTAGTGCTTCTCTTTCTGGTGTACCTGGTGCATAATCGTAGATAGGTTCGTTAGATGCAACCGGTACGTTGAAAATTCCGTTAGACATATTTGTGGTTGTTTAATTCAAAAATGAGAACCAAAGTTACATACTACGTGGCACAATTGACGGTTATTTGTGCCTGCTATACCAACGGAGCAGAATTTGTGGAAAGCTCGTGGATATTAACCGAAACTTTTCTTCTGCTTTAACCTTATTGGTTATAGAACATTTTAGTTTTGTAGCTCATTTAATAAATGCAAAAATGAAAACCCATAATTTCTCTGCTGGACCGTGTATTCTGCCGCAAGAAGTATTCAAAGAGGCCTCTGAATCTTTGATCAATTTTGACAACCTAGGATTGTCGGTTATTGAAATTTCGCACCGTAGTAAAAGCTTCGTCGCAGTGATGGATGAGGCAGTTGCTTTGGTCAAGGACCAACTTCAGGTCCCAGATACCCATGAAGTATTGTTTTTGCAAGGCGGTGCTTCTATGCAGTTTGCCATGCTCGCGTTCAACTTTTTGAGTGAAAATGGTAAAGGTCAGTACTTGGATACAGGTGCTTGGTCTGCTAAGGCGTACAAAGAAGCCGCCGGTTTAGGAAGTGCGGAAGTAGTAGCCTCTTCGAAGGATGCCAACTACAACTACATTCCAAAAGGGTACGCTATTGATGATAACGCTGATTACTTCCACTGTACATCGAACAACACCATCTACGGTACGCAGATTAAAGAGTTTCCTCAAACTGAGGCACCGTTGATTTGCGACATGAGTTCAGATATATTCTCGCGTCCTGTAGATGTGAGCAAATTTGATTTGATCTATGCTGGCGCTCAAAAGAACTTGGGGCCTGCAGGAGCTACTCTGGTTATTGTGAAGAAAGACGCATTGGGTAAATCGGGCCGCTATATCCCGACAATGTTGGACTACAACACGCATATCTCCAAAGGGAGCATGTTCAATACGCCACCTGTATTCTCTGTGTATGTAAGCATGTTAACATTACGCTGGTTAAAAGCCAATGGTGGAGTAGAAGCTGCTCAACAGCGCAATGAAGAAAAAGCGGCATTGCTTTACAACGAGATTGATCGCAACCCATTGTTTGTGGGTACCGCAGCTGTAGAAGATCGTTCTACAATGAATGCATGTTTTTTATTGAACGACGAGGCAGCACATAAAGAAGCTTTTGACGCGATGATCGCTGAGAAGAACATCTCTGGTGTGAATGGCCACCGTTCTGTAGGCGGATATAGAGCTTCCATGTACAATGCCATGGATCTTGATAGTGTTGCTGCGCTTGTAGATTGTATGAAAGAACTTGAAAATAAATTCTAAATGAAAGTATTAGCTAACGACGGGATCTCAGCTTCAGGAGCTGCAGCTATTCAGGCCTCAGGCCACGAGCTATCAACAACAAAAGTTGCCCAAAACCAACTGATTGATTATATCAACGAGGAGCAAATCGATGTTATTCTCGTGCGCTCAGCGACCACAGTGAGAAAAGATTTGATCGATGCATGTCCTTCCTTAAAAGGTATTGGCCGTGGTGGTGTTGGTATGGATAATATCGATGTAGAGTATGCACGCGAAAAGGGCCTCAAAGTATTCAACACTCCTGCTGCTTCTTCAGATTCAGTAGCGGAGTTGGTAATGGGACACATGAGATCTTTAGTGCGCTTTATGCACGATTCAAACCGTCAGATGCCGCTTGAGGGGGATTCGAAATTTGGCGCTTTGAAAAAGAGCTACGCCAAAGGCGCAGAGCTTCGTGGACGCACGCTCGGTATTGTAGGGTTTGGACGTATTGGTCAAGCGCTTGCTAAGCTTGCTATTGGAGCAGGGATGAAGGTTGTGTTCTCTGACATCCACGAGGACAACGTAGATGTTGAGTTGTCTTTCTTCGACGGTCAATCGGCGAAGTTTACTTGTGAAAACGTAGGTTTTGATCGAGTTCTAGCCGAGAGTGATTTCATTTCTGTACATGTTCCAGGAGGCGATTTGATCGGTGCTGATGAGTTGTCAAAAATGAAAGACGGTGTTGTATTGCTTAATGCCGCTCGTGGTGGTGTTATCAATGAGGAAGCATTGTTGGATGCACTGGAGAGCGGAAAAGTAGCAGGCGCAGGTCTTGATGTATTTGTGAACGAGCCTACACCGGCAGTCAAGGTTCTTATGAACGGTAAATTGAGTGTTACACCGCACATCGGTGCAGCTACTCTTGAGGCGCAGGATCGCATTGGTACTGAATTAGCCGCGCATATCGATGCCATTTAAGCCAAACATATTTTAATACTTCTAGGGGCCTGCGATTTTCGCAGGCCTTTTTTCGTGCATTTGTCTTTCAGCCTCGATAGATTTCCATTGGTCTATTTGATGTACCTTTCACCTACCTAATTACAGACAACCAAAATGCTAAAACCACTACGCGCTTACCACCCGGAGGGGAATAAGGCGCATCTTGTGCCGAGCCGCTCGGTGGACTCCTACACCGCAAGGCAGCTTTTAGACAAGCTCGAGAATAATCCCTATTCATTTCTTCAGATCATTCGTCCTGAGACCAATCTTCTTATGACCAATGAGGAGCGTTTTCAGCGTATTCGAGAACGCTTGGATGAGTTTATTGAAGCCGGAGTATTTCGGGAAGATGAAAAAGAAGGGTATTTCCTCTATGAACAGCGTACCAATGGAAAATCCTTTACGGGTTTAATTGGTTTACTCGATGTGAATACAGCCCGTATTCATTTGCATGAAAATACGCTCGATAATAGAGAACGCTTGTTCGCCGATTATTTGGAAATGACCGGCTTCCAGGCTGAACCCATACTCGTATTTGGCCCTTCAAATGATGGTCGGAAGGAATTGTTCAATCGAATTAAGGCGAACGAGCCGCTCTTTGATTTTTACACGACCAATGAAATAGGCCACCGATTGTGGGCCGTCGACGAGCGTCATAAAGCTGCTTTACAATCCTCCATGGAAGATATAAAAGAGTATTTTTTAGCGGATGGTCACCACCGTTACGGCAGTACCTGTAGGGTAGCACAATCCTTACAGAGCAACGCTGCAGCGCAGCATATCCTTACCATGTTTATGGACGAATCCGATCTTGGTATTGATTCATTTGAGCGTTGGGTAAAAGTGAGTACCGATGAAATCACTGTGGCCGATTTTGAGGCGAAGTTTGAGGTGTCCCCTAAATCTGACGGCTTCGATGAGGTTGAAGGTGATCTAGAGTTGTTCATTGAAGGACAGTGGTTCACAGTCGTACTGCCGACTGCGGTCGATCGTTCGTTGCCACCGAGTTACCTCATGAACACTATTCTCGAGCCCATGCTAGGCATTAAAGACGCTAAAACGGACAAGCGAATTACCTACATTCATCAAGGCGATTGTGATCAAAGTGCGGCAATGGCTGTTAATGGTTCTAGGGTAGGTTTTAGATTGCCGCCGGTGAGTGTAGAAGTATTGAAAAAAACAGCCTTGGCTGGGGGGACAATGC
The DNA here is from genome assembly GCA_003385605.1 of Bacteroidota bacterium. Taxonomy (GTDB): domain Bacteria; phylum Bacteroidota; class Bacteroidia; order Flavobacteriales; family Schleiferiaceae; genus UBA10364. The sequence continues at coordinate 86,178 of QQUU01000136.1, forward strand.
CTCCGAAAAGCACCTATATTGCCCCCAAATTAAGAAGTGGGATGTTGCTCCATCTATTCAAATGAGTATAGCAGAATCTATTGAGAAATACCGCGCTGAATTAGGCGATGTACAGTTGGTTGCCGTGAGCAAGACAAAGCCAATAGAGGATTTGCAGGCAGCCTATGATGCAGGACAGCGTCATTTCGGAGAGAATAAAATCCAAGAAATGGCTGCCAAACAAAAAGAGCTGCCCAAGGATATATGCTGGCACATGATTGGCCACATTCAAACCAATAAAATCAAATACATGGCGTCGTTTGTGCATTTAGTGCACGGAGTAGATCGTAAAAAGGTATTGGTTGAGCTCAACAAGCACGCGGCAAAGCACGGCAGGACGATTTCGTGTTTGCTTCAAATGCATATAGCCAAAGAGGATACAAAATTTGGTCTCGATGAAGGGGAGCTCCGAGAGGTTTTGACGGAATTGGACCAATACCCCAATGTTCGCGTGGAAGGCCTCATGGGTATGGCTACCAATACCTCCGATGTTGAGGTTATAGGTGCGGAGTTTGCCTACTTGAAGTCGCTCTTCGATGAATTCCAAGAAACCCATGAATGGACCACATTGAGCATGGGCATGAGCGGTGATTATAAAACTGCAGTAGCCCACGGTTCTACTCACGTACGTATCGGCTCTGCTATATTCGGGGCAAGAAATTATTCGGCGTGAGGTTTTCGGTTATTGACATAGAATGTACCGGCGGTACCTGGGGTGCTGAAAAAATCATAGATGTAGCTGTGTTCGTGATGGAAGATGGTGAAATTGTTGATCAGTTCGTCTCTTTGGTGAATCCTCAAATGGCTATTGATCCTTACGTAACCAAACTGACAGGCATTACCAACAAGATGGTTCGGACTGCGCCTAAGTTTTATGAGTTGGCAAAGCGTCTTGTAAAGATTACTGAGGGCACCACATTTGTGGCGCACAACATTGGGTTTGATTACCGGGTGTTTCAGCAAGAGTTTGAGCAGCTTGGCTTTGATTTTCATAGAGCAACCTTAGATACTATTCCTTATTGTGAACGCATTTTCCCAGAATGGGAGAACTACGGGCTGAAAACAGTAGCTAAGGAGCTTGGACTTGTAAATTCTGCCCGTCACCGTGCCGAAGGAGATGCTCGATTAACGGCTGATTTGCTGCGCATTTTACTTCAGAAGGATAGAGACAGCTATTTGGATAAGGTTTTCGTTTCAAAATCGGCCAGTGAACAGCGTAACCCGTTTAAGGAACAGGTAAAGAATCTTCAAAACAAGGTGGGTATTTATTACATCTACAATGAAGATGGAGAGCCTATTTACATTGGTAGTAGCAAGGACCTGCAGAATAGTGTAAACAGACACTTCGTTGCCGACAACAAACTTGCTCTGGCATTACAGGCCGATGCACATCGTTTAGAAGTGGAGCATATTGGCAATGAGGCAATAGCTCAGATTCAATACAAACGAACCGTGGATGCGCAGCGTCCGATGTACAACAATAGCAAGAAGCGCAGTTTTCTGAATTTTGGCGTGTTTACAGAGCCTAAGAAGAGCGCGATGGTCGAGTATATTAGGGTCTATCCCATACGTCACAAGGCGCCTCAATTTTATTTTGAAGGACCTAAAGCACTCTACGAATTCTTGCAGCGCGTGATGATGAATGAGGCCCTAGATCCGTTCACTTTTCTCCTAGATAAAGACCGCGAGCATTACTTTAAGCACACTAAGAATCTGCAGTGGAAGGCGAAGTCTAAAGAGCTTCCGTTGAGCAGATTACGTGAGTATCTGTTTCCGCAAGAAGGCACCCTAATTGGTCCAGGTAGAAAAGACAATGAGAAGTGTGCCATTTTGATCGAAGGAGGCCGAATCTTAGGGTATACCTATTTCTATCTCGCCACGGACGGAGTCAATAGAGCACAGCTAAAGAAGCGAATGGTTGATATTGAGCACGATGCTTATGCTGCCGGTATAATACATCACTTCTACAGCAAGGGATACCTGAAATTGCTCGAAGAGTAATTACTGGAAGAAGTACGCGAGGCTTACGACAAGTTGCGCTCTACGCTGGTCCAGCTCGAACTGGTAATCCGTGTCGTTGTAATTGTAGTTCACATTCCCGGCAAGCATGCCAAAACCACTTTCATACTTGACTTCACCGAGGATTCTCCAAAGCTTGATGCCGGCATGAATGTGCCATCCCCATGTGAAGTTCGCATCCACGTCGGGCGTCCAAAGGTCGCTTCTATTGGCGAATGGGATAGAGGGTGTGGCACCCAATCCAGCAAATGCTGGACCTACTTTAGCTCCCGCACTAATTGGGAAGTCCAGTCGCTGAACGGTTGAGTTAATCGTGAAATCGGTACCGCCGTCAGTGATAGCAATCGTTTCGTCGAACTGGGTGTAGAGTGCTTCACCATGCACGTAGACCGGAATGAGCGGCAGGCTCACTCGAGTAATCATGCCAATATTAAACCCGTCGCTAAATTCTGTTTGAATGTTTGAAATGTCGTAGGTCTGGTCGTTAACGATGCTGTTGATGTCGTTTAGGCTAAGGGTTTGTTGAGGAAGGTTTACGCCTCCCTTCATGCCAAAGCGCACGACCTTGAGCTGCCCGAATACATTCGATGCAACCAAAAGGAATACCAATAGGGTAGTGGCCTTAAGTGTTTTCATCATCGTTCTCTTTAAGGGGTTAGTACATGCAGAGCAAATACTATTCCTAAAGGGCGGCGAGGTGGTTTTCTACGTTTGTCTTAATGCGTTCCTCAGCACCCTCTAGAGGCGCTTGCTCGAACGACTTTCCTGTAATCTTCTCAAACAACTCACGGTAACGAGTACTTACAAGATTTACAAAATCGTCTGTCATTTCAGGCACCTGCTGGCCTTCTTTTCCTTGAAAGCCATTTTCCATGAGCCACTCACGAACGAACTCTTTGCTAAGCTGACGCTGTGCTTCGCCTTTTTCTTGGCGCTCTGCATAGCCTTCGCTGTAGAAGTAGCGCGAGCTATCCGGAGTATGGATCTCATCAATGAGTACAATCGTACCGTCGGCCAACTTTCCGAATTCGTACTTGGTATCTACCAAGATCAGTCCGCGCTCGGCGGCCATCTCAGTACCGCGTTGGAACAAGGCACGCGTGTATTTCTCCAGCTGCTGGTAATCAGCTTCACTTACTATGCCCTTCGCAATGATGTCTTCACGAGAGATGTCCTCGTCGTGATCGCCATGCTCAGCTTTCGTCGCAGGGGTAATAATCGGCGTTGGAAAGGCGTCGTTTTCCTTCATCCCTTCTGGTAGGGTTACGCCGCATAATTCGCGTAGACCGCTTTTGTAGGTGCGCGCAGCGTGGCCTGCAAGATACCCGCGGATCACCATCTCTACTTTGAACGGCTCGGCACGCTGACCAATAGTTACCTGAGGATCTGGAGTGACCGCTCGCCAGTTAGGAACAATGTCTTCAGTAGCGACTAAGAAATGCTCTGCAATCTGATTCAACACTTGGCCTTTTCCTGGAATTGGACGCGGTAATACTACATCAAAAGCAGAAATACGGTTGGAGGCCACCATCACCAATACATCTTGGCCGATGGTATATACGTCGCGAACCTTTCCGCGGTAAAAGTTGGTCTGTCCTGAAAATTGATACGTTGGCTCTTGATTCATGATCAATCTTTTTTCTCGTAAGCGGTAATAATCTTTTTAACTAATGGGTGACGGATCACATCTCGGCCGTCGAGGTGTACAAATCCAATTCCTTTAACACCGTTCAATGTCGTGATGGCCTCTTTGAGCCCACTTTTCTGGTGTTTTGGTAAATCGATCTGTGAGGTATCTCCCGTAATGATGAAGCGTGCATTTTCCCCCATACGGGTCAAGAACATCTTCATCTGGGAAGTGGTCGTATTCTGACTTTCATCGAGAATGACATATGCATCGTCAAGCGTTCTACCGCGCATAAAGGCAAGCGGAGCGATTTCGATAGTTCTGTTTTCAAGATAGAATTCAAGCTTTTCCTTCGGAATCATATCTCGTAGCGCATCGTAGAGCGGTTGCAAGTACGGGTCCAATTTTTCTTTCAAATCCCCAGGCAAGAATCCCAAATTTTCACCGGCCTCTACAGCAGGTCGCGTCATGATGATTCTGCGCACTTCTCTATTCTTAAGGGCCGCAACTGCCAATGCAACGGCGGTATAAGTCTTACCTGTTCCTGCGGGGCCTATGGCAAAGACGAGGTCGTTAGTCATCGCACTTTCTACCAATTTGTGTTGGTTGGTCGTCTTCGCTTTGATGATACGTCCTTGAGGGCCGTGCAGAATTACTTCGTCCTTGAGCATGGTATGTTTAGTACGCGCAGTATCCTTTGTCTGAATGAGCTCCTCTAATGCTCGATCGTCGAGGCGCTTATTTTTACTGACATAGGCTACAATAGCTTCGAGTTTGTCCTCAAATTCTTCCAGGGTTTCTTCTGGTCCCGTGACCTTTATTTCGTGGCCACGAGCAACAATTTTAAGTGCTGGAAAGTGTGCGCCAATCTGCTTCAGATAGGTGTTGCTTGGCCCATACAACTGGGCTGGATCAGCCGACGTGAGTTCAAAAACTTTTTGTGTCAATTACTGCTGTGTTGAGTACTGTTTTAGAAGGCGGAATTGCCTTACTTTTGACAAAGTAACTACATTTTCACCAATACACCATCTGCACCAGCGAGCATCTATGGGAATAATCACATTAATATCGGATTACGGACTGCGCGACAATACTGTTGCTCGGCTGAAGATTCGTTTAATGCGTCGTATAGAAGAAGCTAGGTTGTTGGATATCAGTCATTTGGTGGAGCCTCATAATATTCTCGAAGCGGCGCATATGCTCAGAGGTGTGTACCGCGACTTTCCAAAGGGCACCATACACTGTGTCATGATTGGGACCTCTCCAATGGAAGGTGGCGAATACATTTGCTTGAAGGCGTGTGGCCAATTCTTTTTAGGTACCAACAACGGCTTGCTTACCAGTGTCCTGAAAAACGAGAAAATAACTGGGGCGAGATTGTTAGACATCCGCGGCATAGACCCCAATGACGAAAAGGAGTTGTTTGCGGCCGCAGCATCACACCTGTTTAGCGGCGGAAAGATAGAAATGCTTGGTCCAGCCATCACTTCAGTGAAGAAGGTAAAAGAGCCGGCTGCCGGTATTGGCGATTTTGCCATTAGTGGCAACGTAGTGTACATCGACCGCATGGGAACGTGTGTAACGAATATTTCTCGCGAGAGCTTCCAAAACCAATTGAAGGGCAGGACCTTCTCGGTGGAGTTGGCGAGAAACAGAAGTATGAAGAAAATTTACGACCGCATCGCTGACGTACCGCAAGGAAAATTAGCGGCCCTATGGAACGAGGAAGGCATGCTTTCAATCGCCGTGGGTAAGAGCGGCGGTGAACATATCCGAGGCAGTAATGAATTAATCGGAATGAAGATTCACGATTGGGTACGCATTGACTTCGTATGATAGAACGCATTGTGAAATTAGCCATAGATCCGAGCTCTGAACAGGGCACTGCCTTTCGTGCGATTTTTGCCGAAAGCAAAAATCACATCGCCGAGCAGCCCGGTTGCTACGGTGTCCACCTACTCGAGAGTGAAGAACATTTCTTCACGCATAGCCTCTGGGAAAGTGAGGCCGATTTAAACGCTTACCGCCAAAGTCCGTTATTTGGAAAAGTATGGCCAAAGACCAAAGCGTTATTTTACGATAAACCCCAGGCATGGACGTGCCATAAGACCGACAGCAGCGAAGCATGATTGCACAACTAAAGAAAGAATTACAGCTCTACTTTTCGGGCATCTTAGGCTATTTGATCATCGGCATTTATTTGCTCGTGAATGGCTTGATGCTCTGGATTTTTAACGGACCTTTCAACCTATTGGAAGGCGGCTATGCTTCATTGACCAACTATTTCGGCCTTGCGCCGTGGGTGTTCCTATTCCTCATTCCAGCGGTAAGCATGCGGGTCTTCAGCGATGAGATTCGTTCAGGCATGATGGAGCTTTTAGCGGTTCGGCCAATTTCAACGACACAACTAGTCCTCGCCAAATACCTCGGAACACTTTCTGTTGTGGTGTTGAGTATTGTCCCTACACTCATCTACCTCTGGAGCATGAGCGCTCTAGGTTCACCCGTAGGAAATTTGGATTGGGGCGCAGCTATTGGGTCATTTATTGGTCTTTTAGCCTTGGGTGCGGCCTATACTGCAGTGGCTCTTTTCGCTAGCGCGCTTACCTCCAACAACGTGGTAGCCTTCGTTCTAGGGGTAGCCCTTAACATGGGCATGTACCTTGGATTCGAAGCACTGGCCGATATTTATAAATTCAGCGGTTGGGAACTCACCGTACGCCAGTTTGGCTTTAACGAACATTATACTTCTGTATCACGTGGCGTTCTGGACGGCCGTGATTTAGGGTACTTCATTGGCGTAGTACTGCTGTTTCTCTCTGGAACTTTCATCGTACTCAGCAGACGCCATCTGCACGCGAGCGGACGCACTAAAATGGCCTACCTCGTAGGTGCTGTCTTGGTTATTCTTATCAGCCAAAGCGTACGTTTTAGAATAGATCTAACCGAAGAGGGCAGGTATTCACTGAGCGAAGGGACGGAATCTTTGTTGGACCAGGTAGAAGAGCCCATGCTCATCAAGGTCTACCTCGAGGGCCAATTCCCTGCCGGTTTTGAGCGCCTAAAGCTTGAAACGCAATTCATGCTCGAAGAGTGGAGTGCACGCAACGGCAATGTATTCTTTGAATTCATCAATCCGAATGAAGCTGAAAAGCAAGCAGAGTTTAAAAACCAATTGGCCACCAAAGGCATAAATGCTGTGCAGCTTCAGGTGAAAACCAAGGACGGCGAGAGCGTGCTCAATGTCTTTCCAGCGGCGGTGATGAGCTATCAAGAAAAGGAAGAGACGGTCATCTTGTTAGAAGATGTGATGGTGTTCGACCCGGCAGAACAAGTAAACATTAGCATACAACAACTTGAGTTCAATTTGGCGCGTTCACTTTCTGCACTGCTGCAAACTGAACGACAGAAAATAGCCATGATTACCGGTCACGGCGAGCTAACAGCCTCACAAACGGCGGGTATCGGATTGGCCTTGAGCGAACATTATGCGGTCGAACGGTTCTCTATGGAGACCTACAAGGCAAAGGCCGACGGTTCACCAGATATCGAGGACATGGTGCGCCGCTTGAACAGTTTTGATCTGGCGGTGGTAGCTAAACCGACGAAGGCCTTCTCGGAATTGGACAAATACCTCTTGGATCAATTCCTCATGGGAGGCGGACACCTCATGTGGTTTGTGGACGGCGTTCATGCCGAAATGGACAGCTTGAGCTTCGGTCCAGAATTTTTGGCATACCCCACCTATTTCGACCTGAACCTTACTGATCTGCTTTTCAAATACGGCGTACGAGTAAACACCAACCTCATTCAAGACATACGTTGCGCAGGTATCAACGACAGGCGCAGCATCAACCCTTGGGTTTATTTCCCATTATTGGGTCCAACTACCCATCCTGCGGTAGCCAACCTCAATGCGGTCAAAGGGGAATTTACGAGTACCCTCGACACTTTGGAGGCTCCTGGAATTCTAAAAACACCACTGCTGCTGAGCTCAACCAATGCCAAGAGCACACCTGCGCCGCACACGGTGAGTTTAGAAACCTTGTACAACCGTCCGGACCCACGCACCTTCCGCAGCAAAGACCTGTTGGCAGGTGTGCTCCTAGAAGGAATTTTTGAAAGTGCTTATGCCAATAGAATTGCGCCGCGCACTGCAGGTAATGCCTTGCCTCAGATTAAGGAGAGTGCGCCAACGAGCATCGCTGTTTTCAGCGACGGAGATATCATTCGCAATCAAGTGAACCTCATTAATCCTGAGCTCCCTCGTGGACAACCCTTACCGCTAGGGTTTGATCAGTATACGAACATTCAATACGGCAATGACGATTTGCTCTTAAATCTCGCAGATTACATGCTGGACGACCGCGGACTGATGGAAACGCGTACGCGCGACATCAAATTGAGATTGCTCAGCGAAGAAAAATTGACCAATGAAGCGGCCAAGTGGAAAGCTATCAATGTGGCCTTGCCTGAGGTACTATTATTGCTTATTGCTGGTATGTTGACCCTTTACAGAAGAAGAAAATATGCACGTTAAAAACAGTCTTTATAGCCTACTATTGGCCCTCGTTGTGGTGAGCTGTGGTTCACCCGCGCAAAGCGACGGCATGGAAGAACTTAAGGCACAGTACGACTTTGCCATTGCCGATACAGCAAGCATTACAAAGGTTGTGATTAGCGATAAGAAACCTTCACAGGTCGTTCTTGAACGCACCGAAAGTGGTTGGTTGGTAGACGGCCAGCATCCTGTTCGTAAAGATGCTATTGAGGTGTTGCTAGAAACTTTAGGGAGTGTAACGCTCAAGAATTTTGTCTCCAAGAGTGCAGTTCCTGCAGTGAATCAGCGCATGGAGGTCTACGGCAAATGGGTTGAGGTATATAGTGGAGAAGAGTTAGTGAAAAGCTATATCGTCGGAACAGAGACCCCGGATATGTTAGGTACCTATTACCGCATGGTCGATTCAGAAATGCCGTTTTCCGTCTACATCCAAGGATTTAATGGGTATTTGACCACCAGATTCTTTACTGAGCCTTCTATGTGGCGCGACAGAACCATATACGGTCTGGCTCCAGAGAAGATTGAAAGTATCGAGATGAATGTGAATGGACCTGAGGGCTTTTTTTGGATGATTACCCGCAAAGAGGGTGATGATTTGAAGGCCCCTGCAAATGATGCAGGTAGTTGGTCTTTGGTGGGCGGTGAGTTCGAGCCATTGCCCTACAGCAATCCACAACTGCTCTATTCGGCGGTGGCTGCTGTGCGTACATTGAAGTACGAGGGTGCCGTTGTCTCCACAGATAACATCTGGGAGAAGAAAGACAGTATTTTTAATTCGACCCCAGCCTTTTCATTCTATGTGCATACCACCGAAGGAGAAATCTTGGAGACGCGCGCCTTTTACAAGAAAACCGAAGGCATCTTGGTGGGAGAAGACGGTACACCGCACGAGTGGGATCCCGACAGATTCTATGCTGAACTGCCGGACGGGAGAATGGCACTTATACAGCGCTACGGCTGGCGTAACCTCATGTTGACCCCTTGGGAATTCAACTAGCGGTTATTAACAAAAACCTGTGATTAAAAAAAGAATTGGACACGGATAAAAGATAGCTGTCCGATTATCTTTGTTTACTATCAATTGATAAGACGACCTATTATGAAATTCATCGTATCTAGTTCTAAGCTGTTGAAACAACTCCAACTCATTGGAGGAATCATTCAAAGCAACAATACCCTGCCTATTTTAGACAACTTCCTTTTTGAGTTGAAACAAGGCGAGTTGGTAGTGAGCGCTTCTGACCTAGAAACGACGATGAGTGTCAATCTTGAAGTCGAAACCGAAGATGTTGGTTCGGCCGCAGTACCTGCTAAGGTGTTGATGGATACGTTGAAGACGTTCCCAGAGCAGCCGTTGACTTTTACTTTTGACGAAGGGTCGCACACGATTGAATTGTCCTCAGATTACGGTAAGTACTCATTGGCCTTTATCGACGGTGATGAGTTCCCAAAATTCCCAGAGCTCGAGGACGCAACATCTACAACACTTCCTGCTGAGGTCTTGGTTACGGCTATCGGTAAAACGTTGTTCGCCACAGGAAACGACGAGCTTCGTCCGGTGATGAGTGGTGTTTTCTTCCAGTTCGATTCAAACGGATTGACCTTCGTAGCTACAGATGCACACAAGCTTGTGCGCTACAGAAGAACAGACCTAGGTGCAGAGAGCACTGCTGAGTTCATTATGCCGAAGAAGCCGTTGAATATGCTTCGTGGCTCATTGAGCTATGATTCTTCAGAGGTGAAGGTGGTGTATAACAACACCAATGCACAGTTCTCGTTTGATAATGTGGTTATGGTATGTCGACTAATCGACGGTAAATACCCGAATTACGAGGCAGTTATCCCGCAATCTAACCCGAATGTTATGTTGGTAGATCGCAGTGCATTCTCTTCTTCAGTGAAGCGTGTGGCTATCTTCTCAAATAAAACGACGCACCAGATTCGTTTGCGTATCGCAGGCGCAGAAATGGGCATCAGCGCAGAAGATCCAGATTTCAGCAATAAGGCGAACGAGCGCTTGGCTTGTGATTACCAAGGCGATGATATGGAGATTGGCTTTAACAGCCGTTTCCTGTTGGAAATGCTAGGCAACCTAGGTTCTGATAACGTTCGTATGGAGATGAGCGCGCCCAATCGCGCAGGTATTCTTATCCCAGCGGATGGTGTAGACGAAGGTGAAGACCTATTGATGTTGGTAATGCCAGTGATGCTTAATCACTAAGCACTCAGCAATTATTTTCTTGGATCCAAGGTAGTTGGCACCCTTCCGTTGGTTGGTGCTACCTCTAGGTTTTGAACGAGCGGATAGGCTTCCTGAATCTGCCATTTCCCTTTTTCCCAATACACACGGTCGTAAGAAAAGTCCGGACCGTAAGAGAACCATTTTTCTTTCAGATTCTCTTTCGAAGGTGCGAGGTGGTCACAGATGATCCCTGCGTGTTTGCCGTCCCAACGCACGGCAGCTGAAAGAGCGCTGTTGTATCGAAACTGTATTCTATAAGGACGTCTCGCATAACGTTCGTCACCATTGCTTCGAATATTGAAGATGCGAGAACCAAAGTGGAGTTGCTTTCTAGAGCTGCCTAGTTCTACAGCGTCAATGTATTTCGTGTGGTAGGAGCGACCAGGCCTGAATGTAAGTAGGGTATATACCTTCTTGCCCTTGCTCTTTTTGGTGATAATGTCGTAGCATATGCCACCAACCCATGAGCCACCCTTAAGCCAGCGGTAGGCGGCGTCTTCTGTGCCATAGTCTTCTAGAACGATGCGTTTAGGTCCTTTCCAATCGGGATTCCATAAAAAGCCGTGGTAAGTAAAACCACCATTCGGCTGGGGGACAATCCAGGTATAGAGCGCGAAACTTTGGTCTGCGGGTAGTTGAACACTCAAATTTCTGACGGAGGGAAGCGTTTTGCCGTAATTCTTATCGATGCTAATGAATGACCATAGACTATCGGCAAATACTTCAGCCAATGAATCTACAGATGAAGCATTTGAAGGCAGAAGGTAAGCGTTACCTAGCCTTTGTAAAGATTGTTCGTTGGGTTGGGCGGCGGCGGTTAGACTAAGCAGGAGAAGCGCAAAAAGGCTATTCTTCAACATGCATAAAGTCTTTTTTCGCCATAAGTTCCTCTTCAGTTTCTTCATTGTCTTCGTCCGGCACACAGCAGTCTACAGGGCATACTTCGGCACATTGAGGTTCTTCATGGAATCCAATACACTCCGTACACTTATCAGTTACAATGTAGTAAACGTCGTAATCAACAGGCTCTTGTGCTTCATCGGCGTCATATTTATTCCCGTTAGGGGTAATAATGTTACCGCTGAGGTCGGTTCCTTCGCTGAATCGCCACTCTAGTGCACCTTCGTATATCGCGTTATTCGGACATTCCGGTTCACAAGCACCGCAATTAATGCATTCGTCAGTGATTTTAATAGCCATATAGCCCTGTTGTTTTAGCTTTGCAATTCTTAACGCAAATGTAGCGCCAATGTTTTTTACTGACCATAGGATTGAAGCAGTTTCCCAATTAGGAGTGTTCATAAGAGAATTCGTCCAAGGGAAATCTATTTCCAACGGTCACGAAGATCTCGCAGAAGAATTGCGCGCTGCGATCACACGTTCCTTTCGACACAACGGTTGGTTCGTGGAAGAAAACACCATGCAAGCATTGGAAGCGTGGGGTAATGAGCTCACCAAAGAAAACCTTGAAGCATGGCGTGAACGCGAGGGTGGAACTTCAGCAGTTAACCGCACTAGAGTGGGTATCGTTATGGCAGGAAATCTGCCGCTGGTAGGCATGCATGATTTTTTGAGTGTATTCCTCTCGGGCCACTTTGCACTCATTAAGATGAGTAGCGACGATCAATACCTCCTGCCAGTTTTAGTGAAAGTCTTGCTACGCTTTGACGAGCTCTTTGAAGGCGATTGGATTTTTGTCGAGCAGCTCTCAGATATGGGTGCTGTTATTGCGACGGGAAGTGACAATACTTCGCGTTATTTCGAATACTACTTTGGTAAATACCCGAACATCATTCGCAAAAACAGAACCTCAGTGGCTGTCTTGACCGGAAATGAGTCTGAAGATGAGCTTAAAGGACTGGGTGCAGATATCTTCTCCTACTTCGGTATGGGTTGTAGAAATGTAAGTCACTTGCTCGTTCCTGAAGGGTACGACATTCAAAACGTCTTTGCCAATATTGTGGACTACAGCGATGTGGTAAACAACAATAAGTACGGCAACAACTACGACTACTACCGTGCTTTATTCTTGCTGAACCAAGATGATTTCTTAGAAAACGGCTTCATCATTGTTCGCGAGAACGAAGAGCTGCACACCCCAGTGTCCATACTTCACTACAGTACTTATCCTGAGTCGGGGCCACAGGCACGTCTCGAGGCTTGGGGAGATAGCGTTCAATGCGTTGTGGGTCAAGGTTATCTTCCGCTCGGCACTGCGCAGAAGCCACGTTTATGGGATTATGCCGATGGGGTGAATACCCTAGAGTTTCTTAAAAACCTTTAAGGGCGTTCCAAAGCGCCAATAGTGGCAGGGGTACTTCTACCAGTACCTCCAAGATCGAGCAGTGGACTAATGGCAGTTGCCTTCGCTTTGCTGAATAATAGGGAAACAGAATCTGGTAAGAATCTCCACTGGTCTTCGGGGATCCAAGGGGTGGAGGAGAAGCCCCAATTCAAATTAAATTCACAGTCCTTGAACATGGTCGTATCGGTCAATGAGTAATGACCGGCTTCGGGATTCGGTTCGATTTTGAGTGCGCTGTTTTCAAATCGTACATCAAAAACCTCATTGTTATCAATGCCCATGGCCACTTCGCTGGCGAGATTACCTCCGATATAAGTATTGGTGAATGTAGCACTTAGGCTTCTGGTATAACGGTTGCCTGCGGCGTCTTCAAAGAAGTTGACCATACCAATACCAGTGCCGCCTCTAGAAGAGAAGCTCCATGTGTTGTTAATGGTGCTGTGGTCAAAGCGATAGTTCCCTCCCAAGCCGTAAAAACCATACACCCCACTAGGCCCGATAGCGAGGTTGGTTCCCAAAATGTTACCGTATCCGCCATATAACCCTACTCTTGAGCTGTGGGTGATAATGGTGTTGTTTACTGTTAGGTTGGGAAGGGTCCCCCAAGCACTATCAACCCGCAATGCCGTCGATGAATTTTTGATAATCAGGTTGTTGAGTATTGCTTTTGATTGCGCACCGCCTTGGATGAATACACCGCCTAGCAGACCGCCCCACTGACCGGGCACCCACTCATAAGAAGGTTCCAAACGGTCCCCTTGAAATACTACAGCGTCGTCCATACTTCCGGTTTCATTTGGATCGACGTACAGCTCCCCATCGCGGTATACCCAGAGGCCACTACCGGCATGGAAATGAACTTGAGTTCCAGGCTCAATGGTTAATCTGTGCGCACTGTCGACGACTGCATAGCCATAAACAACGTGTGGTTTAGTATTGTCCCAAACTTCGTTTTCCCCCAACACAGAATAGGCAAGTTTCAATGGGGGGAGTGGCTCAGGTCGATTAATAGTCAGCACATTGGTAGGGAAGTGGTATATAGCATCCCAGACGGTAGTAACCACATCTACATGTTGCTGTATTCCGCCATTTTCAAACAGTATACTGTCTTTGTAAACGAGCTCTGTTGACCCGGCCGCATCGGGACTAATCTCAATGAAGATATAGGTACTGTCTTTGGCCAATACCTCGACGTTTTCAACATCTTTACCGCTTACCCCATCGACGTTCATGCGGTAGAAACTCCCGGCACCTCGGCCCAAATACACGCGATCGATGGTGATGTTCTCATCAGACGGGTTAAATACCTTCAGGGTACGCGTAGAGCTGGCAAGTCCTGTAAAGACCGTGTCGAGATAAATGGTATCCGACGAAAACCCCAATTCTACATTGGTCCCCGGGAATTCTATCGTATTCCTACAACCGACAACGGTCGTAAACAGCGCGAACGATATGATAATTTTCAGGATTTTCATCTACTAGCGAAGCTACATTACTATTTTTGCACCACCAATTAAGCGGCGTGCGAACATTTAACTTATATTTGCCGTCCGAAATAACGGAAATGGGGTCTGGGCAAAAACTCAGGCTAGTAAATACAAAACGAAATGAAAACAGGAATTCATCCAGAAAACTACCGCTTGTGTGTCTTTAAAGACATGGGTACAGGCGATCAATTCATCACTAGATCTTGTGCTGAAGCGAAAGACACTATCGAAGTAGATGGTGTTGAATACCCACTAATCAAAATGGAAATTTCTAGCTACTCTCACCCGTTCTATACTGGTAAGGTGAAGCTTGTTGATACCGCAGGTCGTGTGGATAAATTCCGCAGCCGTTACGGTAAGAGAGGATAAGATACCTAGCGTATCAAAATTTAAGACCCGCTGTGTGCGGGTCTTTTTTTTGCCCTAAATTCGAAGGAACCAATAACGCACCGAATGAAGATTCAACTCGTTGACGGCAAACACCGTTCTCACTTACTTCCCTTAACCTATACGAGGCCTGTAGCAGAATTGCGCTGTGGCATTATCACTATCGCTGAGAAATACACGAAGCGTGGTCATGAGATAGGCTATGGTACTGAGGCGTATTTGAATACGAAGTATCCTCCTATTGAAGCCGAGGTATTGGTAAGTGGTAGTGTGTGCCCTACGGATGCATTTTTAGAAGCTGTTGCTGGTTTAAGTAGCGGTCAAGCCCTTATCCAAGGCGATGAGTTATTGGCACTTAAAGGCGAGAAGTGGGAAGATGAGCCGTCGGAAATTATTCCATTTAGTGGCGCTTTGAACCTCATTACCCGTCCTTGGGATATCTGGAGTAAGAATGCTTCGGAATTGAATCTAGACTTTGATCTACTTACTAAAGACCGCTTTAGCGCTCCGATAGATGCTACGAATACCGTCATTGGAGATAAAGTATTCTTAGAGGAAGGAGCGAAGGCCACGGCAAGTATCCTCAATGCTACATCGGGACCAATTTATTTGGCAAAGAATGCTGAAATCATGGAAGGCTGTATCGTCCGTGGTGGCTTGGCATTAGGTGAAAGTAGTGCTTTAAAGATGGGAGCTAAAATTTACGGAGCAACCACTTTAGGCCCACATTGTAAAGTGGGTGGGGAAGTCAATAACAGCGTAATCATCGGCTATTCGAATAAAGGCCATGACGGTTTCTTGGGCAATAGTGCTCTTGGTGAATGGTGTAATCTGGGCGCAGATACCAACAATTCAAACCTTAAAAACAACTACGACGAAGTAAAGGCATGGTCCTACGTGGACGGTCGATTTGCAAAGACGGGACAACAGTTTTGTGGCCTCATTATGGGCGACCACAGCAAATCAGGTATCAACACCATGTTCAATACAGGAACGGTCGTAGGTGTAAGCGCAAACGTTTACGGTGCAGGTTTTCCGCGCAACTTCATTGCCTCGTTCACTTGGGGCGGACCACAAGGCACGATGGAGTATCGTATCGATAAGGCTTTAGATACAGCGGACAGAATGATGAAACGCCGCGGTCTAGAGGTAGACGAAGTAGAAAAGGCAATCCTCGAACAGGTGTACGCGCTTAGCGCTGAATACCGTCGTTAATTAAAGTTGCTTCAGCGCTGCAATAGTCGCTTTAGGATCTTCGCTCTTGAAGACAAAAGAACCGGCAACCAAGGCATCCGCGCCAGCAGCTACTAATCGAGCGCCCGTTTCAAGATTCACACCTCCGTCAATCTCGATAATGGCTTTTGAGCCACTTTTATCTACTAATTCACGTGCTTGAGCCGTCTTTTTGATGGTGTTCTCGATGAACTTTTGACCGCCAAATCCAGGATTCACACTCATCAGCAACACCTCGTCCAAATCTTGAACGATATCTTCCAATACGCTCACGGGAGTATGTGGATTCAACGCCACACCTGCCTTCATTCCTGCATTATGAATCTCTTGGATGGTGCGGTGCAAGTGTGTGCATGCTTCGTAGTGCACAGTAAGGATATCTGCTCCACAGTCTTTAAACGTTTGAATGTAACGCTCAGGCTGAACGATCATCAAATGCACATCCATGACCTTATCACAATTATCCGCCATGGTTTTAACCACTGGCATTCCGTAGCTGATGTTAGGAACAAATACGCCGTCCATGACATCGATGTGGAACCAATCGGCCTCGCTTTCATTGACCATTTGACAATCGCGTTGCAGATTGCCGAAATCCGCGGCTAGAAGAGAAGGAGAAATGATAGGTGATGCCATGACGTTGCTCTTATTGTTTGTACAAAAATAAAGCACCCCATCCGGCTGGATGGGGTGCTTGCTAAAAAAGTTCTTACCTAGTTTATTAACCGAGGTATGTCTTTAAGATTTTGCTTCTAGAAGTGTGCTTCATGCGACGAATTGCCTTCTCTTTGATCTGGCGAACACGCTCACGAGTCAAATCAAACTTCTCACCAATTTCTTCAAGAGTCATTGGGTGTTGACCGCCTAGACCGAAGTACAAGCGAATAACATCACCTTCTCTAGGAGTTAAGGTAGCCAACGAACGCTCGATCTCTGTACGCAAAGAGTCCATCATCAAATCCTCGTCCGGGTGCGGTGAGTCTGATGAATTCAGTACGTCATACAAGTTGCTGTCTTCACCTTCTACCAAAGGTGCGTCCATACTTACGTGACGACCACTGTTACGCATGCTCTCCTTTACATCAGATTCACTCATCTCTAAGTGCTTCGAGATTTCAGCAGCGCTTGGAGGACGCTCGTGCTCTTGCTCGAGGTAGGCGTACGCCTTGTTAATCTTGTTGATTGAACCAATCTTGTTCAACGGAAGACGAACAATACGGCTCTGCTCTGCCAATGCTTGAAGAATACTCTGACGAATCCACCATACGGCGTATGAAATGAATTTGAAACCACGAGTCTCATCGAAACGTTGTGCAGCCTTAATCAATCCCAAGTTCCCTTCGTTGATCAAATCCGGAAGTGTCAAGCCCTGGTTTTGGTATTGCTTAGCTACAGAAACAACGAAACGAAGGTTGGCCTTGGTTAATTTTTCCAAGGCGATTTGGTCACCCGCTTTGATGCGCTGTGCCAACTCCACTTCTTCCTCTGCAGTAATCAATTCAACTTTACCAATCTCCTGTAGATATTTATCTAACGAGGCTGTTTCGCGGTTGGTAACCTGTTTGGTGATTTTTAACTGTCTCATGGTAGAGAAATGTTTTAATGAGCGGACCAATTACCTGAGCAACTGGTCCGCATAACTTATTCTAAAATTAGCCTTCTTGCTTGTCGCCGTCCTTTTCAGGCTTCGGCAACAATACCTTACGAGAAAGCTTCATCTTACCTGCTTTGTCAACGTCTAGAAGTTTAACGCGCACTTTGTCGCCTTCTTTTAGTACGTCTTCAACATTCTTGATGCGCGTCCAGTCGATCTCAGAGATGTGCAACAACCCTTGAACCTTTGGAGCGATCTCAATGAATGCGCCGTAAGTCTGAACACCGCGTACGATACCTTCGTAGATTTCACCTACTTCTGGTTCGAAAGCGATTGCGCGGATCATTTCCAACGCTTGGTTCATCTTGTCGTAATCCTTACCAGAGATTTCGATATGACCGCGCTCGTCGATTTCCTCGATGGTCACAGTCGTACCTGTATCTGCTTGGATACCTTGGATGTTCTTACCGCCAGGACCAATGATAGGACCAATGAACTCTTTCTTCACGGTCAATGTCATGATCTTCGGAGCATTTGGTTTCAATTGCTCGCGTGACTCTGGCATGGTCTTCAACATCTCACCTAAGATGTGCATACGTCCTTCACGGCTCTGCTTCAAAGCGTTCACCAAGATTTCGTAGCTCAAACCTTTGATTTTGATATCCATCTGACAAGCAGTAATACCTTTCTCGGTTCCAGTTACTTTGAAGTCCATATCACCCAAGTGATCTTCGTCACCCAAGATGTCAGAAAGTACAGCATAGTTCTCACCGTCAGAGATAAGACCCATAGCAATACCACTTACTGGACGAGTGAGCTTGATACCCGCGTCCATCAATGCTAGTGTTCCTGCACAAACTGTTGCCATCGAAGACGAACCGTTTGATTCTAGGATATCACTTACTACACGGATGGTGTACGGATTATCTGGATGCACCATTTGGTACAACGCGCGCTGAGCAAGGTTACCGTGACCAACTTCGCGACGGCTTACACCACGAATAGGGCGAGCCTCACCAGTTGAGAACGGTGGGAAGTTGTAGTGCAAGTAGAATTTCTCTTCGCCAGTAAATGTAGCATCGTCAATTCTGTTTGCATCCAAAGAAGTACCCAAGGTAACCGTAGTCAAAGACTGAGTTTCCCCACGTGTAAACACGGCAGACCCGTGTGCACCTGGCAAGTAGTCAATTTCTGACCAGATAGGACGAACTTCAGTGGTATCGCGACCGTCCAAACGTTGGCCGTCGTTCAACACCATAGTACGCATTGCCTTGTACTCCACATCGTGGAAGTAACGCTTTGCAAAACCAGTGTTCTCTTCCAACCAAGCTTCGTCTTTACCTTCGAGGTATTCGTTCAATACTGCTTTGAATCCAGCTGAACGCTCGTGCTTTGGCAAACCGCTCTTAGCAACTTCGTATACCTTGTCGTAGGTAGCAGCCATTACATCTTCACGAACTTCGTCGCTGTGTACTTCGTGGCTGTACTCACGCTTATTTTGAGAAGCAGGAACTTGTGCAGCTAAACGCTCTTGCGCTTCAATCTGTACCTTAATGGCATCGTGGGCGAACTTGATCGCCTCAACCATTTCCTCTTCTGAAATTTCTTGCATTTCGCCTTCAACCATAACTACGCTGTCTTTCGAAGCACCGATAACCATATCGACTTCTAGTTCTTCGATTTGAGCTGGGGTAGGGTTGATGATGTGCTCTCCGTTAATGCGTCCAACGCGAACCTCTGAAATAGGGCCGTCGAATGGAAGGTCACTAACTGCGATTGCCGCAGATGCAGCAAGACCCGTAAGTGAAGTAGCTTCAACTTCAGGATCGTAAGAAATCATTTGGATCATCAATTGAATCTCAGCGTGGTAATCCTTTGGGAACAAAGGACGCAATACGCGGTCGATCAATCTCATCGTCAAGATTTCGTTGTCTGATGGACGACCTTCTCTTTTGAGGAAGCCTCCAGGTACGCGACCATTAGCCGCAAATTTTTCACGGTAATCTACCGTAAGCGGAAGAAAGTCGACGCCGTCTTTCGCTTCTTTGCTAGACACAACAGTGGCTAACAGCATTGTACCACCACACTTTACAACAACAGAGCCATCTGCTTGCTTGGCCAATTTGCCAGTTTCAAGAGTGATCTCTCTGCCGTCTGGAAGAGTAATGGTTTCGATAATTGCTTTAGGAATCATATATAGTGTAAATAGATACTTTTTTATACGCAAAAAGGCAATTGTAAAAATTGCCTTTCTGTGTATCCGCTAGTTTGAAATTATTTTCTCAAACCTAGTTTCTCAACAATCGCACGGTAACGTGTGATGTCTGTTTTCTTCAAGTAGTTTAGAAGTTTTCTTCTCTTACCTACAAGAGCGATCAACGAACGCTCTGTGTTGTGGTCTTTTCTGTTCTGCTTCAAGTGCTCTGTCAAGTGGTTGATGCGGAAGCTGAACAATGCAATCTGCCCTTCTGCAGATCCTGTGTCTGTTGCAGATGCTCCGAATTCAGCGAAGATTTCTGCTTTTTTTTCTTTTGTTAGGTACATACCAAAATCACATTTAGATGTTTGTAATGTTATAAGCGGCAAAGATACATAAATAAAGTTGGCCGCAGAAGTCAACGTTTAATTATCTGACCAGGTGATTGTTGTTCCTTTTTCAATGCCCCAGGTAGCTGCTGTGCCGCCCAATACTTCAAGTACATAAGAAGCAGGTGCCTCACTCGGGAGACTAGTAGTATTCAGCGGTTGAGCATTGGCTTGGATACTTACAACTTCGTTATTGGCGTTGATGTAAATGATATCAAGGCTCACCAATGTATTCTTCATCCAAAAACTGCGAGGACGATCACCACCGTCCATAAAGAATAGCATGGCCATATCAGGACTTACCGAACGGCGGTACATCATGCCAATTTCAATACTTTCTGGCGTCTTTGCGTATTCACCACGGAAAGTAGCCACTGTATCTTGGTCATTAACCGCATAGATAGTTCCATCCTGACGGAACGGCGGTTCATAAGGTTCGCTGGCCTGAGGCTTTACCGTGGGCTGTGAGGATGATCCGATTTTTCCAATCCCGCCGATAACACCAGGGATAATAAATGCAGCAAGACCTAGTGCTACGATCCAGACTGCGTATTTGCGCATTGCATTCATGAGTTATGTTCTTTAGATGTAAGCATCAAATAAAGTCCTGAAAGTACCAACGGGATGCTTAACCATTGGCCCATGTTCAAGGACATAGAATTTTCAAATCCGACTTGGATCTCTTTGTAGAATTCAATGAAGAATCGGAAACCAAAGACTGCTATTAGGAATGTACCGAAGAGGAAACCGCGTCGCTGGCCAACGCCTGTCTTTAAGTACAGTAAGGCCAACAAAACGAAAATGAACCAATACGCTCCTGCTTCAAAAAGCTGGGTTGGGTAACGCGGAACACCGAGTAGTTTGATTTCTGCATAGCTTCCATTCGCGTCCGAGAATCCTTGTGCTGTGGCGTTCGGATAGGGCAGCAGGTTGCTATTGTCTTTCGAAGAGGCAGTTAAAATCCTGCTCAAGTAGGTATTGGTATACTCTTCAGATTGGGCATCGTTAAGATTGAAGAAGTGCAGTTGAGCTGTGAGCACGGGATAGTTAAGTGAATCGGTTTCAAAAACCTCTTCTGTACTTTCAAAATTCACCGATTCAAGATTGCCACCGTAACCTCGTACAATCGAAGCTCTTCCAGCTTCGACAAATACAGTCTCTACAGCACTGTTTGCAGGAGCTCCGTAAATCTCACTGTTGAACCAGTTCCCCATGCGAATAAAACCGCCTGCCAGCGCCACTACGATGACAATACGGTCCATGGTCCAAAGCGTATGCTTCTTTGCGATACGTGTTGACCACCAATACATAGCTAGGACGATAGAAATGGCAGCCCCATGAGAAGCAAGGCCTCCTTTCCAAACCATCAGGATCTCCCCAATGTGGTTCTTGTAGTATCCCCAATCGTAAAAGAAAACATGGCCTAATCGTGCACCAACTATGGTAGCTCCAACCATCCAATAAACAAGGCTGTCCATCAACTTCGGATTGACATTTTCCTTCTTGAAGATGTATTGCATCCCGTATTGTCCTAGGACAAAAGAAATGATAAACATCAAGGAGTAGAACCTCAATTGAAATCCAGCGACAGGGATGTGGTTAGGAAAGTCCCAAAGAATGGTGGCGATCATAGTATTCATTTATTCCTTCCAATCTACAATAAACAGATTGGTTGCTCTTCCTCCGCCGTTGTTTCTGTTCGAAGCAAAAACTAATTTTTTACCGTCAGGCGAGAACATTGGGAAGGAATCGAATGCTTTATCAAACGAAATTTGCTGCAAATTGGTGCCGTCTGTATCTATCATAAATAGGTTGAACGGGAAGCCGCGCTCACTGTGGTGATTCGATGAAAATACAATCTTCTCGCCGCTTGGATGGTAATACGGTGCCCAGTTCGCTTGCCCTAGCGAGGTAATTTGCTTCAGGTCTGAACCGTCAATATTACACGTGTAGATTTCCATATTGGTCGGTTCCACCAATCCTTGTTCCAAGAGACCCTTGTATTTCGAGATCTCTTCTTCCGTTTGTGGACGCGAGCTTCTAAACACCAGTTTCTTTGAATCGGGGCTAAAGAATGCACCGCCGTCATAACCTAAACCAGTGGTTACTTGCTTGATATTTGACCCGTCAATATCACAGACATATAATTCTAGGTCACCAGAGCGTGTCGATGTAAATACAATGTGCTTACCGTCTGGACTAACCGTAGCCTCAGCATCATATCCAGGTCCACTGATCAAGGTGTCGATGAGGTTCCCCTCTAAATCGCTTACATAGATATCGAAGTCTTCGTAAATCGGCCAAACATAAGCGCCGCCTGCACCTCTTTCAGGTACCTCAGGACATGCACTGTCTCCTGTGAAGGTTGAAGCGTAAAGAATTGTCGTGTCGCCTGGTAGGAAGTAGGCACACGTCGTACGTCCCAATCCATTCGAAATCATTGGCGGTTCGTTTTCTAATATGGTATCCGTATCCCAGTTGAACGCATAGATCTGGTCACACTCATTTCCCCATTTTTCAGCATTGCTTTGGAAAGTGAGCATAGTGCCGTCAAAACTGAAGTAGGCTTCAGCATTGTCACCACCATCGGTAAGTTGGCGCATCCCGTAAAAATGGTCTTCACCGTCGTAATTGAGTTCGCTTACCCATGTAGCACCGCTAGAAGCATCTGCTTCTTCCGCGTAATTGCATGCGATGAGTGCACTGCTAGCTGCAAGGAAAATGAAAAGTCTTTTCATGATTAGAGGTCTTTGTTTTTTAGTTGTTGTTCTAATTCACTTCCAGGAACAGGATCCCAACCGTGTCCACCCCAAGGGTGGCATGAAGCAACGCGTTTTACGGTCAAAGCGAAGCCTTTGAATGGACCGTGAAGTTTCACGGATTCTTTGGCATAAGCGCTACAGGTTGGATTATAGCGGCAGGCAGGTGCGGTTAATGGTGATATGAGATTTCTATAAACCCAAAGAATGAGTAATAGCGGCCATCCCAATATGTATTGGAGTAATTTCAATCCTAGATTTCGTACGATGTACCTTCGGCACCGTCTTTTAGTTTAATTCCGGCAGCAGACAATTGATCGCGAATTAAATCAGCAGTTCCCCAGTCTTTGTTCTCGCGCGCTTTAGCACGTAGTTCAATAACCAAATCCATTGCTTTATCTAGGGCTTCACTGTGCGCTGATCCGCCTTCTTCCATTTGAAGACCGAGAATGTCAAATACAAAGGCATTCATCTTCTCTTTAAAGACAACCAGGTCAGATGCGCTCAATGCGATGCTTCCTTCGTTTTGGTTGATGAGTTTGATGGCCTCGAACAGATGTGCAATAAGGATAGGACTATTAAAGTTATCGCTTAGGCTTTGGTAACATTTGTCTATCCAGGCTTGTAGGTCGAAATCCCCACTGCCGGAAGCCTCTAATCCTTGCAGCTTGCTCCACGCAGCTAGTAGTTTGTCGTGACCCTTTTCAGCCGCCAAAAGTGCTTCGTTAGAGAAATCAAGTACACTGCTGTAATGTGCTTGCATCATGAAGAAGCGTACTACAGAAGGACGGAATCCTTTGGCAAGTAATGGGTTGTTTCCGCTGAATAATTCTCCAGGTAAAATGGTATTCCCAGTACTCTTGCTCATGCGCTTTCCGTTTAAGGTAAGCATGTTTGCATGAAGCCAATATTTCGCCCCTTTCTTACCGCTGGTAGCAGTGTTTTGTGCGATTTCACATTCGTGGTGCGGAAATTTCAAATCCATTCCACCGCCGTGAATATCAAACTCTTCACCGAGGTATTTGGTACTCATGGCAGAACACTCAAGGTGCCATCCAGGAAAGCCGACACTCCACGGCGAAGGCCAACGCATGATGTGTGCAGGAGATGCCTTTTTCCAAAGTGCGAAATCTGCTGGATTGCGTTTTTCTTCTTGTCCGTCTAGTGCACGAGAACCGCTTTGTAATTCATCCATCTTACGGCCGGAAAGAACGCCGTAATCCCCACCGTCGCGGTTGTAGGCATCCACATCGAAATAGACCGACCCATTGCTTTCATAGGCCCAGCCCTTATCAATGATGGCTTGAGTCATTTCTATTTGCTCAACAATGTGTCCAGTAGCTGTAGGCTCAATGGAAGGAGGTAGTGCGCCAAGGCGATCCATGACCTTGTGAAAATCGACAGTGTAGCGCTGAACGATTTCCATAGGCTCCAATTGCTCCAGACGTGCCTTCTTAGCAATCTTATCCTCACCCTCGTCGGCATCGTTCTCCAAATGACCAGCATCTGTAATATTTCGTACGTAACGAACCTTATATCCTAAATGGCTCAGGTATCTAAAAATGAAATCGAACGAGGTAAAGGTTCGCGCATTCCCTAGGTGAACATCTGAGTATACGGTTGGTCCACAGACATACATCCCAATATGTCCTTCGCTGACAGGAACGAGCTGCTCCTTGGCGCCAGTGAGGCTGTTTTCAATATGAACGGGATACGTGCTGTACAATGGGTTCATTATGCGCCGAAATCGGTCTTTAAATTAATGTAGTCGAGGAATTCTTTCTTTTTAGCTTCTTCTTGGAAAACACCGCCAAACTCAGCGGTTACAGTAGAGCTTTCAATATCTCTAATGCCGCGTGAGTTCACACAGAGGTGTTTCGCATCAATCACACACGCTACATCTTTGGTACCCAATACTTCTTGAAGTGCTTGAACTACCTGACGTGTAAGTCGCTCTTGAACTTGAGGACGCTTGGCATAATAATCTACGATGCGATTCATCTTGCTGAGACCAACCACTTTTCCTTTCGAGATGTAGGCAACATGGGCGCGGCCCACAATCGGCAACAAATGGTGCTCACAAGTGGAATAAAGTACAATGTTCTTTTCAACGAGCATTTCGTCGTAGCGGTATGAATTCTCGAACGTGCTCATACTCGGCTCACGCTTTGGATTCAATCCACCGAAAGCCTCATTCACGTAGAGTTTGGCTACGCGCTTCGGAGTGCCTTTTAGGCTGTCATCTTCTAAATCCATGCCCAGTGTCTCAAGGATACCTTTAACATGTTCAGTGATGATAGCAATCTTCTCTTCGTCCGATTTGTCGAATGCATCAGCTCTTAACGGCGTAGTTGCCGAAAAACTCTCGTGTGCATCGCCAATGGCTTCGATTAATGCTTCGTCAATCTTGTTAGACATAATTCCTACTCAATTTAAGGGGCGCAAAGTTACATCAATTAGTCCCAATAAGGAACCCCTTGTGCACTTGCTTTTTCTTCTAGTTGGTCGATGGCTTCCTCAATAGCATCAAGGGCTGCTTGTGCGTCTTTCATCATTGCTTTAGCATCTTCCATCATGTTTTTCATCGAACCTGTTGGCGCACCGCGGTGGTTCCAAGCACCCCACGCAAGAATACCTACTACATCTCCTAGAGACGGTACAGTTTCCATCTCGCGCTTAGTTCGTGATGGATCTCCGTTTAGCAACAAGCTCAACTCTTTCAACTGCATATCAATAGCTCGTGCTGCCGAAAGATCTTCCACAGAAGCGCCAACGGTGTTCCTGAATCCGGCACGCAACTGGCTCAGTTCGTCTTTAAGTTCCTTGTATTCGCTGTCAATGCGATTTGCGGCAGCATATACTGCATCTACTTCTGCATTGAACTCGTAGTCAATATCCTCGTAGTTGTACAAGTGGTTTACCTCAAAGGTGTGTCCTGAAACCAATTCTTCAAGCTGTCCATTTGTTGAGCGTAATACAGAGATGCTGTATGTACCTGGTTTAACGAACGTGGTCGTGCCTGGGTTTGTCTTTGGTTCCCCGTTGGTACTAATGCCGGCTTTACTGCTGTATTTAGCGTTCCATGTAAAGCGTTGTATGCCTTTGAAATCGCTGCGAGTGAATCGAGCCACCTCTGCACCTTCTTCGTCTTTTACGACAAACAGTAGGTAGGGAGACTCCTCCCAATCCTCAGCGCGAAGCTGGTCCATGGTCGGGTAGTGGGGCAGTTCTTTGTTCGCTTCCGGACGCTCATCTTTGACGCGTGCAGCACCGTCTGCGATGTGTAACTGGAAGGTCACACCCATAGGAGGGTTCTTCGAGCGGTAGTGCTGGCTTCCCTTGTAGTCAATTCCACCTACGTTCGCTCTTTGGAAAAGCAATCCAGGCTTTGTAGAGAAGAACGCAGCATCTTGGTCGAGTACATACTCCAACTCACGCAACGGCGAATAATTATCCAATACATAGAAGCCGCGACCAAAGGTTGCAATAACCAAATCGTTCTCGCGCTCTTGGATGGCAATATCCTTCACAGCAATGGTAGGAAGTCCGCCTTTTAATTGCGCCCAGTGTTCGCCTCCATCAAGTGTGAAGAACATGCCGAATTCCGTTCCAGCAAAGAGTAAATCAGGGTTGATTGGGTCTTCAACCAACGAATACACGGTACCGCGTTCTGGCAGATCGCTTGCGATGCTTGACCAGTTTTTACCACCGTTGGTACTCTTGTAGATGTACGGCTTGAAATCACCGTTTTTGTGGTTGTTGAATACGGCGTACACAACATTTTCTTTGTGTGCGGATAATACAAGGTCTTGTACGTACACCAATGGAAGGCTTAATGAGCCTACTTTAGTTTTTGGCAATTCAGAGAAATTCTTGATGCTCGACCAATTTTTTCCGTCGTCGCTTGTCTTCCACACTAGACCGTCGTCGGTACCTGCCCAAAGCTCTCCAGGATTATTTGGATGCTCACGAAGAGTTACGATGTTGCCGTAGATGGACGTGCTCTTGTGGAGTGCAATCGCATCTGGGCCCCAGTAACGGTCCATGATAGGGAGGGTATTGCGGTCCAATTGACGCGACAAATCTTCTGAAATCACTTCCCAGCTTCCGCCGCGGTCGTTAGATTTAAAGATCTTGTTAGCGGCAAAGTAGAGCGTCTTTTTCTGATGCTTACTCGTTATCAGAGGAGCATCCCAGTTCCAGCGGTAGGCTGCCTCTTTATAGCGAGGTTGCGGCTGGATAGGGGTTTTCTCGCCGGTTTGTTTGTTGAATCGAACCAACCATCCGTATTGAGCTTGTGCGTAAACAATGTTTGGATCTTCAGGGTCAGTGGCGCTTTCAAAACCGTCACCACCATTGGTCACAATCCAGTCGCTATTGATAATTCCTCTGCGGTTGATTGTTTGAGAAGGACCACCCAATGAATTGTTGTCTTGCGTACCACCGTACACATTGTAGAACGGCCAGTCGTTATCTACAGCTACGCGATAGAATTGGATCGTAGGAAGATTCGCACGCCAATTCCAGCTGCCCATTTCGTCCCAAGTCTCGTACAAGCCACCATCTGTACCGATGATCATGTGCTTGGTGTTTGCTGGATCAATCCACAGGCAGTGGTTATCTACGTGTTTGTCCTTTTTAGGAATTCGATTGAAGCTCTTACCCCCGTCAATACTTACATGGGCGTATGTGTCCATGCTGTACACCGTATTTACACGCGTAGGGTGTGCGATGAGCTCTACATAGTAATTACCGCTGGTCTCATGACCGCTCTGTTTGCTCCAGCTCTCGCCGCGATCCGTACTCTTGTACATACCATGACCCTCCACAGTTGCGTAAAGTACATCTGGGTTCGCCGGGCTGATGTCCATACCTATACGGCCGACATCGCCTCCAGGGAAGCCACCGCCAACTTTATCCCAATGCTTACCGCCATCAGTACTCTTGTACATAGCGCTTTCAGGGCCACCACTTAGATGCGTGTAGACGTGACGTCTTCTTTGGTGAGCCGTTGCATACATCACATCCGGGTTGCGTGGATCCATATGGATTTCGTTGAATCCAGTGTGTTCACTTACTTCTAAAATGCGGGTCCAATTTTTTCCGCCATCCTTAGTCTCATAGATGCCTCGTTCACCACCCTTGTTCCAAAGTGGGCCGTAAGCAGCAACATAAACGTGATCTGAATTTCTCGGGTCAATGGCGATCATGCCAATGTGCTCGCTACTTTCTAAACCTGTGTTTGTCCACGATTTACCACCGTCGCGACTCACATATACCCCGTCACCGTAGGCTACAGAGCGTTGATTGTTGTTTTCACCGGTTCCTACCCAAATGGTATTTGTATTGTTCGGATCGATCTCTATGCAGCCTG
Organism: Bacteroidota bacterium; assembly: GCA_003385605.1. Taxonomy (GTDB): domain Bacteria; phylum Bacteroidota; class Bacteroidia; order Flavobacteriales; family Schleiferiaceae; genus UBA10364. The sequence goes on from QQUU01000136.1 coordinate 114,391, forward strand.
TACTGTAGGAATTTTCATGCTCAAAAATTGGTTGCCAAGTGGTTCCATTGTTCGAGGTTTTCCATACACCGCCAGAAGCGAGGGCTAGATACATCTCTGCCTTGTTTTCTGGATTAACAGCCAGATCTGCGATACGACCTGAAGTCGTAGCAGGACCAATGTCTCTAAATTTGAAAGCGCTGGTGTTTGCTGTTGTCCACGCTGGTGCGTCGTCTTTCGATTTACGTTGGCTGAAGCCAGTGAATGTGATGGTTAATGCTAGTAGAAGCGTCCAAAACTTTTGCATAATGCTGTTCTATGAAAGTTAAATGGTTATACCGCTAAAATAACGGCTAACAGTACATTGGGTTTAGGCTTTTGCAAATTAAGCCAAAACGACTAAAAATCGTCTAGAATTTGAAGGTAACCCCGGTACTTAGAACAGAAAGAGTGTTTGAGTAGTCAACAGCGTTCGTGAAATCCGCACTGTACATGAAATATTGCTTGTTTCGAACAATGCTTCCGAAGCTGATATTGTAGGTAGTTTGATCCGATTTAATGCTCACACCACCGCCAATCTGAAGGTGGCTCCCTAACTGCTCCTGAGCGCTACTTACATAAGTTACTCCTGCTTGAAGGGTAAGAATTCCAAAACGCAGTTCACCCGCAGTTCCAATCTGATGTACCGGCGCAAGTAGGGAGTCAATCGATTCGTTTAAGTAGCGTTCATTTCTCGAAAACATTCTCCCAGCTGCAGTCGGTGCGTAGGTGTAGTTAACGGTTAGTAGTCCCGTTCTGCCACCGACAAACGTTATTCCACCCCGCAGCTTTGGTGCAGTCATCATAGACCACTGGTACAACTCTCCATAGCCCTCCGCGGTAATGCCACTGGCAGAAATTGAAGGTCGATCGGCCCTGAACTTAGTTTCCCAATCCTGATTGAACCCGTAGATGCTTGGTAGTTCGAAGGCAGCAGCAATGCGCAGAGACTGCACAGGACGGTAATAAAATCCGACATTTCCAGTTATTCCAACTGCGCTATTGTTCCACCATTCTTCCATGGTGAATTCGGTCAGATCCGTGGTTTCGTTAAAGGATTCTTCGTGCGTAATCTCTACGGTTTCAAACGTATGTACAAAACTCAAAGAACCACCAACATAAAATCTTTGTGTAAGGCCTTTTCCTGTACCTAATGTCCAACGATTGCGCATCCCTTGTCGAAAATACAAGTGCTTGGTATTGACATCAAATAGATTTGCTGGTGCGAAGTAGTTGCCCGTGTTTGAGTTATAATCGACGGCATAACTCTGGTACATCATGTCTTCATAGGGACCTAATTCTGGCAAATACTCCGGGGGAGTCCCTGCTGCGTTATTGATGAATTGAGATAGGATAGAGCCGCCGTTTGCTTCGTTGTTGCGCAGTCTTCCGCGGTACAGTTGGTCTGTATTGTATGAAAAGAACACATGCCATCCATTATTCGGATCACGAGCGACAAAGCCGACATTGCCCACATTCAAGTTGCTAGAATTACCGAGAGTTCCTCCGTTGGTGCTGCGGTTGCGCGAGTTGAAAATGTTGCCACTCGCAGAAAACGCATCTTGCCGATACAGTCCAACGGTGGCAGGGTTTAGTGCCAGTGCTGTCAATGAACCGCTCATTCCGACCATGTTTCCGGCTAGAGCATTAAATCTGCTGTCACCGAAACTTAAGGGTGCATTGAGCTCTGCAAAGTAATCGAGGTCCTGAGCGCTCGAGGTTAGATGCAGCGCAAGAAATAAAAAGGTTACACTTAGTTTTCTGATCATCTTCTTCTGCCGCTACTGCTGTTCGAACTCTGTGAACGTGTGCTGCGTGAAGGAGAAGGCGATGTACTTCTACTGTTGTCGTAGGTTCTCGACGGTGTTGAGTTGTACGATCTTGTGTTACTGCGCTCATACGTTCGGCTCGAGCGTTCTGTTGGACGCATGTAAGAACGTGAAGTGCTGTTGTTTGAAGAGGAGCTGCGCGTGGTAGATTGTACCGACGAGCGCACGTTTTGCTGCGCGGCAGCCTCTTGCTGAATGCTGTTTGCGGCTTCAATAATTCCGCGCCATCCTGTACTTGTAGTGGTGCCGCTAGTAGTGCCAGTGGTTCGACCACTGCTCACTCCAGCACCGCGGGTAGACGTGTATTTTGACGGCCTACGGTTGCCGTAGTTGGTTCGAGTAGTAGAACCGGTCGTTGTTGTGCTGGTTGTTCCTGTTCCGGAGCTGTTTCCGCCTGTCGAAGACCAAGAGTTGTTGTTCCAACCGTTGTTCCAGCCCCAACCGTTGTTCCAGCCGTAAGGGTTGTATCCATATCCGTAGGGATCATAGCCATATCCCCAGCCGTTATTCCAACCGTTGTTCCAGCCATACGGATCGTGCCAACCCCATCCGTTATTCCATCCATTGTTCCATCCGTAACCTTGTCCATATGTATTGCCAATACCCCAACCATTGTTCCAAACCCAAGCAGGGTTGTTCCAAGGCGACCATGGGTTAAACATAGGACCCATGCCTCCAAAGAAGGAGAATGAGCTACCCGGACGATTGAAAGAGTTGAAACCTGTATTGGACCAGCCTGAAGAAGGTGTGTTGTTCCACCAGATGCTTCCCTGGCTGCTGTTCTCTGGAGCTACAACTTCAGTTGAATTTGTCCAGATATCGTCCAATTCTTCTTCGGAATAACTCTGTGGCAAGGTCAGAGAAGTGCGCGCAAACTGTGGTGAGGGTAAAGTAGGGTCATAGTAGTTTTCATCTTCAGCATAATTATCCGCTAAGGAAACCGCACTGCTGCAGCTAACCAATAGTGCATAACTAATCGCCAATAAAAACACGCCTTTCCTCATAACTTCAGTAAGTTTGCCATTCAGTTTACAATTTACAAAAGTCATACCAACTCTATTACAATGGGAAAGCATTTAACCTCGCGTGAGCAGGATTACTCTAAATGGTACAATGAATTGGTCGTAAAGGCCGATTTGGCGCAGAACTCAGGTGTGCGCGGATCAATGGTAATCAAGCCTTACGGTTTTGCTATTTGGGAAAGCATCCAGGCTGACCTCGATCGTCGCTTTAAAGAAACAGGCCATATGAATGCCTATTTCCCCTTGTTTATCCCGAAGTCTTATTTCTCGAAAGAAGCCTCTCATGTTGACGGTTTCGCAAAAGAATGTGCGGTGGTAACACATTACCGCCTAAAAGACGATCCAAACGGAGGCGGTGTAGTTGTAGACCCTGCAGCGAAGTTGGAGGAGGAGCTTATTGTTCGCCCAACTTCAGAGACCATTATTTGGGATACTTATAAAGATTGGATTCAGAGTTACCGAGACTTGCCTATTCTCGTAAACCAATGGGCAAATGTCGTTCGTTGGGAGATGAGAACACGCTTGTTCTTACGTACTGCCGAGTTTTTGTGGCAAGAGGGCCATACAGCCCATGCAACCAAGGAAGAGGCTATTCAGGAGGCCGAAACAATGCTTGATGTTTACGCAACATTTGTGGAGGAAGTCATGGCAATTCCAGTATTACGCGGTCTGAAAACAGAAGGCGAGCGCTTTGCTGGCGCTTTAGAAACGTATTGTATCGAGGCCTTAATGCAGGATGGGAAAGCCTTGCAAGCAGGTACTTCCCACTTCTTGGGTCAAAATTTTGCGAAAGCATTTGACGTAAAGTTCCAGACCAAAGAAGGTACTCAGGAATACGTGTGGGCTACTTCGTGGGGTGTAAGTACTCGATTGATGGGTGCCTTGATTATGACACATAGTGATGATAATGGCTTGGTGTTGCCACCAAAATTGGCCCCATACCAAGTAGTTATCGTTCCGATTTATAAAGGACAGGAGCAATTAGATGCTATTTCAGAAGTGGCTGAAGGTCTTATGAAAGACCTGCGTGCTGCAGGGGTAACAGTGAAGTTTGATAATAGAGATACGCACAAGCCAGGTTGGAAATTCAATCAGTACGAGCTTCAGGGTGTACCTGTAAGGATAGCCATTGGACCTAAAGACCTTGAGAAAGGCTCTGTTGAGGTAGCACGTCGCGACACTTTGACCAAGCAGTTTATGCAGCAGGATGAGGTAGCCACTGCTATCCCGGCCTTGCTTGATGAAATCCAGGCTTCGCTTTTTGAGAAGGCGCTATCCTTCAGAGAGGAAAACAGTCAAACGGCTGATACTTGGGAAGAATTTAAAGCATTGATGAAAGGAAATCCAGGATTCGTATACGCACACTGGGACGGAACGACTGAAACAGAAGACAAAATCAAAGATTTAACCAAGGCGACCATTCGTTGTATTCCATTGAATAACAACCAAGAGGAAGGTAAGTGTATTCTTACGGGTAAACCAAGTACGCAAAGGGTAGTATTTGCAAAGGCTTACTAGGATAAAAAAAAGTTCGATTTTTTAAGTCGAGGTGTTGCAGAACTGAAAATCGTTGTTACATTTGCACTCCCCAAACAAAAGAGGGGAATGTTCTGGAACATTTTGGCCCGTTCGTCTAGCGGTCCAGGACGCCGCCCTTTCACGGCGGAAACACGGGTTCGATTCCCGTACGGGTCACAACTAAAAATTAATTAAAGACATGGCAAATCATAAGTCTGCTTTAAAGAGAATTCGTCAAACAGCCAGAAAGGCTGCTCACAATCGTTACTACCACAAAACGACACGTAACGCTGTGAGAAAACTTCGCGGCACCACTGATGCAGGTGAGGCAGCAGAAATGCTACCACGCGTATCTTCTATGCTGGATAAGTTGGCAAAGCGCAACATCATCCACAAGAAGAAAGCTTCAAACTTGAAGTCTAGCTTAGCAAAGCACGTAGCTGCTCTATAAGCTTTACTTAAGCGGTGTAAAGATTTTTTAGCCCACTCCGATAGGAGTGGGTTTTTTGTGCCCAATACTTTCGGGTAGTGCCAGGCTCGAATATTTGAGAATAAAAAAAACCGCGCCTTCGGGCGCGGTTTTATATTTAAATAACCGTCGGTTTATGACGGGTAGATGGCGTCAATCTGTTCTGCGTATTTCGCTAGAATAGGCTTGCGCTTCACCTTAAAGGTTGGTGTTAGACAGCCATTGTCAACGGTAAACTCTTCCGTATCAATGATGATCTTTTTCACCTTTTCCCATTGACCGAAGTTGGCATTGGCTTTTTCTACATCCTGCCAAACACGATCGATCACGCGTTGGTCTTTAGACATAGAATCGAAGTCCGTATAGGCGATATCGTGACGAGAACACCACTCTTTTACACCGTCTTCGTTGAGGATACAGATCGCTGAAGGGAAGTTGCGTCCTTCACCTACAACCATACTTTGTGCAATGAGGTGTGATGCTTTTAGTTCGTTTTCAATCAGCTGTGGGGCAATGTATTTACCGGCTGATGTTTTGAACATCTCTTTCTTACGATCGGTGATCTTGATGAATCCATCTTCGATAATACCGATATCACCAGTGTGGAACCAGCCGTCAGTCATTACCTCTGCAGTGAGCTCCGGTTGTTTGTAATAGCCCATCATGATGTTCGGCCCTTTTGCAAGGATCTCACCGTCTTCCGCAATCTTAGCTTCTACACCATCGATACATTTCCCAACGTATCCTACGCGAATCATACCCGGCTCAGCTGTAGTGTTCACAGAAATCACGGGCGCTGTTTCAGTAAGGCCGTACCCTTCAAGGATAGGTGCGCCCATTCCTGAGAAGAAACGCAATAGCCTTGGTTGTAATGCAGCAGACCCACACGCGATGGCAGCGATATTGCTCATTCCAAGTGCAGCACGCACTTTGCTAAATACAAGTTTATCTGCGATACCCAATTTCCAGTGGTAGAATGCTCCGTTGGCATGCTCGGGCTCCCATTTTAGTGCAAGAGAAACTGCCCACTCAAAGATTCTAGCTTTTACGCCACCTGCTGAGGTGCCGTTCGCAACGATACCATCAAAGAATTTCTCAAGCAGACGCGGTACTGCCGTGAAGATCGTTGGCTGCACCATGTTGAGATCGGCTTTGAGCGTATCCAAAGCTTCTGCGAAATAGATAGAGGCTCCATTATACATGTATAGGTAATGAATGAAGCGCTCGAAACTGTGACATACTGGAAGGAAGCTCAATGTTTTTGCTTGCCCTCTTGGCAGTCCTGGAATTCTAGGAGTAGCAGCGATTACCGTTGTAGAGATGTTTGCATGACTGAGCATCACCCCCTTTGGCAGACCTGTGGTACCAGAGGTGTAAATGATCGTAGCCAAATCTTCAGGCTTCACGCTGGCCATGAACTGCTCCATCTCTTCTTGACGGTCTATGCTCTCGCCCAAGGCTAGTACCTCAGACCAGTGATTGCGCCCTTCGTACTTCTCGAAAGAATATACTTTCTTCATGCCTTTGCACTTATCGAGAACATTGGTCACCTTATCATAAAGTTCGTCGTTCGAAACAAAGCAGTAGATGCTTTCACTATGATTGAAGATGTATTCATAATCATCTTCGGTCATCGTTGGGTAGATAGGGACATCTACGGCGCCAATTTGCAAAAGTGCATGGTCCATGATGTTCCATTCGCAGCGGTTATTGTGCGCTATCAACGCTACCTTATCTCCATGTTTAATGCCCAATTCGAGTAAGCCGCGGGCAGCTTGGTTTACGGCGTCAATAAATTCACTTGTGCTGTAGCTCTTCCATTCTCCTCCAACTTTAGAAGACATCATTACCTCTAACGGGAAATGCTCCTGCTGGTATCTAGGGAAATCAAATAAGCGAGTAGGGTTGTTCATGTAATCGTGATGTTTGTGTGTCGTGTTAAGTGAGCTTCAAGATACTAAAAAAGGTCAATCGTACACTTGCTATTTTGTCTCAAAAGCAACTTTTCCCGAGAGAATTGTTTTGACGACTTTACAACTTTCTCTCTGGCGTTCTGCGCTGTTGAATAGGTCTTGATTTAGCACTGTGAAGTTGGCCCGTTGGCCAATTTTGATGCTCCCGTACTGCTCTTCACCAAAAGCGCTGTACGCGGCCCCGTAGGTCATCCCTTCGAGGGCCTCTTTGGGAGTTAGTTTCTGGTCAGCATTGAATCCACCTTCCGGCCAATGCTGTTTGTCTGTTCTGTCTACCGCGGCAAAGAAGGTATTTAATGGGTCGATATGTTCGATCGGAAAATCTGTGCCCAAGGCAAGCAGGCCAGACGCGTTTAGAATGCGCTTGTAGCTGTATGCATGCCCGATCCTGTGGTGGCCTAATCGCTCCTCAGCCCAATACATATCGCTTGTTGCATGTGTTGGTTGTACCGAAGCGACAATATTTGGGTGGGTGTAATAGGCGCTGTCCTCAGGTGTCATAATCTGTGCGTGCTCCACTCGAAATCTCAGGTCTTTTTCACGGTCCAATTCATTGAAGCTCTCCAATAGAACATGGTGTGCGCTATCACCGATAGCATGAACACAGAGTTGCCAGTCGTTTTCCAAGCAGCGGTCTCTTAAAAGGTCTAAATCACTCGGTGCTAACAGTGGCAACCCGTAGTGCTCTGGGAGGTCGTGGTAAGGTGCTCTGAGCAATGCGCCTCGCGAGCCAAGGGCACCGTCGAGATATGCTTTGACACTTTTTACCCGAAGGAGTTCTTTGAGAATTGGCCCATGAGATTCGAAATAAGAAAGATCCTCTTCGGTATTAGAGATCATTGCGTTGACCACCAAACCAAACTTGCCTTCGTTTTGTAGCGAATCAAGAATGAGGATTTTCTTTGTGCTTAAACCTGCATCGGTCATCGCTGTCAATCCGTACTTCACCAAACTATCTTGCGCTTGTAAGAGTGCATTTCTCCAAAACCTTGAGCTGTGCTCGGGCAGTTCTACCAGTTGTTCTGCATTATCCACCAATACACCTTCGATAATAGCCCCTCCATCAATGGTCGTTTCATTGGTGATGTTAAACGCATCTAGGACGGTTTGATTCACCCATGCGGCATGGCCGTCAATTCGTGTCAAGTAGATCTTGACCCCACTGAAAGCGGCTAAATCTTCGGAAGTAGGAAATTCCTTTACGGGCCAATCATTTTGATCCCAACCGCGGCCAATAATCCACTCATTATTGGGGTGCAATTCTATAAATTTCTCAATGCGTTCAAGGCACTCTTCCTTGCTTTGCGCACCCACCAAATTGACCATCGTTAACATTTCCGCATAACCAAAAAGGTGGCCGTGAGCATCTATAAACCCAGGGTAGAGGTGTTGTCCGTCAAGAGAGAGTTCTGTTTTTGCTTTGGGTAGAATGGTTTGCTGGTTGATATCAATGATTTCTGCAATCTTTCCGTCTTGTACTGCAATCCAAAAATCTGAGCCTTCATTACTAGAAACAGCATTATTGGGACTGTGTATTTTGAAGTCCTTGAGGAGCACATCATACTCTTGGGTATTTTGGCAGCTGGTTAAGGGGAAAAGCCATAGTAGGTTATAAACAACAAAACGGCCAAAAGTGTGAGAAAGATTGCGCATTGAAATGAAATGTGTTGGTCTTAGAATGCGTAAATTTGCACAAATTCTTTTTTAAAATGAATAGCACATCCGTTGCCACTTTAGATCAGGCCAAAGAAATGGGCCTACTTCCTGAAGAGTTTGATAAAATCAAAGAAATTCTTGGCCGCACGCCCAACTACCTAGAACTCTCTGTTTATGGAGTGATGTGGAGTGAGCATTGCTCGTACAAGAACTCCATTGTTTGGTTGAAAAAGCTGCCGAAAAAAGGCCCACATATGCTCGTTGAAGCAGGTGAAGAAAATGCCGGTCTTGTAGATATTGGCGACGGTTTGGCGTGTGCCTTCAAGATTGAAAGTCACAACCACCCTTCAGCAGTCGAGCCGTACCAAGGTGCAGCAACAGGAGTTGGCGGTATCAACCGCGATATTTTCACCATGGGTGCTCGTCCAATCGCTCAGCTCAACTCGCTGCGCTTCGGTAAGCCAACTGAAGACCGCACAAAGTGGTTGGTAAAAGGCGTGAGCAAGGGTATTGGCGATTACGGAAACAGCTTCGGTATCCCTATCGTGGGCGGCGAGGTGTACTTTGACGAGTGCTACCACCAAAATCCATTGGTAAATGCGTTTTCTGCCGGTATCGTTGAGGTAGGTAAGCAGATCAGTGCTACTTCTACGGGCGTCGGAAATCCAGTGTTTATCGTAGGATCAGCAACTGGTAAAGATGGTATTCACGGTGCTTCGTTTGCCTCTAAGGATTTGGATGAAGACAGTGCTGAGGATATCCCATCAGTACAAGTTGGAGACCCGTTCCAAGAGAAATTGTTGCTTGAAGCAACTATGGAATTGGCTGAAACTGATGCTGTCGTAGGTATGCAGGATATGGGTGCAGCAGGTATTACTTGTTCATCTTGTGAAATGTCTGCTGCTGGCGAACACGGTATGGATATTTGGTTGGACAAAGTGCCTTTGCGTCAGAAAATGGAAGCATGGGAAATCCTTCTTTCAGAGAGCCAAGAGCGTATGCTTGTGGTTGTTGAAAAAGGAAAAGAGCAGGTGGTTCTTGATATTTTCGACAAGTGGGATCTTGAATGTGAAGAGATTGGTATTGTAACAGAAGGCGATACAGTGAATTACTACTGGGGCGAAGAGCTCATGGGTAGTATTCCTGCAGACAGCGCTGTTCTCGGTGGAGACGCGCCTGTATACCACAGAGAATGGTCAGAGCCTGCGTACTACCAGGAGTACAAGAAATTTGATATTGCTTCGGTTGAAGAGCCAGCGGATCTTAAAGCGGTTGCTGAGCAGATGGTGGCCTTGCCAAACATTGCTTCAAAGAGATTTATCTACGAGCAGTATGATAGTATGGTAGGTACACGCAATATGAGTACCAACGCACCTTCGGATGCTGGGGTTGTAAATATTAAGGGCACAGATAAGGCCTTGGCTATGAGTGTAGATTGTAATTCACGATTTGTACATGTTGATCCTGAAGTAGGATGTGCCATGGCCGTGAGTGAAGCCGCAAGAAACATTACTTGTTCTGGGGGTATTCCTTCAGCAGTGACGAACTGTTTGAACTTCGGTAACCCATACAACCCAGAGGTATACTGGCAGTTTGTCGGCTCTATCAAGGGTATGAGCGCAGCTTGTGAGAAATTCGAAACTCCAGTTACAGGGGGTAATGTTAGTTTCTACAACCAGACTCAAATCGGCGATACTGTTGAACCTGTATTCCCTACGCCTACGATTGGTATGATTGGGGTAGTTGAAGACAAGAAATTTGTAACGACACTTGGCTACAAAGACAAAGGAGATTTGATTTTCATGATCGGTACAAATCATGACGATATCTCTTCATCTCAGTATTTGGTGAATATTCATGGTGTAGAAAATAGCTCTGCGCCACACTTCGATCTCGAGGAAGAATTTGCGAATCAAAAGCAAGTACAGATGTTGATTCGTGAAGGAGCGATTAAATCTGCACACGATTTGAGCGAAGGCGGTCTATTCGTCGGTTTGCTCGAAAAGGGTATGGTCAACGGATTGGGCTTTGATATAACGCTTCCTGCTGAGTTCCGTAAGGACGCTGTACTCTTCGGTGAGAGTGCTTCGCGTATCCTTGTGACTGTTAGTGAGGAGGATAAGGATAAGTTTATTGACTTGATGATGCTTAACGGATGTGCGTTTGATCTTTTGGGTCACGTTACTAAAGGAAGCGTTCGCGTTGATGACGAGGATTGGGGGTCGGTAGAAGATTACCAAAAGATTTACGACAACGCTTTGGGCGATATCCTTTCGAAATAAGGAACGCCTAAATAACCTTAAAAGCGGCCTTCACCTAGTTAGTGGAGGCCGTTTTCTTTTTCATAACGACCTATTCTATATTCGATACTGAATAGAATGCCTGGCGTTAGATTACTCGCGGAACTTAATGGCCAGGTAATGCTGCTTGAAGCTGCCCATTTGGGGTGTAGCAATAATGTAAATCCAACCTGCGGCGCTATCCCAAAGGAGTTAGCGCGTTGATTTGTAAGACGTTCTTCACTTTGTACTATACCCATTCCAGCTCGAAATTCCGAATGCAGACTTTCTAGCGAAAGGGCCCGAATAAGAGATACTGACCTCCAGTCGTTGAATACATTCTCCTTCCAAATCCCTCCACCGTCGGTTAGTGCTTGTACCTCAATAAATACATCTTGTCGAATTTCATAGCCCGCCTTCACGCCGACATAAGGATAAGCAGCACCCGCACTTATGTAAGTGAATCTGTTCGGCTCCATTTCGCCGAATTTCTGTGCACTCAGCGTTACTGAAAACAAGAGCATCAAAGCTGCTAAGGTTCGTCTCATACCATAAAGTAACGCAGAGAAAGCACATCTCTGCATCCTTCCCATGGTAAGATTTTCACAGACGGCGTTCCGTTTTTAGGTATAAAAGAATGCAGCCGTTCTAAAGGTGTTGGCGTGTGCCTCGATGATTCGGCGAATCTCAGGGCTATAACCACCGCCCATGTTGACGGCAACGGGTACATCATTTGAGTGACAAAGCTCAAAGACAAGTTGATCACGCTGCTTACATCCGTCCAATGTGAGGTCCATCCTTCCGAGCTTATCACCGCGTATCACATCTACGCCGCTTTGGAAAAAGACAAATTGCGGCTCGATGCGATCGAACAGATCTTTCAAATGATAGTCAAGTAAGCTGAGGTATGCTTTGTCGCTAATAAAATCAGGTAGAGGTAGGTCAAGATCGCTCTGTTCCTTGTGGTAGGGGTAATTCTTCGCACCGTGCATGCTGAAGGTGAAAATTCGCGGGTCATCAGCGGCAAGTGCGGCAGTTCCATTGCCTTGATGAACATCGAGATCCACTACGAGTATTCGCTCATACCCGTGGTTGTCTATGAGATGGTGTGCGCCAATGATGATGTCGTTTAGGATGCAAAATCCTTCTCCGCGGTCGTAAAATGCGTGGTGTGTGCCACCTGCAATATTCATGGAACAACCGTATTGCAAGGCAAATTCGGTATTGTCAATAGTACCCCGACAGATGGTGCGTTCTCTGTCGATGAGCTGCTTGCTCAATGGGAATCCAATTTTGCGTTGTGCCTTAGGGTCTAAAGTTTCCTTGTCCAGCTCTTTCCAATACCCAGGACAATGCGTTCGAGTGATTTGCTCGGGAGTAAGCATACTGGGCGCAAAAAAATCATCTTCAGCAAGTGTTCCCTCGTGAATCAATTGTTCAGGCAGCAGCGAGTATTTAGCCATCGGGAAGCGATGGTTCTCAGGAAGAGGATGGTGATAAATAGGGGCCCAAGCGACCTTTAGCATGTTCGATTAACGCAATTGGGCATTTAATCGTTCACCCAACTGATGTACAATTCTGCCTACACTCTTCTCAACAGCCTTGTCGTTTAGTGTCTTTCCTGGATCTTGGAAGGTCAAACCGATGGCATAGCTCTTTTTGCCTTCAGGTAATTTGTCCCCTTCGTACACATCGAACAAGAAAACATTCTTCAAGAGTTTGCGCTCAGTCTGTGTAATGGTTTCTTCAAGTTCAGCATACGTAGTCGCTGTATCTACGAGAAGTGCAAGGTCACGACGAACGCTTGGGAATTTCGGTAATGCTTCAAAAGGTTGTGTGCCATTAGAAATCATAAGCTGAACTACTTGCTCCCAGTGCAACGAGGCGTGCGCAACGGTGCCTTTCACATCAAAGTGTCCCAAGACTTTCGGGTGTACAGAGCCGAGGTGACCAATCGTGGTTTTCCCGACTTTAATACTCAAGAATTCGCCGTAAAGACTGTGGTCTTTGCGAGTCATCGTAGCGTTAAACCCAAATCTACTGAGCATTGCCTCGAGCAAGCCTTTCATATAGAAGAAATCATTTTCAGAAGCATCGGCTTTCCAGTGATCGGTATTCGATGAGCCCGAACAGAACAAGTCAATTACCGATGTTTCGAAATAACCATTTCCACCCTTTCCGTAGGTTTTACCGCGTTCAAAAAAGCGCAGGTTGGATTGCTGTCTTTTTTGATTAAACCCTATAGCCGTCAATCCCCCAAATAGCATGTTGTTTCTCATCACATTGAGATCTTGACTCAACGGATTAAGCATTTCAATGAGATTGCTAGAGACTTCGGATTGCAAGGATTCATAATCGGCCCCTTTCGAGAGACTATTGTTCATGATTTCGAAGAAACCATTACCAGTTAGTTGATCTAAGACCGATTTCTCGATTTTTTCAGGACGTGGATCGTGCTTTGCAACACTAATGCGCATTCCTGACGGAATCTCAACGTTGTTGAAACCATAGATACGAAGCAACTCTTCAGCAATATCTACATCTCTAGTTACGTCGACACGATAGGTCGGAACTTTGACCGTCCATTGGTCCCCATTAAGTCCAATAATTTCAAAATCTAGCCACTTCAGAATGTCAGACGCACTTTCAATGCTCATTTCCACACCAATCAACTTGCATACCTTTTCGAAGCTAAAGGTGATTTCGAGTTTAGGGAAGTCAGTTGTGCCTTGGTGGTCGGCTACACTGGCGGTTGCACCCGTTAGTTCGCATATTAAAGCGGCAGCATAAGCATGTGCAGCATCTGTACTGTTAGGATCAACACCTCGCTCGTAGCGATAGCTGGCGTCACTGTTGATTCCATGACGTTTCGCAGTTTTTCGAACGCTTACTGCGTCGAAATAGGCGCCTTCTAAATAGACGGAAGTTGTTGCTTGACTTACGCCGCTATCTGCACCTCCAAGCACACCTGCAATACAAACAGGTTTGCGCTCGTCGGCAATGACTAAATCATGTGCACTTAGCTCACGCTCGACATCGTCTAGAGTGGTAATTTTTTCTCCCTCTTTGGCCTGGCGAACGATCACTTTTTGACCGCTTAGCTTTTCCGCATCGAAAGCATGAAGTGGGTGTCCAAAAGTGTGTAACACATAATTGGTTATATCCACCACATTGTTTTTTGGCGTCAAGCCAATGGCAGTAAGGCTGTTCTTTAACCAATCTGGACTTTCCTTCACCTGTACTCCTGTAAAGTAGGTGCCGTAGTAGGACGGACACATATCACTTTCGATCGTTAGCGCAACAGGGTTGTTGCCTTCGGTTTGATACGTGCCTTTGGGAGCGATAAGCTCTGGACTTTCCTCGCCCTTAACTAGCAAGGCAGCACGAAGGTCACGAGCAACACCAATGTGTCCCATTGCGTCCGTTCTATTTGGCGTTAGGCCAATTTCGAATACAAAGTCACTTTCAATATTGAACACCTCTGCACACGGGGTACCCGGTTTGAGCGATGGGTCGAGCACCATAATACCGTCGTGGTCGTTTCCTAGACCCAGCTCATCTTCTGCGCAGATCATCCCGAAGCTTACTTCTCCGCGGATTTTACCCTTCTTAATTTTCAGTTCTTCACCACCAGGATACAAGCGTGTCCCCACTGTGGCTACTGGAACCTTTTGGCCCGCCGCAACATTTGGTGCTCCACAGACAATTTGTACGGGCTCCTCTTCTCCAATGTTCACCGTAGTGACGCGAAGTCTGTCCGCGTTTGGATGCTGCTCACAGGTCAATACTTCACCTACGACAACACCGCGTAGACCGCCCTTGATGCTCTCTACTTCGTGTACACCTTCGACTTCTAGTCCGGTATCCGTTAGTAATTCATCAACGCGCTTTGGATCTAAATCAACAGCTAGAAAACGCTTTAACCACTGGTAAGAAATGTTCATGGATCGAGTTGTTCAATAGGTCCCAAAGTTACACTATTGAAAGAGAATAAAAAGCCCGAAAATCGGGGCTTTAGAACAAATTATAGAGTAAGGCTCCATAAAGCGCAAATCGAAGGAAACGCACTAGGGTGAGCAAGGCAAATTTTTTAAACGGATAGTTGTTCATTCCGCTGAGCTGGCTCACGATGGGATAGGGCAGCGGTGTCAATGCAGCGAGCACAATTAGTAGCCCCCCAAATCTGTTGAGTTGTTCGAAAGTATGTGTGTAGCGGTCCAACAACAGATTGCGAACTAGGGCGCGAGTACGCCAGAATTGGCCCATGAAATAACCGACGATCCCGGCGAAATAGCTCAGTACTGCCAACAGGGTAAGCATCCAGCGTGGCTTTAGCGTTTCGTCCGCCCAAACGATCAGAAGTTCTGGTGTGATAAAGCCAATGCTTACTTCAGATAAAAAGAAGAGTCCAATAAGTCCTCCTGGGGAAAAGAAACTGGTGGCCCATTCTGCAGCGGCGCTGAGGTCAATGACATAGCGGTCAAACAAGAATAGAAGCAGCAGTATCACGCCAATTGACGCAATAAGCTTTAGCACATTTGCTCGAATGAACGAATAACCGCCATTGCGTTGCATCAGCAGATGCTGTGCCTTCATAAATCGTTTTACTATGTCTACCATGAATTACGAAATCCTGTTCCAACCCCATTGGTCTTTGTACAAAGCTTTCCAATGTTCTTTAATAGGAACGTGATTTTGGTCATTTAGTTGAGGATCATTGGACAATAATTGTTCCACGACACCTCTCGCCCAGTTCAGGATATTGCCGTCTTGGGTTAAAGAAGCTAGTTTGAACTGAAGCTGACCACTTTGTCGGGTACCCATCATATCACCCGGTCCACGGAGATTCATATCGACTTCAGCAATCTCAAAACCATCTTGAGTGCGCACCATTGTTTCCAATCGGGTTTTAGCGTCGTTACTCAGTTTGAATGAGCTGACCAAAACACAGAAACTTTCTTCGCTTCCGCGACCAACACGGCCCCGCAATTGATGCAACTGACTTAACCCGAAGCGCTCTGCATTTTCAATGACCATTACAGATGCGTTTGGGACATTCACACCTACCTCAATGACGGTAGTAGCCACGAGTATGTGGGCTTTTCCTGAGGCAAATCGCTGCATTTCGCCTTCTTTCTCTTCCGGTTTCATACGGCCGTGCACTACGGCAATTTGGTATTGCGGCCGTGGGAAATCCCGCAGCAATTGCTCATAGCCCTCTTGGAGATTCTTCAAATCTAATTTTTCACTTTCTTCGATGAGCGGAAAAACGATGTACACCTGTCGTCCTTTGGCAATTTCACGCTGCATGAAGCCGTTGAGTTTCAACCGGTTCTTTTCATACAGGTGGTGCGTCGTAATTGGCTTTCTACCCGGAGGAAGTTCATCAATCACACTTATGTCTAAATCCCCATAAAGGCTGAGGGCAAGAGTTCTAGGGATTGGGGTAGCCGTCATGACCAAAACATGCGGTGGATGTTCGTTTTTTTTCCACAGTTTGGCACGCTGCGCCACACCGAAACGGTGCTGTTCATCGATGACCGCCAATCCTAAATTGGCAAATTTTACCGTTGGTTCAATCAAGGCATGCGTACCGATTAAAATATGCAGTTCACCGCTTTGTAGGCGTTGGTGTATGGAAGCACGATCGGCTTTATTGGTAGAACCGGTCAAGAGCTCAATAGTGATCCCTGCGGGCTCACAAAGCTCTTTAAGTCCTTGGTAGTGTTGCGTTGCGAGGATTTCCGTTGGCGCCATAAGGGCTGCTTGAAAGCCGTTGTCGATAGCAAGCAACATCGCTAATAAGGCAACAATCGTTTTTCCTGAGCCTACATCTCCCTGAACCAGCCTGTTCATTTGTGCCCCTGTGGCTACATCTGCGCGTATTTCCTTAACCACTCGCTTCTGTGCGCCAGTAAGCTCAAAGGGTAAGTGGTTGTTGTAAAAGTTTAAAAAGGTTTGACCGACTTCTGCAAAAGGGTAGCCTTTAATGGCGCTTTTATTTCGCAGTTTGTTTCTGAGCTGCGTGAGTTGGAGGAAGAAAAACTCTTCAAATTTGATTCGCTTTTTGGCCGCCTCCAAGTGCTCTCGGGAGCTTGGAAAGTGGATCCAAAACAGGGCTTGTTTTTTTGAAACCACGCCGTGTTCCTTGGCAAATTCAATCGTGAAAGGATCTTTAATATGCTCCAGTTCTTTGCGAAGTAAAGCCTTCATCACCTTGGCTATACCCTTAGAATTCAAGCCTTTCTTGGTGAGCTTGTCGGTGGTAGAGTACACTGGTTCCAGGGCGGATTGGGTCTCACTACTGAGCGCTGGGGCGGAGATTTCTGGATGGGGGATGCTCTTCTTTCCATTGAATGCATTCACCTTTCCAAAAACCACTAAAGGGGTATTCAGTTTCAAGGAGCGGCGAATCCACTTTGCGCCTTTGAACCAAACGAGCTCGATGAATCCGGTACCGTCCGTAAAGGTCGCCACGAGCCTTTTTTGGCGCGGTGGTCCTACTTCTTCAATCTTGGTAATCTGACCTTTGACCTGCACTTCTACAGGGGCAGCGGTCAGCTGAGCGACTGAATAAAACTGCGTCTTATCGACATATCTAAACGGGTAATGTTCAAGAAACTGTGCTGTCGTTCGAATGCCAAACTCCTCTGCCAACAAGGCTGCTCGATCGGGTCCTATACCGTCTGCGTAGACTATGGGAGTTTGGGTAGTGCTCATCGTCGTAAAAGTAAGTATCTTTTGGCCGAAGAAAAATGCAGAATCAGAGTTCTCAAATATTTCGACTAGGCACACTATTGATAGATGGTGCATTACTCCTGACACTCTTTGTGGTCATAGGATTGTGGCGGTTTGACGATCTACGCATTTCGAATCCTGAATACTACAACTACTACCTACAGCTTCTCGTGCTCACCTTGGTGAGTTGGTACGGTGCAGGTCGTTGGGCGGGTATGTTCTCCTACACCAGTGGTTTGGAGCAGCGCAATGTGTTGGCCAATGTCGTCCGTGGTGCACTAGGACAGATGGCCATCCTCGCAATAATTGTGGTAGGCTTGAAGGGCTATTACTACAGCCGTTTGTTTTTAGCGACCTATTTCAGTCTTTTCTACGCCAGTGCGATCATCTACCGTTTAATTTTTGTCCAATTCTTACGCAACCAAATGGCTAAGGGCAAATGGCAGCGAAATTTCATCATTTCCGGCACGCATGCTACCACCGAGGCACTAGTGAATTTAGTAGCGGTCC
Organism: Bacteroidota bacterium; assembly: GCA_003385605.1. Taxonomy (GTDB): domain Bacteria; phylum Bacteroidota; class Bacteroidia; order Flavobacteriales; family Schleiferiaceae; genus UBA10364. The sequence goes on from QQUU01000136.1 coordinate 132,403, forward strand.
GACCAGAATTAGGTTGGCGTTATTCGGGAACGGTCGATTCCAAGGAACTAGACGGTGAAAAAGTTCGCAACGTACAGGATATTATATGTGGCTATGCGCCAAGCTCAAAAGAGTACACAGCAGCACAGCAATATGCCATGGAACATGGCATGCGCTTCCGATTTTTGCCCGAAATGGGTGCGAATTACGCCGGTGAACTTTTCCTAGAATCCCTCGAAGGTATTCCGTTGTTCTCTGAGCGTAAAGAGCCCTTATCTAATTGGACGAACAAGGGCATAAAACGCATTTTTGACATCATTTTCTCGGTACTATTTATTGCCACTGTTTTATCGTGGGCACTGCCTCTATTTGCCCTTGTGCTTGTGCTGACCGGGGCGGGTAATCCTTTCTTCATGCAATCTCGTGAAGGATTGGAAGGCAAACGATTTACTGTGCTCAAGCTGCGCACATTGAACGCTAACGGCACGAGCAATGCTTTGCAATCTTGGATGAGAAAGGTTGGGGTAGACGAGCTTCCACAGCTTATAAATGTTCTTTTAGGTCAAATGTCATTAGTCGGTCCTCGTCCACACACTCCGGGTGATGGGGTACTGTACGCTAAAAAAATTGGCAGTTACAAAGTACGCCATTGGGCCAAACCTGGCCTCACTGGCCTTGCTCAGACTAGAGGTCTACGTGGGGGCGATAGTGCTGCAAACGAGCAGTTGCTCGAAGCGAGAATCCGAGCAGATATTTACTACGTCGAGCATTGGTCACTGCTGCTTGATTTACGCATACTTATTGAAACCATAGTGCGCACTCTGTTTGCGCCGTCAACCCTGCATCAGAATTAACTACAATGAAGTATCCTTCACTTTTAGACCGATTCAAACAATACGTTCAAATAGATACACAAAGCGACGCTAGTTCGCCAACTGTACCATCTACAGCCAAGCAGAAAAACTTGGGCCAATTGCTCGTGCAGCAGCTTTTAGAGATGGGTGTGGAAGATGCGCACATGGACGATAAAGGATATGTCTATGCCACAGTGCCTGCCAGTGCAGGTGCAGAGGATAAGCCAGCGGTTTGTTTTTGTGCCCATATGGACACCTCGCCCGAATACTCTGGCGCAGGGGTAATACCAACTCTTCATGAAGATTATGACGGCGGCGAGATCCACCTGCCGAAGGGAGGGATCGTTCTTACTCCGAAGCAATTTGGCCCCTTAAAAGAAATGAAAGGGCATACTATCATTACTTCTGATGGTAGCACACTTCTGGGAGCCGATAATAAAGCGGGTGTAGCAGAGATTATGACCGCAGCGGAACTGCTGATGAAATCGGACCGACCTCATGCTGCAATGAAAATCCTTTTTACCCCCGATGAAGAGATTGGACGCGGTGCAGACCATGTAGACCTTGAAAAACTTGGGGCCGATTTTGGATATACTATGGACGGCGCAACGAAGGGCTCGTTAGAAGACGAAACCTTCTCGGCGGACGGTGCAACCATTATTTTTCGTGGTGCCAATACCCACCCTGGGTACGCACACAAAAAAATGGGCAATGCACTCAAGGCTGCAGGGGTGTTCTTAGGCTCTTTGCCACGCTCTGAGTGGGCGCCAGAATCGACCAAAGGCGAAGCTGGTTTCGTTCATCCTTATGAGATAACGGGTGGGGTAGAAGAGGTACGCATTACCATGATCTTAAGGTCTTTCGATACAGAAGATTTGGAGCCCTACGCGGCACTACTAAACACCTTGGCCAAGCAAGCGTCAAAGGCAGTTAAACGGACCAGCTATGAGGTAATTATTAGCGAGCAATACCGCAATATGAAAGAGGTTTTGGACAAGCATCCTCACGTTGTCGAGTATGCTGAAAAAGCCATTTCCGCAGCAGGTTTACCTGTACGTAAGAGTAAAATCCGCGGCGGCACAGACGGTTCGAAATTGAGTTTCATGGGCCTTCCGTGTCCAAACATTTTTGCGGGTGAACACGCATTCCACAGCCCGTACGAATTTGTTTCCCTTCAGGATATGGAAAGTGCGACAGATGTAATTGTCAATCTGCTCGAAATCGTTGCTGTAGAAAGCTAATGAAATTAACGAGCGGCGTACGCTTTGTTCAAAGCTGCTGCCAAGCGAACACCAGCTTGTGTCAAACGCTGGTTTAGCAACTCCGTATTGTCATAGATGTAACGGTACCCCATTCGCTCGGGATCACCCATGGTTTCATAACACTGATCCCGCGCCACGACGCTTTCGCGAATCCAATCTTCTAAGGATGAGTTTTGCCATTGTGCTACCTGGTCTTGCTTCACTTTTGCCATAGCCCAGTCTGAGTACTCCGTGTAGCTCATCTTCCAATAATCAATCATTTCGCTATCCCAAACGCGGTGTAGGTTGGATTTGCGGTAAAACCATTTGACTTGAACCATATTTCCGCCCATATCTGTTCCGCGACCACAATGCAATGGTTGATGTACATCTCCAATCAAGTGAGCGATGGCACGGAGCGCAAATCCCTCATCGACGCTGTACTGCCCAGTTTCAATCTCCGTTAAGAACTTATCGATAGCCATCCAGATATCACCTTTCGCAGGATGCTTGTGCGTATCCATCGAATCCAGGTGTAAAATGGTACAATAGTGATATGGCTTTAGGCTGTCGTACGAACGTTCACTTTTAATAAAGTCCATCCAATTGGCCACCATAGCGAGGTCTTCGCCTTCTAAAACGTCTAGAACATGGGCTTTTACCTCAGGGTTTAAGTAGTCCATGGCAATATGACCAACTACTCGATGGCCAGTCAGACCCCAACCAAAAGAATTGATACTCAATAGAATAGCAAAAATAGATGTGAGCTTCTTCATGTTATAATGCTTGTGAAGGTTTGAAGTACCCAATAATACGGTCATATCGCAAACCCATACTACGGTTGTACATAATTAATGTGTAGTCGTTTCGCGTTTGCCAATGTGTGCCTTCAGTGAGGGCTGTGCTAATGCCTCCGTTTTCCCCAGGATGGGCAAATACATAATTGTAATACCCTTGTTTTAGCAAGATTTTTTTACTGTAGGCCCCACGCTCTCGATTGTAATCCATTCTAAACTCCGGCAAGAGTTCCCAATCACTAAGTTGCCCATACACATAAACAGGCTCGTCCAACTCAGGACTTTCAAAGTAAAAATCGACCCAGCAATAATCGCCCGCTAGATCAGGATTACCCACATCTGCGCGATTGAAAAACCGTCTCCCATTAATGTCGTTTTGGAAACTGTACACGGCAATGGAGCGGTTCTTCTTTTCATATAGGTATACTTCCCAGCACGTATCTAGCCTAGAGGTTTTAACACCAAGTCCGACCTGATTCAAACGCTTTGTGTCAAAAGTGTGGAATTCTGTACCACCGTCGAAGGATTCGCTGCCCATGAAATTGTAAGTAAGCAATCCGTCATTGATAAAGGTAGGTTTGAGGTTATTCTTGGCATTGTTCCACCTTCTGTTCTGTAAAATGCTCAAGTCGAGATCCATGAAATAATCTTGAACAGGATAGCCAGCGAGGCTCACCGTGGCACTTACTTGTTGCTGGGTGGAGAATTCCTCCATGTCTACTGCGCGACTTACACTCACTCCGGGAATAACTAAGCTCTCGTAAACAATAAACCTTCGGCGGATAATCAGGTCCTCAGGATCGTCGTTTTGAAAAATTTCGATGACGTAGTTGCCACTTACACGCGGCTTTGTTTCAGCATTAGGAAATTTAATGGAATAGTGGGTGTACGGCACGAACGTACCAACGCTAATTGCGAAGTTGTTCATGTAGTTCCCTTCGAATCCTATGAGGTATTGATTAACCAATAAGTCGCTCTTCTCCCAGTTCTTGGTACAATGGAATATGCGGTAGCTGTAATTGTTCCATTCATACGCGAGGTCGTCGAAGCTTAGCTCAAGCCCCTTGCGGGCTCCCAATTCATATGCAGGAAAGTCTAGGGGTTCTCCTTCAGGTGATATCTGGACACTTTTTAGATAATCATAAACCACTGTATCGTTTAATACTTGGGCGTTGATCGAACTGAAAATCATCAGTGTGACCAATGTCATATACCTTGTTAGCATAATTGTTAAATAATCTTGCCCACTAAGGTACAATTAGTAGAGAAAAGGATAGGGATTCCCAACGCTGTAATATATTTTTGCAGCCTAAAATCATACTGAAACGTACGATGTCTCAATCCTTTAAGATTCGCAAGGGTTACGATCTTAAGTTAGTCGGTGCAGCTGCACAGACTGATTTGGGCGCAGTTAGCGCCTCAACTTATGCCGTAAGTCCCTTAGATTTCCCTGGAATCACGCCGAAATTGGCGGTGAAAGCCGGGGCTCAAGTAAAAGCGGGCGACACGTTATTCTTTGACAAGGATCGTCCCGAAGTAAAAATTTGTTCACCAGTTTCCGGAGAGGTAGCAGAAGTTAAGCGCGGTGCCAAGCGTAAAATTTTGGCAGTTGTTGTTTTAGCGGACAGTGAAGTTGCCTACGCAGACCACGGTGCGCTCGACGTTGCTAAGGCTGACCGTTCTGAGGTTGCTGCGCATTTAGCCAATACAGGTGCCGGCGCATTCATTACCTCTAGACCTTACGGTGTAGCAGCAAGCATGAACGAAGAGCCACGTGATATCTTCGTAAACGCAGTTCATAGTGGTCCTCTTGCTGGGGATCTCGCCTACCAGTTGGCAGGCAAAGAAGCTGAGGTTGCTGCTGCTCTTAATGCACTAGGTGCATTGACAACGGGTAAGGTATACGTGAGTCAGGCTGATGATGTTGCTCCTCTAGATTGTTTGAGTGGTGAAGGTGTAGTTAATGCAACCTTCTCTGGAAAGCATCCTAAGGGGTTGGTTGGAACACAGATCGCACAAATCGCTCCTATTAATAAGGGTGAGGTTGTTTGGACGGTAAATGCTGTTGACCTACCAGTAATTGGTCGTGCAGTGCTCAATGGCCAGTACGCGCCAGAATACAAAGTGGCGGTTACAGGCTCTAAAGCAACGAACAGTGGTTATGCCACCATGCTGCAAGGGGTAAACCTTGCTGCTTTTAATTCGGCAAATATTAATCTCGATAACACTCGCGTGATTGCTGGTGATGTGCTTACCGGTACACAGATGGACGCGGAAGGTTTTATGGCCTTCGGAAAATCTCAAATCACTGCGATTCCTGAAGGAAACCAAACTGAATTCTTCGGTTGGGTTCTTCCAGGCTTTGGTAAGTTCTCAACGAACCGTGCATTCTGGGGATGGTTGTTCCCAAATAGAAAGTACGATTTGGATACCAACATGCACGGTGAAGAGCGCGCATTTGTAGTGACAGGGGAGTACGACAAGTTCATTCCTATGGACATATTCCCACAGCAGTTGCTACGCGCCATCTTGATTGGTGATATCGAGAAGATGGAAAAGCTGGGTATTTATGAAGTATTGCCAGAGGACTTTGCACTTGCAGAGGTGGCTTGTACTTCAAAACTGCCGTTGCAACAAATCGTCAGAGACGGTTTGAATGACCTTAGAAAAGAAATGATGTAATACGCCATATTATGAAGTTTGTACAAAACATATTCGACCAGACTAGACCGCTTGTTGAAAAAGATGGCAAGAGAAACATCCTCTACCCATTGCACAATGCATTGGAGACGATGGCCTTCGTTCCTGATCACACTGCCCACTCGGGTGCGCACGTTCGCGACGCGATCGATTTGAAACGCACCATGGTGACAGTAATTTTTGCTATGGTTCCTGCACTCCTTTTTGGAATGTGGAACATCGGCCGTTTGCACTACGGTGCGATCGGTTTGGACAGCACATTATTAGATAACTTCCTATTCGGTGCCTTAAAGCTGTTACCACTTATTATCGTGACGTATGCAGCCGGTCTTGGTGTGGAAATTTTCTTCTCGTGGAAGCGCAACCACCCTGTAAACGAAGGTTTCCTTGTTTCAGGTTTGTTGATTCCATTGATTATGCCAGTAGACATCCCATTATGGATGGTTGCTGCCTCTACTATTTTTGCTGTACTTATCGGAAAGGAAGTATTTGGTGGAACGGGTATGAACCTGTTGAACCCAGCACTTACTGCACGTGCTTTTGCATTCTTTGCGTACCCAACCTGGATGTCGGGTGATCAAGTGTGGATCAATACTTCAGGCGGTGATATCGTAGACGGGTACTCAGGAGCGACTGCTATGGGTGATTTGGCCACTACAGTAGGTCAAGGTCTAGGTAATCCAGCAACGGAAACAGTGATGGCCCAGTTCGGCCCAGAAGGAACGTACTCTTTGATGAATGCTTTCTTGGGATTGATTCCAGGTTCTATTGGTGAAACCTCAGCATTGTTAATTCTACTTGGAGGCTTGTTCTTGATTTTCAAGGGTGTAGGTTCTTGGAGAATCATGTTGAGCTTCTTTGTAGGTGGGTTAGTAATGGCAGGTATTTTCAATGCCTTCGCTGTAAACGAGTTTATGGGATTAAATCCTATCCACCAGTTGATGTTGGGTGGCTTCATGTTCGGTATGGTCTTCATGGCCACTGATCCTGTGAGCGCCGCTCAGACGGAAACGGGTAAATACATCTACGGTTTCTTAGCCGGATTCTTCGGTATCATGATTCGCGTCTTCAACCCGGCATACCCTGAAGGTATCATGTTGGCGATTCTTTTCATGAACGTAATGGCGCCATTGATTGACCACTACGTTGTAGAAGCAAACATCAAACGTCGCGAGAAGCGTCTAGCTAACGCCTAAACTACATAACACGATGAACGTAAATAGCAACGCATATACTTACACATTCGCCACAGTGATGGTGGTGTTGGTAGCTGTGCTTTTGTCTGGAGCATCCCTTGGTCTTAAGAGCAAGCAAGCTTCAAACATTAGCCAAGAGAAGAAACAAAGCATTTTGGCTTCTATCGGTATCGAGGTAGATCGCTCAGAATCTGATGCAGCCTTTGGAGAGTACATCAAGCAAAGCTTGACCCTTCAGGGCGGAACAGTTGTATCTGAAGATGCATCAGCAGCTTTCGATATTGATATGGCTGCTGCCATTAAGGTAGGTAACATGGACCGTTCAGTTCCATTGTACGTGGCAGAGAAAGAAGGCGATACGTACTACATTATTCCAATGCGCGGAAAAGGTCTTTGGGGTCCTGTTTGGGGTTACTTGGCTTTGGAAAGCGACGGTAACACTGTAGTCGGTGCAACTTTTGACCACAAGAGTGAAACGCCAGGTCTTGGTGCCGAAATCACGACGCCAATGTTTACCGACCAATTCCCAGGGAAGAAAATCTCTGAAGCGGGAATGTTTAAATCGATTTCAGTAGTGAAAGCAGGTACCTCTGCTGGCGATTACGCTGTAGATGGTATCTCTGGAGGTACGATTACTTCAAACGGTGTAAACGACATGCTTACAGACTGTCTTGCACCTTACGCTGAATACTTCAAAAACATCTAAGCCATGAGTACAGAAGTAAAACAAAAAGAATCGTTGTTCTCGAAGAAAAATCAGAGACTACTTTCTGATCCTTTCAACGACAACAACCCGATTACAGTCCAGGTACTAGGTATCTGTTCTGCACTTGCGATTACGGTTAAACTTGAGCCGGCTATCGTAATGTCACTTTCTGTAATGTTTGTATTGGCAGCAGGTAACGTAATCATCTCATTGATTCGTAACCTTATCCCAAACCGTATCCGTATTATCGTGCAGCTGGTAGTAGTTGCCTCTTTGGTAATCTTGGTGGACCAATTCCTGAAAGCTTTCGCCTACGACGTGAGTAAGCAGCTTTCTGTATTCGTTGGTTTGATCATTACGAACTGTATTATCATGGGACGCTTTGAAGCCTTCGCGCTTGGTAACGGTCCATGGAAAGCCTTTTTGGACGGTATCGGTAACTCTATTGGTTACGGTGTCATTCTTATCGCAGTTGCCTTCTTCCGCGAATTGCTAGGTTCTGGTGCATTGCTTGGCTTCCAAGTGATTCCAGACAGCTGGTACATCGCAAACGGAGGATTCTATGCCAACAACGGGTTCTTCTTGTTCCCTCCGATGGCTTTGATCGTTGTAGGTCTAATCATCTGGGCGCAACGTGCGAAAAACACTAAACTCATTGAAGAAAACTAAGCCGACATGGGACAAGAATTAATCAACTTATTTGTTCGCTCAATCTTTATTGAGAACATGATCTTCGCATACTTCCTAGGTATGTGTTCTTACCTCGCAGTATCTAAAACAGTAAAAACTGCTGTTGGTCTAGGTATTGCTGTAACATTCGTATTGACCATCACTCTTCCGGTGAACTGGCTGCTTGAAAACTATGTTTTGAAGCCTGGTGCATTGGCTTGGTTGGGTGAAGAGTTCGTAGATGTAGACCTTAGCTTCCTTTCGTTCATTATGTTCATCGCAGTTATTGCTTCGATGGTACAGTTGATCGAGATGATCGTTGAGAAATTTGCACCTGCACTATACAGCGCCTTGGGTATCTTCTTGCCGCTTATCGCTGTAAACTGTTCTATCCTCGGAGGTTCACTCTTCATGCAAGAGCGTGCCTTTGGTACTATCGCTGAAGCGGTAGTATACGGTATCGGTTCAGGTGTGGGTTGGTTCTTGGCTATTGTTGCTATTGCAGCCATCCGCGAGAAAATCCGCTATTCAAACGTTCCTGCTCCTCTGCGCGGTCTCGGGATTACCTTCATCATTACTGGTTTGATGGGTATCGCGTTCATGAGCTTTATGGGTATTAAATTATAATAAGCACAGTAGCTATGTTTTTATCTAGCACAGTAGTTCTTTCATCGGTAGTTGTCTTCGTACTCGTTATCCTTTTGTTGGTGACGATTCTATTGCAGGCAAAAGCGCGTTTGTCTCCAAGCGGACCGGTAAAATTGAACATCAACGGAGATGATGTAGAAGTAGAATCAGGAACTACCCTGTTGAACACTTTGAGCAACCAAAAGATCTTCTTGCCATCTGCTTGTGGTGGTGGTGGTACTTGTGGTATGTGTAAGTGTCAGGTAACTGAAGGTGGTGGTGAAATCCTACCTACAGAAACAGGATTCTTCAACCGTAAGGAGATTGCGGATAACTGGCGTCTTGGATGTCAGATTAAGGTGAAGAACGACATGAACGTTAAAGTACCTGAAGAGATCTTCGGTATTAAGAAGTGGGAGTGTGAAGTTGTGAGTAACTACAACGTCGCTTCTTTCATTAAAGAGTTTGTCGTAAAACTACCGGAAGGTGAAACACTAGACTTCGAAGCTGGTGGTTACATCCAGGTAGATGTACCTGCAACAACGGTAGATTTCAAGAACATTGATATTACGTCTCACCCGAAATTGGGTAAGGCTCCTGATGAATTCCAAGCAGAGTGGGATAAGTTCAAACTATGGGATCTTAAGATGGTGAACCCAGAGCCACTGTTCCGTGCGTACTCTATGGCCAACCACCCTGCAGAAGGTAATATCGTAATGTTGAACATTCGTATTGCTACGCCACCGTTTGATCGTAAGAAAGGCGGATGGATGGATGTAAACCCAGGGGTTTGTTCTTCATTCGTATTTGATCAAAAGCCAGGCGATAAAGTGACTATTTCAGGTCCTTACGGTGAATTCTTCATCAAAGAGACTGACGCTGAAATGTTGTATATCGGTGGTGGTGCTGGTATGGCACCAATGCGTTCGCACTTGTTCCACTTGTTCCACACGTTGAAGACTGGCCGTAAGGTGAGCTACTGGTACGGTGGTCGTTCTAAGCGCGAGTTGTTCTACCTTGACGATTTCCGTCAGATTGAAGAGGAGTTCCCGAACTTTAAGTTCCACCTAGTATTGTCAGAGCCACTACCTGAGGACAACTGGAAAGCTAAGGAGAACATGGATGACGAAGGTGATGGCTTCGTAGGTTTCGTACACCAAGCGGTTATCGATAACTACTTGAATCACCACGATGCACCAGAAGATATCGAGTTCTACTTCTGTGGACCACCGCTAATGAATGCAGCGGTTCTGAAGATGGTAGACGACTTCGGTGTACCACCAGAGAACGTTAGTTTTGACGACTTCGGTGGTTAATCCCAAAGATTTATTCTCAAAGCCGCTCCGCCAGGAGCGGCTTTTTTATTTTTATCCCATGAGATACATCCTTTCTATTCTTATTGCGACCGGAATACTGACTTCTTGCAGTTCAACTCCTGAATTGGTGCAGGTGACCAACCAAGGTCCAGCCCAGGGTTCAACCTACAGCATATCCTATCAGGTACCGCAAGGTGTTGACTATCGCGAGGGCATAGATAGCATCCTCAAAGCAATGGATCAGCAGATGAGCCTGTGGGTAAGCGATAGCGAAATCTCTCGATTGAACCGTGGAGACTCTGTTCGCATCAGTACGGCTTTTGCGCGTGTTATTACCTTGTCCAAATTGTACACTGAGCTCACTTCTGGCCAATTTGATATTACCATTGCTCCCGTAATCAAAGCCTGGGGATTTTCAGGTGGAGATTACAACGACAATGTCAATGTAGATAGCCTTTTGCAATTTGTGGGCAGTGCTAAATTGGCCTTGCCTGAACCAGATTCACTCTATGCCTTGCCTCAAGGGTTTCAAGTTGATGTAAATGCCATTGCACAGGGGTATACGGTGGATATTATCGCCGATTATTTGGCTGCCCAAGGTGTAAGTAATTACATGGTAGAAGTCGGGGGCGAGGTGCGTTGTAAAGGCGAAAATGTGAAAGGCCGTGGATGGCGCATAGGTATAGAGAAGCCTGTGGAGGACCGTATTCCAGGTCAGTTCCAGACCATCATTGCCTTAGATTCTATGTCGCTCGCCACGAGCGGCAACTATCGCAAATTCTGGGTTGATGAAAGCGGTCAGAAGGTGGTGCATACCATAGATCCGGAAACCGGTCAGCCGGTGATTAGCAATGTCTTGTCAGCGAGTATTATCGCTTCCAATGCGACATTGGCAGATGCATTAGCCACCGCATGTATGGTTGCAGGGCCAAATGCCTTGCAATTGGTTGCGCAATTTCCAGATGTTGAAGCCTACTTTATCGTAGGCAACGTGAAAGGTGAATTAGAAGTACAGAAGACCGAAGGGTGGTCGGCGTACGAGCCCAATTAAGCTTGTTCGAGGTTGTTCTCGCACTGATTAGGATTCTTTCCGCAGTACGAACACGTCTCCCCATCTTGGTTTAAGAAAGGACTTTGCGAGGCACAGGTGCCTGCGAATTCTCCGTCCTTTTTCGCCCAGATTTTAATAGCAATTCCCGCTACGCCAAGACCGAGCAGTACTACAGTGATTCCGATGAGTTTTAAAGCTACCATAAGAGGGTAATTTTGATGCTACAAAGGTACAACGTAGAGTTGGAATTTTGAACCTATATCAATTGCCCGGTTTTCTCAGCGAGAGGATAAATAATCGCGGTCTGTGAAGTACATTTGTAGGACCAGAATAACATTAAAATCAAACACATATGAAAATTACTGTTGTTGGTGCCGGTAACGTAGGCGCTACAGTAGCTGAGAACATGGTTCGTCGTGAATTGGCTGAAGAAATCGTACTGCTTGATATCAAGGAAGGATTTGCAGAAGGTAAAGCGATGGATATGAACCAAACTGCAACCTTGAATGGTTTCGATTCAAAAGTAGTGGGTTCAACCAACGATTACAGCAAGACTGCCGGTTCTGCTGTAGCAGTAATTACTTCAGGTATTCCTCGTAAGCCAGGGATGACTCGTGAGGAGTTGATTGGCACGAATGCGAAGATCGTTCAGATGGTAACTGAGAACTTGATCAAGCACAGCCCTGATATCATCATCGTTGTGATCTCTAATCCAATGGACACGATGACGTATTTGACGTCTAAGACCTCAGGATTGCCAAAGAACCGCATCATCGGTATGGGTGGTATCCTAGATTCTGCACGTTTCAAGTACCGCTTGTCTGAGCAACTAGGTTGTTCGCCTAACGACCTTCAAGGTCAGGTGATCGGTGGTCACGGTGATACTACCATGATTCCATTGATTAACCACGCCACGTACAACAGCATGCCAGTGACTCAATTCTTGACGCCAGAGCAGCAGGAGTACGTTGTTGCTGAAACCATGGTGGGTGGTAAAACATTGACAGGTTTAATCGGAACTTCTGCTTGGTATGCACCAGGTGCTGCTGGAGCTGAGTTGGTTGAGAGCATCGTTCGCGATCAGAAGAAAATGTTCCCGTGTTCTGTATTGCTTAACGGAGAGTACGGACAAGACGATATCTGTATCGGTGTTCCAGTAATCGTTGGTAAGAACGGTTGGGAGAAAGTAGTAGAGTTTGATCTAAGCGCTGACGAGAAAGAGAAGTTTGAAGCTTCTGCTGCAGCAGTACGCAAGATGAACGCTGCACTTGACGAGAATCTATAAGCCCTGAGGGCGTGAAACAAGCCCCGCAGGGGCGAAATAAAAACCCCCGAGCGCGCAGCGCTCGGGGGTTTTTTTTATGTGAAAAATTTTTCATCGTCTCAGTCGAGCATTCTTTCCCCAGAAACAAATGTGCAATAGCCTTTGCCAAAGAACATGTAGCGTGTCTTGGCTATGATGCGGTACACCAGGTCTCGTAAAAAGGTAGGCACAAGGCGAAACACTCTGGTCCAGCGGTAACCGGGCAGCTGCTCGAGTATGAGCAAGGCGGCTTTGGAACGAATGTGGAATTGGCCATGCATAAATAAAACAACCGAATCTTCACTCTTTAAATGTTCGGGTAGATGTTCTGCTGCCCACTTGCCCTGCAAAGACGCAAAGGAAAAATCGCCATGGAAATCTCTGGAATGGATCCAGTCGACACTCTTATTGCACAATGTGCACGGGCCGTCAAAAAGAACCACTACTAAAGACATATCACTGAAGGACGAGTTTCTCGGTGGCTAGGATGCTGCCATTTTCTGCGAGGAACTTAGCGATATATAGACCTTTCGGTAATCTTAAGAAATGCTGTGTGCCCAAATCATAGGTGCCCACTTTCTTGCCTAAAAGATCATAAAGTGCAACTTCAGAAGCCTCTGAGGCCTCAAATAAAACAGTCCCAGTGCTCGGGTTTGGAAGAATACTGGTCTCGATAGTCAACACTTGCTCCTCAAGACCAATGCTGTTGAAGGCCTTGCCTTGGTAGTAGTGAAGTCCGCCACTCATGTTTCCGACAATAACATCGGGGTAGCCGTCCGCATTGAGGTCGGCAACGGCCGGGTGTAATCGCTTTCCAGAGCTCAGCATATGAGCATCTGTTTGGTGAAGAGTTGGGGTAAAGTTGAAGCGCATATTTGGTCGCTTCTTGTTCTTGCTTAGATAGGGCATAAGACACCCATTCTTTGTTATGCTGTTCCAACCAGTAATGTCGCCGATGAGCACAGAGTTAAAAGCGGTGCTGCCAAGAACCACGGGTATATCTCCGGTTTGTGCATGCTTCGAGAAGCAAATTTGTATGAGGATGTGGTCGGTGCCGTTCCACGCAAAAGGAGTGGATAGCTGTATGTCGTTCCAACCTGTAGTCATTACCCGAATTCCTTCATAAACTTGGGTAAAGCCTGAATTTTGGAAGGTAGATTGAGCGGTATCGCTGATGTGTTTGACGCTGATGGTAAATCCTTGCGTGAGGTACAGGTTAGTATTGGTACCTATCTCAAAGCCTATTGAATTTATTTGACCAAAAGAGGCGCCTGCTGCGAGCAATTCATCTTTCGTATAAATGATTTGCATGCGTCCATTGCGCTTGGAACCGCCAAAGGGTGTCTCCTCGCGGGTGGTAGAAGAAGTGGTGCCGCTTCCAAAAACAGCATCAACGTTAGTAGCCCCAGCCATGATTTTCGCCAAAGAATCTAGGTGTACGATCCCTTGATCTTCAGAGCCAATGAGTAGGGTAGTGTCAGCGCCGTAAATAACAGCGGGTACTGAATAGCCGCTTGGGGCAAACGGCGTACTCATGTCTATACCAACCCAATTCGCATCGACAAGGGTAAATATGTTTGGATACGTACCGGTGTGTTCGTAATACGCTACGGTTCCAGCCTCATTGCCAATCATTAAATCAAGGTCTCCATCGCCGTCGAGGTCGCCAAGTGCAGGCGTACTATGGTTCCCAACATCAATGTTTTGCAAGCCGCCTTTGTAGGTGAAGGATGGCGCTAAAAACGTACCTGTGTTTTCGTAGTAAAAAATCTCTCCAGTCATCGCCCCAATAAGCAGGTCTGGATCATAGTCGCCATCAAGGTCGCCAAAGGCAGGACTAAGGTCTTCTCCTAGGTTATTGAAACCGGCATTCACATAATCGGTATTGGTCAATTCAAATTCAGGCGATGTATTGGTGCCAACATTGGTGTAGAGGTGCAACGAGCTCTTGTAGGTTCCAGGTGCCAAGTAGGCACCCTTGCCCCCGACAACTAAATCATAATCCCCGTCGAAATCTAAATCCACAAGAGCGGGGCGCGCAGTGGAGCCGATGTCAATCATCTCGTCTACCAAGAAGCTACTGTCTAAAGAAGCAAAAACAGGGTTGTTTGAAGCTCCTGTGTTTTGATAGAGCCATGCATTGCCTTGATTGATGGAGCCGTTCAAATTTGGAGCTACAAGCAGGTCAGGAATACTGTCGAAATCCACATCCTCATAAAAGGCTGCGGGGAAGTACTCGATATTCGTAGGGATGCTGGTCGGAAAGAGGGTGTCCTTGCTTGACATGTAGGCGCTGTCGATATGCCCGCCATTGAATGCGGCTACTAAATTGGTAAAGCTTACATCGCCAAGCAGCACATCTGTTAGTGTATCTCCATTGAGGTTCAGTGTAAGAACCGTCGATCCGGCATGGGCGCCGCCAGCGTTCTTTTGACTGAATTCCATTTTCTGTACACCTTGACACGCGTCCAAAGCAAGGTCATTGCTATTTAGGCCTTCCTCGAATCGACCCCAACATGTGGTATTCATCGCAAAGTCTAAACCGTTGGGTGTAAGACCTTCGTGCCATTCGATAGTCGCGCGCTGTCCGAAGGTTAGTACGTCCAAATCACCGTCGTTATCAATATCGTCGATGGCTGGGATATCACTACTGAAATTGTAAAGATTGGCCGTGGCACTGCCAACATTTGTAGTCAAATACGTTCCTGAAAGTGCCCAATCAAATTGAAGAGAGTCCGTGCTGTTGTTTGTCCATACGCCCATCCCGCCAAGAACATAAGCGAAGAGATCTTTCTTTCCATCGCCGTTATAGTCGCGGAAGAGCCCCCAATATTGAACCTTTGGTAAGCTATCCGCATAAGCTGGTGCGGGCACCCAAGTGTTGTTCTCTGCAAGGAAAGTGAGCCAGCGGTTCCCTTGACGATCAAATGCAACGAGGTCTTCGGTACCGTCTAAATTGAGGTCTACACGGGAAAATTGAGGTAAATCGGCCCCTCCCATAAAGGCCATACCTAAGGTATCACTCCCTGAAACCACTGTTGGGCCTTGGGTCCAGTCAAAACTGAGTCGGTTGGACTGTCCACACAAATCCAGCTGAGTGAGCAGGACCGTGAGTAGGATAAGGAGTGATCTTTGTATCATATTTCAAAGATAACTCGCAACAAGATTCATACCGCATTAAAAATGGTTAGGTTAGCCACCCCGACTTAGTTATATTTGCGCGTTATTGGAAAAAAGAAATAATCCACACAATGCAAAACAAAGGATTAATTACCGCGTTCGCGATTGCTCTAGGGTTGGCCTCACTATACCAGCTCTCTTTTTCATGGGTAGCGAATGGCGTAGCAAGTGATGCAGAGGAGTTCTCTGCGGGTGATTCGAAAGTCAAAGCAGCTTACCTAGACAGCATGATGACGCAAGAGGTATACCCAATGTTGGGATACACATATGCTGAGGTTAAGAAGCGTGAAATGAACTTAGGTCTTGACCTTAAAGGTGGTATGAACGTCATCTTGGAGGTTAGTGTGAAGGACGTACTCAAAGGAGTTGTGGCCAATGCACAAGATCCAATGTTTGTTCAAGCCATTGCAAATACAGATGCTGCTCAGAGCCAGGGTCAGGATAATTACCTAAACACCTTCTTTACAGAGTTTGATAAACTTTCTGCGGAAACCGGTGGCGGTCGTCTATTAAGTGACGCGAGCCTTTTCGGTACACCAGAAATGACAGATAAGGTTGGTTTCAACGCTTCGAACGATGCTGTACAAGCAGAGATTCGTCGTGACGTTGAGGCGGCCATTGCAAACGTATTTACTGTTTTGCGTGCACGTATTGACCAGTTCGGTGTTGTACAACCAAACATCCAGCGTTTGGAGGGTACGGGTCGTATCTTGGTAGAATTGCCTGGGGTGAAAGATCCTGCGCGTGTTCAGAAACTCCTTCAAAGTACTGCAGAGCTTCAGTTCTGGAACATGTACGAAGGTGCTGAGGTATTGCCATTCTTGGTGAACGTAAACGAGCGCATGCGCGACCTCGTAGAAGCAGAGAAAACAGAAGTTGCCGAAACAGAGAACTTTGATGCAATGAGCATCGACGGTACGGAAGAAGCAGATTCTACATCTTCAGATTCAACAGATGTTCTTTCTAACGTAAACCCGTTCTTCGAGATTTTCCGCCCGATGGTAAGCGAGACAGGTCAGTCTTTGCAAGGTCCACGTGTAGGTTACTCGTTGATCCGCGATACAGCGAAGGTGAACGCTATGTTGAAGCGTCCAGAGATTCAGCAGATCATGAACCAGGAATTGCGCAATGCGAAGTTCTTGTGGAGCAACAAGCCAGAGCCAGGTTCTGATATCATCACGTTGTTGGCAATTAAGACCAACCGCGAAGGCACGCCAGAACTAGACGGTGGTGTTATTGTGGATGCGCGTCCAGATCTTGATGAATACAACCGCAACATTGTAACCATGGCTATGAACGGCTCTGGTGCACAAAAATGGCAACGTCTTACTGCAGAAGCAGCGGCTCAAACGCCAAAGCGTTCTGTAGCGGTAGTTCTCGATAACTACGTATACTCTTACCCTCAAGTACAAAATGAAATTGCTGGCGGTCGTACACAGATCACGGGTAACTTCACTGCTGAGGAAGCTTCCGATTTAGCAAACATCCTACGTGCAGGTAAGCTAGATGCTCCAGCGCGTATTATCCAGGCGGACGTTGTTGGTCCATCATTGGGTAAGGAGGCTATTTCAGATTCTATCAACTCTTTCGCCATCGCACTTGCACTGGTATTGTTGTACATGTACTTCTACTACAGCGGTGCAGGTTTGGTAGCAAACTTGGCGCTATTGGTGAACATGTTCTTCATCTTTGGTATCCTCAACAGCTTTGGTGCGGTATTGACGCTTCCAGGTATGGCAGGTATCGTATTGACGATCGGTATGGCGGTGGATGCGAACGTGATCATCTTCGAGCGTATTCGTGAAGAGTTGCGCTTGGGTAAAGGTCTTCGTGCCGCTCTTGTAGACGGTTACAAGAACTCGAACAGTGCCATTATTGATGCGAACGTTACTACGCTTATCGTAGGTATTATCCTATATTCTTTCGGTACGGGTCCAATTCGTGGTTTCGCAACCACGCTAATCATCGGTATCCTGACCTCTTTGTTCTCTGCACTCTTTATTTCACGTGTAGTGTTCGAGAGCCGATTGGGCAAGAAGAAGAACGTAGCCTTCTCTACAAAGACTACAGAAAACTGGTACACCAACATCAACTTTGACTTTTTGTCGAAGCGTCGTTTGGCGTACATCGTATCGTCAATCGTAATCGTGATCGGTTTGGCATCTCTATTTACGAAAGGTCTAAACCTTGGTGTTGATTTCGTAGGTGGTCGTTCGTTCCAGGTACGCTTTGATCAAAGTGTTGAGGTAAGCGACGTAGCTGAATCGCTAAGCGAAGTATTGGTAGATGCAGAAGGCAATGCCTTTACACCAGTGGTTAAAACATTGGGCGAGTCGAACCAGGTAATCATTACTACAAACTACCGCATCGGTGAAACCGGTCCAGCAGTAGATGAAGACATCACGAACAAACTTTACGCTGGTGTGAGCGGATTCTTCTCGGAAGAAATCTCACGTGAAGACTTCTTTACTGACGAGACTGAGGAAGCCATCGGTTTGGTAGGTTCACGTGTTGTTGGGCCAACTATCGCAGACGATATTAAGACAGGTGCTGTATACAGTATCATCTTCTCACTCATCGTAGTATTCTTATACATCTTGGGTCGATTCCGCAAGTGGCAGTTCTCTTTGGGTGCTGTAGCTGCACTATTGCACGATGTATTGTTTGTATTGGGTCTGTTCTCTATTCTCGACGGTGTGTTGCCGTTCCAGTTGGAGGTAGATCAAGCATTCATTGCAGCCATCCTAACGGTTATTGGTTACTCGTTGAACGATACAGTGGTTGTATTTGACCGTATTCGTGAAAACATGGGAAGCCGTAAGGCGAACTTCGAAGCAGGGGTGAACAAATCGTTGAACCAGACATTGAGCCGTACGTTCAATACCTCTTTGACAACGTTCTTCGTACTTCTCGTGATCTTCCTATTCGGTGGTGAAGTCATCCGTGGTTTCATGTTTGCACTTCTAGTAGGTGTCCTCGTAGGTACTTACAGCTCATTGTTCATTGCTACTCCAGTAATGTTCGATGCGTCGAAGGAGAAATAAGAAAATTGATATCTGAAAGGAGCCCCGTTGCGCGCAGCGCAACGGGGCTTTTTGTTTAAATTTGCCCCATGTCACATACATTCCTTTTGTTCAACATCAGTGGAGGCGAGTTTATACTCGTTGCATTAATCTTCTTGGTCCTCTTCGGCCCAAAGCAAATCCCAACGATGGCGAGATCAGCAGCAAAAGTCATTAAGCAGGTTCGCAACGCTACGAATGATATCAAGAGAGAAATTATGGACAGCGCTGAGGATCAAAAATTGACCGAAGTGAAAAAGACCATCGAAGAAGGTCGCGACGCTTTTAAAGAAGTGACCGATTCCATTAAAAGAGGTACCAAGATTTGATAGCATTGTTTCTCCTTGGCGGATTCGCCCTGCTCTTGGTCGGCGGAGAGTTTCTCGTCCGGGGCAGTGTTGGTATTGCACTAAAGCTTCGTGTTTCAAAGGTGGTCATTGGATTGACCTTGGTAGCTTTTGCAACAAGTGCCCCAGAGTTGCTCGTGAGTGTCGTAGCTGCTACTAGAGGTAAGAGTGATATCGCTTTAGGAAATGTCATTGGATCTAATATCGCGAACATAGGACTCATTCTAGGGTTGACAGCATTAGTCTATAAGATGAAGGCGGTTCGTATGCATTACCGCAATGATTGGCTATTCCTGCTCTTGGCGAATGCACTATTGGCGGTATTCCTGTTTTACGGCGGAATTACTACCGGACAAGGTTTGTTACTTGTTGCCCTTCTTGTGGGTTACAATATTCAAAAGATTCGCTCGGCACGAAGAAACCGCAACCTTGCCATCGGTGAAGAAATCGAAGAGATTCGTCTTCCGGTATGGAAAGGAGTGGTGTTGCTCATCGTCGGGGCGTTGGGCCTTTCATTTGGCGCAAAATTCTTCGTCAGTGGCATTAGCGCACTTGCCATTCATTTCGGTATGACAGAGCGATTTGTGGCAGTAACGATGGTTGCTTTTGGCACGAGTGTTCCAGAATTGGCTGCAAGTTTCATGGCAGCACGAAAGGGAGAAAGTGATATCGCTATCGGAAACATCATTGGATCGAACATCTTTAACATCTTATCGGTATTGGGCTTTACTGCTCTTGTTCAGCCAATTACCCTCCAAGATGCCGCTCTCTTTACCTTTGATTTTCACGCATCGGTATTCTTCACATTGTTAATAATTCCACTGATGAGTCTCTTTACGAAGGACCGATTGGACCGTTTGGAAGGGGCATTGTTGCTAGGTTTTTACCTAATCTTTATTTCATCCTTAGTTTTTTAAGGGGTCACCTAGTAAATAGTTAATAATTTTTTATTGCACCCCTCCTTTTTAGGGGGTATCTTTGGCGCAAATAAAAATTTAACCACATGCCAACGGTAAGATTTCTAGCACTAGAAGAAACAATGGGGCGCAAGCCACAGCACTTCGAAGCACCTGGAACAAGAGTTTCAGAATACTTCGGTTCTCGCGTATTCAACAGAAAAGCAATGCGCGAATACATGACTTCAGAAGCCTACAAGGCTGTTATTGACGCAATGGATAACGGTACCAAAATCAACCGCAACATTGCCGATCAGGTAGCTGCAGGTATGAAAGCTTGGGCTTTGAATTTGGGAGCAACGCATTATACACACTGGTTCCAGCCACTTACTGGTGCGACTGCAGAAAAGCACGATTCTTTCTTTGAGCCTACTGGAAATGGTGAGGCGATTGAGAAATTCTCAGGCGGTATGTTGGTACAGCAAGAGCCGGATGCATCTTCTTTCCCGAACGGTGGTATTCGTAATACATTCGAAGCTCGTGGTTACACAGCTTGGGATCCTACGTCACCAGCTTTTGTTTTCGGAAGCACTTTATGTATTCCTACTGTATTCGTTTCTTACACAGGTGAGGCACTAGATTACAAGACTCCATTATTACGTGCATTGCAAGCAGTAGATAGTGCTGCAACTGCAGTATGTAAGTACTTCGATAAGAACGTAACGAAAGTAAATGCAACCCTAGGTTGGGAGCAAGAGTACTTCTTGGTAGACGAAGCATATTTTGCAGCGCGTCCAGATTTACAATTGGCAGGTCGTGCTCTTGTGGGGCACGCACCAGCGAAGGGCCAGCAGTTGGACGATCACTACTTTGGTTCTATTCCAGAGCGTGCCATTGAGTTCATGAAAGAATTAGAATACGAAAGCCGCATCTTAGGTATTCCAGTAAAAACTCGTCACAATGAGGTGGCACCAGCACAGTACGAATTTGCTCCTGTATTTGAAGAGGCAAACGTTGCAGTAGACCACAACTCATTGTTCATGGACCTCATGGAGAAAGTGGCACGTCGTCACAACTTCCGTGTGTTGTTGCACGAAAAGCCGTTTGCAAACATTAACGGTTCAGGTAAGCACAACAACTGGTCGTTGGCAACAAATACCGGTGTTAACCTTTTGGCTCCTGGATCTACTCCAATGAGCAACTTGATGTTCTTGACGTTCTTCATCAACAGCATCAAGGCAGTATACCGTCACGCAGATTTGATTCGCGCGTCTATCGGTTCAGCAGGTAACGAGCACCGTTTGGGTGCAAACGAGGCTCCACCAGCAATTATCTCAGTATTCATCGGTCAGCAGTTAAGCGCTGTTTTGGACCAATTGGAAAATGTTAAGGGCGGCAAAATGACGCCTGAAGAGAAGACCGATCTGAAATTGAATGTAGTAGGTAAAATTCCAGATGTACTTCTAGATAACACAGATCGTAACCGTACTTCACCGTTTGCCTTTACAGGTAACAAGTTTGAATTGCGTGCTGCTGGTTCTGCTTCAAACTGTGCACAGCCAATGACTGTTTTGAATGCGGCGATGGCAGAGCAATTGATCGAATTCAAAGCGGATGTTGATGCCCTTATCGAGAAAGATGGGTTAAAGAAAGATGAAGCCATCTTTAGCGTATTGAAGCGTTACATCACTGAGAGTAAAGCGATCCGCTTCGAAGGTGATGGATACGGTGATGCTTGGAAGGAAGAAGCTGCGAAGCGTGGTTTGAACAACGAGCCATCAACGCCTCGTGCACTTGATGCATACGTTAGCGAGCAAACATTGGGTATGTTCGAAGCAATGGGAGTAATGAGCCACCGTGAGGCAGAAGCACGTCATGAGATCTTGCTTGAGTCGTACTTCATGAAGATTCAAATCGAATCACGTGTTCTTGGTGACCTAGCAGGTAACCACATTGTTCCTACAGCGATCAAGTACCAGAATACATTGATTGACAACGTACAGCGTTTGAAGGAAATTATGGATGCAGATACTTTCGCAAGTATCGCTAAAGAGCAGCTTGACATGATCAAAGAAATCAGCGCGAGAATTTCTAAGATTTTGTCTTCGAAAGATGCTATGCTTCAGGCTCGTAAGGATGCAAATGCGCTTGAAGATGTACGCGAAAAAGCAATCGCTTACTACGACAACGTGAAGCCTTACTTCGACGTTATCCGTTACGAAAGCGACAAGCTAGAATTGATGATTGACGATGAACAATGGCCAATGCCGAAGTTCCGTGAAATGCTTTACACGCGTTAATTCAAATTTCAATTGAAATTATACTTTAGAGAAACCCTGCTTCGGCGGGGTTTCTTTTTTTATTTTGGCTATATTGGGAACGCTTAAACACTAGAATAAAGTTCTAATGCAAATACGCAGATATTTTCTACTTGTCGCTGCCATGATAGCCATGCCTATGGCAATGGTAGCACAAGATGCCGACATCGAGGATGTTGAGATTGAAATTCACAAGACCACTAAAAAGGCCGACGAATACTTTGAATCAAAGGAGTATAGCACAGCTGTAGAGGTATACGCTAAAGCCTATTCCAAGGAAAAAAGCCGCGAGCAGAAGCAGCGCATTTCCTACAACATGGCAGAATGCTACCGCAATACAGGGCAGTTCAAAAGAGCGGCGAGCTATTACCTGCGTGCCCAGAAATTGGGTTATGGTGCTTTGGCCGGCCTGGGCTACGCCGAAATGCTTCAGAGTCAAGGCGAGTATGAGGATGCTATTGTGGCTTACGAAGAATACAAAAAGCTTATACCGTCAGATCCGCGTGCAGAAGAAGGTATCCAAGCATGTCGTCAAGCGGCTACTTGGGTTGAATCAGGTTCATTGTTCTCGTTAGACAATGCAAAAGATTTAAATTCTAAGAAATCAGATTACGCCATTGCTTACGCTGGTAAGCGCGGTAAAGAGGACCTTACCTTGATGGTAAGCTCCATGAGAGATAATTCAACAGGTAAGAAAGAGGACGGCTGGACCGGTCAGCGTTTTTCTGATATCTACGTGATTGAGGGGCAAAAGAAAAAAGGCAAGCGCAAGAAAGGAAAAGAGGCAAATGCAAACGATGAGATTGTTTGGGGCGACCTCGAATCCATTGGCGAGGTAATCAATACCAAAGATCACGAAGGGGTACTTACTTTCGACTCGAGAGGCAAGACCATGTACTTCACCAAATGTATCAAGCTTAAGAATGTAAAAATGGGTTGTGCCATTTACTCTACGAAGAAAGTAGGGCAGGATTGGGCAAATCCAGAGCCAGTTGTTATTGCTGTCGATTCTAACGCTTCTGTGGGTCACCCGGCGTTAAGCCCGGATGATAAGACTCTGTATTTCGCAGGCGAATTGAGTGGCGGTAAGGGCGGTAGAGACATCTACATGACGACTTACGACAGACGTCGTCGCGAGTGGAAAGAACCAACTTCATTGAGTATTAATACACGCGGAGATGAGCTGTATCCATATATCCACGGAGACGGATACTTGTATTTCTCGTCAAACGGTCGCCCTGGTATGGGTGGGTTTGATTGTTACCGAGTAAAATTGGACGATCTAGGACAGCCAATTGGTGACGTAGAGAATATGTTGAGTCCAATCAACTCTGAAGGCGACGATATCGCATTACGTTGGATTCCTGGTGATAACACACAAAGAGGATTTGTGGTGTCTAACCGTAAAGGAACTCGCGGTGAGCACGATATCTGGTACGTTACAGAGTGGACCAAACAGTTCGTTGTTTCAGGTACTGTGGTAAGTACTAAAAACGGCAAGCCAGTAAAAGATGTGGCCATCGAAGTAAGTGATAAGAAAGGCGGTTCGTTTACCATCACTACCGATGCCAACGGTAATTTCGGCATACCAAAAGGACGCCTTGAGGAAGATATGTCGTACAAGTTGAACATGTCTCGCAAGAAGTTCTTGAATGCTATTGGTGACATTAGTACTGAGAATCTTGCACTGACGGATTACTCGAGAGTAAAAGAGGACAGAGAGTATGTGAAATCGTACAACCTAACTTTAAAGATGGATCCGATTGAAGTTCCTATTGTACTTCCAAACGTATTCTTCGATCTTGCTAAATCTGACCTGCGCGACGAGAGTAAAGTGGCGCTAGATACGGTATTCAATATCCTACAACGCAACCCGAACATTACTATTGGTCTACGTTCACATACGGATTACCGTGATACAGACGCTAAGAACCAGGTGCTTTCTCAGGCACGTGCTCAGAGCTGTGTGGATTACCTCATAGAAAAAGGGATCCCTGCAGATCGTTTAACTGCTGTAGGTATGGGTGAAGGAGAGCCTTTCACTATTCCTAACGGTTACACGGGTTACGGCTCAGATAAATTCAAAGAGGGCGACAAGCTCACAGAAAGCTTTATTAAACGATTAGGCGGTGACGATCAAGAGGTGGCTAACCAGATCAACCGTCGTACGGATTTCAAGGTGCTTTCAGATGATTATGTGCCTTCTGCACCAGTTGCTACTGCTGATGGTGAGCCAGGGTTGGCACCGGCCAAGAAGAACGAGAACCCAATCGGTCAAACCATTACTCTAGGGCCTAAAGACCGTTCACTCGGTAAGATTGCCATGCAGAACGGCATGAACGTGGTAGAGTTGAAGAAGTTGAACGCTGGGTTGCGTGGTGCGCGTCCAATGCCAGGAATGGTACTTAAGATTACTAAGAATGGTGATTACACAGAGTTTGACGCAACACACTACCAAGTACAACGTGGCGACCAGCTTCGCTCTATTGCTAAGAAGGTTGGTTCAGATGTGAAGACATTGAAATCGTTGAACGGTATTAAGAACGATAAGGAATTGATTATTGGGTCTTGGATCCAAACCAAGTAGATAACTCCTTGATAAAAGAGAAGCGCGCACGGGTATCCCGTGCGCGCTTTCTCGTTATTTTTGCAGCACTATGAGTAACAATTCAGACCGCTACACCGGCAGAGGTGTCAGTGCACAGAAAGAAGATGTGCACAATGCCATAAAGAACATTGACAAGGGACTTTTTCCGAAGGCCTTCTGTAAAATTGTCCCAGACTATTTAACCGGTGATACAGACTATTGTCTAGTGATGCATGCCGACGGTGCAGGAACGAAGAGTTCATTGGCCTACATGTACTGGAAGGAGACCGGCGACCTGAGTGTATGGAAAGGCATTGCTCAGGATGCGTTGATTATGAACATCGACGATCTTCTGTGTGTCGGCGCTACGGAGAACATCATGCTCAGTTCTACCATTGGAAGAAACAAAGGGTTAATCACTGGCGAGGTATTGAGTGCGATTATCGGTGGAACCGAGGAGCTTCTAGAAGAATACCGTAAGCACGGCATTGATATTATCAGCACTGGTGGTGAAACTGCCGACGTTGGTGATTTGGTTCGTACAATCATTGTTGATAGTACTGTGGTTGCGCGCATGAAGCGCTCAGATGTTGTAGATAATGCAAACATAAAAGCCGGCAATGTCATCGTTGGTTTGGCGAGCTACGGCCAGGCAGCCTATGAAAGCGAATACAACGGCGGTATGGGGTCTAACGGACTTACTAGTGCGCGTCATGACGTGTTCTCAAAAGAATTGGCGACAAAATATCCAGAAAGCTTTGATCCAGCAGTACCTGAGAATTTAGTGTACACTGGAACTAAAAGCCTAACAGATCCAACAGAAACGGATCTTGATGCTGGAAAACTAGTATTAAGCCCGACTCGTACGTATGCACCAATCATAAAACAAATCTTGGATAAATACCGCGGTCAGATTGACGGTATGGTTCACTGTTCGGGAGGTGCACAAACGAAGATTTTGCATTTCTTGGAAAAGGGACATGTCGTAAAAGACAACTTGTTCCCAATTCCTCCATTGTTTGAATTGATTCACCAAGAGAGCGGTACCAGTTGGGAAGAGATGTACCAAGTATTCAACATGGGACACCGAATGGAGCTCTATGTAGACCCATCAATAGCACAGGATATTATCGCAATAAGCGAGAGTTTTGGAGTGGCAGCACAGATTGTAGGACGCGTGGAAGAGAGCGCTGCGAAAGAGCTGACTATAACGAGTGAGTTCGGAACCTTTAAATACAGCAAGTAATGCTAGATAAGCTCAACGTAGTCTTTCAGCGTTACAATGAAGTCAACGACCTCATTATTCAACCGGATGTGATTTCCGACAGCAAGCGCTATGTGAAATTGAACCGTGAATACAAAAACCTAAAGCCCCTGGTCGACGCCAGAGAGAAGTACCTCGAATTAAGTAGTAGAATAGAGGAGGCGAAAACGGTTTTAAAAGAAGAGAAAGACCAGGATTTCCGAGATATGGCCAAAATGGAGCTCGATGAGATCGAGCCTGCGTTCGCCGAGCTCGAGGAGGAAATCAAAATCTTACTGATACCCAAAGATCCGGAGGACGATAAGAATGCATTGGTTGAAATTCGCCAAGGTGCGGGTGGTGACGAAGGTGCCATTTTCGCCGGTGATTTATTCCGTATGTACCAACGCTACTGTGAAGGCCGCGGTTGGAAGGTTGAGGTGATTTCTATGAATGAAGGAACGGCCGGCGGCTTCAAAGAGGTCTCTTTTGAGGTGAGCGGTGAATCGGTTTACGGAATTCTTAAATACGAGAGCGGGGTACACCGCGTACAGCGCGTTCCAGCCACTGAAAGCCAGGGTAGGGTGCACACATCTGCAGCATCTGTAGTCGTTCTTCCTGAAGCGGAAGATGTAGATGTCGATCTTGATATGAAAGATGTCAAAAAAGATACCTATCGCGCTCAGGGTGCGGGTGGTCAGCACGTCAACAAAACTGAAAGTGCAGTGCGTTTGACGCATTTACCGACAGGAATTGTTGTAGAGTGTCAAGACGGACGATCACAGCACAAGAATTACGAGCAAGCTTTGAAAGTGCTTCGTTCGCGCATGTTTGACATGGAGTTCAAGAAAAAGCAAGAAGAACAGGCTGCTAAGCGTAAGACCATGGTGAGTACTGGTGACCGATCCGCGAAAATTAGAACTTACAACTATCCACAAGGAAGGGTAACCGACCACAGGATAGGTTTGACGACCTACAATCTTAATGATGTAGTAGGTGGAGATATTCAGAAGTTTATTGACGAACTTCACATGGCGGAGAATGCCGAGAAGATGAAAGAAGGAACAGATATCATTTAAGATGAATAGACAAGCACTCATAGCTCAGATAGAAAAAAAGAAAAGTGTACTCTGTGTCGGACTAGACACGGATATCAATAAGATTCCAGAGCATTTATTGAGTGAATCAGATCCAATATTCGCCTTCAACAAAGCCATCATTGATGCTACGGCGGACTTCGCAGTGGCTTATAAGCCTAACATTGCCTTTTACGAAAGCATGGGAGTGAAGGGTTGGGAATCCTTGGGAAAAACCATTGATTACCTAAACGAGAGCTATCCAGAAGTTTTTACCATCGCAGATGCTAAGCGCGGCGATATCGGCAATACCTCAAAGATGTATGCTGAAGCTTTCTTCAATGCCATGGCATTTGATAGCGTTACCGTGGCTCCGTATATGGGGGTGGATAGTGTGAGCCCTTTTCTAGCCTTCGAAGACAAATGGGTCATCCTATTGGCATTGACATCAAATCAAGGTGCGTTTGATTTCCAACTTACGGAAAACACGGATGGCGAAGCATTATTCGAAACTGTTGTTAAAAAAGCACAAGAGTGGGCGACCCCAGAGCAACTTATGTTTGTTCTAGGAGCCACCAAAACAGAATTTTTAGAGCGCGTAAGGAAGGCTGCTCCTGATTCTTTCTTCTTGGTGCCGGGTGTAGGTGCGCAAGGTGGTTCTCTTGAGGATGTGCTCACAAAAGCAACGAATAAAGACTACGGAGTTCTTGTGAATTCAACCCGTGGGATTATCTATCAAAGCAAAGACAGAGATTTCGCTGAAGCTGCACGAGGTGCTGCGCTTAAGTTGCAGCAGGAAATGCAACGAATTCTTTTCTAGTGTGCGCTGAGTCACACCTTGTCCAATAGAACATGGCTAGTTTAGAGGAATCAAAACACAGTCATGGAGATAATAGGTTACATCGCATCGGTATTTATAGGGATTTCACTCGGCTTGATTGGCGGTGGTGGTTCTATACTTACCGTACCGGTTTTAGTATACCTCTTTGGGGAAAGTGCGGAGCTTAGCACCGCATATTCTTTATTCATTGTTGGCACGACTGCATTGGTAGGTGGAATTCGCAATGCTACTATGGGCAATGTGAATTACAAGACAGCAGTAGTGTTTACAATCCCAGCATTTATTGCGGTGTATTTAACCCGCGCTTACCTTGTTCCAGCCATACCTCAAAACATACTTACAGTGGGTGCTTTCACGCTGACGAAAGACATTGCCATCATGGTCTTCTTTGCTTTGGTAATGCTTGCAGCTTCAGTGAGTATGATCCGCAACAAACGCGAGGAAGAGGATGACGAAGGTGAAACTGCGCCTGTCTTTAATATACCTGCAATCATTGCAGAAGGCGCAGTGGTCGGTGTATTAACCGGTATTGTTGGCGCTGGTGGTGGATTTTTAATTATTCCTGCGCTTGTTCTCTTTGCCAAATTGCCCATGAAAAAGGCAGTCGGTACTTCATTGTTGATTATTGCTGCAAAGAGTTTAATAGGTTTTATTGGTGACGTTCAACGTCCCGATTTAATTATTGATTGGACATTGCTGTTGACCGTGACAGCAATTGCCGTAGTAGGTATCTTTGTCGGTATCTATGCGACCAAATTTATAGACGGTAAAAAATTGAAAAAAGGCTTTGGCTGGTTTGTACTCGTTATGGCGATATACATCATCCTTAAGCAGATAGTATAACAGCATACGAACTTCTAATTACACAGAAATGATTGTAGAACAGATTTACACAGGGTGTTTGGCGCAAGGCGCTTACTATATAGCCTCTCATGGTGAAGCAGTAGTTATTGATCCATTGCGTGAGGTAGGTCCATATTTGGATCGTGCAGAAAAAGATGGTGTTACCATCAAATACATCTTGGAAACTCATTTCCATGCAGATTTTGTCTCTGGTCACCTGGACTTAGCGAAGAAAACGGGTGCTACGATCATTTATGGACCGAACGCTAATCCGAAATTTGATTGCAAGATTGCAGAGGATGGAGAAGTATTGAAAGTAGGTGATGTTGAAATCCACGTGCTTCACACGCCGGGTCATACGATGGAAAGTACCACGTATTTATTGAAAGACGAGAGTGGTAAAGACCATGCTATTTTCTCTGGCGATACTCTTTTCTTGGGAGATGTAGGTCGCCCAGATTTGGCCCAGAAGGCGGCTACCATGACCCAAGAGCAATTGGCAGCAACCCTCTACAATTCTTTACGTACAAAAATCATGGTGCTTGCAGATGACGTGATAGTGTATCCAGGTCACGGAGCTGGTTCGTCGTGTGGAAAGAACATGTCGAAAGAAACTGTGGGAACTATAGGTGAGCAGAAGGCAACGAACTATGCATTGCGTGCAGATATGACCGAGGCAGAGTTTATCAAGGAAGTGACGGACGGCTTGCAAAAACCACCGGCCTACTTCCCAGAAAACGTACGCTTGAATAAAGTTGGCTACGAAAGCTTAGAAACAGTAATGGACCGTGCGATGACGCCAATGAGTGTTGAGGCCTTCGAAGCTGCTGCGAATGAAACAGATGCTTTGATTCTTGATACACGTCACCAAAGCGAATTCATTCATGGCTTCATTCCTCAATCCATCTTTATAGGTATTAAGGGAAGTTTTGCGATGTGGGTAGGAGCGATGATTCCTGATATCAATCAAAAGCTCCTTGTTGTTGCAGATCCTGGTATGGAAGAAGAAGTTTTGACTCGACTTTCACGTGTAGGTTACGATCAAACTATTGGCTATCTCGAAGGTGGATTTGAAGCTTGGAAGAATGCTGGAAAGGAGATCGACACCCTCGATCAAATCACTGCTGAAGGACTAAAAGAAGTACAGAGCCCGGTTGTGGTGGACGTGCGCAAAGACGGCGAATACTTAAGCGAGCACATGCCTTCGGCTATCCACGCTAGTCTAGAGTACATCAACGACCGTATGGGAGACATTCCAAGCGAAGGAACCTTCTACATTCACTGTGCAGGTGGCTACCGTTCAGTTATTGCAGCTTCTATTTTGAAAGCGCGTGGATTCCACAACATGGTAGATGTTGCTGGAGGTTTCGGTGCCATGAAAAAAGCGGGCATTGAGCTAACGGATTATGTATGTCCCTCAACACTTTAGTAGAATAACACCTAGATAACAAAACTATGGATCTAATCATGCAACCTTGGCCGTGGTACATAAGTGGGGCGCTCATCGCCTTGATTATGTTTATCATGCTCTTTTTCGGAAAGAGTTTTGGCTTCTCGAGTAACCTGCGTACCCTTTGTACACTTTGCGGTGCGGATCGCTTTGTGCCTTTCTTCCAATTTGATTGGAAATCTAAAAGCTGGAACCTTTTTTTCTTAGTCGGAGCAGGTATTGGCGGATACATTGCAGCCAATTTCCTTTCTCCTGAAGACTATACCGTAGCTATCTCGGAGAATACCATTGCAGATTTATCAGCACTGGGCTTTGCAGCTCCAGAAGGATTTGTACCGGCAAGCCAGTTCGGTACTGAGGCCCTAGGTGATGCAAAGAATATTGTAATCTTGGCGCTTGGTGGCTTAATGGTTGGTTTCGGTGCTCGATACGCCGGAGGGTGTACTTCGGGCCATGCAATTAGCGGTATTTCCAACCTTCAGCCGGCTTCATTGCTTGCGGTGGTAGGATTTTTCATCGGTGGGCTTCTTATGACTCACGTATTGTTCCCTCTTATTTACTAAGCCATGAAGAATATTAAATTTTTAATCGCGGGTACTTTATTTGGTATCATCATGTTCAAGAGCGAAGCAGCTTCTTGGTATAGAATTCAAGAAATGTTCAGATTCCAAGCATTTCACATGTACGGAATCATAGGATTGGCAGTAGCCCTAGGCGTTCCTATGGTAGCAATTATTAAAGCAAAGAAAATCAAGGATTATGCGGGTGGACAGATCGTGTTTACACCCAAAGCTTGGAGCATTCCTCGCTACTTGATTGGAGGAACTATTTTCGGTTTGGGCTGGGCGCTTAGTGGTGCTTGTCCGGGGCCAATTGTAGTAAATATCGGTGCCGGTTATTCTGGGTACGTAATAGTACTTCTTGGAGCCCTCGTAGGAACATTCCTTTACGGCGTCATTCGCGATAAATTGCCGCACTAATCCGGTATGGAATTTTCAAATCTACCGAAGCACCGCAAGGAACAGCTGGCTCAGCTCACTACAGGAACGAGTCGGATTGTTCTCAGCCTTTTGATGGGTCTCTTTGGTGTTGGGTTGATTTGGAGTATTGATAGCGCTCTTCCTCCAGCTCAGGAATTTCCTGAATATTCTCAGGTCTTACCCGATGTCCCTTGGGATTACAAGCTCTTTGAAGGTGTAGATTTCGCAAATCCTGCAACCACGGAACAAGTAGCTTACGGTCGAAGGCTCATTATGGAGACTGCAGATTACCTAGGTCCAAACTCAAGTAAACCCTTTGCAGGCAATAATTTAGATTGTAATTCATGTCATTTAGACGGTGGAACTAAGCCGTTTGCGGCACCTTTTGTCACCGTACCTAGTCAATTTCCTCAATTCCGTAACCGTGAGAATAAAGAGGGAACGATACAGGAGCGTATCAATGGATGTATGCAGCGTTCAATGAATGGACGTCCCTTGCCTGAGGACTCTGAGGAGCTTGCGGCCATGGTTGCTTATATGGAGTGGCTGAGTATAGACAAGCCTCGCGGGGAAAAAATCAACGGCAACAAGTTCTTAAAGGTTGATTATCCAGACCGAGCGGTGGATCTAAAGCATGGCAAGAAAGTGTATGTGCAACATTGTACTACTTGCCATCAGTCAGATGGTCAGGGCCAACGAAATCCGGGCAGCAACACCTATTTGTATCCTCCACTATGGGGCCCGGATTCCTACAACCACGGGGCGGGTATGCACCGTGTGATCACGGCGGCTCAGTTCATCAAAGGAAATATGCCTTTAGGAACCACAGCGGACGAACCACTGCTTTCAGATGAAGAAGCATATGATGTTGCAGGATACATCAACAGCTTTGCTCGTCCATTAAAGAATAATCCTGAAGCTGACTTTCCAGATAAGAAGCTCAAGCCAATGTCCACGCCTTACGGACCGTGGGTCGACCCATTCCCTGCGGCGCAGCATAAATTTGGCCCATTCGGTGAAATCGCTGCTTTCTACCAAAACGAATACGGTCTAAAGAAGTCCAAATAGGGGTTGGATAACTCTGAGATTTGATGGATAAGTAATCGTTGAAGGCTTCCTTTTTTACGACAATTGCTCGTAACTTTCAATAGATGAACAATCCCTTCCACAGCTTGAGAAAAGTACTCATTTTGTTCTCCTTCATATTGTTTGGAGGAACGCTGGGCTATAGATTAATTGAAGACCTTGATTGGCTTCCTGCCTTCTATATGGTGGTTCAGACAGTGAGTACTGTGGGATTTAATGAGGTAATAGAATTAAGCACCTCAGGCACATGGTTCACCATTGTGCTAATCATTTCCAGTTTTGGAACCTTTGCCTACGGCGCCGGTCTTTTGGCGCAGTTGGCCATTGATGGACGTGTTCGTCATTTTTTACTCACCAAAAGAATTGAACGCAAGGTGGAAAAGTTAGAAGGACATGCCATTGTATGTGGCTTAGGTAGAAACGGCCGACAGGTGGTGAGCAAACTTCGCGCCTACGGAGCGGATGTTGTTGTAATTGAAAAGGATGAACATAGAGCGGAAGAGTTCAGAAATCAATTTCAAAAGGTCTTGGTCGTTGTTGGGGACGCCACTGACGACACCATTTTGGAAAAGGTAAACATTGCGAAGGCTTCTTCCTTAATTGCCGCATTGGCCTCAGATACTGACAATCTCTTTGTAGTGATCTCTGCACGTCAGCTCAACCCGAACATGACCATCGGTGCTCGAGCGAACACTGAGAGTACAGAACGCAAACTTCTGGCGGCTGGCGCTACATATACGGTTAGTCCAAACCTAGTAGGGGGAGCACACCTGGCGCATAACTTGATGAATCCTGGAGTGATGAATTTTTTGGATCACCTGAGTGTAGGTGGATCCTCTGCGACCAATATCGAAGAAATCGTAGTTGATGAATTGCCTGAAGTGTTTAGTGGATGCAACATCAAGGATTTAGAGATTAGGCAACAGACCGGATGTACAGTCATTGGTTACGTGTGTGAACAAGGATTACTTACCGTTAATCCGTCACCAGACTTTAAAGTCGCACCGCATTCCAAACTCTATGTGTTGGGAAATGATGAACAGATAAAAGACTTGAGGGCTTGGTTTACCGAAAAGACCAAATAAATTCGCAATCAGCTAACCACATCAAATGAAGATTCTCTACACTGGCTCAAACGGACTATTAGGTCAAAAAATTTCTGCAGCTACCGTAGGCTACAAGCAGCATTCATTTTTAGCGACGGCTCGAGGCGAAAACCGTACTCTTAATCTTGGTGGCGCTTCATATGCCGCCATGGATATTACAGATGCTGAGGCTGTAAACGCTGTGGTCAAAGATTTTCAGCCTGATGTCATCATCCATGGCGCAGCCATGACGCATGTGGACCAATGTGAGCAGAATAAAGAATTGGCTTACCAGCTTAACGTAATAGGGACTAAAAACGTAGCGGAGTCGGCGAGAAACGTAGGAGCTCACCTTGTGCATATTAGTACAGACTTCATTTTTGATGGCACAGAAGGGCCGTACGACGAACAGGGTATGCCAAATCCATTGAGTTATTACGGAGAGACTAAACTTGAGGCGGAGAAGATTGTACAAGCCTTGGATCAATGGAGCATCCTTCGTACGGTTTTAGTTATTGGTATGGCTGAAGATTTGAGCCGTAGTAATATTGTCTTATGGGCAAAGGGCGCTCTTGAGAAGGGCCAGGCCATCAATGTCGTTGACGACCAATTCCGTACACCCACCCTCGCCGAAGATCTTGCCCAAGGCGCTTTGTTGGCAGCCACGCAGAAAGCTCAAGGCATCTACAACATATCCGGTCCAGACTTCATGTCTATTTACGAACTCGTTGGTCACGTTGCAGAGCACTTCGGCCTTTCCATGGACTCTGTGACAAGAGTGGACAGTACAACGCTGAATCAACCTGCAAAACGTCCACCTCGTACTGGTTTTGACATCACAAAAGCGAAGACAGAACTCGGCTTTCAGCCACACACTTTTAGCGAGGCGCTCGCAGTTATTGCCGAGCAAGCAGGATTATAGCCCTCGATTTGCTCCTTGAGCTTCAATCGTTTATTTTCGGGCTTATTCTAAACTAACCTTTAGGTTACATGTCAAACACTACTGAATCTTGGGGTTCCCGCGTCGGACTCATTCTCGCTATGGCGGGTAATGCAGTTGGTCTAGGAAACTTCCTACGTTTTCCTGTTCAAGCCGTACAAAATGGCGGCGGAACCTTTATCATCCCTTACCTCGTGTCCTTTTTGCTCATGGGTATACCTCTTTTATGGGTAGAGTGGGCGATGGGCCGATTCGGCGGTCGTTTCGGCGATCATAGCACACCGTTCATTCTCGACAACATGACCAAGAAGCGTTTCTGGAAATACTTCGGTGTCTTCGGGATCTTCACCAACATGGGGGTGATGGCATACTACACGTACATCGAATCATGGACGTTGACCTACACTTTAAAATCCCTCAAGGGCGATTTCCTAGGTATGGACCTCGACGGTCTGGACCAATTCTTCAATAACTACGTTGACCTTGGCGCAGGCATCAACTTCCCAGTATGGGCATTGCTCGCCTTCCTAATTACCCTGTCTGTAAATATTTACATCCTTTCACGCGGCCTGAGTGCGGGTATTGAAAAAGTAGCGAAGATTGCCATGCCACTATTGATTGGCTTTGGTGCATTCTTGGCCATCATGTCTTGGACTACGGGTTCTACAGGACGCTGTGCCGATTGTTCTACCTACGTAGGTCTGAACTACCTATGGCAACCGGACTTTACTACGCTAGCAAATCCGAAAATTTGGCTTGCAGCAGCCGGTCAAATCTTCTTCACCCTTAGTGTGGGTATGGGTACCATTCATTGTTACAGTTCCTACTTGAAGCAAAAAGACGATATCGCGCTGAACGCAATGTCCGCAGGGTGGATGAATGGCTTTGTGGAAATCGTTTTGGGTTCTGCAGTAGTTATCCCAATCGCTGTAGGTTACTTAGGCTTGGATTGGGTTGTAGAAAATGCAGGCTTTATGATGGCCTTCAAAACGATGCCGTTCCTGTTTGATCAATGGGGCAGTGTCCTTGCCGTTATTGCAGGGGTAGCTTGGTTTGGTCTTCTATTCTTTGCAGGTATCACCTCTTCGCTCGCTATGGGTACGCCTTGGATGGGCTTTGTACAAGACGAATTCAATTGGTCGAAAAACAAAAGTGCTTTCATCCTAGGTATTGCCATTTTAGCGATGGGCCTCCCGACTATCTTCTTCTTCGAAAAAGGTGTGTTCGACGAATACGACTATTGGACAGGAACAGTGAGTTTGGTGATTTTTGCTCTCGCTGAGGTCATCCTTTTCGCATGGGTATTCGGCATGGATAAGGGATGGAAAGAAATCACGGACGGTGCAGATATGACAGTTCCAAGATTCTACCGCCCGATTATCAAATACATCACACCACTATTTATTGGCATCATCTTCCTGACGTCGATGTTCAAGCCACTCAACGGTGAATTAAGCGATTGGTCTTCCGCCTTTACTTCGCTGTTCTCTGGGAACGGTTGGCCGTGGGCAAACGATAGTATTATCAACCAGATTTTCCACATCAACACGGGAGTACAGTGGATGCAGGACGGTGTCCTCACCAATATGTTCTATATCGATATGAGCCGATTCTTCCTGCTCGCCTGCTTCTTCGCATTGGTAGGTATGGTGAAGGTGGCTTCTAACAAACGTAAAAAAGCAGCACAATGACAACCTCGGCATTAACCATGATCATTCTGACGCAGGGTACAGTTATCGCTGCGACGATTTACTTCTTTAGAAAAGTTTTAAAGGCACCGCAAAACGCCGAGCCAGATTCCTATTCGGAAAACGATCCGAAATAGTGGAAAACCTTTAGTTACTCACAATAGTAGCTGCAACGTCTTCAGCCTCTTAAATTGGATAGGAAAGACAGTAGCCGTGTGAGAGAACAGCTTGAATTAACCGCAATTCTTTTATGCATCGCCTTGGTCTCTGGGGCGATGTTTTTGTTTCCTGTAGAAAAAAGGATAGCAGAGCATCAGGCTTTTTTAGAGCTTTGGTGGTCGGCCAATGATTCTTTACCAATCAATAAGATAGATTCAGCATTTATTCACTCCATGCCCATCTCAGAGGCAACGAAGCGAAGTTTGTGGTTTCGAAGAAAGCGGAATTGGCCCTTTAACGATCTTGAAGAATTGCACGCCGACCGCTACTTGAAGGAAGATAGTTTGTTCTTTACCCTAGGTACTATCGATTTTTCTATACCCATAGAAACCGCTTCCAGAGCCACAACGATTAAAGCACCCATTAAAAGACCACTCCCCACCAGGAAATGGACTGCAGTTGATATAAATACTTGTGACTCTGCAGCTCTAGATGCTCTCCCTGGAATAGGCCCTGGAATGGTAGGTGTATTGTTTCGCTATCGAATGCGCTACGGCTTCATCGCCGATATGGACCATTTTAAATCAAACACCTATTACGGTGAAAGCTGGCGACAGGAGTGGTCAACGTTACTAACTATAGACTCTATTCCTCCTCCGAAACTTTCGTTAGAATATTCAACCTTTCAAGAGCTTTTGGATTTCCCAGAGCTGAATTACGCTCAAACCAAAAGAATCTGTTTCTACCGAGAGCGTTTTACAGTGCCCACTTGGAAAGAAATTGTGGAATGGGAAGAGTTTTCCGGAGTAGACACAACTTTTTTACAGTTATATATTTCCAGAAATTAAAAAAGGATGTAATTTTGCGGCCTAACAATTATAAAAGGAGGTGTTACTATGCTCGTAATTAATGTAAAAGATGGAGAATCAATCGAACGCGCACTGAAGCGTTACAAGAGAAAACACAGCTCTACGGGTGTAGTGCGCAAGCTTCGTGCTGATCGTTATCACACAAAGCCGACTGAAGCAAAACGTCGTATGAACATGAAAGCGGCTTACATTCAGTCTTTGCGTCAAGCAGAGGAAGAATAGTAATCTGTACCACGATATATAAGAAAGCCCAACGCCCAGCGTTGGGCTTTTTTTATTAAGTTGCTTTTATGTCCCACTCATCATTCATTGCGTTTGAAGATTACTTGCGTTCAGAGAAACGAGCGAGTGAGAAGACTATTGTTGCCTACAGCACGGAGCTCCAGCGCTGGGCCTCATTTCTTGAAGCTGAATTTGAAGTATCTCCTGAAAAAGCCGTTAGGGCCCACGCGAAGCGGCTTATTGTATGGCGCAGTAAGCAAGGCATAAGCAACCGTTCGATCAACAGAACCCTAAGCGCATTGCGTTCTTATTACAAATGGTGTGAGCGTACGGGCCGACCGCACAACGATCCACTGGGCAGTATTAAAAGCCTGAAAGATCAAAAACGGGTGGTGATGAGTATTCCTCAGAAAGACCTTGAACAGTTGGTTAAAGATGAGGCATTTGAAAACAGCTTTGAAGGCATCCGGGACCAATTCATGTTGTTGCTCTTTTACGGCCTCGGGTTACGAAAGGCCGAGCTGATTGAATTAAAGCAAGAGGACTTTGATTGGTCGCGCGGTGTGGTACGCATCACTGGTAAGCGCAACAAAACACGTCAAGTACCCATACCTATAGCTTTGAAACCTTATTATGACCGCTATGTAGAGGCAAGAAAAGAAGTGCCAGTCAAGGTTCCGCAAATTTTAACAACTTCTAAGGGCGGAAAGCTATACCCAAGTATTGTTTATAATCGCGTAGTTTATTATCTTCAAGGAACCACGACTGTGGTGGACAAACATCCTCATACATTACGACATTCGTATGCCACGCATTTGTTAAATGCAGGAGTCGACATCAACACTGTTAAAGAATTGATGGGGCACGAGAGCCTAAGCTCAACACAAGTGTATACGACGAGTACGTTTGAGGAACTTGTTCAAGCGTATAACCGAGCTCACCCTAAGGGCTCATAAATCACAGTACTATGACAGTAAATATTCAGTCTGTTAATTTCAAAGCGGATTCTAAGCTTTTGAGATTCATTGAAGAACGTCTTGACAAGACGAAACTGTTTTTTGATAAAACCATAAATACAGATGTCTTTCTGAAGGTAGATAATAACCATCTGAGGGCAAATAAGATTGTGGAAATGCGCATGTCCATACCAGGAAATGAGATTGTAGTAACCAAAGAGCGCAAATCCTTTGAGGAAGC
This sequence comes from Bacteroidota bacterium, assembly GCA_003385605.1. Taxonomy (GTDB): domain Bacteria; phylum Bacteroidota; class Bacteroidia; order Flavobacteriales; family Schleiferiaceae; genus UBA10364. The sequence goes on from QQUU01000136.1 coordinate 170,911, forward strand.
AGCGAATTTGGTGGTAGAAGTACTGATCCGACAATTAAAAAAACACAAGGAAAAGAAGAAGTAAACTATTTGTGATTCAATTAGTTGAAAACCCCCATTGAAAGTAGAGGCAGAAAGTCTCTACTTTTTTTTTGAGAAGTATTGCTCGTTTGAATCTCTTTACTACATTTGCAGTCCGTTTGCAAGAGGCGGAAGATCTTTGACATATAAGCCGATATAGCTCAGTTGGCCAGAGCACGTGATTTGTAATCTCGGGGTCGTCAGTTCGAATCTGACTATCGGCTCAAGTTTTATACTTGATTTAAGTGAGAATCAAGTATTACCGGGGGGATACTCAAGCGGCCAACGAGGACGGACTGTAAATCCGTTGGGAAACCTTCGCAGGTTCGAATCCTGCTCCCCCCACAACCGCGGAAGTAGCTCAGTTGGTAGAGCATCAGCCTTCCAAGCTGAGGGTCGCGGGTTCGAATCCCGTCTTCCGCTCAAAGGCTAAGGCCGATGTAGCTCAGGGGTAGAGCGTTTCCTTGGTAAGGAAGAGGTCACGGGTTCAATTCCCGTCATTGGCTCTAAAATTTAGAATCTTTACACTGTTTATATATTTAATAATCGCTAGTCATGGCAAAAGAGAATTTTGTACGTACCAAGCCTCACTTGAACATTGGTACAATTGGTCACGTTGACCACGGAAAAACTACATTGACAGCAGCAATCACAACTTGTTTGGCGAATGCTGGTTTGTCTGAAAAAAGAGATTTCGATTCAATCGACAACGCTCCAGAAGAAAAAGAGCGTGGTATCACTATCAACACTTCACACGTTGAGTACGAGACGGCTAACCGTCACTACGCACACGTTGACTGTCCAGGTCACGCGGATTACGTGAAGAACATGGTAACTGGTGCTGCTCAGATGGACGGTGCTATCCTCGTAGTAGCTGCTACGGATGGTCCAATGCCACAAACTCGTGAGCACATCCTTCTAGGCCGTCAGGTTGGTATTCCACGTATCGTTGTGTTCTTGAACAAAGCGGACATGGTTGATGATGAAGAATTGATGGAATTGGTAGACATGGAAGTTCGTGATCTACTTTCATTCTACGAGTACGATGGTGATAATACTCCAGTTGTTGCTGGTTCTGCCCTAGGTGGTTTGAACGGAGAGCAGAAGTGGGTTGACACTATCATGGAATTGATGGAGGCAGTTGATGCTTGGATCGAAGAGCCAGAGCGTGATCGTGATAAGCCATTCCTAATGCCAATCGAGGATGTATTCTCAATTACTGGTCGTGGTACTGTAGCAACTGGTCGTATCGAGACTGGTGTTGCAAACACAGGTGAAGCAGTAGAAATCATCGGTTTCGGTGACGAAAAATTGACTTCAACTATTACTGGTGTTGAAATGTTCCGTAAGATTTTGGATACGGGTGAAGCTGGAGATAACGTAGGTATCCTTCTACGTGGTATCGAAAAGTCTGAAATCCGTCGTGGTATGGTAATCTGTAAGCCAGGTTCTATCACTCCTCACAAGAAATTCAAAGCAGAGGTTTATGTTTTGAAGAAAGAGGAAGGTGGTCGTCACACTCCATTCCACAACAAATACCGTCCACAGTTCTACCTACGTACAACTGACGTAACGGGTGAAATTCACCTTCCAGACGGTGTTGAAATGGTAATGCCAGGTGATAACTTGAGCATCACTGTTGAGCTGATCGCAAATGTTGCTGTTAACACTGGTTTGCGTTTCGCAATCCGTGAAGGTGGTCGTACAGTAGGTGCTGGTCAGGTAACTGAGATCATCGAGTAATACACTCGACTGAATAACCACAAGGTAGTTAAGGTGCCTCCTTTTTAGGAGGTGCCTTTCTGCCTACATACGGGCATAGTTCAATGGTAGAATAGCGGTCTCCAAAACCGTTGATCAGGGTTCGAATCCTTGTGCCCGTGCAAAGAGAAAAAAAAGATGAGCAAAATCATTACATCACTACAAGATTCATGGAACGAGTTTGCAGTTAAAGCAACTTGGCCTTCATTGGGTGAACTACAAAAGAGCACGGTTCTAGTAATCATAGGAACCATCATCTTTTCGCTAGTAGTATTTGGTATGGACAAAGCAATCTCAACAGTACTTGAGTTTGTGTATTCAATTTTCGGATAATCATGTCAGATACTGGAATGAAATGGTACGTTCTCCGCACTATTAGCGGTCAAGAACATAAAACGAAGACTTACATCGAGAAGGAGATGGCGCATGCAGGCATGAGCGATCTCGTTGGTCAGATTGTAATCCCTATGGAGAAAGTTGTGCAAGTTCGCAACGGAAAGAAGGTCATCAAGGAGAAGACCAAGACTCCAGGTTACATGTACGTTGAAACAACATTGACCGGTGAGGTAAGTCACATGATAAAGAACCTACCAAATGTGATTGGTTTTTTGTCGAATGTAAAAGGTGGAGATCCTTCACCAATGCGTGCATCAGAAGTAAGCCGACTACTTGGTGAAGTAGATAAAGAGGCAGAAAATGCTGCAATGCTGATGATTCCATTTACCGTGGGAGAAACAGTAAAAGTGATCAATGGTCCATTCAGCACATTTGACGCGACCATTGAGAAAATCAATGAGGAGAAACAAAAACTGGAGGTTACTGTTAAAATCTTCGGTCGTAAGACTCCTGTTGAGTTGAGCTTCACGGAAGTGGAGAAGTTATAATTGATATAGATGTGAGACTATATATAGGTTCGTTTTTCATGCTTCCAACTAGAGAAACGGCCACAACAACAACGCTAAATAGTAATAACAAGAAATGGCAAAAGAGGTTAGTAAAGTAGTAAAGCTTCAGGTCCGTGGTGGCCAAGCTAACCCTTCTCCTCCTGTAGGTCCAGCATTGGGTGCTGCGGGTGTCAACATCATGGAGTTCTGTAAGCAGTTTAATGCTCGTTCACAGGATAAAATGGGTCAGGTGTTGCCGGTAGTGATTTCTGTATACGCAGATAAGAGCTTCGACTTCATCGTAAAGACACCTCCAGCGGCGGTTCAATTGTTGGAAGCTGCAAAGATCAAGAAGGGATCATCAGAGCCTAACCGTAGTAAAGTTGCTAAAGTTACTTGGGATGCTGTTCGCAAGATTGCAGAGGATAAAATGGTTGATTTGAACTGTTTTACCGTTGAATCAGCAATGTCTATGATTGCTGGTACTGCAAGAAGTATGGGTATAACTGTTACAGGCGAGAAGCCGTTTTAATTAAAAGTTTGAAGCAATGGCAAAATTGACGAAAAACATGAAAAACGCGCTCGCTAAACTTGAAAAGGGTAAAGTATACTCTGTAAGCGAAGCAGCGGCCTTAGTAAAAGAGGTAAACTGCACTAAGTTTGATGCATCTGTTAACTTAGCAGTTCGTTTGGGTGTAGACCCACGTAAAGCAAACCAAATGGTTCGCGGCGTGGTAAGTCTTCCTCACGGAACTGGTAAGAGCGTACGTGTTTTGGCTTTAGTTACACCAGATAAGGTGGAAGAAGCAAAAGCAGCAGGTGCTGATTACGCGGGCCTTGATGAGTTCATCGAGAAAATCAAAGGTGGTTGGACGGACATTGACGTGATCGTTACAATGCCTTCAGTAATGGGTAAGATTGGACCTTTGGGTCGTGTATTAGGTCCTCGTGGCTTGATGCCGAATCCTAAGTCTGGTACCGTTACTATGGACGTAGCTAAAGCCGTAGGTGAAGTAAAAGCCGGTAAGATTGACTTTAAAGTAGATCGTTACGGTATTGTTCACGCAGCGGTAGGTAAGGTATCTTTTGACGCAGCGAAGATTCAAGAGAATGCTGAAGAATTGATCAGAACATTGAACAAACTCAAGCCATCAGCGGCTAAGGGTACGTACATGAAATCTGTTTACATTTCTTCAACAATGTCTCCGGGTATTGCTGTAGATGCTAAGTCAGTTTCATAATCTTAAACGAGGAAAGCATCATGACAAGAGAAGAGAAACTTACTCAAATTGAAGAGCTAACAACCATTCTTAACGATACTCCAACAATTTATTTGGCGGATATCGAAGCATTGGATGCAGATACAACTTCTAGCTTGCGTAGAGCGAGCTTTGGTAAAGGTATCAAGCTGACAGTCGTTAAGAACACGTTGCTCAAGAGAGCTATGGATGCGTCTGAGAAAGACTTTGATGGTCTTTACGACGTATTGAAAGGAAACACTAGTATTATGCTTGCTGAAGCTGGTAACGCTCCTGCGAAACTCATTAAAGAGTTCCGTAAGAAGAACGATAAGCCAGTTTTGAAAGGCGCTTGGATTGAAGAAAGCGTTTACGTAGGTGATGAAAACTTGGAAATGTTAACTGCAATCAAGTCTAAAGAAGAGTTGATTGGAGATGTATTGACATTGCTCCAGAGCCCTGCGAAAAACGTTGTTTCTGCACTTCAAAGTGCCGGTGGAAGCCTTGCTGGTCTCCTAAAAACTTTGGAAGAGCGCAACGCGTAATTCCTTGAATAACAAATAACTAAGAATTAAACTTTTTAAATTTTACTAAAAATGGCTGATATCAAAGAATTGGGCGATGCTCTAGTAAACTTGACAGTTAAAGAAGTATCTGAATTGGCAGATTACTTGAAAGAAGAATATGGCATCGAGCCGGCTGCTGCTGCAGTAGCTGTTGCTGGTCCTGCAGCTGGCGGCGAAGCTGGTGGTGGCGACGAGCAAACTGAGTTCGACGTAATCTTGAAGGCTGCTGGTGGTTCTAAACTTGCTGTAGTTAAGCTTGTTAAGGAAATGACTGGACTTGGCTTGAAAGAAGCGAAAGAAAAAGTAGATAGCGCACCTGCTGCATTGAAGGAAGGCGTATCAAAAGACGAAGCAGACGCTTTGAAAGCACAGCTTGAAGAGGCTGGCGCTGAAGTTGAGATCAAGTAATTGATCAACTGCTAGGTTATCCGGTTTAGGTCTTTGGGGAGGTCCCCTTAGACCTAAACCTTTTTGTGTTTAATTAACATTTTGGGCTGAAATGGTAAACCAAATTAATGCTCCACAGGAGCGAATCAACTTCTCATCAACTGCTATTAAGACGGCATTCCCGGACTTTCTAGACATTCAGTTGAAGAGTTTTATGGACTTCTTCCAGATTGAGACGAAGCCATCAGAAAGATCAGAAGAAGGTCTTCACCGCGTATTTGCGGAAAATTTCCCTATTTCGGATTCAAGAAACAACTTTGTTCTTGAGTTCTTGGACTACTTTGTAGATCCACCGCGTTATTCAGAGCGCGAATGTATCGAGCGTGGCTTGACATTCTGTGTTCCATTGAAGGCGCGTCTAAAATTGTACTGTACGGATCCAGAGCACGAAGATTTTGAAACAATTGTTCAAGACGTGTATCTCGGGACCATTCCTTATATGTCTCCACGAGGCACCTTTATTGTAAACGGTGCTGAGCGTATTATTGTGAGCCAGTTGCACCGTTCACCAGGTGTTTTCTTCGGTCAGTCGTACCATGCAAACGGAACAAAACTCTATTCAGCCCGTATTATTCCGTTTAAAGGATCTTGGATTGAATTCGCTACGGATATCAATCAAGTGATGTATGCATACATCGACCGTAAGAAAAAGTTGCCTGTGACGACGCTACTGCGTTCTATCGGTTACGAAAGAGACAAAGACATTCTCGAAATCTTTGACCTTGCAGAAGAAGTTAAGGTGAGCAAAGCTGCGCTTAAGCGCTCTATTGGTCGCAAACTTGCTGCGAGAGTATTGAAGACGTGGATTGAAGATTTCGTAGATGAGGATACAGGTGAAGTTGTATCTATCGAGCGTAACGAGGTTATTTTGGACCGCGATACGATTCTAGATAAAGAACACACTGAAGAAATCCTTGATGCTGAAGTAAATACTATTCTTCTTCACAAAGAAGATATCGCTTCTTCAGATTTCGCAATCATCCACAACACCCTTCAGAAGGATCCAACAAATACGGAGAAAGAGGCTGTAGAGCACATCTACCGTCAGTTGCGTAACGCGGAACCGCCTGATGAAGAAACAGCTCGTGGTATTATCGACAAATTGTTCTTCTCTGAGCAGCGTTACTCTCTGGGTGAGGTAGGTCGTTACCGTTTGAACAAGAAATTGTACGAAGGTTCTGATGAAGATTCTCAGGTATTGACAAAAGGCGATATCATTGAAATCATCAAGCGCTTGATTGAGTTGATTAACTCTAAGGCAGAGATTGATGATATCGACCACTTGAGTAACCGTCGTGTACGTACGGTAGGTGAGCAGATGGCAAACCAGTTCGGTGTAGGCCTTGCTCGTATGGCGCGTACAATTCGTGAGCGTATGAACGTTCGTGATAACGAGGTATTTACTCCAATTGATTTGATCAACGCGAAGACATTGTCTTCAGTGATTAATTCTTTCTTTGGTACCAACCAGCTTAGCCAGTTCATGGACCAGACCAACCCATTGTCTGAAATCACGCACAAGCGTCGTCTTTCAGCCTTAGGTCCTGGTGGTCTTTCTCGTGAGCGTGCAGGTTTCGAGGTTCGTGATGTTCACTACACGCACTACGGTCGTCTGTGTCCTATCGAAACTCCTGAAGGTCCTAACATTGGTTTGATTTCTTCACTTTGTGTATATGCCAAAGTGAACTCTATGGGATTCATCGAAACACCTTACCGCAAAGTTGAAGAAGGTAAAGTTGTTGTTGATGAAGCACCGCAATACTTAAGTGCAGAAGAAGAGGAAGCGAAAGTTATCGCTCAGGCGAATGCTCCAATCAGCCCAGACGGAACATTCATTAATGAGAAGGTAAAAGTTCGCGAGGAAGGTGACTTCCCAGTTGTTGAGCCTACGACCATTGATTTCATGGACGTTGCGCCAAACCAGATTGCTTCTATTTCTGCATCCCTCATTCCGTTCCTTGAGCACGATGATGCAAACCGTGCATTGATGGGATCGAACATGATGCGTCAGGCCGTACCACTATTGCGTCCTGAAGCACCAATCGTTGGTACTGGTCTTGAAAGACAAGTAGCTACAGATTCTCGTGTATTGATCAACTCTGAAGGAGCAGGTACTGTTGAGTACGTAGATTCTATGCAGATCCAAATCCGTTACGACCGTAGCGAAGAAGATCGCGCAATAAGCTTCGAAGAAGATGTGAAGACGTACCATTTGGTGAAGTTCCAGAAGACCAACCAAGGAACAACAATCAACTTGAAGCCTATCGTGAAGAAAGGCGATCGTGTTGAGTTCGGTCAAGTACTGTGTGAAGGATACGCAACACAGAAAGGTGAACTAGCCTTGGGTCGTAACATGCTTGTGTCATTTATGCCTTGGAAAGGGTACAACTTTGAGGATGCGATTGTAATCTCAGAGCGTGTAGTACGTGAAGACATCTTTACTTCTATCCACATTGACGAGTACTCTTTGGAAGTACGTGATACGAAATTGGGTGCGGAAGAATTGACAGCTGATATTCCAAACGTTAGTGAGGAAGCGACTAAAGACCTTGACGAGAACGGTATTATCCGTGTTGGTGCTGAAATTAAGCCAGGTGATATTCTCATCGGTAAGATCACACCTAAAGGAGAGAGTGATCCTTCGCCAGAAGAGAAACTTCTTCGCGCCATCTTCGGTGATAAGGCCGGTGACGTAAAAGATGCTTCATTGAAAGCTTCTCCATCATTGAATGGTGTAGTGATCGATAAGAAGTTGTTTACGCGTTTGGTTAAGGACAAGCGTCAGCGTGCTGAAGACAAAGAAGAAATTGCACAACTCGATCTTGAAATGGCTGCTGAATTGGCAGAATTGAAGTCGATTTTCGTTTCTAAATTGAGCGCTTTGGTTCAGGGTAAGACTTCTCAAGGTGTCATCAACGACCTTAACGAGGATGTAATTCCTAAGGGAACGAAGTTTACGTTGAAAGCGTTGAACGCAATTGAAGATTACAGTCGTATTGTAGGTGGTAAGTGGACAACGGATAGTGTTCGCAACGACAAAATTGATACGCTAATTCATAATTACAAGATTCGAGTAAATGATATCCAAGGTGCTTACCGTCGTAAGCGTTTTGCCATCACAGTAGGTGATGAACTACCGGCAGGTATCGTGAAATTGGCCAAGGTATATATCGCTAAGAAGCGCAAGCTGAAAGTGGGTGATAAAATGGCAGGTCGTCACGGTAACAAAGGTATCGTTGCGAGAATCGTTCGTGATGAAGATATGCCGTTCTTGGAAGATGGAACTCCAGTGGATATCGTATTGAACCCACTAGGTGTACCTTCTCGTATGAACATCGGTCAGATTTATGAAACTGTACTAGGTTGGGCAGGTAGAAAACTCGATAAGAACTTTGCTACTCCAATCTTTGACGGTGCGTCACTTGATGATATCTCTTCGTATGTGAGCGAGGCAGGACTTCCTGAGTTCGGTCACACACAATTGTACGATGGAGGTACTGGTGAGCCGTTTGATCAAAGAGCAACGGTAGGTATTATCTACATGTTGAAACTAGGTCACATGGTTGATGATAAGATGCACGCTCGTTCTATTGGTCCATACTCATTGATTACACAGCAACCGTTGGGTGGTAAAGCTCAGTTTGGTGGTCAGCGTTTCGGTGAGATGGAGGTATGGGCACTTGAGGCCTTCGGTGCTGCTAACATCTTGCGTGAGATCCTCACTGTGAAATCGGATGACGTTATTGGTCGTGCGAAGACATACGAGGCAATCGTGAAAGGTGAGCGTATGCCGACTCCAGGTATCCCAGAATCATTCAATGTATTGCTACATGAATTGAAAGGTTTAGGATTGAAAGTAACGTTGGACTAAAAAATGAATAATCCCTGAGGCTTCGGCCTCGGGTTTTAATACAATCGCATTATGGCTCTAAGAAAAAGCGATAAAAATCAAAACAGCGCATTCAACAAGATTACAATCTCGTTGACTGCCCCAGAAACCATCCTTGAAAACAGTCATGGAGAGGTTTTGAAACCAGAAACAATCAACTACCGTACGCACAAACCAGAGCGTGATGGTCTCTTCTGTGAGCGCATCTTCGGTCCTGTTAAGGATTACGAGTGTGCTTGTGGTAAGTACAAGCGTATCCGTTACAAGGGTATTGTTTGTGACCGTTGTGGTGTTGAGGTGACTGAAAAGAAAGTACGTCGTGACCGTGTAGGACACATCTCTTTGGTGGTTCCTGTCGTTCACATTTGGTACTTCCGTTCGTTGCCAAATAAAATTGGTTACCTATTGGGATTGCCGTCTAAAAAATTAGACATGGTGATTTACTACGAGCGTTATGTCGTCATCCAAGCAGGTAATGCAGTGGATAATGAGGGTAACCCGCTAGAGCGCATGCAGTTCTTGACTGAAGACGAGTACTTGGATGCAATGGAGCGTTTGCCAATCGAGAACCAGTACTTGGAAGATTCTGATCCAAACAAATTCATTGCCAAAATGGGTGCTGAAGCAGTTCAAGCGCTTCTAGGTACGCTTGATTTGGATGAGTTGTCCTACCAGTTGCGCCATAAGGCCAACACGGAAACTTCTCAGCAGCGTAAGCAAGAAGCGTTGAAGCGTCTACAAGTTGTAGAGAGCTTGCGTGATGCAAATTCGCGTATTGAGAACAACCCAGAGTGGATGGTGATGAGCGTAGTTCCAGTGATTCCACCAGAACTTCGTCCATTGGTACCGCTAGACGGTGGTCGTTTCGCAACATCAGATTTGAATGATCTGTACCGTCGTGTAATTATCCGTAACAACCGTTTGAAGCGTCTTCTTGAAATCAAGGCACCAGAGGTGATCTTGAGAAATGAGAAACGTATGCTTCAGGAATCTGTAGATAGTCTCTTCGACAACACTCGTAAGTCGTCTGCAGTGAAGACAGAAAGCAACCGTCCTTTGAAATCACTTTCAGATTCATTGAAAGGTAAGCAAGGTCGTTTCCGTCAAAACCTATTGGGTAAGCGTGTGGATTACTCAGCACGTTCGGTAATTGTTGTAGGTCCAGAATTGAAACTACACGAATGTGGTCTTCCTAAGAACATGGCTGCAGAGCTTTACAAGCCGTTCATCGTACGTAAGTTGATTGAAAGAGGTATTGTGAAGACTGTGAAGTCTGGTAAGAAGATCATTGATCGTCGTGACCCAGTTGTTTGGGATATCCTAGAAAACGTGATGAAAGGTCATCCGGTACTATTGAACCGTGCACCGACCCTTCACCGTTTGGGTATCCAAGCGTTCCAGCCGAAGCTTATTGAGGGTAAGGCAATCCAATTGCACCCGCTAGCGTGTACGGCATTTAACGCGGATTTCGATGGTGACCAGATGGCTGTTCACTTGCCGCTAGGTCCAGCTGCGATCTTGGAAGCGCAAGTATTGATGCTCGCATCTCACAACATCTTGAACCCTGCAAACGGTTCGCCTATTGCAGTTCCTTCGCAGGATATGGTATTGGGTCTATATTACATGACCAAATCCATGAAGAATACTAAGGACATGCCTGTAAGAGGTGAGGGAATGGTATTCTATTCTCCTGAAGAAGTGGGAATCGCTTTGAATGAAGGCGCTGTCGATCTGCATGCTCAGATTAAGATTAAGGGGCGTGTTGAGCAAGAAGATGGTTCTATGAAGATGGAATTCATCGAGACCACGGTAGGTCGTGTATTGTTTAACCAAGCAGTTCCAGAGCGCGTACCTTACATCAACCAAGTACTTACTAAGAAAGCGTTGCGTGGTATCATCGCTGATGTCTTGAAGAAGACAGATGTGCCTTCAACTGCGAAATTCTTAGATGATATTAAGTCCATGGGTTACGGCCGTGCATTCCGCGGTGGTCTATCGTTCTCATTGAATGATATCCGTATCCCTGATGCTAAGCAAAAATTGATCTCTGAAGCTTCGGAAGAAGTAGAGGGCATTTTCGCTTCATACAACATGGGTCTAATCACCAATAACGAACGTTACAACCAGGTAATTGACGTTTGGACCAACACTAATGCTCGTTTGACGCAAGAGGCGATGAGTACGTTGATCAACGACCGTCAAGGTTTTAACCCAATCTACATGATGCTTGATTCTGGAGCACGTGGTTCTAAAGAGCAGATTCGTCAGCTCTCTGGTATGCGTGGTCTGATGGCTAAGCCACAGAAATCAGGTTCTGCAGGTGGTGAGATTATTGAAAACCCGATTATATCGAACTTTAAGGAAGGGCTATCCATCCTTGAGTACTTTATCTCTACGCACGGTGCACGTAAAGGTCTTGCTGATACGGCATTGAAAACGGCGGATGCTGGTTACTTGACGCGTCGTCTACACGATGTTGCTCAGGACGTAGTTGTAAACGAGGTAGATTGTGGCACATTGCGTGGTTTGGAAGTAACTGCACTGAAGAAGAGCGAAGAGATCGTAGAAACGCTTGCTGAGCGTATTATCGGTCGTGTTTCTTTGAACGACGTTGTTGATCCATTGTCTGACGAAGTATACATCGAAGCAGGTGAACTCATTACAGAGGAGATTGCCAACAAGATTGATGCATCTGCCATCGAAACTGTCGAAGTACGCTCTCCATTGACATGTGCTACCAAGCGCGGTATTTGTGAGAAGTGTTACGGTACTAACCTCGCTACCAATAAGGGCGCGCAGCAAGGTGATTCAGTAGGTGTAATTGCAGCACAATCTATTGGTGAGCCGGGTACACAGTTGACACTACGTACCTTCCACGTTGGGGGTACTGCAGGTAACGTATCTGAAGAGAACAAGATCCTTGCGAAATTCGCTGGTAAGATTGAATTAGAGGATGTTCGTACAGTAGATAATGAAGATGGCGATAAGATTGTAATTGGTCGTACTGGAGAAATGCGTTTGGTTGATGTGAAGACTGGCCGCACAGTAATGACTAACAACATTCCTTACGGTGGTATCCTGAAAGTGAAAAATGGTCAAAAAGTGAAGAAAGACGCTGAGATCGTTCAATGGGATCCGTACAATGCCGTAATCATCTCGGAAGCACCAGGTAAGATTGCTTACAAGGATATTATCCAAGGAACTACATATAAAGTAGAGATTGATGAGCAAACTGGTTTCCAAGACAAGGTAATTTCAGAAAACCGTAACCGTAAGTTGATTCCAACCATCCAGGTAATGGACGGTGACGGAAACGAAGTGAAGCACTACACATTGCCTGTAGGTGCACACTTGATGGTTGAAGAAGGTGAGGAAATCCCTGCAGGTAAGATTCTTGTTAAGATTGCTCGTAAGAGTGCGAAGGCAGGTGATATTACCGGTGGTCTTCCACGTGTAACAGAATTATTCGAAGCTCGTAACCCATCGAATCCAGCAGTTGTTGCTGCCATCGACGGTATCGTGAGCTACGGTAAGATCAAGCGTGGTAACCGTGAGATCATCATCGAAAGCCGTACTGGTGAGGTGAAGAAGTACTTGATCAACTTGAGCAAGCAGATCCTCGTTCAGGAGAACGACTTCGTGAAAGCGGGTACGCCACTTTCTGATGGTGCAATTACACCAAACGATATCCTAGCGATTAAAGGTCCTACTGCAGTACAGTCGTACTTGGTAAACGAGATCCAGGAGGTATACCGTCTTCAGGGTGTAAAAATCAACGATAAGCACTTCGAGGTGATCGTTCGTCAGATGATGCGTAAGGTGAAAATTCAAGATACAGGGGATACCTTGTTCTTGGAAGGAAACCTAGTACACGCAGTAGATTTCATCGAGGAGAACGACAATATCTTCGGAATGAAGGTTGTTGAAGACGCTGGAGAAAGCGAGAACTTGAAAGTTGGTCAAATCATCAGCTCTCGTGACTTGCGTGATGAGAACAGCATCTTGACTCGTGAAGACAAGGCACTTGTAACAGCACGTGATGCACGTCCTGCTACGGCTGCGCCAGTACTTCAGGGTATTACTAGAGCGTCTCTACAGACTAAATCGTTCATCTCTGCGGCATCGTTCCAGGAGACTACGAAAGTATTGAACGAAGCAGCTGTAAACGCGAAGGAGGATACTCTAGAAGGTTTGAAAGAGAACGTTATTGTTGGTCACTTGATCCCTGCAGGTACTGGTCTGAAGAAATACCGCTCAACGCTGGTAGGTTCCAAAGAAGAGTACGAGCAGATGCAAGAAACGCTAAGCGTAGACGTAGAATAATTTTAGGCAGGTAACTATGGCTGATCAGAAAGAAGGACAGATCAACATCGAGTTGAGCGAAGAAATGGCGCAAGGGGTATACAGCAACTTGGTCGCAATTAATCACAGCCCAACAGAGTTTGTTTTGGATTTCATTCAGATGATGCCTGGTGTGCCGAAGGCGAAGGTACAGTCTAGAGTCATCCTGACTCCAGAGCATGCCAAGCGTTTGCTAGGTGCTTTGAATGACAATGTTAGTCGCTATGAACAGAACTTCGGGAATGTTCAGACGCACGAACCGCCGCAGGTACCGTTGAACTTTGGTGGACCTACAGGTGAAGCTTAAATGAAATTTTAAGATTTTATATGAACCCTCGGCACCCGCCGAGGGTTTTTTATTTTAGTAGATATCAATTGATTATGAAAAACCTCTACCTCAGTTTATCCCTTTTGCTAGGAATAACCTTGCATGCACAGATTTACCAGGGATCCACTTCTTTAGGATCCACGATGACTTTGGACGTTACCCTGAATACCAATACAGATTCGGTTGATGTAGAAATCAGTGGTCCAGCTTCGGGATACTTTGCTGTGGGGTTCGGGGGTACAGGCATGAACGGTACTTACATCATGCTCGTGAATTCTAACGGAACAGTTAAAGAGCGAAAACTGGGACAGTGGAACGGCGGATCAACTTTGAGTTCATCTATTTCCTACAGTGCTATAACCTCAAGTGGAACGCGAACGGCTTATATCGAAAGAGCGCGTATAGGTGCTTCAACCAATCATTATACTTTCCCGGCTAACGGAGGCTCTATTGCGCTCATTTGGGCGAAAGGAGGTACATCCTTTGGCAATCATGGGAGTTCGAATCGAGGATTCGGCTCAATCAACTTGATCAATCAGTGCAATATTGCAACAACGACATTAACTCCCCAGAGTATTTGTCCGGGAGATTCGGTGCAAATCTTTGGACAATGGATCAGCCAGCCAGGTACTTATTCAGATACCCTAGTAACTGCCATAGGTTGTGATTCAGTTCTTGAACAAAGCGTACAGTATACCCCTGCAATAGTAAATACATTACCATCCTTGAGTATATGCCAAGGAGACAGCGTTCAAATCTTTGGAACCTGGATTTCGACAGCAACAACGTTGTATGACTCTTTGTCGACTCCAGCTGGCTGTGATTCAGTCGTGGCGCAAGAAGTTCTAGTAAATGCCACAGTAAGTAATACCATCGCTGCTGCAGGACTATGTGCTGGAGATAGTGTATTCTATTTAGATGCGTGGCGTACAGATACAGGTTCGGTGGTTTACAATGGGTTGACAGCATTGGGCTGTGATTCTATGGTCACTGGTAGGGTAGAGTACTTGCCCACGGTGGATACGGGATCTGTTTGGCTCGCGCCAATGGTTGATGCAAGTATGTATGTAGGTACTGACATAGGTGCAACTTATTACTGGTTCAACTGTAATACGGGCGCCTTTGTGGATACCACCATGGGTGCAGATACTTTGAATCCAGGCAATGAGTTCTTACAAGCGCCTGATACAGGCTATTATGCTGCGATTATAGCGAAGCCAGGGTTCTGTTCGGACACTTCGGCGTGTAAGTACTACTACGTGAATGTTCCGGAATATGAGACGGGTGTTTCACTTCGTCCAATTCCAGCAAGCACCGCCCTTCAAATTTCATTGGATCAGCTCAGCGGCACATTGAATTACGAAGTGCTCGATATCTCTGGGAAGCTCATTGCTCGTGGAACCTTCCAAAGTGTACAATCGACTATAGATGTTTCCGGTTATGCCTCAGGTATGTACTTATTGCGACTGCAGGATGGAAGGACCCTTAAATTCATAAAGGAGTAGAAACATATAGACCAAAAAAAGGCGCCCACAGGGCGCCTTTTTTAATGCTATAATTCTCGTTTATCCTTGCGCCTTTGATGTATGTATAC
>QQUU01000082.1 GCA_003385605.1 Bacteroidota bacterium
AGAGGCTAAGCCATGATTAGGGTGCTTGTGCTCAGAGATTGGTCGAAAACTTAATCACAAGATAAGCATGTAGAAAGCCTCAGGCTTCCTTGTTTGGACGCGGGTTCGATTCCCGCCGACTCCACTTCCAACAGCCTCTAAACAAGGCTGTTGTCTGACAAAACGCTGACATTCAATGACATGTCGGCGTTTTTTTATTCTTTGGACTATGACATTTTGCGCCAATATCGGCATATATCGTGGACAATTCGTGGCCACCCCAAAAATATGCCACGATTAAACTCAGCGATTAGCTGTCAGAGAATTGTCGCTTACTGTCAACCCCTGTCATAGCGCGAGAAATTGATTGATTTCCTACCTTACGAGCTGCGAAACTAGAGTTTGTCATCCGCTGGATCAGAAGCATCTGAGAAGGCATTAAAACCAAAAGTTGTATGACAACTCAACAAACATTTTCAGTACTATTTTTTATCCGTGGCAATAGAGCCAACAAGTACGGCGCACCACTGATATTGCGCATTACCGTAAATGGTAAGCAACGAGAAACCTCTATTCACCGAAGAGTTCCAATTGACCGATGGAATAAAAGCACACAACGGGCCAGGGGTAGTTCTCCCGAACTCAACGAACTGAACCTTTACATTGATAATATCAAGGCAAAAGCTGTTCAAGCGTATTCTGATTTAAAAAACACCGAGGAATTTATTACTGTGGACATGGTAATGAACCGTGTCCTAGGCAAAGCTGAAGGCGGCCACCAAGGAGTTATTGAACTATACGATAAGTATCTAGAAGAGCTAGAAGGCTTGATCGGAAAATCTTGCTCCTATACTCTCTTTCGAAAAAACAGAACAGGAAGAAGACATTTGGCTGATTTCCTGAAGGCTAAGCACAGCTGCAGCGACATCCCAATAGCCAAATTCACTAATGACCACGTCAATGGATTCTACGTATACCTCAAGGCAGAGAAAGGCCATTGTCACAATACAGCAGTGCGAGCACTTGGGTTCTTTAAAAAGATTACCATCAGAGCTATTCGATCTGGATGGATTAAGATTGACCCATTTCTAGGGTTTTCCTTAGGGAAACACAAAACGGACCCTATATACCTTGATCAAGATGAAGTCAATAGAATCATTGATTTGAAGTTGAGCATCAAACGGCTCGAGCAAGTCCGTGACCTGTTTATCTTTTCCTGCTACACTGGGCTTGCATATGCAGATGTCAAAGACTTAAAAGTCGATGAAATAGTAAAAACCAAGGAGGATTTTTACTGGATAAAGACGAAACGCAAGAAAACTCGAGTAAAATCCCACATTCCGTTACTCCCATTGCCGTTTAGTATAATCCGGAAATACTGTGATTTTGCTAGTGTTGAAGGTGAAGACAAGGTCTTTGATGTCTCTTCCAATCAAAAAGTGAACGCCTATCTCAAGGAAATTGCGGATTTAGCAGGAATCACCAAAAACGTAACATTTCACGTTGCTCGACACACATTCGCCACCACAGTGACATTAGAAAACGGAATTCCGCTTGAGACCGTTAGCAAAATGCTCGGACACTCCAGCTTAATCACAACGCAGCACTATGCCAGAGTGTTGGATTCGAAGATTAGCAAAGATATGGAGGTACTGAGAGCAAGTCATTTAAGGATTGCATAAAACCTTCTAAATAAACACTGCTCTTTTCTCCTTCAACCCTTGTCATATCACTGTTGAAGTAAACAGACTACCTAAAATTAATAGAATGATCACTATGGTAGATTTATATCACAAGATTTACTAGCAAATTGAATTACTTGAGGTTATTAACATTAAACCAATACAATTATGACTTCATTATCAGAAATTTCATTTGTAGGATCATTGCATAATCAAATAATGCAAGCCCTAACCCAATTGGGTGAATTCCCCAACTTGTCCAATTTGGAAATATACAGCACGGCAAAGGGGCATATAGATAGTTACTATTTAGAAAACAACCTGGGAGAACCTCAGGTAATTGCATTTGGCGAATATCAAGAACACGTTGATATCATTCTAAACATTACTAATGTTGAAACTTACCTAATCTCATTGGAAGCGGAGGGGAAAATCAATGCTGAACAGCTGCAGTTCCTTATTCAGATTAACTCGTGTTATCAGAATGCTACGGACCCTAATGTATTATCAAATCAACTTTTTGACATCCAGCAAAACGTTTCAAACTCTGAAACCCTCGATATAGGACAAAAGGCACTTGTCTATGGTGCTTCCATCATTGGCGCCAATAGTGGCTACTACTGGTTTAGTGCATATAATGACCCTGCTGACCCGTGGTACCCAAATGAATCTGCCGATCCGAAGAAGAAAAAGCCTAAATGGTGGGAGCGCGGATTACGTGACTTGTTGGGCTTTGTAGCAGGGTATTATGTCCTGTTTAAGATGACCAATGACATTAAGGTCGGTACTGCGAGCGGCACAGCTGTAGCGGGAGGCTGCTCGGCTGCAGGTTAGTCATAAATACATTTAGTAATGAATACAATTAGCAAATTATTAGCTCCTGTAATACTCGTTATTACAGGAACTAATGCCTTTGCCCAAGGCAACTCCAACTTTTTTATTGGTGCCGATATTGGATATATGGGGAGTATATACAATCATAGCCCCGACATCCCAGTCCATATTAACCGCTTATCATCTGTTCAGGTCAACTGGAACGGGGTATTTCAGATGCCTAACAAAAATATCATAAAGACTGGGATTTCCACATACTACCTACGTTCTGGATTAATTAATAATGAATACCATTATAATACGTACCGTGCTGTCCCATTGACTTATTCTTTTATGAGATTTGAACTGTCAAAGAGTCGAGCTATACACATGATGGCGGGTCCACAAATCTCATTTTTGAATGAGTATGGTTCAGCTTCGAGTAGTGATGAGTACTTTGATTTTACCTCGGCATGCCTTGGTACCTTTAAAGTGGGAATAACCACTGACATCTGCCTTTTTAATCGTCATGGTGACTGGGTAGGAACGTTTGGTGTTAAAACCACTGTTGATATTCCTAGTGCAACATTAAACCCAAATCAAGACATAGTAATACTGGACAACTATATCTCAGGTGTTTTTTATTTCGGATTAATTCGTGAATGGAAACAATCATAGAACAAGTTCAATGTGTAAAAATCCGAAAGATCTGAGAACATTAATGTGAGCTCAATTTGACTATGACTTAGTTAGTCATAGCTACACCATGACAATCAACTAAAATAAAATATTAAGAATTCTTCAACGCAGCAAGTAAAATATAAGTAATGAGAATCACCAATAAAAAGCAATTAGAAATTGCGGTACATGAAATTAATGACTGCATAATGGCCATAAATGAATATCTAGGTGAAGGAGATGAAAGCAGATTGAGTGCCCCATATCTAATACGTATTCCTCCGAGATACATTAGGACTGCTGATCAATTCAGAGCAATGCTTTCTATTCCAATTACCAGTCAACTAAAGACCAACATTGCTTACCACTTAATCTTATCGGACCTGTATTCATTGCTTCTGAATAGGTATAATGTCTGGGGCACTTTAAGGGAAATGGTCATTAAATCGCAAATAGTTAACATTGCCGCAATTTGTGAATCTATCCTTGTGCAGTTAACCAGTAAAAATGGCGGTTACGACCGCAGGGTAGAAAAACTTTTGGCATCAGGAAAGATTTCTAAAGAATGTGCAATGTCACTTAAATGGCTTTGGGACAAAAGAAAAGGAATCCACCTATTTGAGTTAGATCAAACTGAATATGATGAATATGAAGACTCGGATTTTGACAAGGCGCTAATTACACTTAAGCTCTTAATACATGACACTGATGTAGAGCAAGCTAACTAATTATCAGGTTTTCAATCACATTAGCAACAGTAAACCTTCCACTTGATTTAATCTCCTCTGGGGTCACTTCTACGATGACATCTACTTCATGTGCATAGTGGTTTCCACCACGGAATCGCCCGTCCTTAGTGGTGTGAAAGATATAGATAAACCCAACCATTGGGTATTGTTCCTGGAGTTTGATTAGATCTTCAATTTCCATCCCTCCCCTAGAAATCGAATCAATAAACACAAAGTCTAAGTCATCAAGCTTCTGAGGCATGTCAGCTGCGAATGAGAGCTGACTGGAAGTGGCGCCAACACGCTGAATCTTATCCTTGAGTGTATAGCCAAAGCCTTCCTCAATGGCAACATACAGCGTCCTGCCGTGGTTTTCTGCTAAGTACTGCGCAAACTCTATCATGAGTGTAGATTTCCCACTCTTTGGCTGACCAAAGACCATCATTGAAAACCCAACTGAAGGATCTCCAATGAGCTCTTTCCATTTGCCCTGGAGGCCAATGGTTTCAAATTCCATGGAGAGGAGCTGCTCAGAGCTCATTACACTTGGCAACTTGCCTAGGTACTGGAGATTGAACTCCAAGTCCGGCTCATCGTACTCTATGTCTTCTATGTAGTTTTCCAAGGCTTCTATCATCTGCATAATGCGCGGATGATAGGGACTATCCATTTTTGGCTTCTTTTCACCGATGAGACGTATGGCTTGCTTGTGAAGTCTAATGACTTTGTCGTCAATATCAAGCTTTCCCTGTAGAGGAATGAACCTTTTCAATAACCTCACAGCTTCTTTGACTGACTGCGAGCTGGCGATTTCTTGGTATTGTTTCTTAAGCTTTGGATCCAACTCAATCTTGAGCATGTCGTGATCACCGACAGCTAATCGCCACAGGTAGTCGTGGATCTTTTGAATCTCTTGTGCATATGCAGAATTCTTACGGATTCTGCGCTCTACCATCGCTTTCTGAAGAGAGAATAACAATCGCTTGATACTCTCTTTTGATCTGGTCTTCCCATCTAACCACAAGAAGCGACGAATGAAGCGGATCTCCTCAGAAATCACCTCCACATCTCCAATGACAGGCTTTAG
The DNA here is from genome assembly GCA_003385605.1 of Bacteroidota bacterium. Classification (GTDB taxonomy): domain Bacteria; phylum Bacteroidota; class Bacteroidia; order Flavobacteriales; family Schleiferiaceae; genus UBA10364. The sequence continues at coordinate 4,968 of QQUU01000082.1, forward strand.
CGTAGTACTCCGCTTTTTCTTAGGACTAGACTTTCTCTTTACAGGCTTCTGCTTGGCTATTGCCTCATTAAGTTCTGTGAGGTAGTGATCCATTACGGTCTTGACAGTCTTATTGCCTTTGTAGGCAGCTTGCTCGTCTTTAAAGGCATTCAACGCCAAGTTGTGTCCTTTGGACAATGCCTCTGATAACTCGTCAAAATTGACGTGGCAAGATTGCTCTATGTAGTTTTTAGGTGTAAGAATCATAACTCAGTAGCAAGGTTTATGGCTGCGTATTCCAATTTGTCTCCAGGCGTGGTGGCACCGGACAATCCACTCTTTGAAGCTTTGCCAGAAAGCCCACTCAAACTGCGTTCACCGTGGTCTGCGAAACTGTAATAACCATCTTTTGTTGCGATAACATGATCTAGTACCGAGATGCCAAAGATTTGAGCAGCCTGTTTGAGCTGCTTGGTCATACGTTTGTCGGCCTCACTAGGCTTTTTGTTTCCTGATGGATGATTATGAGAAACAATCATGGCTTTAGACAGTGTTTTGATGGCCACGGCGAGGATCACCTCAATGTCAACTGTAGTTGAATTGATTGTTCCTTTAGAGTGTCGGTAGTACCCTGTAATGGTATTGCTGTGGTCCATAAATAGGACAATCATATGCTCTTGGATCTCCATGTCTTTGAACATCACGTCACGGATAAATGCATAGGCATCCCTTGAAGAGCGAATCTGATTGAAGTGCAGTTTCTCTTCTTTGAATGTGATGTCTACCTCACGAATCTTAAAGTCCTTTTCCAGCTTCTTGAGCTTCTTGTCTAATTCATTGAGTTTTTTTGAATCCTCCATGACCATAAGGCCGTGGTGCTTTGTGGTGCTGTAGTTTTTCATTGCAGTATCTGTATGTGTTGTGAGTAGTTAATCGTTGCATTCGGGTTCTTAAGGGCCACGCGTTGCTCTAGCTGTCGAGGGGAAAAGATCCAGAGCCAGGGTTTCTTGCGTTTACCTCTGTATACCGTTTGTATTAGGGTGTCTTGGTAGGTTATGTTCAGGTGCTGTGTATCATTGATTGCAAAGCCTTCAATTCGGTAGAACTCATCCGCGTACTGGAACTGTTTTACCGCCACGGTGTCAAAGACTGTAGAGTCCTTAAGCACTGTCTGGATGCGATTTTCAGTAGTGAATGCGGTAGATGAAACAGACTGCGTCCTTTGGGGTTTTACTTGGAGGAATTTGATCTCTTCATGAAGCTTTGGAATGAGCTTTTCAAGCTCCTGATTCTTGAGTTCAAGGACCTGGTTCTGACTCACAATACGTCCATTGACTATTTGAACATTTGACAATTTGGTGTTCAACTGTTCATTGGCGGCAATAACACGCTTATACCCAGTCAGTGATTTACTAGCCTTGTTAGAAGTCAACATCACTAGAACAAAAAGCATCACGTTGAGCCAAATGGAATATGTCAACACCTTTAGCTTCATTGCTGCTCTGAAGGTCTTTTAGTCTCCCCCCAGATGTATGAGGTAAGTGTTGTCATTACACCAGTTACAGCAATTGTAGCCACGCTGCTACTGTCCTTGAACACGGCTACTAATGCTGTAGTCATTAAAAAGAACAGCACCAGTAGTGTTAATGAAAATCTTGTTTTTGTTGTCATATTGCCATCCAGTTGCGGTCGTATACTTCAACGAACATCTGACCATTAATAAAATGTATCCGTGTATTTCCATGTTGATTTAACACGGTTGGGTCGGTCACCCAGTACATAAAACCTCCAGCCAGCACAATGGATTGATCTCTACCCGTAAAGGCCTGAGCAGAAGAAAAAGTCTTCTGCCCAGTCACTTCTTGGGTGGAGGTAGTGTCAAGAACACCGTCTACTTGCTTAGCTGTGAGCTTGGCCATAGGTTAATTCGGCTGATCCAATTGGCTGTAGTCCTACTACCTCCAATTGTAGGTTACTGCGATGTGGTCAGTTGCCTCAGTCTCGTAGGGCACAGTGAACTCTACTTCAGGGCTGCCTGCATTGTAGGTGATGCTGCGCACCTGGAGTCCATTGAAGAACACCTGAGGAGCGAATCCGCCAGCTACAGGGTGTGCAAGGGTTACAGCTACCGCTGCATTAGCACCACCTGATAGGTTGGTGAAAGTTTCAGTAGCCTGGGTGAAGGCATCTTCTTTGCCATTGGCCGTGCTCTGCGCCGTTGCTGCAACACTGGCTGCTGAGTCAGCAGTGGTCTGCGCAGCCGAAGCTGCTGTAGAAGCTGAGTTAGCCGTTGACTGCGCTGCTGCTGCATCTATTACTGCGCCATCCGCTGTAGACTGAGCTGTATTGGCCTTGGTTGTAGCGGTGTTTGCTGTGCTCTGCGCTGCTGAAGCAGCTGTGGTTGCACTGTTGGCTGTTGAAAGTGCTGAGCTTGCCGTAGTAGTGGTCGTTGCCAAGTCACTCTCTACAGCATCCAGATCTACAGCCTGGCTTACGCTAATGTGTGCCACTTTGCTCTTTTCAGCATCTGTGAAGGCATTGGTGTTTCCGTTGCCTTCATATGCTGCCTTAACAGCACTGGCAGAAATAGCGTTAGTGAAAAGGTCTTCGTCGGCAATCTTTTCAAATGTTGATGTTGAGCCATTGCCGTTAGTGATGGCTGTCACCATGTACAAGGCCCATTTGCTATCTCCGTCGTTAGAGACGAATACGCGGTCAGCGACCTTGAGGCCTGTCAAGGCACCACGAGCCGTGATGGTGGCTACACTATGGGCATTTTCAGCACCGGCCACCATAGCATCTACCTCGGAGCGAGAGTATACGCTCAGATTGGTACGTGCGCTTCCTGCGTTTACATCAGAAAGGTTATTGGATTTCTTTACTACCGCGCTGTCTGCTGCTTTTGCTGCGAGGTCTGACACAAGTCCGGAGACCTGCTTTTGTTGAATGAGATTACTCATGGTTTTTTAGGTTTTATGAGTTAATGAAAGGGGTTAAACGGTTATGGGGTATTTGATATGCACTTCATCTGATGGCTCAAGGGCAAACGCTTGATGCCAGACAAGCTCTGTACCATCAAAATGGTAATGCACACCGTGGGTGTAGTCCACGTTGTTCACGGTGAAGAAGGCTGATTCTGGATCTAGGATGGCCTGGGGCAATTGGAATCGTTCCTGTCCGCTTGCCTGAACAGTTAGTGGTGTAATCACCCAATCAACCGGTGAGGCACCGGAGCTGATTGGTTGCGCTGTGGAAATACGATAAGTGTTGTCTCCAATGACAATTTCATCATTGATATCATCGCCTAGGATGCCAAGCAAGTCTTGGATACCAAGCGTTTTGTTTTGTCCTCTAAGCGTCTTTATTGAAAAATTCATTGCGTTGTCTTGTTAGTGCTATTGCTACTGTTCCTGCTATCAAGGCTCCTGCAACTCCTATGATTAAGGGACTAGGCTCACTAGGAATTATGTGCCTGATTGCGGATACTTTTTTTTTATGATTTGTGAGATGCTGCTCGCTGCTGAGATGATACCCTTGCGGTAGCCCTCACGGTTATCACCGTTGTTCTCACTGATATATGGTGAGTAGGCAATGGCCTGGGCATACTGAGTTGAATCACTACTTACCGCAGATGCTGCTTTGTACTTGCTGGTAATAAGCCTAGCAAAGTCATAGAAGGAGTCCTGTTCCGTTTGGTACACGCGAAACTTAAGCTTGTATTGGTTCTTACTTACCGAGTACGATCCATCCCAATAAGGGTTGGGAGATCCAGCAGCCGTTATTCCAAAGAAGTTTTTTCGTACTCGCGCTCCATAAGAAGAAGCCCAACCGCTTTCAATGGCAGCCTGAGCTAAGATCACCTCAGGATTGAGGCCAAAGGCATCGCCAGCCTTCTTGGCTAGTGGGTAATACGTATCTACGAAATCCTGTTTAGTCATCTTACTGCTGTGTTAGGGATTCAGTACCTATCCATCGGTCTTGACCATTGGCTGTGCGAATCAGGGTGTACTCATTCAGCCCGCCAGTGAGCGCCATTACAGGATATCCCACTAGTACATTGGCAGGAATAACCTCTGTAGGCTTGAAGTCTTCGTCATATACCTGTACTGCCTCGTTTGTCACCATTCTGTGTCCTGAAAGTCCCATCCAGCCTAGCATAGAGAGTGGCAGCATGGTCATCAGTGCCGTGCTGTTCTGGGGGTATTTCTGTAATAGCGCATCCTTGCTGGAGAACTGCTCTGTGTACTTTAAAGATGCGCTTACCCATAGGACTTTGCTTACTCCGTCCTTTTTATAGGCAACTTCAATGAAGCGCACTCCATTTTTAGCATCGTAGTGCTGTTTTCCTGTGGCATAACCGATGAACTCACCTGGCTGCGCTGTTTTGTGAATGTTCCTGTTTTCACCTACCTCGTAGAAGCGCCCGTGATATGAAGCATCTGGAGAGGTTCGCACATATACAGCTTGGATAGCTACGATGAGCTTCTGAGGAGCAGCGTATGCGCCATCAGTGACCGTCATTCCTGAAGAGTTGCGGTCATTGACTCTAGTAGATGACACCGCTTGTAAAAAGGCGTTGAAGTCGTCTGTACCGAGTTCAGACTGTAGATTCTTGATGAGTTCATCACTGTAGAGGTTGCGGTACGCCAGTGTTACGGCATCTAGGTCTGTGATTTGCTGGGCTACCTGCCAGATAACATCTTCTTTCGTGCCGTCACCCCACATGAGCCAAGAGGCTCCAGAAGGGTTCATAGCACTGCGAAGGCTCATCGCCTGACGAACTTCAGGGCTTTTGTCTGCCAACATAGAGGTCTTACGCTCTCTAAGCTTTCTAAAGATGCGTTTCCCCACGAAATAGCCCAACGTGAGTGAGCCGATAACGACTACACCACGAAGGACTTTTCGCTGAACATCAGGGGCTACGGATGGAAGGGTGATATTCGGTTGCATTAGAGGAGTGCTTTGATTTTCATTCTGACTACTGGGCTCTGGAGCTTTTGAGCAATCCTCAGTAGTTCTTTTCCTGAGAAGTGAGGCGCTATCATTTCCATAGCCTTGGCCTTTTCAGTGGCCTCTATAGCAGTCTTTGCTGCGGTGTCAATGTGCTGTTTCATTGGAGAATGCGTTTTGGTAGATTACTGGAATCAAGTCAGGGTTACTCTGAAGCTCTAGCACTAGCATGTAAAACGCTGATAGCTGTTCTTCACCGCAGGTTTCAATTAAGGCCTTGGCAGATTCCAGAACCGTAGTTTGATCGTCCTTTTCTGTTTGTTCGCCAGCCAATCCAGAGAGTGCAGGGCCCAATGAGGTCTTCTCAAGGGCCTTTGCAATACCAGGTAAAAGGTCACCAGCTACTTTAGAGTAGTACTCCAGGTTGCTTTTAGCTTCCACCTGGGTTTCAAGTGTTTCCACTTGTCCTTGGAGCTGTTCGTTTTTGGCTTTTAGATCTGCCTGTTCACTGCGTAGTCGCTCTAACTCTTCCGTTTGACGAATCTGCTGAACCTTTTGCTCAACAAGGGCTCCTAAGTCTGTTGGTTGCGAGGGTGTCCCCACCCCACTAAGCTCCTGTTGGTCTGGTGTTTTAACCTCCAGTTTATGAGACATCTCCAAGATGCACTCGTCAGCTGTATCAATTACCTGAGAGACTACACGGTCACTATCAGGGAAGCGGGCATATTCGCGCTTCAAGCTCGTGGTGAGGTGTTCAAGGTCTGTGGAACAGCTGGACACAACATCATCGCCAGAGTACAGTTCAAGAACAATCTCAAAGACTTCAAATCCACGACGTTCTTTGGTGTGCACTCGCTTGCGGATGCTCTCAGTGATGCTGTAAATCCTATTTCTCATTGCTGGTCGTTGGAATGATTCGGATAAAGTCAAGACGATCAAGCGTTGCGCCCTCAGGTAATTTCACTAGAAGCTGACCTGTGAACTCCTGAAGTGAAGAAGGCTGTGATGCCCCAACCTTTAGAGCATGAGTCTCACTGATGATTTCAAGACCCTGAGGCAAAGAATCAGACACTAGAAAAAGCCAACCACGATTGGCCGGAGTGGTAAATTCAGCACCCAACAAAGGGACTGTGAAAAAGTCCATGTAGCAATCTGCTACCCCTCGTGAAGAGAGCAGCATATCAATGGTCTGTATGGGATCTGTTGTTATCACTCAGTAATCAGGTTGAATGAGATTCGTACTTGGTAGGATTTGAAAGGTTCAGTTTGCCTTTCCAGGTCACGGTAGAAACCCGTTATACGGCCTCCTGAAGTAAGCTTAGTGGACAGCGGTAGAAGACCAATCCTTGTAGTTGACACCTGGCGTGATTGGGCACTTTCATAAGGCACTAATTGGTGAACTGGATGGTTGGCTTTTCCGTTAAAACTGACGGAAAACTCTCCAAAGTCATCCACTGAATCCACCCCAGGGAATAGCCCCACGACTATGGCCTGAAGGCCGAAACACTCCTTGGCATCGGTAGGAAGCGATAGATCAATAGGAACAATGGCTCCTGAGCTTTCAACTTCCAGTACTCTGGTTATTCTTCTAACACTCTCCACGTTTAGCTTTCACTTACTAGATGAAGGATGATTCGGGCTTCATACGGATAGCCTTCCTGCGTATTGGCAGCATCTACCAACCGGCCCTCAATTGAGGAGCCTCCGGCTTCAATGTGCTCTGGAAACTGGAAGAACTTATCGTTAGGGCTTACCTCACGTCCGCAGGTAATCAGGCGTACATCGTGGTCGTCATCAAAGACCTCTTGGCCTCCAATTTTTAGACCCAGGGACGCACCCATCTCTTTAACCACTTCGGGCATGGCGACGAAGATTCCGGCAAGCCTATCAAAACTCTGGTCGGTCTCACCGGTAAAGCGTACCGAAGCTCCAGGCTCCGGTACGTTTACACGAATGAGTTGGTACTTATGACTCTTCATAAGGGGTTAGCTTATGCCTTAGTCACTACGCTACCGCGAAGGATAGCCTTGATGTATGTACCTGGTCGCGCATCAGCTCCCCACTCAAGGTTGAGCTCAATGGCTTTCTGCTCGTCAACCATCTTTGGATTGTCCAAAGTGTAGTGGCCAACAGCTACGTCTTGACCAGAAGTGTTGAACAGCTCCAACGAAGCACCATCAATGATGGTTGTATTGTTGGCAGAGAGCTCAAACTGGCCGTTGCGCAGGTAGTCTGGCAACACACCGAAGTTCACATCATTGACAGTCTCACCTTCACCGGCAACGCCTGCTAGCAAAGTGATACCGTCAAGAAGGAAGTAGCTGCCTTTCTCCAATTTACCAGAGGAGATGTTAGAGATGCCAACCACTTTGTTGTCGTCATCACGAAGCATCTTTTGGCTGCGTGAGCCAGCAACGGATTTGACAACATAGAATGCTGCATCAGCAGATTGCAATTCACCTTTAGCAAGGCGAGCGCGTGTCTCATCAGGAAGCTGACTTACACGACGTTCAAATTGTGCGCGAGAGCCACGTGATGGTACTGCGCTACGAGATTGTGTCATAGGACGTAGGATTTGAGGATTCATTTTTGAAAATGTTAGAAGGGGTTTTATAAATACTTAGATGACCGATTAGAGGATTTCAAACTCTTCCTCTACGATGATTTCAGGCTCCATGGTGTCCATAGGAAGGTCACCGTCAGGGTCTGTGAAGTCAGGAAGCTCTGGTAAAGCCGTAATGGGCTCGTACACGCTCATGGCGTTGCCAGCCAATGCTGGAGCACCTGCTAGGAGGTTTTTCTTTGTGGCGATCTGTACGGCACTAACAACACCTGAAGCACCAACACCTGAAGCCAAAAGCTTCAAATCGGTATTCTTCAATTTGGTTGCGCCAATGATTCCAGCGCCCAATTGGACAGCAGGCTTGATAAATCGCTTTGCATTGATACCTGGAAGACCAGTATCTACTTTTAATGCTCGGTCTAGGGCCGAACCACCCATGGATCCAACGACGAATCCAGTGGCGACCACCGCGAGGTTTTTAACCTCACCCATGATGGCTTTTGAGTTTGTTGCTTTTGGCATGATTAAGGGGGTTTTAGAAATGATTGTTTAGGAGAGAGTGACTTTTTTAATTCGTGGCTTTGAAGGTGCCTTGCGCTTTGCTGGCGCTTTCTTCTTGCAGGTGCCATTTAGACATTGACCGCCTGAGAGTGCTGCCTTGGCTGGTTTCTTACGAAGCAGGAAGTATCCACCCACGAGCACCACACCTGCACCTGCAACCAAAAGCGTTGAGTTGTTCTTTAAAAAATTGCCTGCTTCACCTGGCGAGGGACCCATCGGTGCTACAGCACTTGGGTAAGAGCTGTCGTATCCAGGATTTGCTGCTCGTGCTGAAAGCTCAGCTTTGATGCTGCCCTCGGAGGCATCCTCATTCTTACTGATTAAGCCGGCATCCTTTAAAATCTTGATTACCGCCACAATCACAGGAGTAGCTGCCGTAATGGCTGCTGCCGTGGTAACAGGCTCAGCACCCAATTGCCCACTAAGACCTTCATCGTTTCCTTTAAGGATAATGCTGCGAAGCGTTTCTTCCTTGCCAAAGAGCTTTTTGGTCCACATTTTTCCTACACGGAAAAGTGCTTCTTGGGTACGTTTGTGAGTTTGAGGGTCAATACCTGCACGCTGTGCTTGAGCTGCCGTGGCATAACCCCACATGAGCTTCTTGCGCATGCCCTTTAGATTAAGCTTAAGAGCCAATAGCAATCCAGTTCTAGCCAAGGTGGATACTGGGTTATACTTTACTACAGTCTTTAAAGTCTTCTTAGCGCCACGACCTACTTTCTGTAGGTTTTTAAAGAACTTGCCTTCACGATTTAGCCTTCCTAGACCTTGGTTAGCCTCTAAGGCAGCCAAGAAATCCAAGGCCTCCTGTCGTCTAGGTGTATGCCAGTGTTTAATAGCATACTCCAAAGCCGCGAGAAACTCACCTGAATAGCCTTCAGGTATCTGAGAAACAGTAGCTCTAGTTTCTAATAGGTAGTTATAGACTGCATCGTCTTGAGGGTTATTGGTTACGGGCTGTAAGTCGCCAATTTGGCTGCCGTTCCATGATTCGCTGACGCCGGGCGTCCCGGAGAGGACGGCTACATCAATTCCATTAAGGTTCATAGGGATATCTCGTTTAGTTGAAAAGGGTTTCTCGTAATTGAAGGTTGACAGTACTGGATCAATCTTGATTAGGCCACCGCCATAAGGCACGACCACATAGACGTGCTGGAAGTACTCGCTACCATCGTACTTGGTGATGCGAAAGCTGTGCGGAATCTCTAGGTTAGTCAGGATTGAAGAGCAGAAAATGGCAAAGCAGTCGCAGTCAATACCGCTCTTGCGATCTGCCCAGCTTCTAGCTGGTCTACGCAATTGCTCTAATCCTTCCTGGTCCAGTTTATACTGAATGTGGTGGTACAAGAAGTTCCAGATGTTCTCACTGGTGCGTTTTACACTAGGGCTTTTTAGCTCTTTAGCAATCTTCTCAGTGTCTGAGAGATACTTCCAAACCACCTTTTTCATGAGCTCCACGGTGTCGGTGACTTCACCATCCTGAATAATGATTCTATCGTCTTGCTCAGGGGCATTGAAGTACTTCTCGTACTGCGACCCAGAACGAATGTTTCTGTACCCAGAGGTAATGGAGCCGATATGTAACTGTTGACGGCTCATACAACACGTTCTGGTTTGGATTCATAGAGCACACCGTTCACATAGGTGGTGTACTTGTATTCAAGGGGAATGGCAAGGTTTTCTAGGGTGCGCTGACCATCAGGAAGTTCCTGAAACTTGGTGAGCATGCTACCGGCATAGCGCACCAGTGATGTCCAAGGAAGTTGAATTTCTACGGAATTGAGCATGGATTGGCTCAATGCCTCAATCCTAAAGGTGTTGCGCGTTGGAGGAGTACTTGCTAAGTGAGCGCCATTACTGGAAAGCGTGATCACTGGTGAAGTGATCGTGACAGACTTATTGGTAGGATTGTCCACTGCTACATCTAGTGCAATGGTTAGTCCGTACAAGTTGGTTTTGGAAACGCGAGGTCTTAGAATGCGGATAACCGAGTTCTCACTCATTTGCTTTGCGCTGAGCATTCTACTGACCCAGAGCAATGCACCACCTGCTGCTGTAAATAAAAGGACCTTGTTCATCGCTTAGGGTTTTTGCGGCCCAAGAAGCGATCTAGGGTGAGTTTAACTCCGTAACCAACACTGGCACTAACCAGAGCATATATGGCTACATCAACAGCCCCAGCTACTGAAACCGTTGTTGCTGAGGCGTGGTCTGCTACGGCTTTAAAGAGACCTCCAAATAGTCCGGAGGCGGTTGTGGCAATTGAAAGTCCGTGTTCGTTATGGGGCATAGAATAGAATTCTTAACCCGAAGAACAAAAACCTTTTAGTAGTGGTGATTACATTGTATTGTCAATGACAACAAATGGTAATATTGTATTGTAATTACTATCGTTTTTCAGTTTTAAAATTTCTCTTTACCTTTGCAGTAACATGTTCACCCCCCTTCCCATTAGAACAGGGCGCTCAGGGTGAACTTTTTTTTTGCCCCAATCATGGTAAAATACAATAAGCCGGCATTGACTTACAAAGAGCAACTAAGCCAGCTCTTAGAAAGAGGGCTCGAGGTTGTTGACCGCGAAAAAGCCATTCATTTATTAGAAAAAATCAGCTACTATAGGCTAAGTGCTTATTGGCATCCATTTCTCAGAATACCAAAGGCTGACAACCACTTTAAATCAGGTAGCACTTTTGAAAAAGCTTTTAAACTCTATTGCTTTGATCGCGAATTACGTCAAATAGTATTGAACGATATTGAAAAGATCGAAATCGCAGTAAAGGCAAAAATGATCTACATTATGTCACACCAGTATGGCCCGAACTGGTACATAGACAAAGAGCTATACACAAGTCAAAAGGATCATTCTAAAACAATTGAAATACTACGAAAGGAGTTTAACAACTCGAAAGAGGATTTCATTATAGCTTTTAAAAAGAAGTATTTCGATACACTTCCGCCTTCGTGGATGGCCCTAGAGATCACTTCATTTGGTGCAGCATCATCCTTATATAGAGGCTTAAAACCTAGTAGGGCAAAAAGAGAGGTAGCTGAGTACTTTGGCCTAGACGACAAGTCCTTTTCTTCCTGGCTACACACGCTCGTACACATCAGAAACGTTTGTGCACATCATTCCAGATTTTGGAACAGAGCATTCAGAATCTCACCTCAAATCCCAAGAAAGCCCAAAAGAGAGTTTATAGATTCTACAGGAATTAAGAATAATAAGTCATACTACATACTTAGTATGATTCAGTTTTTACTCATCGAGATCAATCCAAAGAGTTCGTTTAAGCGCAAAATTGACGATCTTTTTGAAAAATATCCAATGATAGACAAAGGAGTGATGGGCTTCCCGAGTAATTGGGAGCAGGAATCAATCTGGTCAGAGTAATTTTAAGGCGGTCCTAAAAACTCAACTAAGACCCCAACTTGACGTGGAGTCAAGACTTTAGAGTGCTTTTTATAGCCAGAATGCCGCAAGGTAGAGTGTAACCTCTCATTCTTGTTAATCCAACGTCTCAAAGTGTTTGACGCACTCATTGGGTTTATTCCTGGATTATACATCTGCGCTAATTCACCGAAACCCATCGTTCTAATCTTAAATTCTTCTTTCATGTTGTTCTTGGTTGCGAAACCAGAGTTGATTCTTGTGTTAGTTAGAAGAAGTTAGACCAGACGATAGATTCCGTTCTCACCTGAGTTAGAAATGATGATTTTAGCATCTCGAAGCGTCTTGATGTATTTACGAGCTGTACGATCTTGAACGTTCATACGAGACATAAACTCTTGTGTTAATTCTTTTGCTGGAATCACATCCTGCTCTGAGAATAGGTCCTTGCAGATTTCTAATAGCTCATTCTGTTTACGGACTGAGGCTGAGTTGCCAAACTTCTCGCCTTTTGTAATGTGAGTCTTTAGGTCATTGTCCCATGCCATTATGTACTGTGGGACATCTAGTGGGCTTCCGGCGCGGACTTTGAGAGGTTTGATAACAGAGTATAAAGGGTCATCATCTTTCTCGATTGAAATGATGCCTGCTGCTTTTCGCTGTACCTCTGAGCCCAAGTGGCCTCGAAGCTTATATCCACTGGGGCTTAAGTGTAGAACCCCTACGATGCAAGTCTTATATATCCCAGCCAGCTGAAACAACTCATCTATTAAACCAACCGAGGAGTCTTCATCGTTCACACCAGTCATCAAATCAGCTATTCCATCAATCACTACAAGGTGAATCCCACCCATTTCATAATAGAATTTGTCCATGGACTGGAGAATACTAACGAGACGGTCCTTTCTGTCCATCCCAACAAGGCCGTATGTCTTGAACCACGAGGGAGGTCTTTCCTTACCAGCTCGTTTTAGAATTCTATTCATGTTGCGGTAAAGCTGTTCTTCAGATTGCTCAGTGTCATAAAACAATACAGCCTTACCATCAAGGTTTGGAGTGATTTCAGCGCCAAGCAGGTCTGTATCCTCAAATTCATCTAACATTGTCCCTGCAAGCAATGCTCCGAGGTAATTTGATTTTCCCGAGCCTTCACTCCCGGTGATTGCCATGATATTACCCTCGGTACCGATTGGCACATCGTTTATTGAAATGACTGGTTCAGCAGGTTTCGGTGGATTAAAATAATCCAATTCAAAGCTTTTAAGCATTCCCATGGTTTCTTCATAAAGGATCCCAAGCATTTCCGTGAACACTCGCTTCAAATCATCGGTGGTCTTTCCCATTCTGAAAAAGTCACTAATGTCCTTTTGGTTTTTGCCCCCTGTTAAGGGAAGTGCAAGAGCCTTGACGTTGAATTCCTTTAACTTTTCCCTTGTGGAGTTCATAGCTTTTACACCTGTATCATCCATATCGTAGAGCAACACGATATGCTTAAAACGAAATGACAACCTCCTGATGATTTTTTTAGGAATATTGGCCGTCTCTGAGTTGAAGCAAATCGCATTAAACCCATGAGCAGCAAGACTAAGAACGTCTTTCTCACCTCCTGTTATAAATAAGACATCGCCTCTTTGAGAAAGCTGATCGATTCCAAAGCTGTACCCCTCATGTAGATTCCCGCTATACCTAAATCGGCTTTGAGAGTTTGGGCGGTAAATTTTCACATATCCATTCCCCGGATAAGCAAAAATGGGCTCATCTTGTGTAGAGTTCATAGAGTAAGTCTCGCCACTTTTACTTGTGCCATAAAAAGTCTTGACACTTCGCACACCATACTTCTTTAGTACTTCAAGGCTAATCCCAAAACTCAACCAGTACATCTGCTCTTCCGCTGTGAACCCCTTATAATCAGGAGGGGTGAATTGAATGCTAACTATTTCTTGATTTGGCTTAATAGTCAACGGATCCAACTCGCTAGCTGTTTTAAGGGTGTTGGGAAAGCGATGAGTTAGCTCACGAATCTTATCCTTATTGGAAGATAATCCTAGCCCCAGCTCACGGTTGATGATCTCCATAACATCAATGAATCCTTCTTTTCCAGAAGTGTCTTTGTTAAAGACCCAGCCAACAAAGCTGAAGCAATCACCAGTGTAGTCAATGTTGCCAAAATCAACGAAGTTGTATAAGTGGCCATGCTTGTGTTTGTACACCACAGTGCTGGGTTTAGTGTCTTCATAGAACGGGTTCAGGAATTGTTTGCCTACGCCTGGAAAGTCCGATATAAAATGTTTAAACACATCCAATCCCCCATCGGTAGCTGATAAAATTTCATCTCTACTTAAAGCCATCAATAGATTTTGTTATTGGATTGTAATTAGAGAAGTCTGGACGTAAACCAATTAACTTGTTCACTGCTTCAACGTGGAAGAAATTCTTATTGCCAACTTTCTTTGGTTCAAGAATGCCCCTTTGGCGATACCGATAAAGAGTTCTCTCATTTATACCCATTATGGCTGCAGCCTCCGCAGTAGTACACCATTGGCGTTCAATTTGACTAGCTGGGTCTTGCAGGCCCTTAATCCCTTCATAAATGTGGTCGATCTTTTCCATCAGGCGTTGGTATGCCTGTTTTTCCATCGTGATTATCTCCATAATTGCGGTGTTTGATTTCTACCCCACAATGCTAGAGAACTGGCCCAAGAAAAATTGGTTAGTAACCAGTTACTAACCATAAATATTTTCCTATCTATCTCTTTTACAGAGCTTTCTGTTAGCTGATTCCTCAAAGCAACCAATTAAATCTTCCAAAAACGGAGTGTTTGTGCTCTTTCGTCCGATCAGTTTTGAGAGGGTTTGCTCGTAATCATGCATTGTGACCCCAAAAAAGTCTCCCCACTGTTTCATGAAAGCCATCCTTGAAGGGGAAAAGATTTTTCCCGTTTCATAAAGGGCGACACCGACTTCAACCAGTCCATATTTATGAACATCATGCTTAATCATTCCCTTCTTACGCTTGGGAATTGGAGGATTGAAATCATGCGACTTATAGTAGACCCACAATTCCTTAACGAAGCGATTTAACTTTTTTGAGAAACGGTGTTGAATATTGATAAACAACAGCGTTTTTTTTTCACGTCATCCAGGTTGGCATTATTTAAGAGACCACAGTCTTCCATGGTTATTTTGGCCCTAGATAAAGACAAGTTGCTGCCATTACCCTTAAATTCTTGTTTGAGCTCATCTGCTAAAATGCGAGCCTCAAGCAGTACTTTTTCTAAAGCCACATTGTCAAAGGAGCTCAAAGAAGACTTTAAATTTTGAACAGCTGCAGAATAATTTCCCTCTAAATGTTGCTGGTAGGTGCTTAGGAGGATGTGGCCGTTGAAAAGAAGCGGAATGTCGTATTCAAAATCTAAAAGGCTTTGGTTTTGCGAGGACGTGTCATCTGTTAGTTCAATTTCCGCGCGTCTGAGTTCTTCGATAAATTCTTGGAATGGCTTGTGTTCATTCATTTTGTACCACTATTTGTAAACCTATTTGAATTAAGGTTATTTTGGATATAACCAATGTTGGTCACAAAAATGACCACGTGCAACCACAGCAAAATGATAGATATCTATCATTTACCCCTTGTTTACACACGCTATCATTGAGTATAACTAATAACTATATCTTATGAATCAACATGAAATCACACTTCAAGAAGCTGAAGAATTAACCCACGCATATCAGAATGATCCTGAGTATCAAGGAAAAACGGTCTCATGCAGGATCGATAATGAAGCCTACCACGCTGTAATGAATCAAGATGATTGTATTGGAGTCAGGACTTATTTCGCGAAGAATTCAGACAACAAGCTCACTATCGTTGTTGTTGGAGTAGATGCTAACGGCAATGACATGACCGATGGTGTGTTGCTCAACAGAGCATTGGGTTGTCCAAATGCTTGTCCTTCTGCATCCAGTTTAATGATATGAGTATATACACTTTCTACCCGATAGTAGAGAGGTTGTTGCTCATAGTATTAGCAATCCAACTAATACGCCATACACTAAAAAGCAAGAACCCATTTATACCTGATTTTGAAATTCAACTGTTCGCCACGGTATGTATTCTAAATCATATAGGGTTCTTGCTTTTTGAAGCAAATGATTTCACATTTCTCTTTTACCACACTACGGCACCAATTGCCTTGATACTTGGCATAATACGCTATACGAACCTCAAGCCACCAATTACTATTGCATTAGTTTCTGCGTCCTCGTTTTTACTGATCTTAATTGAAAACTATTACATAATAATAGGATTGTACTATATCGCTTTATACCTAACTATCAGAAAAAGTTTGCGACTACTTGAAAAGAGAAATAGTGAATTGCAAAAATCTCCTTTATACGTGGCGTTAAGTTTAGATTTACTTGCATCCATGATAATTTTAGTACTGAGAAACACCGAGTATAATTGGGATCAATCCAACTTGCTAAATTACATGTATATAGCAAGTCTAATAATATTCACCACAACCTTGATATTACTTAATGTTAAATTCCGGAGATTCTTTACTGATTAGCTTATTCATTGTCTTAACACCAGCAATTGCCATATTAATAGGAACAATTCTGTACAGTATGAGGCTGGTAAACCGTTATACAAAAGCAATAGCTAGATTATACCGAGCAAGCTTCAAAGGCGTTGACTATGAACGAAAGCGAATAGCCAGGGACTTACATGACCACTTAGGTGCACATGCTGTTCTTATGTCCGAGCGCTTTGAAGATGCAAAAGCACATTTATCTGGCGAAAGCCTAGGCAAAGTTCAAGAAATTGAGTCCTCGTTTGCTCAGTTCAGAGCAGAGACTCATCGAATGGTAGAGTACATGTACCCAAAAGGACTTGTGAGTCCAAACTGGCAAGAAAGCTTTTCATTATTATCTCAGCAGCTGACCACTAAAGATCATTCTGTTGAATTTGAATTTATTGGCGAAAGAACACCATCTAGCGAAAAGCTCCACCACACGTATTGGTCTGTGCAAGAAATAGTGATAAACGCAATTAAACACTCCAAAGCTGCTGGAATACAAATAGCTGCCGTAAGTGAAAACAAATATTTGACTATTTCTATCACATACAAAGCCACAGACCAAGGGACTTCGTGGTTAAGGTCTAAAAAGCAAAACCCTGAGAACTATGGCACCCTAATTATTAACGACCGCTTAGACATTATCAATGCAGGACAAGATAGAATTGTTGAAAACGGATGTATAACACACTTAATCACAATACCTTATGAAGATTCTGATTCTTGATGACCACGCCGCCATTCGCGATTGTGTAAAGCGTAAAGTATTGGACATTAATCCAAATGTGGAATTCTTTGAATGTAGCTCCATACATGAAGGAAATCAAGTTAGAAAAAGCGAAGATCACTCAATGGATTTTGCCGTTTGTGATTTAGACTTGAAGTCTGGTTGTAACACGGAATTTATAGAATCTACTATTCGTGATGGAATTCCTGTTATGGTTTATAGCGCACATGTAAACAGAGCAATTATAGAAAAGTTAGAATCCTTAAGGGTGACCTGCTATGTTGCAAAAATTTCAAATGTTGAAAACCTTCATATTGGTCTCAAATCCTTATTTAAAGGTAAATCTTTCCAATGCCCTATAGTTCAACAATCCAAGCAATCAACGGAAGAATTTAAGGAGATTGATAGATTATCTCTTACTAAAGCACAAAAAAGAGTTCTCAAAGTATTAGACGAAGGTTTCGATAGAATTGAAACCTCAAGAAAGCTTAGCCTTAGTTTAACAACTGTAAACAATCACATTGCTCGTGCTAGAGAACTAAATGATTGCAAATCACTAGATGAACTAATGAGACGGTATCGTTTTTGGGATTATTAGTACATATTCAGGCTCTGATTAGTCAGTATTGAAAATTACAATTCCTGTCATCAATTATCAGATACTAACAAATCCGAGAACTCGAGCATATTAGTACATATATATCATAGTCTGCTTTATCTCCATCAATATTATTGCATAAATGCAGAAAGATGGAATACTATATACACGAGGACATTATTTACAGAGAATGCAACTGCACTAACTGGCTGAACCATTGGATGCGTAATACAAATTCTCGTGTAGTTCCAGTTTGCAAAGTTCTTGGGTGCGGTAAATCGGCAACTGTCGGAGGTTACATTAAAGGGTGTAACGATCAAGAAGCCCCATTGGAAATTGTTCCACTTTGCAGCGCTCATAATTCAACTCAATCACCCAAAGCTCTTCAACTTAAAAAAGGTACTAGGCTTGTGCCGGTCGGTCAATTGAAGTCTTGCAAGTTGTAAAACTCATTCAACGCCAGCACTGTTCATTGTAGATATAAGGCCAAGACCAAAATGATAGATATCTATCATGTTATGTCTATGGAAAGTGATTTCCTTTAAGGGACACTTAACTAAGTAGCCATGAACCGAACTGATTACCAGGGTGCTATGCGCCTGATTTTCGCGACCCTTATAGTTTTTACTCTTGCACCCAATGCCATTGGACAGGTCCAAAAAGCCCCAGGTGGCATAACGGGGTGCGCACTCTGGAGTGAAAATGGTGACTCATCATCATATATTGCTAACTATCACACACTTAACCTACTTAGTCTTGAACTGGATGCCGTAGGAAAAATCCCGCCAATGGAAGGAGCCACCACTTTTTTCTTGGTCCTCAAGCCTTCCTTCTCTCAAGCTACAGGCGCTGAGTTCATAAAGCTTGGCGATATATCTGTTTATGACAACAGGATCGATCATGGCACCACATCTACGCCTTTGGATTTTTCCGATGGTAACCCAAAAATTCTAACATTAAAGATGCAGCGCTCTCCGCGCTATAAGACATCATTATTGCCAAGCTTAGATATAAAGGACTCTAGTCTTTTTTCTTTAGCCGAGCTCATTTACTACCCACACTTAAAAAGCCGTGAATCTATCAGAATGGTCAATACATATTTGGCCATCAAATACAGCATCCCCATCACGGATATTTCCGAAAAGCAATGGCGTGATTACTTGGCCTCTGATTCCACACACTACTGGGATTTCACAACAGATAAGCTTTATGGCAAGCGTGTACTGGGTGTTGGGCGCTCTTGGGACGAGGATTTGTTCCAGCCTCAGACGCAAACATCTCACGGCTCTTTCCTCCAGCTCTCATTAGATACTATCAAAAATCAAGGTGTGATGCCTAGGGTTCCCATTGAGGAAGACGCCTTCTTGATCTTCTCAGAACGTGTACCAGCCGCTTATTCATCATTGCTCACCTGTGATCAAAAGGGAATAAACCCATTATTGAATTGGAAACTAAAACCGCACAACTGGGACAGTGAGACTTCCAGGATGTTTATTAAGATGGACAGGCCCAGTGGTGTATTAGCGGACTCCATCTGGATTACAGACGGGTTCAATTACACCTATGTGCCACTTGTTGCGGGTAGCCCAACAATGCTAACCTACTCGGTAAGCTTAGACAGCCTTGCCAATGGGCTTCACTACTTCTTTACCTCTGATTATGGCAATCCATGTGATGATCTAGAAATCACCGTAGCCCAAAATGTGTTGACCGTTGATATGAATTCGATTTCCGCGGGAGATAATGGTTTCACATTGAAGATGCATAAATATAGCAATGGCCTTTTGATTCAGGAGCCATTGAATGGTAGCCTCACTAAAGAATTAAATGACGGGCAATACCAACTGACGGTGTTAGACCGTGACGGAAAAACTGTTGTGGAACGCTCAATACTAATAAAGCTAACTGCTGGTTCAGATGAGTCACTGGCATTGATAGAACCTGAGCTTGTGTTAATGCCAAACCCAGTGCTGGTCGGCAACCTATCTAGCTTGAGTATCAAAAATCTGCCAAGCGCTCAAGACATCACACTTAGGGTTTCTGACGGAAGTGGAAAAGCATTGATTGCCAATCAAATGCCATATAAAAATGGTATGGTGGTGCAGTTAACTGGGCCAACACCTGGACTCTATACCATTAGCGTCATTCAAGGCGCCACTGTCTATAGCATCAAGATGCTTGTTGCAGCCCACTAACCTTTATTAAGACTTAAGAACTCCAAGAAGAACTACCTGATACACTAAGCCATGAAAAACAAAACGTCTTTTACAGAGTGCCTTGCTGCATACATTACCATATTCATTTTCTTGTTCCCCGATGTAAGCGCATCAGCTCGCGCACTATCCCAAAAACCGTGGCAGGATTTTTCATATGAATCAGCCTCTGTCTATTCCCATGTTTTAGCGACAAACGACAATACCGGAGATTTTCATGCGGTGAATGCCATGAGCATTTCTGGAGATGTGCAAACTGTGTTTTTAGGAGGCCATGCCAATGACGCGCTAAACAAACCAACCGATGATGTCATTGGATTTGAAATTGAAAACTGGGACCTGGAGACCAACGCCCACATCACATTCTTGAAAAGTAAAAGTGGCCCTGTAGGCGTCACAATTAACGGTCAACACTACTTTGATGTTAAAGGATCTAGTCTGGTAGTCTCAAGCGCATTCTTGGGTGAGGGACATAATACCGTTCTGTTTTCTTCTTCCAACGGACAGCCCGTTGCCATTGAAAATATTCGCTTTGCAACAACGAATCTTTCAGCAGATGGCGTATCAGTACTACAGTCTGCCTCACCAGAGGATTTTACCCTCAATCAATTAGAAAAAAATGGTCACAAAGGATCAGATAACAACAGCCTAGTTGGCTTTGCCTTGAAAAGCCGTCAGACGGCAGCCATTCCACTTTCTTTGAGTAATGTCACGCGCGGCGCTACTGCCTATAGGAGCAGCCAACAAGGTCAAATTGTCTCGGTAAAAATTGGTGTGAACAGAGACATGAGTGAGAGCCAGTTGCGTGAAGCTCAGGTAATGTTCTTTGAATACCAAACAAAATCATGGCAGCAAGCATTTGTGAAGGATGTAGATCATGCCACGTTTATGGTTGAGGCAGATGTACCTGGTGGTACGGATTATTTCGTAGCAATGATTAAAAACACCAGAAATGCCGGAGGCCTCTGCGTTTATGCCAACGGCAATTTCAGACCTTGAACCGGCAACACCGGCGGCAGGTATTAACCTAATCCAACCTCCTTCAGCAAATCAGCAAGGTGATGCGGTGATTAGCTATCCAATAGCAATTCCTGCAGGACGACAGGGACTAACACCTCAGGTGTCACTTACATATAATTCATCAGGTAGTGAGAGTTGGTGTGGCTATGGATGGAACATTGCTACACAGAGTATTAGCGTGGATACAAGATGGGGAGTTCCAACATTTGATCCACTGGAGCAAAGTGAGGTATACTTATATAATGGTGTCACCTTACATGGTGAAAATGGAGAGAAAGCTAACCGTCCTAATGTAGACAACAATGGGAAGGTCACCTATGCTTCGCGCAAATCAGGCACGCAGAGAT
Source organism: Bacteroidota bacterium (assembly GCA_003385605.1). Classification (GTDB taxonomy): domain Bacteria; phylum Bacteroidota; class Bacteroidia; order Flavobacteriales; family Schleiferiaceae; genus UBA10364. Next base: position 25,894 of record QQUU01000082.1, read on the forward strand.
TCTTCCCAAGGGTTCAATCATCTGTACAAAGCATTGAACGCCACGGCAATGGAACTGACAAGTACTATTGGATTGTAACAGATGCGGATCAAACAAAATTCTATTATGGCACAACTGATGGGGTTCAGGTGAATCTAGACGCATGTCTTGAAACACAAGGTGATAATAACATTTCTCAGTGGTTCCTCACAAAAGTTGAGGACAAGTGGGGTAATTATATCACCTACAACTACAGAAAGACTCAGTTAAACAATACATCTGACGCCATGAAGGGCGGGGTCTCTATGTATTTGGAGTCGATTCAATACACTGGATTTGGAACAGATCCAGGCAACTATAGCATCCATTTCCAACTCGCCCCCTCAAGTAGAAAGGATTCACGCGTCGCATTGAATTCAGGATTGAAGATTGTCGATAACAAAAGCCTAGATCAGATAGTTGTTAAATACGCGGGCACAGTTATCAAATCATACAAGCTTCACCAAAGTGAAGGCAGCTTTTTTAAGACTAGGCTAGATAGTGTCTCAGAAATGCGTGGTTCAACAGTTTTCCACACCCATTCATTTGAATATGAGGACGTTGCTTCATTAGGCTTTTCTTCACCGACAAGCATTTCCCTGGGGACTACAGATATATCGATGGGTATACTAGACTCAAAAATCGCTGATAAGATTGGAAACAGCCTTATACGTGGTGTTGCACCATCGCCTATTTCAAGGTCAACGTCGAAGGGATGGAGTTTTGGTGGCACATTTGGTGCGGGCATTACATCTAATCTTCCACAACTCAAAGACATTTTGGATAGATCTGAAACCACTAGCGGCAGCTTCGGTTTTTCTGAGAATCAATCTAGAGATTTAACTCAACTTATGGATGTGAATGGAGACGGTCTTATCGACTTTATGTATCTGGCTCCAAATGGAAAAAAGTATTATCGACCTGGCAAAATTGTAAATGGACGATTAGGGTTTTCAGAAAGCGCTTTATCAATTGATCAAGAAGCCAAGTATAGTTCTATATCGTCTAGTATAAACTTTGGTCTAGACCACACTGGAAAAAGAGTAGAGGTCAAGGATGGAGGTGGAAATCTTGTGGGTGAAGTTGCAAAAGTGTATGTAGGAGTTAACTATAATCAATCAACATCAACGACCAACTCCTTCTACTCAGATTATAATGCAGATGGTATCATTGACTATGTAATGCAATCGGATAATGATAAAGCAATAGTAAAATTTGGATCCATTGACAACTTAGGTAAGCTAAGGTTTAGTGAATCTAGTATTGCCACAATCTCACCTGTTATAAAAAAGGAAACTGTAAATAGCTCACCGTCTAACAGTGGTATAAAGCCAATTCAGATTGTTAGAATTTGGGAAGCCCCGCAAAGTGGCACTATTAACATATCAGGTCAAGCGAGCATGTCTACCATTAGTGGCAACACTCTAGACGGTGATATTAAAGTCGCCATACAGCATAATGGCGATTACTTAACTATATCAAATAAGGACTGGCATTCTATTGCCCCGTTGTCACCGGTTAACATGGTTTACAATTCTTTAGATGTTAGCAAGGGAGACTTGGTGATGTTTAGATCAAACCAGGTAAGTGATGGCCAAAAAGACTTTTTAGATTGGGATCCATCCATCTCCTATACAAACAACCAGACAATTGTAGATGGCGCAGGAAATAATTATTCTGCATCTAGTTATACAGACGGTTTTATCGTTGAAGGGCGAGATGTGGTAAGGGTTTCTGCGAAGGACACCATAGAAGTCACTTTGCAACGTGATCATTCATCTCATTCTGCAGACATGCATTACAAGATTATTGTTAGTGAATTTGATGCAAGTGGGGAATTCGTAGAAAACCATGTGTTTAGAAACACACTGACACAAGGGGGCTCATTTAACTCCAATTTTAAGACCGAAAACAATGTATCAGCCACATTTATTGAACAGCGTGGTGTTGTATCTGGTGTTGACACGGCATCGAGCCTAATAATCGTGTTTGAACTTGAGGCTTCATCTAATGTGAAATGGCCCAAGGCTAAGTGGCGACCAATTGTCACAATTGACTCAAAATGTGATAGTAAACATAAAGTATACCCAAATGTCAACTACAGCATATATAACAAGCTTCACACAAATGAGAGTGCAATCACTTTAACAGGCCTAAGCAACTCTGTTGCATATGAGGTATTCCCTGAATTCTCTGCGTTTGGATGGGCTTTCTTGACTGAAGACCATAAAGTATACATGGCTGTAAAGAGCGGCAATAATACAATTGCTGAAAAAGCATTAATGTTTACCAGCAACGGGATTACTACATATGAGATAAATAATGATGGAAGTATTAGCAATAGCATCTCTAATTCCAGTTTTAATGGCGGTAACAGTTCATTCTTGGATAGTGACGTGGTTAATTCAAAGATTACTGTTGAATTCAACATTGCAGAAGGATACCAGAGCGAAGAATTAGCAAGTAAAATATTTCAAAAACTACAGAAACTCAAAGTGAAATCAGGTTCCTCAACCCATGCGGTATATAGCGGATCTGATATGAAGAGAAATATCTACTACACTTTGTGGGAAGAAGCAACCAGACCTTTTCTACACTGGGGGCAGTTTGCATGGAGCCCTTCAAGTGGCAATGAGCTAAATACCATTTCTGTTGCTGAGCTTAAAAATGAGGTAAATAAGTTCAGTGAGCCTGAGTACGAATACGGCGATGAAGGCCCAGACTCTGCTCATTTTGTTAATATGGGAATTCAAGACAACCCCTCATCATGGAATTTCTTCTCTTTGCAGCCTACTAGAGGAGAACACAGTGAGGCGTGCCGTACTTACATCAAGGAGATTCTTCCGTCAGACTCATTAAAGGACCGATGGGCATTCGTTGGATCACACATTGGAACCTACCGCCTTGGTAAGGTGGCCCCTGGAGTACTTGGCGAATCTGAGAGGTCATACGATTCCCAGCCCATTGTAATGACTCCATACAGCGCGTACGGCGCAATCAATGAATCTAAATCGTACTCATTAAACGCTCAGTACACTTCATTGAGGTCACCTGTTGGCTTAAGTGGGAATATTTATTCAAAAAGTGCACTTTTCACTGCCACTACATCGAGCTTTATGGATCTTAACGGCGACCAGTTTCCTGATGTGATCCAGACTGGAGACGATATCAAAGTCCAAATGTCTAACCCCTCGGGTGGCCACATAGATGAAAATCAAATTTCTACAGAGAAATACTTACAAAAGTCATTAGATGGTTCATTAGGTATTTCAAAAAACGCATATTACTTAAACGAGAAGCCAAAATGGGCTGTTAAACTCAAGCACCTGAGCGGCCTGCCTTTAGGCGCAAGTTGGGATGTTGAGTCACTGATAGATGTAAATGGTGATGGGCTGCCCGATAGAATTGAGGACCGACTTAATGCTAACCACTCCATTCAATTGAACAATGGGCACGGTTTTGAGGCATTATATACACCGAGCTTACCAAACTCTATGGCTAATAACGGCCTTCAATCTAAAAGGAAAAACTTTTCAGAGAGTACTGGCGGCAATGTATTTGGTGGCATGGATTACGCCGACAAAATAGACACTGATACTGTTGGGATAGCGCGTAGTTGGTCAATAGGCTTGGGGGCAAATGCCTCAGCAAGCTTCAACAACCGTGTAGCTGTTGACTTAAATGGTGATGGCCTGGTTGACGCGCTTAAAGTGACAATCGGATTATCCGGCAACCCTGTGATTTCAAAAGTTTACCTAAATACTGGAACTGGTTTCCAAGAGATAACGGTTAATAGCAATGCGCCTGTACTCAGCCAAGGGAATACAACTACAATGGGCTTATCCCTAGACGGTTCAGGCACTGGGTCAGGCTTTTTCCCAACTGGCACAAACAAATTCCTAAAGTTCTCATTATCGCTCCGAGGCGGAGTTAATTACGGGGTCTCACAAGTGAGAAACAGTTTGCGTGACATGAATGGCGATGGAGCTGCAGATTACATAGTTAGCAATGGTTACAACAGCATAGAGGTATACTACAACCAATCAGCTTTGGCCAACAAATTGAAGACAGTATACAACCCGCTGGGAGGGTCTTTTGAGATTTCTTATGACCACGTCGGTAATAAAAGAGGAGATTACGATCCTGTAATTCACACCACAGATAGTCTTCAGCGAATTGTATGGGACATGCCCAATGGTAAATGGGTTATGAGCCAGGTAACCATCAATGATGGGCTTGACATTACATATAACAACAAAGAACTGGACGGAATTGACCAACAAGTTCTATCATTCAAGTATGACGGAGGTATTCATTCAAGAAGGGAGCGCGGATTTACAGGATTCACTAGAGTTGAAACCATTCAGGAAAATCAAAACCCCAATGGTGTCAATCATTATCCGAAGCGTTACCTATCAGAGGTTGTAGAATATTTTAGGCCAGATGACCTCAGTGTTTCAGAATTGCGGAAGCATGAGTACCGTCAGGGTCTTGTAAGAAAGTCTTCACAGATATTCCATCGAGATCAGAGAAGATTTCATAGTGTTCAGTGGGTAGATATTCCCGGAGAATATGGCGATGGTTATTGGGACACTACGTATACCTATTCACATTATGATACTTTGCTATCAGTATCTGAATACGAATATGAATTTAGGAATGTAGCGATCCATTCAACTAGTGGTAGCAAAGGCCTTGTTATTGATAATAACGGCACTTGGGATGTCGTTACCTGGAGCAGGGCAGGGGAAACAAGTACTTTATTCCCTGCGGTAGTTCATACTTCTTCAATCTCATGGCCACAAAAGGACGACAGAGCCAATTTTCATGAGCAAAAATTTGACATTGAATACGACAAATACTACAATGTTACTATGTATAAAGACTACGGAGTGGCGACACCGGGCATTGCATCAATAGTTCCAGTAGATACTGTGCTCATACCATACTATAAGTATATACATCAGGACAATCTGTGTTCTGAGTTGTCATTGAATACGACATTAAGTAATGCTGATTATGATGTATACGTAATTCCTTGCACAACGGATGTATCTTATAGCGCTGACACAATTTGGGTGACAAAACCTGGTAGTGATTGTATTGGAGATCCATTCGGTATTACTATTTGTAGAGATGGCATTAGCAACACGCTGGAGTCTGTTCATCGCAAGTTAGACACGTTGGAGAACATAGTCTATGAATATCAAACCAACACAGTATTCAATGGTGCTAGAATTGCCACTCTAGAGTACTTTGATCCGGTAAATGCAAATGATCGCACAGCTCAATTAAAGAAGCACTCCATCTATCTAGATAACACCAATCCAGGCAGTTTAAAACGACAGAGCGAAGTCACTTCCCTCAACCAAGGAAATGCTGTCAAAACATTCAAGACTAAACTCAATAGCGCAGATTGGGCATATACGGACTTACAGTACGACACTTATGGTAATGTAACTCAAGTAAAAGGAGCTCAAAATCACAAAGGACAGAGAGGTTTTGTTAACTATTCATACGATAACATTGACCATCAGTTCATCGAAACCATAGCTAACAATTTTGGCGAAAGTATCTGCAATCAATACGACCACAGTACTGGTCTATTAGAAAGAACGTTGGGCATCAACGGTCATGCTATGCAATATGAGTACGATCAATTCCAGCGACTGATTAACATATGGGCACCCCGTGAACTATTGAACCCCAATAGCGCACCAACAGTTAATTATAGTTACGATTTAGAAAACAGAGTTGCGGTGACTACGCATAACACAGATAATCTAAATCACTATAATGTCTCCCTAAGTGAAGATGATAATTACTGCCAAGTAGTAGACTTATCAACTCGCGATACAATTGCCAATGGTGTAAAGACGGCAACTTTCATTGACGGCTTAGGAAAGGCTGTTCAAATTAAAACCACCAAAACAAACTCTGCCACGACAGCCACTTCCGTTATAGTGTCGGGAATAGTACAAAACAATAGGTTTGGCAAGCCAATAGTTGTACGCGCAGACTTTATTGACGACCCTACGACTAGTCTCAGGACTCTAACACAAGAGCCTTCTGACATCCTGCAAAAGGATTTCAAATATGACTACTCACATCGTCAGATATCAGCAAAGAGCTGGACTCCTGCTGTAAATAGTGCAGGGTCAATAGGCTACTGGACTGAATCGACTGCGGAATTTGTTTGGGACAACCACGACTTTACTACCGTTAGTCAAGTAAACTCAAATCAAGGAGTTGGTGCCACTGCCAATAGCAAATCAGTCCAATACCTAGACTCCTACGGCAGAACAGTTAAAAGCGTTAACTATAACGGCCAAAACTTAGTCACTACTCAATTTGAATACAACGGACTAAGTGAGCTACTCAAGGTGACTAACCCACTTGGACTGGAAACAGACTATTCCTATGATTTGGCGGGACGTCAAACCCAGGAAACACATCCAGACAGAGGAACAACAAACCTGACCTATGATAAGGCCAGCAATGTCATAACTATTGAAAATGAAGCTACAATGTTGGTTGGTGACGTGATTACATTAAGTTATGATTATGGCAGGCTAGTAGAGAAAATGATGCCCTCAGTTCCTGGCGCTGAGCTGTACAATGTGCAGTATGAATATGGCTACAAGGGAGACGGTAAGAATGGCGCAGGAAGGGTAGTTAAAATTACACAGGGTAATGCATTTAAGGTTGATAAGCTGAAATACGATGAGCTTGGTAATGTTCACTTAGAGGAAAAATCCGTCAATGTGCCAAATGTTGGTGTTAGAGATTATACTACCCGGTACATATACGATTCATTTGGCAGAATTCTTAGAACCGTTTACCCTGACAACGACCAGGTAGATTACGCCTACACATCGCTTGGCGAACTATCATCGGTCACATCTTTTATGGCAGGAACGGGAACTCAGGATATTCTATCAAATATCAAATACGATGGATTTGGTAATATTTCTGAGATCATTCACGGAAATGGGGCGAAAACGACTTACTCGTATTCAAATGTTACTAGAACACTTCTTGGATCAGAGGTGTTTGCCAAACAATCCGGTGGTAGCAGCCAGGTTTCCTTACTTGACAGAAATTACACCTACAATAACAAAGGCATGATTTCTCAAGTTCAGAGAACTATGGATCAAAGCCTAACTCAAGGCAACGAAACACAGCAGTCGTTCAACTTCACATATGATGCATTGAATCGACTTTCAAGTGCCACATCTACGGTTCAAGGACAGCAGGCGTATTCAAACCAGATGAGCTACAACGATGTTGGAGGAATCCTAAATAAGAACTCCAACGTATCTGGTAGTCAGACTTTTGCGCAAAATGCAAATGATATGACATACTCACTTGATTATACTTATAACTCTGCTAAGAAGCATCAACTGGATCAGGTAGAAGACCAAGTAACAGGTGATATTATGAGCTTTACCTACAACTCCTCAGGTAGTATCTCGGAAATCCAAAAACAGAATAACCCTGCTAAAGATGAACGCTTCCTGTGGAACTACGAACAATGGTTGATAGCAGTTGAAAATGAACAGGGTATTCATCACTACATCTACGACCATAGTGGTGAGCGTATCATGAAATCTTCTCTCATTCAAACTCAAGTACAGATAAATGATGAAGTGGTTCAAGAATTGTCGTCGCTAGATCCTTACACACTATATGTGAACCCGTACTACGTTATTACCTCATTCTCTAACGGGGACAAGGTGAGCAAACACTACTACATGGGAATGCAAAGAGTTGCTACAGATGTCGGCATCACAGTGAATAACGGCGGTGCATCGAATAACCCTGAATCAGTGGATTCAGATAAAGGCGAGAGCATAATAAATGGAGCAGTCGACCAAAAATTAGAGGCTGTTTCCAATGAAATCCACAACGATGTTTTGGTTAACATAAGGTTTATTATGAGTAATTTCGGTCAAATCACTGATAACGAGAGTTTTAACTCTATCGCCCCGATAGAGAGCCTCTATCCCGATTTGGCCCAAAACAGTGTCTCAAATGCAACTGCCGATGCGTTGAATCCGGAGCCATCTGTGAGCACACGTATCATTTACTGGTACCACCCTGATTATGTTGGGAATGTAGACATGGTTACGGACCTTAATCAAGAAGCCTACGAGTTCTATCTCTACAACCCTTGGGGTGAGAGTCTCTACCATTGGGAAAGTGGTTCGTCCAGTTGGAATTCACCATACAGGTTCAACTCCAAGGAGTTTGATGCTGAGACGGGCATGCATTACTACGGAGCTAGGTATCATCACCCTAAGCTTAGTGTATGGATGAGTGTTGATCCGTTGGTAAGCAAAACATTGGATTCTTACGCATTCACAGGTAACAGTCCCATAATCTTAATTGACACGGATGGCTTAGAAGTTATTATCGCGTCCAATATTCCTACCGCTGGAACAAACGTGATTGATAAATTGCAAAAAACAGGAGTTTTTAAAGCATTTTCTCGAAGGTATCAACTTAATCATGCTGACCTTACTATAAAGTATGATGCAAAAACTACAGGAGCTTATGCGTACGCTCCAGATGCAAATACCATGTATTTAGGAGCTGCAATGATCAAAAATGATCAACTAGTAGTGGACCCAACATTTGCAGCAAAAGTCATCTTACATGAGCTTCTTCACAATAAATACCACTTGATTGAAGAAGAAGGGACGCGGTCACATTATCCTACACTAGACCGACACATGAAGAAAGAAGAGTCCGGGCTATACCCCAATGGTGCTGGAACCCCTGAAGGTTACCACGGCCAACATGAAACAATGGCTGAAGGCAATATTGAATTATTTGTTAGGGGAATGAAACAGTTTGACAGTGAAAATGGAACTACGCATTCACAGGAATGGTATATGGCCATGGCATGGATGGGCTCATTAGAGGCAAAGACTAATGCATGGAACAATCTACCAACAGCTGATAAGCTTCGCTATGAAAAAATCATTATCAACGAAAGCTACTACAACCTATACTTAACAGCTCAGGCTGAAGGAAATGTAAAGTCGGCAAACTTCTATTTTAGTAAAATAGATCAAAAACTATTTAATGAAACACGATGTAAATAAAACCAGATTGACATTTCTAGGACTGTTGGTGCTTGGTTTAACTATGGCGTTGAGTAGCTCTGGAAATGATACTAAAGACATGAATTCTCATGACGCCTCCATTTGGGTTCTAGATAGCTTGTATAGTTATTCTGGAATTAGCTACAATGTTGACAGGATTATTTTTGAAGGAAGAAATCTAGACTCAATATCTTTTTTACCAGAGAAAAAAACTAAGTGTTCATACAGCAAGTGTGATGACATTGGGTTGATTGGAGAATACGCCTTTTTTACTCCATTATGTATGAATGACTTAAGAATGCAACAGTTGTATTTCTGTCTTTTGAAAGACTCTTCAATATTTGTTACTGATCGTGAGCATTTTGACGCCTACTATTCACACTCTAGTGGGCTTATACCTGTGCAGTTGATAGATAAAAAGAAGTAATGTTGTAAGATTCTGGGGAGAGGATTTACGTGTGATTTTCGTATCTTATAGGATACCAAATCATCAACGTAAACCTTCATGATGTCCGCTAAATCAGTATGTTACAGTCAAATTCATCCGCTTAGGGGTGTCTCAGATTTGGTTAACATAAGGTTTATTATGAGTAATTTCGGTCAAACCACTGATAACGAGAGTTTTAACTCTGTCGCTCCATTAGAGAGCCTCTATCCCGATTTGGCCCACAATACTGTCTCAAACGCGACTACCGATGCGTTGAATCCGGAGCCATCCGTGAGCACGCGCATCATCTACTGGTACCACCCCGATTATGTTGGGAATGTAGACCTGGTTACGGACCTAAATCAAGAAGCCTACGAGTTCTATCTCTACAACCCTTGGGGTGAGAGTCTCTACCATTGGGAAAGTGGTTCTTCCAGTTGGAATTCACCATACAGGTTCAACTCCAAGGAGTTTGATGCGGAAACGGGAATGCACTACTACGGGGCTAGGTATCATCACCTTAAGCTTAGTGTATGGATGAGTGTGGATCCGCTTGCAAATAATGCACCGAATAGAACACCTTACCGCACATTCTTTAACAATCCTATACGTTTCACTGATCCAGATGGCAAATGGGAGGTAGATGCAAACGGTAACTTAATTGCAGAAAAAGGGGATAATGCACAAACATTAGCAGACTTTCAGGGTATATCATATTCACAAGCACTAAAACAAATGAAAGATCAAGGTTATACCACAACAAGAATAGGTGAATATGATGTATTGAATTTACAAGTTGGCGATGTGGTAACATTAGATAATAATTATACACAATCATTGGAAGACGCTAATGCTGGAAAAGTATTTGTAATGACGGAAGCAGAGATGGACAACCTGACAATATCAGAATACTATGAACTTATGGAAGATCTTTCAGATAAGTACAATTGCTGGGGAAGTTGTATAGAAGGGTCAATGAATAATGATGCTATTGAACCAGGAGATGGAATTGGAGATGGTGATGTTTTTGATGCACATCTATCAAGCAACTATATGGATGCTCAAGGCAATTATAAATTTGGAGAAACGGTAATTAGATTTGCCAACAGTAAAGGTGTAACTCATGGAGCTGTATTTTATGGAAAAAATAAAGCAGGGGAGATTTATGTTTATACAAAAAATGGCTGGTTAGCCTATCCGAGATTTATGAAGCTTGACGATCTAATCCAGCAGATTCCTTCGTATGGCATTCCCACAGGATTAACATCGGAAGAGTCAGGATATTATAATAAAAACACTCGCTAATATGAGATTGCTATATATATTAATTATAATTACACCTATTAGTGGCTGTAATACTCAAGAATACACGTTAATGTTTTCCGATAAAAAAGATAATACTGTATTTACTCTTATAAAGAGTGTTAATAAGGACGAACAGTGTTTTACATTCTCACAGGAAGAGCAAAACAGTATAAGAAAATGCAATCTAAATCAAGGGGAGTTGATTATTATTGTAGACTTCCCTAAAAATCGGACAGGTAATTAATTGATTAAATTAGACCTGCTATGAGGAAGAGTAAATTCACAGAAAGTCAGATCATCAAAGCGATCAAGGCCAATGAGAACGGCCAACGTGTTGAAGATCTCTGTAGAGAGTTGGGCATTCGCGCAGCCACCTTTTATGGATGGCGTAAGAAGTATTCCGGAATGGAAGCTAGCCAACTAAAACGACTAAAAGAGTTAGAAGAGGAGAACCGCAAGCTTAAACAGATGTATGCGGATCAGTCTTTAGACAACATGATGCTAAAAGACATCTTGTCAAAAAAGTTCTAAAGCCTTCTGTTCTTCGTGCTATGGTGAGCTACTTGCTAGCGGCCTACAAGGTGAGTATAGCGCGTGCATGTAGCGTTGTTGGTCTGCACAGATCTATGTGGTACTATCAAGCAAAGAAAGACGACAGTGAAGTTGTGGCGAAGCTGACTGAGTTGGCTGAAGACCTTCCCACCCGCGGCTTTGATGTGTACTACAACAGGATCAGAACAGAAGGCTTGGTTTGGAACCGTAAACGTGTTTTGCGCGTATACCGAGGCATGAAGTTAGGTATGCGCAGAAGGCACAAAAAGCGTGTTCCCACGCGCATACAACAGCCACTAGAGACACCAGGCTGCTTGAACGAAGTATGGAGCATGGACTTTATGAGTGACTCGCTCTCAGACGGACGTAGAGTACGCATGTTCAACGTCATAGACGATTACAACAGAGAAGCCCTGGCCGTAGAGCCAGGGTTGAGCTTTCCAGCAACACGGGTAACACGTGTACTTAATCAGCTGGAAGAAGAGATTGGGCTGCCTAAGGTCATCCGTGTTGACAATGGGCCAGAGTTCATCTCTAAGGAGTTTACTGCGTGGTGTGAGCGCAGAGCTATTGAGATACGTTACATCCAGCCTGGCAAGCCCATGCAAAACGGCTTCATTGAACGGTTCAACAGAACTTTCAGAGAGGACGTCTTAGATGCGTATTGGTTTGAGGATTTAGAACAGCTGGGTATTATAGCTGAAAAGTGGAGGTACGACTACAACTTTTATCATCCACACAAAGCTTTAGAATACAAAGCCCCATGCCAATATGCGAGTAGATATTCCAAGGATCTAGATCCTTGGAAGGAGAAAGAAGATGAGAATATTGTTAAATTTATACCTGTCTGAAAAAGGGTAAGTCTACATTATCAAAAAAAATGGTATTGAATGTGGGATGTACGCTATAATCGATGTATATACGTCCAAAAACTTTGATAGCAATATTCTTCTCTGTGATCTTGATGGGAAATTGAAATTTGATGATCCTATTTGTATAGGTTCAGATAAAAGATAAGCCTATGCCCGGCACAAGAATGCTATACCTCTCGTTTTCAGAAGCTCGACCAATATTACTGATGATAAACCTTATGTTAACCAAACCCGAGATTATCCCTATAATGGTTGTATTTCAAAACTGAAATAAACCCATTGATCATTTTCATCTCTCCTGAATTCAACCCTATATGAATCTGATCTAACTAATGAAACCCTTTTCCCAATTCGCTTATACTCTGTATCCACAAAAACTATAGTTCGAGTTGTCTCCTCTTCAATTATCGGTAGTATTCTCAACGTTCTTACCCCTCTCCTTAATTCAGCTTTTGAATATGAATTGACGTTAAATAAATACAACCCGCATGAATCAAGATTCAAATCTATATCGTCCAATAATATTGGGATTGAACCTACATGTGGAAGACTGTTAGAAATATTAATTCTCGCATCTTCTATAAACTTACAGTTTAAATCATCCGGTTGACTGTACATCACTAAAGTCGCACAAATACCTATTATTATAAAAAATGCTTTTCTCATTCCACCGATATGTTTTCAAAATGTTTCATTTTCATGGCACCAAGAATTTGGCCTTTTGAATATATGTATACCATATTGTTGCCTCTCGCGAATACATATTCAATGCCGTTTGCATTGTTTAAATCAAAAGCGCTTGGAAGCTGTCTAAATGAGTATATTCTTGTCTCACCGCCATAAACATTTGATGAAGTCGATGACTTTTCAGGCTCCTCTGTAATTGACCCGCTTGGATGTGAGTGAAAGAAAATATCACCGCTTTGTACATCTGGATGCGTTATAGTGGCTTGTGAATCTTCCTTGGGGCTAGCTACTGCGCCAGCTGGGGACTCAATCACTTCATTGCCTCGTACAACTCCACCATACTCTCTATTGTTTTTATCTTTGGTACCACCTTTACCATCATCTTGTTTCACGATTGTGGACATTTGCTTTCTCGCTTGTGAATCGCTTACCAATTCAACTGAGTTTTGATAAGCAGTTTTATCTTCCCCAAAAGCTTCTGAATTTCCGCTATTTTCTTTAATAAATTTGATGGTTTGACGATGTTCTTTATAATTGATGGCATTGGTGGGATTTTCTTCATCCCCAAAGTTTCTACTGGTCTTTAATAGATAAATTTTTCCATCATCTATGCCATCATTGCCGATCACTTTCCCTTTTTCATTAATAAAGTGACCTTGACCGTCAGGGTCAACCATTAAGATAGGATTGCATCCAAGAAAACCAAATGGAGCATGTCCTACATATTTATGCGCCAACGGATCCACACTCATCCATACACTGAGCTTAGGATGATGATACCTAGCCCCGTAGTAATGCATGCCCGTTTCCGCATCAAATTCCTTGGAGTTGAACCTGTATGGGGAATTCCAACTGGAAGAACCACTTTCCCAATGGTAGAGACTCTCACCCCAAGGGTTGTAGAGATAGAACTCGTAGGCTTCTTGATTTAGGTCCGTAACCAGGTCTACATTCCCAACATAATCGGGGTGGTACCAGTAGATGATGCGCGTGCTCACGGATGGCTCCGGATTCAACGCATCGGTAGTCGCGTTTGAGACAGTATTGTGGGCCAAATCGGGATAGAGGCTCTCTAATGGAGCGACAGAGTTAAAACTCTCGTTATCAGTGGTTTGACCGAAATTACTCATAATAAACCTTATGTTAACCAAACCCGAGACACCCTTAAACGGATGATTTTGATTGTAACATACTGATTTAGTGGACATCATTAAGGTATACGTTGATGATTTGGTATGCAATAAGATACGAAAATCACCCAAAAATCCTCTCCCCTACCCTAGGGTACAAGTAAAAAATGAAGAAAATTTCATCTTACAGGAGCAATGAATTGGTCAATTCAACTCTGGTATCACCTTGGGTTAGGCACGCGGCACGGTATATATATACACGTGCCGCGTGCCAACCCTACTGAGATATGATATTCGACTGATTTACAACGGATTAAAAAACACAGCTGTTTTATCGAGGCAAAATCAGAAAACTATTGTCAGAGAAATGTCGTTTAAAGTCAGAAATATGTACCTTGACATTATCGGACAGTTCATGACAAAACGATGACAAACTCTGGTCGTGCAGCATCGTGGACAATCCGTGGCCAAAGTATGACACTAGGCCTTCAAGAAATTGAATATCAGCATCTTGGAGCATTGGGTTCGGGACCCGCCGACTCCACTTGGTGATCCAAAAAGAATAAAGCCAGCCCACAACTTGGGTTGGCTTTTTCTTTGTTCCAGTTCATAAGTGCCGCTTATCTCGGCACACTTCAATATTTATACACGCAGTAATCCCAACATTTATAAACCATTAGCAGGTTTTCACCTTCTTCGATTAGCTCAGAACCAAGAATCTCTCGACATTTCGAATTACATTTAAATCCAAGATAAAAGTGGCTTCCTCAAATGGAGGCACAAAAGCACCGAAACACCATGGATAAATCGACAATGCCGAAAACTGGTTTTGCTGGATTAAAAGCCCATTTCAAAGACGACCTTTCCTCAGGATTTAGCGTCTCACTGATCGCATTACCGCTTTGTTTAGGAATTGCCATAGCCTCAGGAGTACCGCCACTTGCTGGTTTGATCACAGCCATCGTTGGAGGACTCATCGGCTCAAGAATTTCAGGGACATTTGTTACAATTTCCGGACCTGCAGCAGGACTCATTGTCGTGATCTTAGGAGCCGCTGAAGGCCTTGGTGGTGCTGGAGTAGAATCTGGATACGCCGGTTATCCTCATACGCTCGGCGCTATTGTCGTGGCAGGAGCCATCATGGCACTTTTTGGCCTATTAAAAGTTGGAAAGGTTGGAGATTTCTTTCCTTCAGCAGCCGTACACGGAATGCTTGCAGCTATTGGTGTAATTATCATGATCAAACAGTTTTTTCCTGCCATTGGTGTTCAGCCTGAAAAAGCGAGCATCCTTGAGACCGCCATGCAAATCCCGAATGCACTGCTTGATACAAACAGTTATGCTGCAATTATCGCCATTGCTACCATACTCATCTTGATGGTGCACCCGAAAATAAATTGGACTCCTATTAAGGCTGTCCCTGCGCCGATGTGGGTTATGATTGTAACCATCGGAATGGCGCAATATTTTGGTACGGACAAACTCGCCTTGGTGCAAATGCCAAAAGACTTATTCGGAAGTGATGGCTTTACGCTGCCAAGTTTTTCAAAGATTGCTGAGGGTGCCTTTTGGTCGGCCGTGATTGGAATTGCCCTTGTAGCTGCGATTGAAAGTCTCTTGAGTGCAAAAGCTGTGGACGCTCTCGACCCGTACCAGCGTAAATCCAACCTCGACAAGGACTTATTAGCCATGGGGTCAAGCTCATCACTTGCAGCACTGATTGGAGGCTTACCTATGATTAGCGAGATCGTTCGTTCCTCAGCTAATGTCAATAATGGCGGGAAAACACAATGGGCTAATTTCTTTCATGGTGCATTCCTTCTGGTCTTTCTATTAGTAGCAAGTTCTATTATTGAACTTATCCCTCTGTCGGCACTTGCAGCAATGCTTGTATTTACAGGGTTTCGCTTGGCTTCGCCCAAGGAATTTGTGCACATGTACAAGATTGGCACCACTGAAATAATCGTTTTTGTAACCACCCTCCTCGCCGTACTTGCGACGGACCTTATTATTGGTATTGGCATCGGGATTTTATGCAACTATTTGTTGTTCATCATGGGTAAAGTCAGCATTTCTAAGCTCTTCACAACTAATATCACAAGCTCTTCAAACGAGCTTCATTTGAACGGAGCATATACTTTTTCCAACTACCTAGGTTTGAAAAAACAGATCGACAAAGCGCTGACTGAATCAGAGCTTGTTGTTCTGAATTTTACCAATACTACTTTCCTGGATCACACGACTATTGCTCACCTGCAGGCGCTGCAGAAAGCCGCTGTTGTGGATGGCAAAATATTAGAATTTTCTTGCATGGAAGAGTTAGTACCTGCTACTTCCCACGAGCAATCGGAGCGCTCAAGAAAAAATGGATAAGGTTTTACTCATGTCTTTAGGCTCCCGTGGTGACATGGAGCCCTTTCTTGCTCTTGGTGAAGAGCTTAAAGATTCGGGCCATGAGGTAGCCTTTTGTATGCCCGCACAATTCGAAAATCTTGCAAAAGAAGTCAGCCCTCTATTCTATCCAATGACGGCCGATTTCTTGGCGCTCATGGACGATCCTGAAGTCAAGAAGATTACGGGACAAATAGGCTCTGGATGGAGCAGAATTGGCACCATTCTAAAGTTGATGCGCAGCACCAAAACAATACAGCAACAACTCATCAAAGACCAGCGTTCGGCGGACGAAACCTTTAAACCGGACCGTATTATTCACCATATCAAGTGCATATACCCGGTGATAGCTGCACTTCGAATGGACCGGAAGATTCGTATGCTCAGTCCTGTGCCTTGCATGCTTCACGCTGTAGATCATGAACCGTCCATTGGCTTCGGGAAACCTAGGGGCACGAGATGGAACCGTTGGACCTACAGCATCGCCAATTATGTGCTTATCAATCAGGCCATACTTGGATACGCCAATCCAGTGGTTAAAGAATGGGGCATTAAAGCATTGAAGAAGGCGGAACTCAAAGAATTCCTATTAAAGAAGCTTCCTGTAGAGTATGCCATTTCCAATACCCTATTTCCACAACCCGAATACTGGCCAGAGCAGGCGAGCATTACCGAGTTTAGGGAACGGAACAAAACCCAGCATTGGAAGCCGTCCTCTGCACTAACTGATTTTCTGGAAAACCATCCTGAGCCCTTGTACATTGGTTTCGGCTCTATGATCAACGGCAGACCAAAAGAGATTGGACGCATTATTCTCAAGGTTTGTGGTGAGTTAGAGATACCCGTATTGATCAACAAAAGCTGGGGCGGTATTGAAATTGAAGAGCAGCTGCCCTCATGGGCCTTTGTAGTCGATAATGTGCCCTTCGATTGGCTATTTAAGGAAGTAAGGGCTGTCGTGCACCATGGCGGTTCTGGAACTACTCACAGCGCGTTGCGATTTAACAAGAGGCAATTAATCATTCCACACATTGCCGACCAATTCCTTTGGAACCGTCTGGTGCATGAAGCAGGTATTGGCCCACTAGGCTTTCCCATTAAAGAATTGGATGAATCCAAACTAAAAAAAGCACTAGTAAAACTCTTATCATAAGTCTCTCTTATGTTAGAGATTTGACAATTTGTTTTTGCTAATGATAGTAATACTATTATATTCGCATTGCTAAACAACTATTTAGCTGTAGTTTAAATATTATGAACGTACTGAACATCACTGTTAGTCACAAGCTGTACCAGAAGAATCCGGAAGAAACGGATTTGGGCAAGCGCATTCTCTCCAAGAGTATAGAGCTCATGGAGCAGATGGGTTATGAGCAGTTGACGTTCAAGAAGATTGCTACCGCTATCGAAAGCACGGAGGCCAGTGTTTACAGGTATTTTCAGAATAAGCATCAACTATTGGCGTACCTGATCAACTGGTACTGGGGATGGCTTGAAGTAAAATTGGCCCAAGAGTTTATCATACTCAACAGCCCTGAGAACAAACTCAAACGCGCTGTTCAACTACTTGTCGCTCCAATGGATCAAGATGCGCGTATCCCGCACATCAACGAAGGAACCCTTCAGCGTATCGTTGTTGCAGAGTATCCAAAAATCTATTTAACGAAAGAAGTAGATGTGGAGAACAAAGAAGGTTACTTCCACGGGTACAACCGCATTTGCGATATCTTAACCATGATAGCATTGCAAATAAACCCTGAGTATAAATTTCCGCACAGCCTGTTCTCAACGATTATTTCTGCTGCACAAAGCCAGCAGTTCTTTGTTGAACATTTACCGCGTTTGTCGGATGCCAAGGCCGGTTGTGAGGACATTATAGATTTTTTAACTGAATTGACATTAAAAACCATAAGTAACGATGAATAAACATCCATTTCAAAAGCTCTTAGCGATGCTCTCTGTGGACAAGAGAGACATTCTCTATTTGTATGCTTATTCCATCTTCTATTCGTTGGTCTCACTGACGCTACCGCTTGGTATTCAAGCCATTATCGGTCTTATCCAAGCAGGTACAGTCAGTATTAACTGGATCATCTTAAGTGCCATTGTTACCATTGGTGTAATCGTTGGTGGTATCCTGCAGGTCATGCAGTTGAGCATAACAGAAATCATACAGCAGCGCATTTTTACTCGCGCAGCATTCGAGTTCACCTACCGTATACCTAGGTTTCAGAGCTCGAGCATCCGTGGTTTCTATCCACCAGAGATGATCAATAAATTCTTTGATACTCTGAATATCCAGAAGGGACTGCCAAAGCTCCTCATGGACTTCAGCTCTTCAGCGATTCAGATCATCATCGGGCTTGTTCTATTGAGTACATACCACCCGTTCTTCATCACTTTCGGTGTGGCGCTCATCCTATTGTTGACCGCTATCTTGTACTACACTGGGCCTAGAGGTTTAGAAAGTAGTTTGCAAGAGAGTACCTACAAGTACCGCGTTGCGCACTGGCTGCAGGAGATCGCCAGAACCATGGACACCTTTAAGCGTGCAGGACACACTGAATTACCTCTAGAGAAGACCGACGGATTAGTGCAGTCGTACTTGAAGCACAGAAAAAAGCACTGGAAGACCTTGATTTTCCAGTTCTCAAACATCGTAGGCTTCAAGGCTTTAGTGACACTAGGACTTTTGGTCATCGGTGGATTGTTGGTCATCGAGAATGAGATTAATATTGGCCAATTCGTAGCCTCTGAGATCGTCATCATTTTGATTGTCAACTCTGCGGAAAAGCTAATCTTGACCATGGAGCCTATTTACGACGTACTCACAGCGGTGGAAAAGATCAGTCGTGTAACGGACATTCCTCTTGAGGAAGATCAGGGTGTAATCATGTTTAACGATATCGATACCGGTATGGGTGCATCGATTGACCTTAAAGGGGTTACCTACACGTCTCAAGACGGCAAACTGGACATTTTGAAAGACCTCAACGTCTCTATTGAAAGTGGTGCTCGTGTGGTAATTACTGGACCTAACGGCTCAGGAAAGTCCACGTTGCTTCGACTCCTTTCTGCACAATACGAGGCGACCAGTGGTACCGTGAGCTATAACGGTCAAACTGCGGGTAACTTGAATACAGCTGACCTTCGTTACAACATTGGCGATTGCTTTTTGAGCGAGAACCTATTCGAAGGCACCCTGCTGGAAAACATCACATTAGGACGCCCAGAAATTGAGCTTAGTGATGTCGAGTGGGCGGTAAACGGTCTTGGACTCAAGAACTTTATCATGAGTCTTCCTATGGGCTATGAGACCCCTGTGGGGCCAACGGCTATCCCGTTATCGAGTTCCCTCATTGAAAGAATCCTACTGGCAAGAGCGATTATCACACGACCGAGATTGCTATTGGTAGATGATGTCTTCCACCTTTTCGACCCTAAGGAGCGAAAAGCCATTATTGACTTCATCTGGGATGAGAAACAACCGTGGACATTAGTAGCTGCGTCGAACTTAGATGTAGTATGCTCACACAGTACACAAACGATTAAACTTTAATACCATGCTGAAATTATCAAGACAAATTATTTCAGACAGAATTGATCCAACTCGTTACAAGAGTTTTAATCAATTGGGTAACCCATTCATTGGGCCAAAAATTAAGCGTCGCTTTACCATCATAGCGGTAGTGAGTTTGTTGGCTTTGTTCCTTCCTTGGACACAGAACATCCAGGGCAAGGGCCAGGTAACCATGCTACGTCCTGAGCAGCGCCCTAGTGAGATCCAAGCACAGATTGCAGGTCAGGTTGCAGAGTGGTACAAGCAGGAAGGTGATATCGTAACCGCAGGGGATACGATTGCTCGTTTGCAGGAAATTAAAAGCGAATACCTCGACCCTGAGGTCATCCAGCGTACCCAAGAGCAGGTAGACGCTAAAGTTGATGCACTAGCTGGCTACAACGCGAAAGTTGATGCACTCGAGGAGCTCATTGCCACCTTACGTACCAACCAAGGTGTAAATGCGCAGAGCTTGACTTACCAGAAAAATGCAGCACGCGCTGCTGCCGCAGCCGATAGTACCAACTACTATTCACAAAAGGTGAATTTGGACGTTGCACAAACCCAAGCAAAGCGTTACAATCAATTGTTAGAGCAAGGCTTAAAATCTCGTACGGATGTAGAGCAATACAGGGTGAAGCTCGCACAACAGCAAGCTACAACTGAGCAGGCTCTTGGTAAGTGGGAAGCGAGCCAAAACAAGCTTTTGGACGTTACCCTTGAGTTGGCAAACAACGCCAACGCATACTTAGAGAAGATTAGTAAAGCGCAAAGTGATCTTGCAACGGCTAAGAGCAATGCTGCTGCAGCACAAGCAGATCTTGCGAAGAACAAGAACAAACTTGCTTCATTGCAGGTGCGCGCTGGTTACTACTACATTATCGCACCACAGAGCGGTAAGCTTGCCAAGGTCAAGACGCAAGGATTAGGTGAATCAGTGAAGGAAGGAACAGCATTGGCTACCATTGTGCCTACCTCGTACGAGCTGGCGGTTGAGTTGTACATCAGCCCTATTGACATGCCTTTGATTCACGAAGGAAGTAAGGTAATGTTCCAATTTGACGGTTGGCCTGCCATCGTTTTTAGAGGATGGCCAAATACGAGCTACGGAACCTTCGACGGTGAGGTTGTTGCTGTCGATCAGGTGACCAACGAGAATGGTAAATACAGAATTCTTGTAGCACCAGGTGAGCAATGGCCGCAGAACTTGAGAGCAGGTACCGGAGCGCGTGGAATTGCACTATTGAACAACGTGCCTGTTTGGTACGAAATCTGGCGTCAATTCAACTCTTTCCCACCGGACTATTATGAGCCTATAAGAGCGGAAGAATCGCCAGAAAAACCTAAAGTAAAAGTGAAATAATGAGGATTAACACCTTCTTCTTTTTATTGCTTTCTGTAGTTGCCTTCGGACAAGCTCCGGAGGCGACGCCTAGTACTCAAGAGCTTAGTGCAGTGCAGTTTGTTCAGTGGGTGGATCAAAACCACCCAGTGTTACAATCCGTGCGCAACAGGCTTCCTATCGCCAAAGCAGAACTGCTAAAGGCGCGAGGTGCCTTCGACCCCACCTTGGTAGGCAACTACTCAAGTAAGGAGTACGACGGTGAACTGTACTACGAGCTTCCAGCCGTGCAGTTGGCACTTCCTACGGCCTCTCCTATTGACCTTCAGGTGGATTGGAATTCAAGTACAGGGATTTACACCAATCCACAGAACAAGTTACCTGAGGAAGGCCTTTTTGCTGTGGGCGGTATGATCAACCTAGGTAACGGATTGATGACCGATGAGCGCAGAACTTCTCTGCGACTCGCCAAGGCAGCAGTTGATTTGACGGAAGCTGAGGCACAACTGTATCGCAATAAACTGCTTGCTAAAGCATTGAGCGACTATTGGAAGTGGTACGAGGCCTATGCTAGTCTCGTTGCCTACGAAAGTGCAGTAGAAGCAGCACGTGAGGTGTACGATTTTACGATGAATGCATTCAACGCAGGAGATGCAGCAGCAATTGACACCTTAGATGCGCGCGCCCTGCTGACTACTTGGCAAACGGACTACTTCAAGGCTCGTAATAAGGCTATATCAGCCATGTACGGTGCGAGCAACTGGCTATGGTCGTCTGATGGCCAACCTGTGCTATTAAAGCCTGAAAGCAGACCAACGGCAGTGATGCAGGAGTTACTCGTTTCCTTGGAATTGGACCCTGCGCACCCATTGTATGTATACAACGACAATAAGGAGGAGCAATTTAGATTGAAGCGCCAACTGGCTAGAGAATACCTTAAGCCAAAGGTCGCTGTTGGGGGTGCTGTTTTGATGCCTGGTAACTTCTCAGAATTGCCAACATCAGCAGATTACGACCCGAATAACCGTGTGGTTAAAGCAAAGCTAGATATGCCTTTGTTTTTGCGTACTGGTCGCGGTTACTCGCGCAGTCAAAATCTACAGTTGCAGAATTTCCAACTGGAGCGTAGCGAAACTGAGAACTCGTGGAACAACGCATTGAGTGCTGCCGCTGAGGGTATCGTTCAGTTAGAAGTTGCCCTGAATGCTAGTCTAAAAAATCAAGAAAGCCTTCGATTGCTTCTTGAAGCAGAAAAGCGCAAGCTAGAACTGGGCGATAGTGAGCTGATCAAGGTCAACCTGCGTACGAGCTATTACGCTAAGGCATTGATCCAAACAGCTAATATTACACGCGAACTCGGCGTTCAAAAAGCGCTGTGGCAAGAACTATCTGCTACCTTCTAGGAGTTTCTAGGTATTGTGCATGAACAGCGATTGATTATCTTCCGAGAGCAAAATCGCTAACACTCATGAACAAACTTTGGAACTGGTCTCTAACGGTGGCCTTGGCTGGATTTTTATTTGGCTTTGATACGGTAGTAATCTCTGGTGCAAATGCACCCATCAAAGAACTTTGGCAAACCTCTGCATGGTTCCACGGCGTGTTCATCATGTCGATGGCGCTTTGGGGTACCGTGCTGGGCTCTTTGGCTGGTGGTATTCCCACTAAACGAATAGGACGTAAAAACACGCTCATTTGGGTAGGTGTGCTTTACCTAGTGAGTGCGCTAGGATCAGGCTTAGCTACTGATCCCTACATGTTCTCCTTTTTCCGATTCCTTGGTGGCGTCGGCGTTGGTGCCTCTACGGTAGCTGCCCCTACCTACATCAGTGAAATTAGCACAGCTAAATCACGCGGTCGACTAGTAGCGCTGTACCAGTTCAATATTGTCTTTGGTATCCTCATCGCATTCATTTCAAATTACCTCCTTGACGGGTTTGGCGGAAGCAATGACTGGCGCTGGATGTTAGGTGTAGAAGCACTTCCAGCCGCACTGTATTGCTTGCTTATTCTTGGGGTGCCAAATTCTCCACGCTGGCTCATGGTTGAACGCGGTGACGCTTCAGGAGCGCTCCAAACGCTTCAATTGCTGCATGGCGACGAGGGGTCGGCTAAAGCAGAATTGGCCACTATTAAAGCCCACCAAAGCGAAGAGGAAGCAAGCGGTAATGTCTTCAGCGGCAAATACAACAAGAGCCTCCTTTTGGCCTTCTTACTAGCCTTCTTCAACCAGTTGAGCGGGATCAACTTCATCTTGTATTACGCACCGGTGATTTTGGAAAATGCAGGATTTGCCTCGTCAGACTCCCTCCTCTCCTCCATCGCTATCGGCGGAACCAACCTCATCTTCACCTTCGTAGGCCTTTATCTCATCGATCGAATGGGGCGTAAATCGCTCATGTACATCGGCTCAGTAGGCTATATCATCTCCCTAGCGATGGTGGCCTATGGATTCAAAACTGAGGCTTCAGCAGGGTTCAACCTATTTTTCATTCTCACGTTCATCGCTTCCCATGCAGTAGGTCAAGGTGCCGTGATTTGGGTATTCATTTCCGAAATCTTTCCGAACAGCGTGCGCGCGGCCGGTCAAGCTTGGGGTACAGGAACGCACTGGGTGTTTGCTGCACTGATCACCATGCTCGGTGAGGTAGTAATCGAAGCGTTCCCAGGATGGACGGTGTTCGCCTTCTTCGCAGCCTTTATGGTACTGCAGCTCTTATTCACGCACTTCATGATGCCGGAAACCAAGGGTGTTAGTTTGGAGGAATTGCAAGACCAATTAACCTCGAAAGATGCCTAAACTCTATTGCTTTGGCGAAGTACTGTGGGACCTCTTCCCCAGCGGCGCGAAGCCGGGTGGAGCACCTATGAACGTCGCTATCCACGCACAGAATTTGGGCCTAGAAAGTGCCGTCATTTCCACCATTGGCAACGATGAGCGCGGTGGGACGCTGCTGGATATTCTACAAGAGCGGAACGTCAATACAGCATACATCACCACAAGTGAGCAGCCTACTGGAACGGTCACCGTGGACACCTCCAATCCTTCAGAGGTACACTACACGATAGACGAGCCTAGCGCTTGGGATTTTATTAGCGCACCCGAAATCTCTTGGGAGCCGGGCGACCTACTCTTGCACGGGTCGTTGGCAACTAGAAATAAGCACAGCTACGAAGCATTGAAAGCACTCAGAGCTCAAGCAAGTACGCGTGTGTTTGACCTCAATCTCAGAGCTCCATTTATCGATTCAGAACGTATCCTACAATTACTCGAGGGCACCGAAATCGTCAAGGTCAACGAAGAAGAATATGAATTGCTTGCCCAGTGGCTAGAATTAGACGCTAATCCAGAGCTGGGTTTCGAAGCGATGCACGAGACATTCGGCACCCAAGAACTCATCGTAACAAGAGGTGGCCAAGGCGCGCTTTGGGTGAATAGTCTTGGTGCACTTCAAAGCAAAGTCTTTCCAGTAACGGTAAAAGACACTGTGGGTGCTGGAGACAGCTTTCTAGCCGCCATACTGTTTGGTATTTCCCACCTATTGGAGCCGCAACAAACGCTAGATTACGCCGCTGCCCTTGGTGCTATGGTCGCCAGCAAAGAAGGGGCTAACCCGATTATTAGCAAAACCGAATTAAAAGCCTTTATCGACGCAACATGAGATATTTCATTCTAGCCACCCTGCTGTATTGCGCGGCATGCGCGCCAACGGAATTGGACCCAAATCAAACTTCAAGTGCAGATACCTCTGAGGTATATCGCCCGCTATATCACTTTTCGCCTGAGGCGCATTGGATGAATGATCCGAATGGGATGTTTTACAAAGACGGGACCTACCATTTGTATTTTCAATACTACCCTGAGGGAAATCAGTGGGGGCCGATGCATTGGGGACACGCGAGTACGAAAGATTTGGTGCATTGGACCGAGCACCCCATTGCTATTTATCCGGATACGGCCCTGGGCTACATTTTTAGCGGGTCGGCAGTGATTGATACCTTTAACGTGAGTGGTTTGGCCGTGGACAGCACCCCTCCCATCATCGCCATGTACACGTTCCACAAGCGTCCTGACGACATACAGACCCAAGGCATTAGCTACAGCCTTGACGGTGGGATGACCTATGAATTTTACGAAGGCAACCCTGTCCTCCCTAACCCGGAATTAAAAGACTTCCGTGACCCTAAGATGATGTGGGACGGAACGCAGTGGATATGTGCCCTTACAGTGGGTCAAGAAATTGCATTTTACGGCAGTGAGAATTTATTGGATTGGAAACCTTTAAGCCAATTTTTAGGCGAACACGGCAACCACGGTGGCGTCTGGGAATGCCCCGAGCTCTTTTCACTCACTACGGAAGAAGGCGTCCGCAAAGACATCCTCCTGGTCAGCATTGGAAGCGGCGCACCAAACGGGGGTTCTGGAACGCAATATTTTGTAGGACACTGGGATGGGACTGAATTTATCGCCGAGCATGAAGATGAGCGCTATATGGATTGGGGACGCGATAACTACGCCGGGGTGAACTGGTGGAATGCTCCAACTGATCGCGGCAAAAAACTCTTCATGGGTTGGATGAGCAATTGGGAGTATGCCCAAGTAGTACCAACCTACAAATGGCGCAGTAGCATGACTCTTCCAAGGGAATTATCTCTAGTAGAGCTTGATGGCCAATTCCACATCAAACAACAGTTCCGCTTAGATGGTGGCAATGGTTTCCAAGCGAATCTCGAACCAAAGATGGGGCTTCGTGGTGCCAACACTTTTGGAATTAATTTCTCTGCAGAGCCGCAATGGTCGCTGCGATTGACTTCTGCTGAAGGAGACACCTTAGACATTTGGACCAGTGTAGATTCCATTTACATCGACCGTTCTAAATGCGGATTGGTGGATTTCGAACCTTCTTTCAAGAATATCATGAGCGGCCCTAGGAAAACCACCGCCGCTGAATACGAGATGTATATAGATATTATGAGCCTTGAACTTTTGGCCGACGATGGGCTGACGGCCATGACAGCTACTTTCTTCCCAAAGAAACCCTTTAACAAATTGGAATTCGAAGGACTTAAAGAAGGTACCCTTACTTCCCTACGCGAATAGTTGTTACCACCTCATCAGCTTCTCCTGGTGACACAGTCCGCCAAGGGAAATCAGGATGACCTAGGCCCGTGATAGGCTCAATAGCCACAAATGGGGCATCTACAGGTCGAAAGACCTGAGTAATGGCAGATAGCGGTTGGATACTAACATCCCCAAGCTCGATAGAATCCATGAGAAAGGCACCGTCCACTTCTTCGGTCCAATCAAAGCCTTCAAAAGGAATCTTTTCGCCGGGATGGCTTACTTCATTCTTCTTCAATCGATGACCCGGTACCGGATTTAGCGCTGGGACACTGGTCTTGAAATAGGGATGCCACCCCATATGAAAAGGCAAATTTGCTTTGCCAAGATTATCTATACGTCCGCTAAGGGTAAGACCATTCTCATCAATGGTATAGCAAATGGTTAAACGGCACGGAAACGGGTAATAGTCCTTTGAACCATCATAGTTCCAGCTAGCTTGTAAACCGTTTGGCAGTTGGGCCAATTCAAATTCTTCCCAAGGCGTAAAGCCATGTAGCGCCGCACGGTGTTTCTCATCGTTGATGGGCCAATAATATTCTGCTCCTTCGAATGCCATCACCGTCCCTGATGCCATACGCACTGGGAATGGGAACATCACCGCTCCAGCAGCCCACTGATGCCACTGATCGCCAAAATCGTGGAGCAATTCCTTACCGTTCAGCTCTGCTTGTACGAGAGATGCACCCATCGAGGCGACAGTAATACTACCAAATGAATTGCTGAAGGATTGAAACATTTCTAGTTATCGTGAAAAATGACCGCTCTTAAGTTGCCTTGAACGGGCTTCTCAATGTATAGCTTTTTGGACGATAACGCTTGTGCGCCACTTTGAGGATCATTTTAAGAACAGGTTTGTTCGTGTAGAAGGAAAAATAGTTTTCTCGGGCCTCAGCACCGTAGGTACTCTTTATTTCCGTGGCTGTGCGTCCTAAATTGATCTCTGCGAACCCACCCTCTATACCACGATGAATAACCTCAAACATCAGCAAGCTATACAGTCCATCTGGCGCTTCATCCAAAGCACCATAATGCATTGCACGGAGAACTTTACCGTCTTTTAGGTAGCCTATAAAGCCAACAATCTGACCGTTTTTTTGTGCAGCAAGCACTTGATAAGAATCGCCAAACCAATGACCAAAACCTTCTAGCAGAACAGACAGATTATCTGGCAATGCAGCCACCTTCGGGGCTAAAGTTGCCTGAAACATTGCACAGCATTCCTGAAAATCCCGTTCTGAGCTGACGTAAAAAGTCTCCAAACTCTCGTTCAATTCCATTGCTTTACGGTAACGTGCGCGGTATTTCTTTTTAAAGCTGGCCACATACTCCTCAACACTGTCCCATCTGTTCTCCACAACCATTAATGGATCACCCTGAAAGCTGTACCAATTCTTAGCTGCGACAGGCGCATCGGACGTGCCTACAAATAAAGAATGGTTAGGTACTCCCGGGATATTGCGCATATCCGCGAGTTGCTCAGGAGTGAATAGATGCATTCCTGGCAACCAAAAACTCCCCACAACCTGGACTTTTAAAGCCGCTAATGCATTTAACAGTTGTAAACCGCGACTCTTTAGAAAACTCGAATTGCCCTTTCGAAAACTTGGCGCAGAAAACAAGAGCTCCTCACCGGTCTTTGGATGACTGAGTACTTTCCCTGGCATCTGGGAAAATTTGGAAGATTTCGGAGGGGTTTGACTCATTGCGCCAAAAATAGATACATTTATGGTAACATTCTACACAACCATGTTTCAACCCAACGCCTTTCAACAACAATTGTTTGAGCAGATTTTCAGCTCAACCAAAGGCAAGTCAAAGATTACCGCTGACCTTATGGCGGTGTTGGGTTGCTCGCGCGCTTCTCTTTACCGCAAACGCACTGGTGCTACGCCACTAACGGCGGATGAAATGGTGAAATTGGCCAATCATTTTTCCATAAGTATTGATGCACTGCGCTCAAGGCCTGAAGAGAACAGCCAGGTAGTCGTTTGTACAACCCTTCCTCCAATCAAGGATTACGGGGACATCGATTTCTATTTGGAAAATACGCGGAAGAATTTAGAATTGGCCCTGACACAGCCGAATGCTCAGTTGTACTTCACGGCCAAGGAAGTGCCCTTGTACCGTTATATGGACCAGCCTGGGCTGAGCGCTTTTCGCTATTACCTGTGGGTGATGGAAAACATGCGTCGTCATGAACGGTTTGATCCGCTTGCCATTCCTCAAGCCTTGATTCACAAAGGACAGGAACTCACAAAACTCAGTGAAGGCATTAAAAGTACAGAGTTCTGGGTGGCAGGTGCATTCGACAATCTTATTGGTCAAATTCGTTACGTCAGTAACAATTCAAGAATGTCAGACCGCGTAAAAAATCAACTCAAAGAAGAGTTGCACGCGGTACTCGACAAGCTACTCAAAAACATCTTGAGCGAACAAACCAAAGAAGGCAAGGCCTACCAAATGGTGCTATGTAACTACCTCACGCTTAGCGATGGGGCATTACTAGAAATTGGCCCCAACCACAGTGAAGTGATGTTCTCTTACGGCTCCATTAACTACATGAAGAGTTCGAACCCGTCCATCGTCGAGGCATTCCGCAGAGGACTCCGTTATCATAAACTAGAGGGTCAAACGATCGATGCTTTAGAACAAGCCACTGCACACGAGTTTATTGAAAGTATCCGCGAAAAGGTTAATGCACTTTAATCATTGCGGCAATGTTTGCTGCGCGCTCGCGCATTGCATCCATTGTTTCATTTCCAGTTCTGTCGTAGGCTAAGGCAACGGCCATTCTGCGGTACGGTCTAGTAGTAGGCTTTCCGAAAATCTTAAAATCTGACTGGGGCTGTGCTGCGGCTAATTCCATTCCAGAATACACAGGAACACCCTCTTCTTCTGCGAGCACCACTGCACTTACACCTGGGAATCTGAGTTCTATAGTTGGAATCTTCAAGCCCAAAAGTGCACGGGCGTGCAATTCAAATTCATTGAAATTCTGCGTACCAGCGAGCGTCACCATTCCTGTATCGTGTGGGCGTGGGCTTAATTCAGAGAAATACACTGCATCTTCTCCTAAGAAAAATTCAATACCCCAAATACCTGCTCCACCGAGGGCCTGTGTGACCTTTCTCGCCATATCCTGAGCTTCCTCAAGCTGTGCATCATCCATAGCACAAGGTTGCCAGCTTTCTTGATAATCGCCACGTTCTTGTCGGTGGCCAATCGGCGCACAGAACAAAGTCTCTCCTTCTTTCTGCGTTACCGTTAGTAGTGTAATCTCGGTGTGGAAATCAATAAAACCCTCTACGATGATCTCTTTCAGGTCTCCACGACTTCCTTCCATTGCGTAGTTAAATGCAGCCTCAAGCTCGCTGGCATCCTTCACCACGCTTTGCCCTTTACCGGAACTCGACATCAAAGGCTTCACAACACAAGGCAAGCCTATTTCTTCAACAGCCGATTCAAATTCTTCAATGTTTGTAGCATAGGCGTACGGTGCTGTGCGAAGACCCAAGTCCTTAGCCGCTAAATCGCGAATTAACTTTCTGTTCATTGTGAAGTTCGCTGCCTTGGCCGAGGGTGTTACCTGGATGCCCTCCCCTTCAAATTCGTACAACTTGTCCGTACGAATACTCTCCACCTCAGGAACAATGATGTCGGGAGAATGCTTTCGGACAGCTCTTTCTAAGGCATCGCCATCGAGCATTGAAAAAACCTCAAACCCATCGGCAACTTGCATCGCTGGCGCTCCTTCATAGGCATCACAAGCAATGACCGTACATCCGAGTCTCTGCAACGCAATTACAACTTCTTTTCCGAGCTCCCCTGAGCCCAACATCATCACTTTCTTCATGGTACGAATATTGTATCTCAAAGATATTGGTTAATTTTGTCACATGCGTCGCATTGTAACTCTCATATTTACATTGTTTTATGCCCTAGTGAGTACTGGGACACCTGCCCTATTGCACTTCTGCGGGCACGAACAGAACATGCATTTGAGCATTGCACATGAAGACCATCACAGCACCCCATCGTGCTGCCATGCTACAGCTACACATTGCGAAGCGCCTGCACCAAAAGCACCGACTTCTGCTGAGGAAGAGGATTGTTGCATTACCTCTCATGTAGATTTGGACGATACCACTGTTTCGCAGGAAGAGCTTACTACGATATTCACAACATCAACCGCTCATAAGTCTGTGGTGTTGTATTCGAACCACCATTCGGCGGTTCATTCTACACGAGGCCCAATTTTAACAAACGGGCCTCCACTCTATTTACGACTTCAACAAATCATTGTTTATTCGTAGACCTTGTTTACCGCCCGAAAACAAGTATCAACGATAGTATTTAAACAATGAAAAAGTATAT
This sequence comes from Bacteroidota bacterium, assembly GCA_003385605.1. Taxonomy (GTDB): domain Bacteria; phylum Bacteroidota; class Bacteroidia; order Flavobacteriales; family Schleiferiaceae; genus UBA10364. The sequence goes on from QQUU01000082.1 coordinate 56,786, forward strand.
TTTTTCGCTACTTGCAGTGGTAGCAATGACCCTTAACTCAACTGCACAATCTAAAATCACGGAAACTTCACTTGAAGTAGACGGCCTGTGTGGCATGTGTAAGCAGCGCATTGAGAATGCGGCCTACTTACCTGGTGTCAAAAAAGTCAACTGGGATAAAGAAACCCACCAGCTTGACCTTGTATTTCGTAATGATAAAGTCAGCAAAGAAGAAATCATTGCTTCAATTAATGAGGCAGGTCACGATGTCAAAGGCGCTATAGCTACTGATGAGCAATATGCGAACATTCACGGTTGCTGCCGCTATCGTGATGAAGGTCTGAGAGCCAATCACGGGCTAGGTGACGCACATTGCACAGAGGAGAAAAAATAAGGAACGATGAAATCTTTATTTCTTCGGGTAGCCCTCCTCGGGCTATTCCCTTTCTTCTTGTGGGGACAAGTGGATACATCGAGTATTCAATTGTTCGAAACGCTTGATGAAGTATCTATCGAGCGTGACCCTGGTGTGAGCATTTCCAGTAAATCTATTCTGAGCCAAGAGTTAATTTCAGAAGTAGAGTTGCGCAAAGCAGCATGCTGTGACCTCAGCGAGAGTTTTGAGACCAACGCTTCTATCTCTGCATCGTTTACCGATGCAGTTACGGGTACGCGTCAAATCAAACTATTAGGACTAGAAGGCCCCTACGCGCTTTACACTCGGGGGAATCTTCAGACTATGGGTGGACTTTCCTCAGTTTTAGGATTGGCACTCATTCCTGGTGCCTGGATACAGAGTATTCAGTTGACCAAAGGACCGGGTAGTGTGGTCAATGGTGCGGGAGCAATGAGTGGCCAGATCAACTATGAATTGAGACCCAGCTTCACGAAGCAAAAGGCACATTTCAATCTCTTCGCTGGACCGGGTAGGTTTGAACAAAACGCGATTTATACTTGGCATCAGAGTCCAAAGTGGTCATCAAACGTAATGGTTCATGGCCGCCAACAACTCTTTCGCTGGGACAACAACAATGACGGCTATTTAGATGCACCATTATCGCAACACGTATTTGTTCAGAATGCCTGGAAGCACAACGGCAAAAACAGTGAAGCCCAATTTGGAGTAAAAGCAAGTGCTATTAAAAACATAGGAGGCAGTACCCTCTATGGGTACCCAACGCTCGTTCCAATTTGGTCGCACGAATTACAAACCGAACGCTATGAGCTGTGGGCCAAACGCGGTTATTTTCTCGACGGAGGTATCAATCGCAGTATTGGGACACAATTCTCGGCCACCTACCAAGATCTTGACAGTTATTTTGGTAACCTGCCGTTTACCGGAAAAGAGCAACGCCTGTATGGAAACCTGATTTTTCAAGACAATTTGTGGGACACGAGGCACACCTTCAAAGGCGGACTAGATTTGAACGCCTTTGCGATTGAACAACAACTCTGGAATAGAGACGGTAGCTACAGCGCAATGGTCGCAGGTGCCTATGGCGAGTATAGTTTTGTGACCTCGCCCGACGGCCAAGGGTTGAGTATGATTTTAGGTCAACGTGTGGACGGTTTATATACCGGTAATGACTCCAAATTTTTCTACGTTCCTCGCCTCCATGTTAAATACAATATTGGACCTTGGGCGCTGCGAACGCAAGCAAGTAGATCCTACCGTGTTGCCACACTTGGCGCAGAATACATGGGATATATGGCAAACAATCGCGGATTCAACTTTACGAACCTAGAAACCCCCGAAGGCCTTGACATGCCCATCGAAAAAAGCACCACATTGGGTGCAGGAGTCACTTGGACTCAGGATGTATTTTACAAGGAACTTCAGTGGTATGCCGATGTGTATCTAAATACGTTTGATTCTAAAGTCATCTTTGACTTTGACTATAGCGCAGATTCTGCTATAGTTTCTCTCGTTCAAAATACCGTAAATAGACCCTATGCATTGTCTTATCAAATCGGCGCACAGTATGAGCTTATCCATAGAACGATGGTTAAAGCGGCTTATCGTTACCAAGAAGCTAAGCAACGAGATTTAAGTGGGGTAACTATTGGTAATGGACTAGAAGATGTGATTTTAAATGTTCCGCATTTGATTTATCTCGGAACCAGCTATTCTAGTCGTAATGGTGTAGGACTTGAAATCAACGCTACCTACAACAGCTCACAGCGCCTGCCGGACGTCGGCTATGCCAAGAGGAGTCCTTCATTCACTATGCTTGGTTTCCAAATAAGCAAAGAGGGCCGCAAGTTTGGCCAAGTATATGTCGGACTTCAAAATGCCCTAAATGTTCGCCAATTAGACCCAGTGCTGGGCGGAGACTTACCCTTTGAGGACAGATTCGACGCTTCCATCGTTTGGGGGCCTATCATGGGACGCCAGCTTTATGCAGGATGGCGTTATGACCTACGAACTGAATAACAAAAAAGGCGCCCCGCTGGGGCGCCTTTTCTCATAATGTGAAATTTGCGTTTACGCACTGTTACGCGAGGCATTGATGTTTCCATACAACGATCGTACTACAAGCTTTTCAAGTATAGCTTTTTCCTGATCAGTACAATCACAGTCTCGAAGCGTGATAAGCGCATATTGCTGAATTACTAGCAGTGATAGTACGATGTTCTCTCGCAAGGCGATAGAAGCTTTAATACCAGGGTTATTCGACAACAACTCTGGCTGGCCACTGATCTTCAGCACCCACTGCTGCGTGCGCTCGAATTCCTCGTTCATGGAAGACCAAAAGCTACCAAACTTCGGATCATCTGCCATGTAGGAGGTTAGCGGGAAGAACGTCTTACACATACTTTGCATAGAATTCTCAACGAGTGTTCTAAAGAACTTCGACTTCTTGTACAGCGCCTCAACCTCGTGCAACTTGCCTTCAGATGCCAATTGCTCAATGGCTTGACCCAAGCCGTAGAATCCAGGAATATTCATCTTTAGTTGCGACCAAGCACCTACAAATGGAATGGCGCGAAGGTCATCTAATTCCAATTTCTTGGCTTTACCACGCTTTGAAGGACGGGAACCAATATTGGCCATTCCGTAAAACTTCAATGGGCTCATTTCCTCGAGGAATTCCGTAAACAGTGGATTTTCTTTCAGCGCAGTATAACTCTTCAAACTGATATCACTCAACTGTTCTAAAAGTTGACGTTCAGCCGGTTGCAACAGTTTGGTATCGTCTTCCAACAAGAGGTTTTCTAAACCGGCGGTAATCAACTGCTCCATGTTGAACTGGGCACTTTCTGGCGTACCAAAGTTGCTTGAAATCGTCTGCCCTTGAACTGTCAGCTGGATTTCAGAGGAAGCAATGTTCTTACCTAACGAAGCATAGAAATTGTGGGTATTACCCCCACCACGTGCAGGTGGTCCCCCACGGCCGTCAAAGAAGAGCACATCTATATCGTTCTGTTTAGATACACGGGTGAGGTTCTCCTTCGCTCGGTAGATGTTCCAGTTGGCAGACATATAACCACCGTCTTTCGTACCGTCGGAGAATCCGAGCATAATGGTCTGCTTGTTTCCTCTACGCTGCAAATGGGCGCGGTAGTTTTCATCAGAATACAAGGTGTTCATGGATGCTCCCGCACCTACCAAATCGTCAATAGTTTCAAAAAGAGGAACTACATCCACGGTTACCTTCTCAGTACCAAAGGCCGTCCAACGGGCTAAGGCGAATACGCGTGCCACATCCATAGCACCTCTACAGTTTGAAATAATATACCTGTGGGCACCTTTTGGACCATTGGACGCTTGAATGGCGCGAATAGTCTTAAAGCTCTGCAATGTATCATCAATGCGATCATCTCCGGTGAGTGTTCCGTCCCATGTGGCATTCATCTTGAAGAGCTCTTCCGGGGTTTCCGGCTCTTGAAGACCTAACTGATCGAGCAGCGCATCGAAAGCACGCTTAATTTCTCGGCTGTCTTGGCGAATATCGATGCTTGCAAAGTGCGATCCGAACAATGCCACACGGTCGAGTAATTCTTCGACCAATTCTACGAAGATGCTGTCGTGTTTTTGGATCAAATCTGAACGCACTCCACGCAGGGCTTCCCGGAACGAAATAAAGTCCCAATCCTCCTGATGACGGATGCAACGAAGTACTTGCTTTTCAATCGCCATGAGGTCTTCATAGACACCATCAAAGGAAATTCTGCGTCGGAGACTGCGTAGGTCCTGATAGTAACATTGGAGCAGTACATCGCGAAGACGGTCTGCCACCTTTTTAGTGGTTTCTACACTTACGAACGGGTTTCCGTCACGGTCACCTCCTGGCCAAAAACCAAGGTTGATAAGATTCAGTGTGCCGTCCCAATCTGGAAGGCTTCGACGCATTTCAGCGGTAATGTCTCCGGCACTCTTGTAAAATACATTTTGTAAGTACCAAATGAGGTTGATGGCCTCATCGTAAGGAGTTGGCTTTTTCTTTTGGAAAAACGGTGTCTTACCTAGCTGCTTGAGGTACATGCGAATGGAGGACAAGTCGTTTTTCTGGATGGCCTCTGTTAAGTCGGTAATGATGGCAAGAACTCGACCCGGGTAAAACTGCGTAGGGTGTGCTGTAAGAACAGGACGAATAGAAAACTCTTGCAATCTATTCTTGAGTTCGTCGAGATTACCAGTGCGTTCGGTGCGCATCATCAACTCACTTAGGGACCCTTTTCCACTCAAGTTATTGAGCTTCCCGTAGGCAGCATCCTCGAGGGCATCTACCAATACTACTTGACGTTCGACATATTGCAAAACTTTGAACAAGAAGTTGTGTCTGCTCTGCAAATCTTCACCCTCTTTGTACTCGTCAAAGAACTGCTCTATGATGTCCTTTGGGCTATGGCCTTCCGCTAATCGGTTCAAGCAGTACTCGTTGAGGATGGGAATGAACATCCCCGTATTACGTATACCGTCTAAGGGCAAAGTAAGAAAGAGACTATTGTAGAGCTGAAACTTCAGTCCTACTTGATTCTCATAATTCGCAGCACTTAACGCGAGATTTTCCTGTGTTTCCATACTTATGGTATTCTGACTCCTGTAGAAGCTTGGTAAATGCTATACCATTGCTGGCGGTCTAGCTTGATGCTCAAGGCTTCTTTACTTTTTACGAGGTGGTCTTCTTTCGTGGTTCCTATGACAGGTAATATTCCAGCAGGATGCTGCATGAGCCAAGCCAAAGCTATGACTTGTGGTGTTGTTCCAAATTCATCCGCCCACTTCTTCAACTCTTCAACCAAAGCTGTAGGCAAATCTCCGCCACCGAGCGGCGACCACGCCATAGGAACAATACCGTCTTTGGTGCATTGGTCGAGCGTTCCGTCGGAAAAGGCCTGAAGCGCTTTTACAGAAATTTCGAGTTGATGGGTTCCAACTGGGACACTTTCACTGAGCATTTCAATCTGGCTTTTTGTGAAATTACTCACACCAAAGCTGCGCACTTTTCCACTGCGATAAAGGAGCTCAAAGGCCTCGCCAATCTCGTCTGGATTCATCAGAAAATCTGGACGATGAAGCAGCAAGACATCAATATAATCTGTGCCTAGTTGTCTCAGACTGTCCTCTGCACTTTGCAATATGTGCTCTTTAGAACTGTCGTATGCCTTAATGTAGTGTTGTGGCTTATTATCACATACGCGAAGGATACCGCATTTGGTGACGATTTCCATTTGCTCGCGAAGTTCAGGATGGCTTTTTAATACTTCGCCAAATTCAGCTTCCGTAGTATGGTCTCCATAAATGTCGGCATGGTCGAAAGTGGTGAAGCCTAATTCTAAGCTTTTCTCAATCATTCGCTGATAATCCGATGTCTTGAAATTCGCATCCCAGATGCCCCAACGCATGGTACCAACAACAATGTCACTCATCCAAGGAGTACTATACATAGCAAAAGTGTTAGGGGTGCAACTTAGTAAAAACCCATTACTTGACCTTAATTACTTTGAGCCATTTTCGACCTGTTTTACGCAGTTCTATAGCTTCCATACTATGGTTGGGTCGGCCTAAAATATCAAAATGGGCATCCAGTGAGAGCGTATCTATGTGGGGCTCCGTGGAAGTGCCGAGCAACTCCTCTTCAAAGTATAACTGTTGGCCAGGACAAATATCTGGATGGTCTGCACCGAGCCAGTAAACCTTGTGTGGACCTCTTCCCACCAAAGTAAGTGGTTTATTACTCGCATAGAGATTCGGCGGGAAGAAGAACCAACCTTGAGCCCCAGTTGATTTCAAAGTTCCTTCCCCCACTAGGTAGATGGGATAATGTGAGCTTTTTGGCATGTGGTTTACTACCAAAGGCATACCTGCTTTGAGCAAGGTCAGTTGCGGGGCTAATGAGGTACCTGTAAAAGGCTGATCACAACACGCCATATAGGTACTCTTAAAAGCACTGTCAATAAAAAGACTGGCCTGGTATACACCCGAAGATTTACCCGTGGTTTTCCATTCGAAATGAACGGTATCGGCATGTATTGAAAGCGACGCAACTGAAGATAAAGCGGGAAGATTTTGCAACGCCAACCCAAAGGAAATTGAGTCTTCAGACCGAGAAGAAGGGTAGAATCGATCATTTTCGACCCAACTAAAATCAGAAGTATCGATACTTTCTAGTTCCTGCTGTACAGTTGTGGATAACGTAAAGCTTTCAACACTTTGAGATGTAAATAGCTGTTTTTCAGCTTTTAACGATAGGTTTTGAGCTAGAAAAATAGCTGTGACGATTGTTGGGCGCCATAAAATTGGCCCCAGAAAAGGAGTGCGTTTCATAATGAAGGGGTTTAGGTTAATAAAACTGCTCCTTAATAAGTTAGTCTACGGGGATAAAAGAGCCTACTTTTGCAGCGAAAATCACAACCCTCATGAATTTGAGAAATATTGCAATTATTGCACACGTCGATCACGGTAAGACTACCCTGGTAGATAACATGTTACACACGGCGAAACTGTTCCGTGACAACCAGCAAGTAGACGACCTTCTGCTCGATAATAATGATCTTGAGCGCGAGCGCGGGATTACCATTTTGTCGAAGAATGTGAGCATTCGTTGGAAGGATACCAAAATCAACATCATCGATACCCCGGGTCACAGTGACTTCGGTGGTGAAGTTGAGCGTGTCTTGAACATGGCGGACGGTGTGATTCTTTTGGTAGATGCCTTTGAGGGTCCTATGCCCCAAACGCGTTTCGTATTGCAGAAAGCACTAGCGCTAGGCAAAGTGCCTATCGTAGTCATTAACAAAGTAGATAAGCCAAACTGTACACCAGATTTGGTACACGATCAGGTATTCGAATTATTCTTTAACCTTGATGCTACTGAGGAGCAGTTAGACTTCACGACGGTTTACGGTTCGGGTAAGGAAAAGTGGATGGGTCCAGATTGGCAAAACCCAACCGAAGACATCACCTACCTTTTAGATACTATTGTGGAAACCATCCCAGCGCCTGAAGTATCTGAAGGTAGCCTTCAAATGCAGATCACCTCTCTTGACTTTAGCTCATTCACTGGTCGTATCGCCATTGGTCGTGTGACTCGCGGTCAAGTGAAAGAAAATATGCCTGTTGCCCTTTGCTTGCGCGACGGCAGTGTTAAGAAAGCACGCATTAAGGAGTTGATGGCCTTTGAAGGACTCGGAAAGACAAAGATCAAAGAAGCCAGCGCTGGTGAGATCGTAGCGGTTAATGGTATTGAAGGGTTTGAGATTGGTGATACCATCGCCGATGCTGAGAATCCGGAGTCGCTTCCTCACATGGAGATTGACAAGCCAACCATGAGCATGTTGTTCTCGATCAACAACTCGCCGTTCTTTGGTAAGGAAGGAAAGCACGTAACTTCTCAGAAGATTCGTGAGCGCTTGATGCAGGAGATTGAGAAAAATCTTGCGTTGCGTGTTGAGGAGACGGGGTCAGCGGACCAATTCATCGTTCACGGTCGTGGTATCCTTCACCTAGGGATTTTGATTGAAACCATGCGTCGCGAGGGCTATGAATTACAGCTCGGTATGCCGCAGGTGATCTTCAAAGAAATTGACGGTGTAAAGCACGAGCCTATCGAAGAGTTGACCGTAGACGTACCTGAAGAAACTGCAGGTAAGGTGATTGAATTGGTGACTAAAAGAAAAGGTGAACTTCTCGTGATGGAGCCTAAGAGCGACCTTACTCGCCTTGAGTTTGAGATCCCTTCACGCGGTATCATGGGCCTTAGAAATAATGTACTGACTGCAACCTCAGGGGAAGCCATTATGGCACACCGCCTCAAGGAATACCAACCGTTCAAAGGAGATATGGAACGTCGTATCTCAGGGGTATTGATTGCAAAAGAAGCCGGTAAAGCTTCGGCATACTCGTTGGACAAGCTGCAAGACCGCGGTAAGTTCTTTATCGAACCGGGTGATGAAATCTACGGTGGCCAAGTCATTGGTGAACAAAACAAGCCGGGCGACCTTGTCGTGAATCCGTGTGTGAGCAAGCAGCTCAACAACATGCGTGCTGCCGGTAAGGACGACAATACCGCCCTAGCAACGCCGATTAAATTCTCTTTGGAGGAAGCCATGGAATACATTGGTCCAGACGAATACGTAGAGGTAACGCCTGAGAGCATTCGATTGAGAAAAATCTTATTGAACGAGCACGATAGAAAGCGTGCCTCGAGATAAAAGCAATGCCTAAACTGGCCCGCCTAAACCAAAAAGCCTCGCAATTAGCGGGGCTTTTTTTATTCTTCCATCATAAGATGAAGGATAGCACCGGCCGCTTTAGCTATGGGTGTGCCTGGTCCAAAGATGCCTGCAACGCCTTGGTTGTACAAGAACTCATAATCTTGTGCAGGAATAACTCCGCCAACGATGACCATGATGTCTTCACGACCCAATTCCTTTAGCGCTTCCATCACTGCTGGGACGAGCGTTTTATGTCCCGCCGCCAGCGAGCTTACACCAAGAATATGCACGTCGTTCTCCACCGCCTGCCTCGCAGCCTCCTTCGGCGTTTGAAAGAGCGGTCCCATATCAACGTCAAAACCTAAGTCGGCAAATGAGGTAGCCACCACTTTGGCACCGCGGTCATGACCGTCCTGTCCCATTTTGGCAACCATGATTCGTGGCCTGCGTCCCTCCTTCTTTGCAAAAGCATCCGACGCTTCGCGCGCGTTTTCAAAATCTTCGTTTTGTACCATCTCCTTCGAATATACGCCACTAATGGTCTTTGTCGTCGCCTTGTAACGGCCCCATTTATTTTCTAATGCCGATGAAATCTCTCCTAAGGTCGCACGGACCTTCGCTGCCTCTACCGCAAGGCCAAGTAAATTTTCTACTCCCTCTGCAGCGGCTTCTATGGCCTTGAGGGCTTCAGTAACGGCCTGTTCGTCTCTTTCGGCCTTTAAGACTTTCAGTCCTTCCAATTGTTGCTCGCGAACCTCATCCCCTTTGACTTCTAGGATATCTATGTTCGCACGGTCAGTCGTTTTGAAGGCGTTGACTCCTACAATGATATCTGTAGCTCCGTCGATACGCGCCTGCTTTTTCGCTGCAGCCTCTTCAATGCGCATTTTTGGAATTCCGGCTTCGATAGCCTTGGTCATACCGCCCAGCTCGTCCACCTCGCTCATCAAAGATTCAGCGCGTGCGATCAGATCGGCTGTAAGTTTTTCGATATAGTAAGAACCACCCCACGGATCTGCCGTAAAGGTGATGTCTGTTTCTTTTTGAAGATGCAACTGCGTATTGCGAGCAATCCGCGCCGAGAAATCGGTAGGTAATGCGATTGCCTCGTCCAAAGAGTTGGTGTGTAAGCTCTGTGTACCACCCATAGTTGCCGCCATGGCTTCAATCGCCGTGCGCGTCACATTGTTGAATGGGTCTTGCTCGGTGAGCGACCATCCAGAAGTCTGACTGTGCGTTCGCAGCGCCATAGATTTAGGATGCTTGGCCCCTAAAGCTTTCATGTGTTTTGCCCACAGGAATCGAGCTGCACGCATTTTAGCAATCTCCATGAATGGATTCATGCCTATGCCCCAAAAGAAGCTCAAGCGCGGTGCAAAGGCATCGATGTCCAATCCCGCTGCCATTCCCGTCTTTACATATTCTAAACCGTCACAAAGCGTGTAGGCCATCTCAATATCGGCTGTGGCACCAGCCTCCTGCATGTGGTAGCCCGAGATGGATATGCTGTTGAACTTCGGCATATTTTCGCTCGTGTAGGCGAAGATGTCCGAGATGATGCGCATGCTTTCCTTAGGCGGATAGATGTAGGTATTGCGCACCATAAATTCTTTGAGGATGTCGTTCTGTATGGTTCCGCTAAGCTGCTCCAACGATACGCCTTGCTCTAGTGCTGCCACAATGTAAAAGGCCATCACCGGCAAAACTGCACCGTTCATCGTCATGGAAACGGACATCTTATCCAACGGAATACCGTCAAAAAGCACTTTCATGTCTTCCACAGAATCAATAGCCACTCCGGCCTTTCCGACATCGCCCATCACACGCTCGTGATCGCTGTCGTAGCCGCGGTGTGTGGCCAAATCAAAGGCAACAGACAATCCCTTTTGTCCCGCAGCTAAATTTCTGCGGTAAAAGGCATTGGATTCAGTAGCCGTCGAAAAACCGGCGTACTGGCGGATGGTCCAAGGGCGTCCCACATACATGGTAGCATAAGGACCGCGCACATACGGCGGCTCACCCGGTAAGGTACCTACGTGAGTGGCGTCCTTTAAATCTTCAGGTCCGTACGAAGCTTTGACTTCGATCTGCTCAGGTGTATTCCAAGTGTTCGACATGCTCCGTTATTTACTGTTGTGACGTTCTGTTTCCAATTCAGCCGCCCAGCGCACAGCGCGTAATGGCTCAATCTCCTTGTCCGTATGTTTCTCCTGATGGGCGGCTCTTGTACCTCTTTTCGAAGCCTTCATTCCCTCCGGCAGCTCTTCGCCATCCAAAGGATATAAATTCACCCCCAAGACCTCTTCAGGCATGGCAGTACTTACCTCACTATCAATGCGGTCTTGTACCCAACCCTTCTTCAAGGCCTCAACCAAACCGCCGAGCGAACGTACTTCATTCAAAATGGCTGTAGCCTCTGCAACTAACTCTGCCGTCTTGTTTTCAATAAAGTAGGAACCTGCAGCAGGATCCATCACCCGGTCCATACCGCTCTCATAGGCCAACATAAAATGCTGATTCAAGGCCAAGCGCTCCCCTTCCGGGTCTGCCCAGGTGGCAACGCTATTGTACGGGCGAATCTGCACGGCATCTGCACCCCCAGCAATAGCACCAAAGGCCGCGGAGGTAGCGCGCAACAGGTTCGTATGCATATCATACCCACTCTGATGGGTGGTCGAAGTCTCTGAATAGATTTCTAAATGCACCTCGGGCAAATCATACTCTTCCAACAACTGCTTCCACAATAGTCGGAGGGCGCGGTGCTTCGCGATTTCTTCGAACATGTAAGTGCCGGCGGTGAGTGCTGCCCAGTACTGCTCGAGGCCCACTTCGCCGAAGGTGGAGAGGTAGAAATCGAGGTGGGCGGCAGCCAAACCAAGCTGCGTTGCAGCGGAAGCACCGCATGCGCCATAGAAATTGGCATTGGCACACATGAATTTCATGCCCTTGGGTGCTAGGCGGGTAAGCTCGCCCAGTTCGTACATCTTCTCCTCGTGCCAAACACCGGTTCGCGCGGCAATTTCTACGGGATCAATATTGATAAAGCCACGGAGTTTACTCGCCGGTATGATCTCATTGTGCGCGTGGTGCAACAAGGCTTCCATGACCGCAGGGCCACTGCCCTCGATAACGAGGCCAAGGTTGATGTATTCTAACTGAATGTCTTTTAAAATGCGCGGCAAGTAATGCTCATCGGTGAGGTAGAAAAGCAGGCCGGAAGCGCCATGGCCCAGGCGCTGCAGTGCCCAATCGTTGGCTGCAAATTCTTTATCCACAAGGTGCTCTTGCACCATGGTCCACCAAGGCTGGGCTCGAAAGCCGGGATTGTTTTGTGGTCCTGAAGTGTAAAGCGGTTCTACTGCGGTTCCGTGTGGATAGGTTCTTTTAGTGGTTTCACTCATCAGATGAGTTCTGGGTTTCTATGATGGTTACAGTTTCGCCTTCTTTGTGCATCCCGAAATTTTCTCGGGCGTAGGTTTCAAAGGCTTCAGGATTTGTATTCAGCTGCTGAAGAAGCTCACGGTCGTGATCTAGAGAAGTTTCATAGAACTCGATATCCGCTTCCAAGGATTCAATCTGCTCGTCCAATTCCGAATGGATAAAGTAATTGTTGGCATCCAAGAACACCATCCATACGGCAAACAATAGTCCCGTTAGGACGTATTGATTGAGCAAAATTTTAAGCACAGGATGTTCTAGGAATTTCTTCATTGGTTTAAAATTACGAATTGGACCCCGAAATCTACCCCTCCTCTGAAGGATTCTCTGCTAAAGTGTTGTCTCCCTTTCCTACGTTTTGAAGCTTGACCAATTCTGAATAGATGCCGCCTCTATCAATCAGCGCATCGTGGGTGCCGCGTTCTGCAACCTCCCCCTGGTTCAACACTAGAATGTGATCGGCGTTTCGAATGGTGGATAGTCGGTGGGCAATAACCACTGAGGTACGGCCTTTCATCAAGCGGTCCAAGGCCTCCTGCACGAGCTGTTCACTCTCGCTATCTAAGGCGCTCGTTGCCTCGTCGAGGATGAGCAATTGAGGATCTTTGAGCAGTGCTCTCGCGATGGCAATGCGTTGGCGCTGGCCGCCACTAAGCTGCACACCGCGCTCCCCAACAGTAGTCTCCAGGCCTTCTGGGAAGCCCGAAATAAACTCCCAAGCATTGGCCTGCTTCGCCGCGTCGATAATTTGTTCTTCGCTCGCCTGCGTATCGCCGTAGGCAATGTTCTCACGTATACTTCCGCCAAAGAGCAATACATCCTGAGGGACGAAGGCCAACGCACCGCGCCATGCCTTTAGATCGATGTCGGAAAGCGGCGTATTGCCAACGGTCACTTCACCAGTATCCACAGTATAGAAGCGCATCAATAGCGAGGCAATGGTACTCTTACCAGAACCGCTGCGCCCAACAAGTGCAAGGGTTTTGCCCGGCTGAAGATCAAACGATACCGATTTTAACACCGGAACATCACTACGCGACGGGTAGCTAAAGTGTACGTCCTTGAAAGCAATATCGGCCACCTCAGCATGAGCTGCAGGAACAGCATCTGCATCCATTTCAGGCTCCTCTTCCATCAATCCGAAGATGGTTTCGGTAGCACCGATGGCCTTTTGCAACTGTGCATATACAGAAGCCAAACCACCTATGGAACCTCCAATGAACAGGGCATACAAAATGAATTCATTGAGCTTTTCTGCCGCTAGTTGGCCTTCGTGCACCATGTCAGCCCCAAACCAAATGATTAGGGCTATAGCACCAAAGAGGCCAAAAGTGATGAAGCTGGCAAAGGCACCGCGGTAATAACCGCCCTTTACCGCTAATCCAACTACGGCGCTGATGCGCTTGGCGTAGCGGCTGCGCTCCCAAGTCTCGTTGGCGAAGGCCTTCACGGTCTGAATACCTGCAAAGGTTTCTTCAACGATGGTGTTTGAAGCGGCCACCTCATCCTGCACTTTCTTGGCGTATTTTCTGATGAATCGGCCAAAAATGATGGTCACGATAATCAGCGGTGGAATGACCGCGACAATAAATAAAGTCAGCTTGATGGAGGTAAAAGCGAGGATGGCAATACCACCAACTACCATAGAAATACCACGTAGAAATTCAGCCAAGGTGGTTGTTAGCGTCTCCCCAATCTGGGAGGTATCGGAAGCCACACGCGAGTTCAACTCTCCCACGCGCTTGGCGGAAAAGAAACTCATCGGCAAATGGATCAATCGGCTGTAGAGATCTTCACGAATGGCGGCAAGCGCTCGTTCGGTAACCATCACAAAAATGACCACACGGAAAAAACTCGCCACACTCTGTACGAGCAAGAGCCCCATCATCATGAGCATATTGTCCCCGAGGTTTTCAGGAGTAGACGACATCAACCCTCCCAAAAGTTTTGGGAACAACAAGGAGGTAATCATGGTTACAATAAGGAACACGAATCCCAAAGCCCAAAGGCCCTTGTTAGGACCAACGTAGGCGAAGATTTTAGTGAGCTGACGAAGGTCGCTCATCTTAAGCGGTTTGCGCTTTTTATCTGCCTTTGGGTCCGATTCCGTAGTTCTTTCACTCATACCGGCGAAGTTACGGCTTATGACCTACCTTTGCCACCGAAAATTTTACCAAATGGCGGGAGCAGAAAACATCAAACCCTACCACGACAGCGAAGCTGAAAAGAAGGAACAAGTAGCAGAAATGTTCAACAACATTTCAAAGCGTTACGATCTGTTGAATCACCTCTTATCCTTAAACATTGATAAGGGTTGGCGCCGCAAGGTCGTTCGTATGATCAAGGCCGATTCTCCTTCGGTAGTTCTCGACGTTGCCACAGGTACCGCAGACCTTGCCATTGCCCTAGCCAAGGGCACAGGTGCCGACATCACAGGCGCTGATATCAGCGAAGGAATGCTCAGCGTGGGGCGCGAAAAAGTAGCGAAGAAAGGGCTCGCCAAAAAGATTGTGCTTGAACTGGGCGATAGTGAAAACCTGCCCTACCCAGATAACACCTTTGATGCCATCACAGTGGCTTTCGGGGTGCGTAACTTCCAAAACCTACACAACGGTTTGAAGGACATGGCGCGTGTGTTGAAGCCGGGCGGTCAATTGGTCGTGCTTGAATTTAGCCAACCGCAGTATTTCCCGTTCAAACAGATCTACTGGTTTTACTTCAAGGCCATCCTTCCTACTGTAGGCAAATTGGTCAGCAAAGATCCAAGAGCGTACACCTACCTGCCGGAGAGTGTGGCAGCATTCCCGTACGGTAAGGCCTTCGAAACTGAATTGGAGAAAGCTGGCTTAAAGCCAACGAAGACGCAGCCGGTAACATTCGGAATTGCATCAATATATCAAGCAAGAAAATAAGCCAACAAGCGTTATTTAGCTGATGAGAATTCGCATTGCAGTCATTTTATTTGCTCTACCGCTTATTGCAAGCGCGCAATTTTCACGTCTACGCAACCAGCCGCTATACGATCAAAATCCGCTGCACTTCGGATTCCACATGGGGTTGAATTACTACAACTTCAACATGGACCTCAAAGACCTCAGTCAAAACCCCGATATCTTCGGCGTCGAGAGCGAGGCCCTGCCAGGCTACAACATCAACATCATCTCAAATTTGAGGTTGAGCGAACACTTTGATTTGCGTTTTACCCCGGGCTTTGCCGCCACGGTGCGTCGATTGCACTTCGATCTGATCAATCCGTTTACCGACGAGCGCGTAATCGCCACACGTCAAATTGAGAGTTCCTACGTCCAATTCCCGCTCCACCTTAAATTCAAATCGGTACGTATAGATAACTACCGCTTGTTCTTAATGGGCGGTATTCGCTACACGAACGACCTTGCCTCAAAGGCGAAAGTGGTGGACGACAACCTGTTTAAACTTCAGCGCCACGGCGCAGATTACGAGATTGGCGTCGGAGCCGATTTCTACTTCGAATACTTCAAATTCTCGCCTCAAATCCGCGCCGCCTGGGGAATGACGAATTTGTTGGTTCAAGACGGCACCTTGCCTGTGGAGGCCTTTGACGGGATCCGCAACCGTGCCATACTCATTAATTTCTCCTTCGAATAGTGAACAAAGGCGTCGGCTACATGCTCATCTCTGTCGGGTGTTTTGCGGCCGTCAACCTCATGGTAAAATTCTTACCGCACCTGCCCGCGACAGAATTGGTCCTGTTCCGTTCTTTGATCACGTTTGTCATCAGTTATCTGTTGCTTCGTGGCAAGAAAGTCAATCCTTGGGGCAACAATAAAAAGTGGCTTTTGATTCGAGGAATCGCAGGCACCACAGCCCTCACGGTCTTCTTTTACACCATTCAAAAGATGCCGCTCAGTGCCGCGGTAACCATTCAATACCTCAGTCCATTTTTCACCGCCTTCATCGCTGGAATACTTCTAGGCGAGCGAACGCGATGGGTACAATGGCTCTTTTTTGTGATTTCCTTCGCAGGGATTGTGGTCGTTAAAGGATCAAGCGCTCAGATTCCACCGGCATTAATGGCCTTGGGTATTTTCTCCAGCATGTTCTCTGGTCTGGCCTACAACAGCATCCGAAAACTCAAAGACGAGGAGCCGCTCGTGGTGGTCATGTACTTTCCGCTGGTCGCACTACCTATCATGGTTGCATTCAGCTTTTTCAATTGGGTCACTCCCGTTGGTACGGATTGGCTCTTACTCTTAGGCATAGGTCTGATGACCCAATTCGCACAATTATATATGACCAAGAGCTACCAGCTCTCCGAAGTGAATACCGTCGCGCCACTGAAATACATAGGGGTCATCTTCGCACTGACTTGGGATGTAGTGTTGTTCGACTTTATTCCGAACGCCCAGATGTACCTAGGGATCGCACTCGTAATAGGTGGGGTTCTCCTAAATCTGAGGTTTAAGAGCCGATTGAACAAGCGTGCGCGTAAAGCAGCGTAGCCCCACTGACTGCAACATTCAGACTTTCCATCTTTGATGCATCACCAGCCAAGGTAATGGCCGGACCTTGCTCCTTCAAGAATGCGGAAGGCCCTTGCCCTTCATTGCCCAATACCAATATGGTTTTCTCGGGCCAATTGAAATTTCTAGAATCTTCACCGTGCATATCTGCGATGACCCAGCTAAAGCCGTTCTCACCAGCCCATGTTGCCCATTGCTCCTCTTCGAGCTGCACGATACGACTAAAGGCATGAGCACTCATGGAACTCTGCACGACTTTGGGTGAAAATGGATCTACCGTTCCTACAGTAGTGGCAACACAATCTACCCCGTACCATAGGGCGGTGCGCAACAGCGTACCCATATTGCCTGGGTCTTGAACGCGGTCTAAGAGCAAAATAAAATTGGCTTGCTGAAAATCTTCCACCCCAAAAGATGGCTGCTCAAAAAGCGCTAAAACGGGAGAAGGTGTCTCCAAGAAAGTAATGCGCTTCATTTCCGCTTCAGAAATTTGTACGCAACGTACATCGCGGAAATCCTCGCCCAATTCGTCAACATGGTAAACAATGTCGGCCGATATGCCCGCGGAAACAAAATCTCGTACTAACTTCATTCCCTCAGCAACAAAGAGTCCCGTTTTTTTACGGTTCTTGCGTTGAGCTAAACTGCGAATGAGCTTTTCTGAGTTTTTAGTAAGCACTTGTGATCAAATTTCCTGCTAAAATACACGCTATTTCCTTGCGCCACCTGACCGTAGCTCTGGCCTTATTAACGCTGGGCAGCTGTTCCGGTCTGCGCCCAGTCTCTAAGGATACGCCCATCCTTGTAGAAAACGACATTCGCATCAACGGAAAACCTACCCAAAGCGACGAGGATTACGACATTATGCGCCAGCGCCCTAACAAAGGCATTGGCAACATCCGATTGTTTCTAAGCATGTACCAGTTAGGCGATAAAATCGGAGATAATTCGCTGGGGAATTGGCTTAAAAATATTGGCGAAGCACCGATGGTTTACGACAGTATCGCGCGTCTAAACACCGCTTCCCAGCTCGGCTTGCATTACTTTAACCTCGGGTATTACGGTGCCAAGGTCACGACCTATGAAAGCATCAAGGGCAAAAGAGCTACAGCGCATTACGAGGTCCAAACTGGCCCCGCTTTCTTAGCGCATTCCTATTTTATCACCTCTACCAGCCGACGGATCGACAGTACCCTGCAGTTTTTTGAACCCACCTACTCCACAGGCAGCCCTATTGATGCAGAAAAGCTAGAAACCGAGCGGTTGGCCATCAACAATTATTTAAAAGATCAAGGGTACTACACCTCAAAACTTGGTTGGATTTACTTTGAGATTGATACCGCAGCGGGACCGGCATTAAGCGCGGTAACCTGTGTGGTAGATCCGTACATATACGGCGATCAGCTCGAGCGTGAACGCATTGCTTCGGTGGTAGTCAAACCAACCTACAGCTATCAAAAGCAACAGGCTATTGTCGACAGCACGCGAACCACACACGGCATCGACGTGCTCCAAACATCGTTGAAATTCCGTCCCGAATTTCTTGACCGACAAATCTTCCTAGAATCCGGCCAATTCTATAGCAATTCCGACATCCGAAGCACCTACAAAAATCTGAGTTCTTTAGGGCTGTTTCAAAATGTACAAATGGACATCACCCCAAGCGATAGCGGGCTACGCGCGGCAATAAATCTAGTTCCGCTTCCAAAGCGTGCAGTAACAGCAGCATTGGAAGGATTGGGAAACAACGGTTCGCTCGGTCTTGGTGGAAACCTAAGTTGGGACAACAGAAACGTATTCAAAGGCGGAGAGCTCCTTCGCCTTTCCTTAGGAGGCTCACTGACCGACCAACGCAACAGCTCCAACAGCAGTTGGCTCATTGACGCTAGGGAATTAAACCTCGGGCTATCCCTTGACTTTCCCACCCTGCTTTTGCCGTCGAGTTGGCTGCCAACTCAAAGCCGAAAGTGGTCGCCGAAAACTACCTTAAGTGCACGAACCTCGTACCAGTTTAGAGCCAACGAGTTCAATAGACTCAACATCACCTCAGGGATAGAATATTCGTGGCGTGTAGGCAAAGCTTTCCACCGAGTAACCCCCTACAACCTCTCTTTAGTTCAGATTGACATCAACACCACCAACACGCCTTTCCTATTCTTAGGCTTTCAAGACCTGGTATTTTCGGGAAGCAGCTACTCATTTAACGACTCTTGGCAGCACGGCAAAGACCGGTACTTCTTCGCTTTCGAAGCTGAAACCGGTGGACATCTTTTCTCGAACCTAGGAATCAATGAAATTGCCGGTATCCCCGTAGCTCCCTACATGAAGGGCTCGGTAGATTTTCGTTATTACCACCCGTTAGTACGTGAGCGGGAATGGGCCTTCAGAGGATTTTTCGGCCTAAGCGAAGCTTGGGGGACTTCAGGGAATTTCGTGCCCTTCGAAAAATCATTTTTTATGGGGGGCTCCAACGACCTCCGGGGTTGGACGGCCTATCACTTTGGCCCTGGTGCAACATCAGAGACCACCTTACAAACCGAAGGCTTTTTCTCAGCCGCGCCCATCAAATTATTGAGCAGTGCCGAATACAGGTTTACCATTCAAGAAGCAATAAAGGGAGCCGTTTTCTTGGATGCCGGGAACGTCTGGCTCTACAATAAAACCTATACTGGCACCCTTAATCAGGTGCAATTAGACGCTATTGACGCAGGTGTTTTTCGCCCGGCGACCTTCCTCTCACAGATGGGGATGAATACTGGGTTTGGATTGCGCTATGACCTAGAGTTTCTCATCGTACGTGCCGATTTAGGCCTTAAGCTACACCATCCGGGGGCTGTAGGCCGATCGACTTGGGTGATTACCGACCCTGAATTACGCGATTTTAACCTCAATTTAGGCATCGGATATCCTTTCTAAAGGTTTGTTGTGAGGGATTGAAAAAACACATTATTTTAGCCGCTCACAAACACTTTAAAATTATGATGTCCATTGACAAGATCAGAGAGTTGCTAGGAGACCAAGCAGATGCGTTGTTGAACCACACGTCTACTGCGATCACTAAGGATTCATTAGCTATCCTTCCTTCAAGTGACTTTGTCACGGAATCTTTCACAGAATCTAACCGCAGTATCCAGGTGATGAACTCACTACAGCGTTTGTACGGCACAGGTCGTTTGGCAAACACAGGATACTTGAGCATCCTACCTATTGACCAAGGTATCGAGCACAGTGCTGGTGCATCTTTCGCACCAAACCCTATGTTCTTCGATCCAGAGAACATCGTAAAGATGGCGGTTGATGCAGGTTGTAACGCGGTTGCTTCTACATACGGTGTTTTGGCTACAGTAGCTCGCAAGTGGGCGCACAAGATTCCTTTCGTAGTTAAAATCAACCACAACGAATTCCTTTCTTCACCAAACTCTTTCTACCAAAGCCCTTACGGTACAGTAGAAGAAGCTTGGAACATGGGTGCGTGTGCAGTAGGTGCTACCATTTACTTCGGTCACGAGCAAAGCCGTGAAATGATCGAGCAAGTTGCTATGGCATTCGAAAGAGCACACGAGCTAGGTATGGCGACTATCCTATGGTGTTACACGCGTAACAATGACTTCAAAGTAGACGGTGTAGATTACCACACTTCTGCAGATTTGTCTTCACAAGCAATCCACCTAGGGGTTACTATCCAAGCGGATATCATCAAGCAGAAGTTGCCAACCAACAACGGTGGGTACAATGCAACTGGTCACGGTAAGACGCACCCAAAGGTGTACTCTGAATTGACTACTGATAACCCAATTGATTTGACACGTTACCAAGTACTCAACAGCTACAACGGTCGTATCGGTGTAATTAACTCTGGTGGTGCTTCTACTGGTAATGACGCTGACGATTTGAAAGAAGCTGTAGCGACTGCAGTAATTAACAAGCGTGCTGGTGGTCAAGGTTTGATTCTTGGTCGTAAAGCATTCCAGAAGCCTTACGGTGACGGTATCGCGCTACTTCATGCAGTACAAGACGTATACTTGAACGACGATATCACTATCGCGTAATACTAGATAACGTACACTTTTTTAAGAGGGCACCCATCTCCACGATGAGTGCCCTTTTTCACTACATTAGCATCCTGAATCGTAATTAATATCCCCTATGGGTTGGTTTAAAAGAACGACTGCTGGTATAACCACAGAGACGAAAGACAAAAAAGAAACACCCGATGGCCTGTGGCACAAGTGTCCAAAATGTAAGGTGATCGTAAGTGTGGATGACCATGCTGCTGACCTTTGGACGTGTAGCAATTGTGGTCACCACGATAGAGTGAATGCCAAAGAATATTTCTCTATTCTTTTCGATAATGGTGAGTTCACTGAGCTCGATGCAGATATGGTATCGAAGGACCCGCTCAAATTCGAGGATACAAAGCCATACAAGGACCGTTTGAAAGGCGGGAAGAAGAAAAGCGGCTTGAAAGACGCCCTGACCTCTGGTTATGGGATGATGAACGGCCGTGAAATCGTTGTTGCTTGTATGAACTTCAACTTCATTGGTGGATCCATGGGTTCGGTTGTGGGAGAGAAAATCGCCCGTGCGATGGACCACAGTCTGAAAACAGGTGCACCGTTCCTCATGATTTCTAAATCTGGTGGCGCACGTATGATGGAGGCCGCTTTCTCCTTGATGCAGATGGCGAAAACTTCAGCGAAAATCGCTTTGATGGACGAAAAGAAGATTCCTTATATCTCCTTCCTTACGGACCCAACTACGGGTGGTGTGACGGCGTCTTACGCAATGCTCGGTGATATCAACATTGCGGAGCCGAATGCCCTGATCGCTTTCGCTGGCCCACGTGTTGTTAAAGAGACCATCGGTAAAGACCTTCCAGAAGGATTCCAACGCTCAGAGTTCTTGCTCGAGCACGGCTTCTTAGACTTTATCGTGGAGCGCAAAAATCTAAAAGAAAGACTCAGCCAATACCTGGATATGGTGATGGACTAAGTCTCCCAAAATTTTTGAAATGAAAATCCCCGCCGGTACCCGGCGGGGATTTTTTTATGTCCCTACTCTTGCGAGCTCTCAAAGTCCCACTCAATATTTCGTGAGATGTACATGATGCCGCCCAAGATGACAAACAAGCCAAGACTTCCTGCCAACAGTGCAAAATCTTTCAATTGAATAAGCACAAAGACGAAACCGTACAGCAAGGTCAATACACCCGCCACATAACCTGCAAGCTTTGAGCTTTTCAACACACTCTTCGCATACAAGAACTCCATGACCACCGTCATCAATCCTGCAACGGCATAGGCCCTATTGAACCCTAAATGCTCACTAAACGACAACAACAACGTGTAAAAGAGCACCAATGCGAGACCGATAAGGACGTATTGCAAGGCATTCACACTAGAACTGTTGATGAGCTCCGAAAAGTAGAATACCATGAACGTAAGCGCAATGATGAGAATGGCATACTTAGCCACTCGATTGGTCTTGCTGTAGGTGTCTACAGATCGAATAAATTCAGTCCCAAAGAAATCGTTGGTGGGACTGTATTTGCGTCCCGTCCAAGCCTGAGGATAATTTCTGTTCAAATGACTCACTTCCCACGTAGCCTCGAAGCCATCTTCCGAAGGAGCATAAGAAGCTGTAGCATAGCTGCCTTTAAAACTCGGCTCGGTCCACGGACTAATCATGGAAAAACGGGTCTGTTTGCCAAAGGGCACTACAGAGAACCTACTGCTGCCACGAAGAGTTGCACGGATGGTAAAAATGTACTTCTGATCTTCGCTTACTTCTACCGGCGCATGTATACCGCTGTGGTAGATCTCATTACTGCTCAATCCTGAGCTCATCTGCAATGATTGCTCGTTCCAATTGAACTCGAAATTACCTTCTACACCACGTAAGTCGGAGATGCCCATATTGATGGTCGCCTTGTCCCATTCCAAGAACCGCTCTTGAATGCCCAAAGTCTTGTAATCCGGTAAGATGAATTGGCCCGAAAAAGACATATCCCCTTCATAGACTATGGCTTCATACATCCCAAGGGAACGCGTTTCAGGAACGATGTCGACGTCACCCTCAAGCACCTCAGGCAGCACATATAAGTTCTTTCTCGAATAGCTCACACTTTGTGAACCATCGTCATTGGTGACCGTATATGGGTCCAAATAGGGAATACTTAAGTACGGCCCTACAATCATTTGATCGCCGCCCCATATACTAGTCATTTGAGAAATGGCGGAATTCTGGGTCGATTCTCTTTCGTGAATCAGGTTCTGAACCAGCGTTGCCGGTATCAGCAATAAAACAGCTAGCGCGCCCACGGCTAGCATCTTGAACATAGGTTTTTCGGTAAACTTCATGGAGTGATTAATTTTTTCACCACCCAAAACGTCACCGCTACAAACTCAAGTATCCTTCAAATGATAATACTTTGTTAAACAGACTTTTGACCATAAAAAAAGCCGCCCCAGTGGGACGGCTCTCTATCTCGTATCGGCAGCTTATTCGTTGCCTGCAGCTCTTGCTTCGCGCATAGGATTGCTACGACCATTGCGTTGCCATCTGCTTGTTGCACCACGTGAATACACGTCGAACTTGCTTGGCTCTGCCATTGCAGGCCAATAGTTATCGCTACGATCGGTATCCGCCATTTCTAGGAATGGATCTAATGTAATCTGTACCACAGGCTGTGGGAAGTTGAACCACTTCGTGAAGCTGTCTTCATTCTTCAACCACACCTCTGCAGCTATTCTTCTTACTTCTTCCGTGCCGTCTTCCAATGTGAAGCGCAATACCAATGGCATCACCAAGCCTCCTTGGTTCTCAAAAGAAACACCGTAGAAGTGGTAGCCTGCATCAAGCATTGCTGCCTCTTCCTCGCTCAAACCGTCGCGGTAGCGCTGGTACTCTTCACGGTCACTCTCCTTCACTTCAAAACGATTGTAACGGTTGTAGAAATCACGAGCCGCCTCGTTTTCATCTACTACTGTGCGAATGACTGAATTGCGTGCTTTACCAATATGTGCATCGGCCTTGCGTGCTTTCTCCTCAAGAATTGGGTTTTCAATATCTGGATTCCCTGTGCTCATCTGGTACCACTGTACATCCGTGATTGCGATATCCACATGATCCGTAGTGTAGAACCAACCTCTCCAGAACCAATCCAAATCTACCCCTGAAGCATCCTCCATGGTACGGAAGAAATCTGCCGGTGATGGGTGCTTGAAAGCCCAACGACGACTGTACTCTTTGAAGGCATAGTCGAACAACTCACGACCCATAACCGTTTCGCGAAGGATGTTCAATGCAGTTGCTGGCTTGCCGTAGGCATTATTCCCGAACTGCAAGATGCTCTCAGAATTGGTCATAATCGGAACCATATCCTCCTTTGGACCACTCATGTAAGGCACAATTTTGTGTGCAGGACCACGACGAGATGGGTACTCATGATCCCACTCTTGCTCTGTCAAGTACTGTACAAACGTGTTCAGACCTTCGTCCATCCACGTCCACTGGCGCTCGTCAGAGTTAATAATCATTGGGAAGAAGTTGTGACCTACCTCGTGGATAATCACACCAATCATTCCGTATTTCGTGCTCTCGCTGTACGTACCGTCTGCTTCTGGACGACCGCCGTTGAAACAAATCTGCGGGTACTCCATACCGATCCATTTGGTGTGTACCGAAATGGCTTTGTGGTACGGGTAATCTACCGTGAATTTGCTGTACACCTTCAAAGTGTGCGCAACAACGCGCGTTGAGTACTGCTCCCACAATGGGTTCCCTTCTTTCGGGTAGTAGCTCATCGCCATGGTCGTCTTACCATTAATATCTACAGCCTGTGCATCCCAGATGAACTTACGCGAAGTCGCGAATGCAAAATCACGAACATTCTCTGCTTCGAATACCCAAGTCTTGCTCTTCGTGCTCTTGTCCTTTTCAGCCTGCTCGGCTTCTTCTTGCGTCACAATAATTACCGGATCGTCATAGCTCTTACGCGCCTTGGCCAAACGGGCACGCTGCTTCGACGACAATATCTTGCTCTCGTTGGTAAGTTTACCCGTCGAAGCCACCACGTGATCTGAAGGAACGGTAATGCTCACCTTGTAGTCCCCAAACGGAAGGGTAAACTCACCCGAGCCTAAGAACTGCTTATTTTGCCAACCTTCGACATCATTGTACACTGCCATTCTTGGGAAGAACTGTGCGATGGTGTAGAGGTAATTGTCGTCCTCTTCAAAGTACTCGTACCCTGAGCGACCACCGATATCCATACGGTCGTTGATGTTGAACCACCATTTGATGTTGAATGAGAACTTCTGTCCTTTGCGCAATGGCGTTGGCAGATCGATACGCATCATCGTATTGTTGATGGTGTAGCGCAAGTTCTTACCTGAAGTTGTCTGTACGTAATCGATTTTAAAGCCACCGTCAAAATCGTAGAACTGATTCTTCTTTAGCTGATTGAAAGCCGTCTGCGCCGTATTGCCGCGCTCCGAGAAGATTGGTCCGCGCTTGATCTCTTGTGTTGTGCTGTTTTTTGCACGCATATTTTGGTCCAATTGCACCCACAAATAGCGCAGCTCGTCCGGGCTATTATTCGTGTAAGTGATGGTCTCTTTTCCGTAGATGCGTTGCGTTTCATCATCAAGAGTAATGCTCATGTTGTAATCAGCCTGCTGCTGGTAGTACTCATGACCTGGTGCCCCTGAAGCCGTACGGTAGACATTTGGCGTTGGCAACTCTTGACCTAATTGACGGAATTTAGACGTATTGACGTTCTGTGCAGTCAATGTAAAAGCGGCCCCTAAGGCCAACCATAACAATCTATTTCTCATGTATTTGAATTAAAAGAGTTCGTTAGGAATTCGTTCCAAAATCATTTGCGCACTTAAGGTGAGTACTACGCCCGTTACCAGGATTCGAACTGTCTTGATGGACACGCCAATTTTTTGGAAAATCGAATATACAAAAAGCAATACCACAACAAGGAGGATTTGTCCTAGTTCAATACCGACATTAAATGGTAACCACGCCCACCAAAAAACATCGTCTTGCGCGATGAAGGAATAATACGAGCCAAAGCCCATACCGTGCACTGCCCCGAAGATGAGTGAGAGGTAGCGGCCAGAATTGGATACCGAAAAATTTCGGAGCAAATGAAAGAGGCCCGTTAAGAAAATGGTCACTGCAATACCCAGCTCCACCCATGTACTGTTCATGGAAATCAATTCTGTGGCAGTCAAAGCGAGAGTCAAACTGTGCCCAACTGTAAAGGCCGTTACCCACCAAAGGGTCTGTTTCCAATCACGGAATGTTAAAGGCAAGGTAAGGGCCAGCAAAAACAACATGTGGTCGTACCCTTCTATATCGAGGATGTGCCTGAGGCCCAGCTCTATATAAAACATCTAAAAGGAATAATTGAATTCGTACTCATTGCCCTCGCGGCAACTACTGGTATATTTCTGACCGTCGTAATGCAAGATGACGATGTTCTCCTGAGTAGGATAAATGTCCGCCAACAAGGTTTGATTTACTGTCCATCCACTTGCATATTCTTCCGGGGCCAATTCCATAGGTCCCTCAAACAGCAAATACACCTCATCAGGTCCTCGCACCGTGCCCGAGTAGCCGAACTTTAGTGACTGCTCGCCTACTTGAACGTTTAAGTGCTTCTGTAAATACACGGCATGCAAGCTGTCTTGCGAAGTCGAATCTAACTGCACGTAGCGCTGCACTTTGTTTGCCAGCAAGGCATTCATCGCACGCTCCCAATCGTCCGGAAAGCACTTCACCACACCATTAATCTGCCCTTTTTCTGCATCAACATAAATGTCAGTGACGCTTACATAGAACTCATGCTTTACCTTCGTAGAGAACCCACAGATTCCAAAGCACACCAATATGAGTAGAAGCACTGATTTTTTCATGTCCGTGAAATTAAACCAATTTTCGCTTTTCACCCTGCTCTTCGGCGCCTTGTTGAGCAGTTTTAACACATTCGCTCAAGCGGTAAAAATACATGAAGGACCTTCCTTCCGCAGCGGCATCTGTGAACCCAGCATCAGCGTGGACCCTACCAACCCCATGAACGTTTACGCTGCGAGCATTTTGGACAACTTCTACCAAAGTACCGACGGCGGGATTACTTGGACCCAAGAAAAAATATCGAGCCCGTATGGCGTTTGGGGCGACCCGTGTATTATCACTGACGGGAACGGCCGCGTTTATTATTTCCACCTCAGCGACCCCGAGGGCACCAACTGGAGCAGCGATCAGATCCTCGACCGCATGGTCTGCCAAACAAAAGACGGTCCTCAGGGCACGTTTACCGACGGCTCTTTTACTGCCGTTAATGGAAAAAAACACGATAAAGAATGGGCTGCCATTCATCCAACAAAAGGTACTATTGCCTTGAGCTGGACTCAATTTGACGCCTACGGTACCTCAGACGAAAATTGCAAAAGCACCATCCTTTTCAGCGAAAGTAATGACGGAGGACAGAGTTGGTCCGAGCCCGTAGTGATCACCGAACAACAAGGTGACTGTATAGACGACGACGGTACCAGCGAAGGTGCTGTTCCTGCGTATGGCATCAAAAACGCGCGCTATGTAGGCTGGGCATTAAATGGGGGTATTTACTTCAACCGTAGCTTGGACGGTCAACACTGGGAAGAAATACGTGTAGCTGACCAAAAGGACGGCTGGACACAGAGCTATCCCGGCTTTAATCGTGCCAACGGCATGCCAGTAACTGTGGTTGACCATTGCGAAAGCAGCGCCTTCTATGGCCGAGTTTACGTCTGCTGGGGCGATAAAGACCCGCTCAACGGCGGCGAAATATGGATCAGTTCCTCGGACGATGCAGGAGCAACATGGAGCCGCCCTGCCCGAGTAAGCCCAGATGGAGGTTCTTCCGACCAATTCCTACCATGGGTCACCGTAGACCCATCCTCAGGGCACCTGTATGCAGTGTATTACGACCGTAGAAATACCAAGAAAGACAATGAAACGAACACCTACCTCAGCAAGAGTGTAGACGGAGGTCAAAGTTGGACCGAATGGCAAATCAATGATGAACCTTTCTTCCCAGCAAGCACCGTATTCATGGGCGATTACAACCACATCAGCGCTCAAAATGGCGTAGTTCGTCCAATTTGGACCGAAATGAATGGACTAAAAAAATCGGTCTGGACCTATCTTCACAATGAAACAAAATAATTCATGAAGCTACTCATAGTCAGTACAAGTACCGTTTACGGAAAGCCCTATTTAAGCTACCTCGAAGAGGAGTGCAAAGACTTCTTCCCTTCAGCAGGAAACATCCTTTTCATACCCTATGCACGACCTGGCGGCATCTCACACGACGGATACACAGCCAAAGCAAAGGAAGTCCTCGAGAGCTGGGGTTTTAGCGTCAGAGGAGCTCATGAATTCGCTTCTGCAGAAGAGGGCTGCAACTGGGCCAATGGATTCTTCACTGGAGGGGGAAACACCTTCGTTCTTGCCAATGACCTTCGCGAAAGTGGCTACTTTGAAGCCATAGATGCAGCCGTACGAAGCGGCAAACCCTACATGGGGACTTCTGCGGGCTGTAACATGACGGGGCAAAGCATCTCCACCACCAACGATATGCCCATCATTTACCCACCATCCTTCAAGGCTTTCGGCTGGGTGCCCTTCAACATTAACCCACACTACCTCGATCCTATTGCGGGCTCAAAACACATGGGTGAAACGCGAGAAACGAGAATAGGTGAATTCCATAAATTCAATGATGTACCTGTTATAGGATTGCGCGAAGGCTCATGGATTCGCGTCGAAAATGGCACTTATACCTTAAAAGGCGAGCACACCGCTCGAATTTTTGAGCAAGGAAAAAATGCCAGGGAATCGGAAGAAATACGAATTTAAGAGCATACAACGACCGCATCATAATTGAAGCTTTTTTGACACAAATTGATTCTTTGGAATAACTATTGATACTAATTGATATATCTTAGTTCCTAGAATTCAATTATCATGAAGAAATTATTGGCCCTAGCGGTTCTTTTTTTAAGTGCTCAAGCTACTTATGCTCAGAGCGAATGGGCATTGCACATCAGCGCAGAGGAAACTGTCACCCTCGGCGACCAGAGAAGCTCATTCAACTTCCTTTCATTTACACAACTCGCAGCAAATTCCGGTATGCGCGCAGGTTTTCATTACACCAAAGACAATTCCCTTGCTGCAGAAGTTACACTCGGTGTTGTGGGAAGCTCAAGACCAAATACTTGGTTTACTAAGCTCGTTCCGGTTGAAGTTGTAGGACACTATAATGTAGTCCCGCTCTTACTTGATGATTCTCCATTGAAGTTCAATGTAGATCTTGGTATCGGTTCAGGACTTGTTCGTGCTAGAAGTGCTTCATACAACTCAAATGGTCGCTTTGCATTTAGCGAGCACATGAGTGCTGGGTTATCCTTAGATATTCCCGTCGAAGATTTAGGTGTACTTTCTTTTGGTTTTAGAAACACCTATTTCATCGACGATTACATAGATGCTACCCCTGTTGACGGGACGAGCAATGACCAATTGTTGAGATTCTTCACCTCTGCCCGAGTTCCACTCGGGCCAAGCGCTAAGACCAAAGCTAAAATTTCTGAGGCAGAAGACCTTGCAGCAACTCTTAGCCAAACCTTAGAATCAACGAAGCTTGAAGCTACAGAAAATGCAGCCAAAGCTTCGGCGCAGATTCAAAGCTTGGAAAGTCAAGTCCAGAATATGAGTGCAGAACTTGCAGATTTGAAAAAAGCTCCTAAGCAACAATATATCCTTCAGAGCGTCTTATTTGAAATTAACAGCAGTGAAATTCGCCCTACCGATGTCCCTGAACTTACCTCGCTCCAAGCATTGCTAGCGAACAACACTGAATTAACTGCTACAATTATCGGCCATACGGACGATTCTGGACCAGCAGCATTCAACGAAAAACTTTCACTAGATCGTGCTTCGACAGTAAAAGCATGGTTGGTTGAAAAAGGTATCGACGCGTCAAGACTAACCATTCAAGGCGCGAGTTCGACCAGTCCAATAGTTCCAAACTCTCAAGAGAGTACACGAGCGGTTAATCGCCGGACAGAAATTATTTTGGAATAATTCGTTTTAAAAGGGGCCAAATTAAATGGCCTCTTTTTTGTACCTTTTCTAGCATAATTGAAACCAATTCATGAAAAAGACCTTAGCCTTGGTCGCAATAGTTGCGGCTATGAACTCATATGCACAAGGTACCTGGGCTCCTTATGCATCTGTTGAAGAAAACATCCATATCGGAGATGTTAGACCTTCATACAATTACGCGAATCTAAGCACACCAGCAGGCAATGCTGGAATGAGAATGGGTGCTTTTTATACCCATAATTCGCAGCTATCGGCAGAAATCACCCTCGGTGTCGTAGGTGTTGGTACGCCAGGAACTTTCTCTAACACCATCATTCCTGTAGAAGCAGTTGGACATTACAACTTGCTCGATGGCATGGATGTAAAAATTCCCTCGAAATTCAATCTTGACCTCGGTGTAGGTTCTGGACTCGCAGAATCGAGTAATGGAAATTTTGGTTTTTCAGAGCATCTAGTTCTCGGCGCATCAATGGAATTACCCGGTCTCGTACCCTTCGGAACGGTGATTATGGGTACACGATACACTGCCTTTATAGATGACTACATTGACGGAACTGTGGTAAGCGGCTCCTCTAACGATGGGGTCTTGCGTTTCTATACGGCTGTACGCCTGGATGGTGAAAGCAAAAAGACAAAACAGGCGCTAGCTGATGCCGCAGCGTTAGCGGCAAAAGTGGGCGCATCTCTCGAAAAATCAGAAGCAGAGAAAGCAACTGTTGAGAAAGAATTGAAAGCGGCCAAGGCAACTCATGCTCGTGAAAAAGCGGCTTTGATGGATGAATTAGAAGCACTTAAAGCTGCACCAGTTGAAGAAGAAGCTCCTTCAGAAGAGCCAACTATGGAAGCCAAAGGATATTATGTGATCATCGGTTCGTTCCCTTCTCAAGAAGGAGCAGAACGCTTCATTTCAGAGCTAGGCTCGGAGTTAGGCGTGAGCTATGTAAAAGACTTGAACACCTACCGCGTAGTGTACAGTATGCACGAAAACTTGGCTGAAGCGCGCACGGCTTTGGAAGCTGCAAAAGCAGTTGTAGAAACTGCATGGATTGCAGTGTATTAATCCAATCGATTTTAGATAAAAAGACCCGCCTCGTGCGGGTCTTTTTTTGCCCCAATAATCGCTAAATTTGTGGCTTCAACGAACACTATGAAAAAGACAGCATTAATTGTACTCGACGGTTGGGGAAGAGCCGATAACCCTGATGTCAGTGCCATCGATAAAGCCAACACACCTTTTGTTGATTCCCTGTACAAGGACTACCCGCAAACTTGGGTAAAAACCTCAGGGCTAGACGTAGGTCTACCTGAGGGTCAAATGGGAAACTCGGAAGTAGGACACATGAATCTAGGGGCAGGCCGGGTAGTTTATCAAGATTTGGTCAAAATCAACCTTGCTGCAGAGAGTGGAGATTTTGCAAGCGACCCTACTTTGTTGGCGGCCCTAGCTCATGCTAAGGCAAACAATAGTAAAATTCACATCGCCGGTCTTTTATCAGACGGAGGTGTGCATGCACATATCAATCATGCCAAGGCCTTATGTACTTGGCTTCACGCTGAAGCATTTGAAGATGTGTTCGTTCACGTTTTCACAGACGGCCGTGATACTGATCCACAAGGTGGTGTAGATTACGTGTCCGATTTGGAAAACCACATGTCCACTACAACCGGTCGTGTAGCTTCGCTTATCGGTCGATACTTCAGCATGGACCGTGATAAACGTTGGGAGCGTGTTGCAAAGGCCTACCACTTGATGGTAAATGGTCAAGGGGTGAAAGCTACCGATGCCGTTACTGCTATTAAGCAGAGCTATGAAGCAGGAGTTACAGACGAATTCTTAGAGCCTGTAGTCATTACTAATGAAGACGGCACCCCACTTGCGACCATCGAAGAAAATGATGTAGTGATCATGTTCAACTTTAGAACAGATCGCGGACGTGAAATCACCGAGGTATTAACCCAAAGTGATTTCCCAGAGGAGAACATGTCTGCTTTGAATCTTCACTTTGTGACCATGACTAGCTACGATGACACCTTCAAAAATATTGAAGTAGTGTTCCGCAAGGACAACTTGGTCAACACAATGGGTGAAGTACTCGAAAGTGCTGGACGTACCCAGATTAGAATTGCTGAAACAGAGAAGTACCCTCATGTTACCTTCTTCTTTTCCGGAGGTCGTGAGGAGCCTTTTAATGGTGAAGATCGCTTACTATGTCCTTCTCCAAAGGTGGCAACTTACGACTTGCAACCCGAGATGAGTGCTGGCGATATTAGAGATGCCATTGTTCCCAAATTAAAAGAAGGCGCAACCGACTTTGTGTGTCTGAATTTTGCCAATCCTGATATGGTTGGTCATACAGGGGTAATGGAAGCCGCAATTAAAGCTTGTGAAACTGTTGACTCGTGTTTGCAATCAGTCGTTGAGGCTGGTTTAGAATCGGACTACCAATTCATCGTTCTTGCCGATCACGGTAATGCAGATTGTATGGTAAATGAGGACGGTTCACCGAACACTGCGCATACTACCACTGTTGTACCTTGCTGGCTTGTTGGTTCTTCGGCCCAAGAATATGGTCTAAAGGAAGGAAAACTAGGAGATATAGCACCTACCCTTTTGGCTCTAATGGGTGTAGATCAGCCGGAGGAAATGACAGGAGATAATTTATTGGTCGCTAAATAATGATCAAATACAAAACGAGAGAAGAAATTGAACTGATGCGTGAAAGCGCACAGTTGGTCAGTAAGACCTTAGGAATGCTCGCGCCGAAAATTGTTCCTGGCGCCATCCCTTTGGAGCTGGACAAAATGGCTGAAGAATTTATTCGCGACCATGGAGGAGAACCAGGATTCCTCGGCATGTATGGGTTTCCAAACAGCTTGTGTATGTCTCCAAATGCCCAAGTCGTTCATGGTATACCAAGCAAAGACCCACTCAAGGAAGGTGATATCCTGAGTGTAGACTGTGGCGTTTACATGAATGAGTTCTATGGTGACCATGCATACACTTTCGCCGTGGGTGAGGTTGATGCTGATACCAAGCGTCTTCTTGCTGATACCAAAGAAAGTCTTTACGTCGGCATACGAGAGGTCGTTGTTGGTAACAGAATAGGTGATATTGGTGCTGCTATACAAGAATTTACGGAGGCTCGCGGATACGGTATCGTTAGAGAGCTTGTAGGACACGGTCTCGGCCGTAAAATGCACGAGGAGCCACAAGTTCCGAACTACGGGCGTCGTGGGCGGGGTAAAAAGATTCAAGAAGGTCTAGTGATCGCCATTGAACCTATGACTAACCTAGGAACGCATAGAATTAAGCAACTCAAAGACGGCTGGACCATTCTCACTGCCGATGGTAAAAACAGTGCGCATTTCGAGCACGATGTAGCGGTAGTTGATGGTAAGCCTGAAATCCTAAGTACTTTCCAGTACATTTACGACGCGCTCGGTATTGAGCCGGAAGAATACGAAAAGGTATGATCTCAAGAATGATGAAATGGGCACTCGCTAAGGTGCCGCGCCCTCTGCTTATTAGATTGAGCTACATTGTGCAATGGCTCAGTCCTATATTATTCAGAGGCTCGAATTTTATCGATCCAATCGACGGTAGAGGCTATTCACGCTTTTTCCCTTACGGCTATGGCGAGAATCAACGTCCCAATGCACTTTGCCCTGGAACAAATAGTCTAGAAAGGCATCGACTTCTTTGGCTTTACCTCAAGGACTACACAGATTTCCTTTCCAAGCCACAAAAGCTCCTACACATCGCCCCAGAACAGTGTTTTTACGGTCGATTCCGCAAAATGAATCACCTTGATTACACCACGGCCGATCTCTTTTCACCACTCGCAGATATGCGTTTTGATGTACAAGATATCCCTATCGAAGACAACACGTACGACACGATCTTTTGTAATCACGTTCTCGAACACGTTGATGACGACAAGCAAGCTATACGTGAACTTCGCCGAATTCTAAAACCAGGTGGCCTAGCCATCATGCAAGTTCCTTTAGATCCTGATTATGAGATTACCGATGAGGATCCATCAATCAAAGATCCTGCTGAGCGTGAGCGTCGCTTCCGCCAGTACGATCATGTTCGTCTTTACGGTCAAGATTACCCTGAGCGCCTCAAAGAATGTGGCTTTACTGTAAGCACCTTCGATGCAGCCAAAGAGCTTCCTAAGGGCTATTTTGAGAAATACGCGCTGCCGAAACGGGAGATGTTGTACGTCTGTACCAAATAGGCCAACAAGATTGACCATTAGAAAACAAAAAGCCCGCTCTTCGAGCGGGCTTTTTTGAGTCTAAATATTTTGCGCTATGCGCGTCATAAATTGCACGGGTTTATTTCAACCACCCTGCAATCATTGCGTCCATCTTTTCCTCTTCTTCTTGAGCCAATACTGGGTCAACCAGGATACGACCGCTGTGCTCGTCAATCATGATTTTCTTGCGCTGTGCAAGTTCCATTTGACGTTGCGGTGGAATTACAAAGAAAGAACCGGCAGAAGCACCACGCTCAACTGAAACGACAGCAAGCTTGTTCTTAGTAGCCGAACGGATACGATCGTATGCTTCAACCAAGCGCGCCTCAATCATTCCCTTGTACTCTTCGCTCTTTGCAAGAAGCATTTCTTCTTCTTTCTGCGTCTCAGCCATGATGCTGTCTAACTCGCTCACCTTGTGCGTCAAGTGAGTCTTACGATCATTCAACTTCTCTACGCTTGCCTCGTTAGCTTCTTTCTTAGCTTCGATACGTGCTGAGAACTCGCGAATACGCTTTTCAGCCAATTGAATTTCCAATTCTTGGTATTCAATTTCCTTCGCAATTGCTTCGAACTCTCTGTTATTTCTAACTTGCTCTTGATCTTTTGCGTACTTCGCCATTTTCTCCTGGCTTTCCTTGATCAAAAGTTGTTTTTCCTTGATATCTACTTCTAGGTCAGCAATCTCATTGTTCACCTTTTCCATACGAGTCTCCATACCGGCTACTTCGTTTTCAAGATCTTCAACCTCCAATGGAAGCTCTCCGCGCATTGCACGAATTTCGTCTACACGACGATCAATGATTTGCAGATCGTAAAGCGCTCTTAATTTATCTTCTACGCTTAGCTCTTTTGCCTTCTTAGCCATACTAATAGTACTGAATAGGGTTTGTGTTGACCTCAGTTTTGAGAACGGCAAATTTAGGGAATTTTTCCGAGAGTCTATCAGCTATGAGGTCGATTGTAAACTGCTCACTCTCAAAATGTCCCACATCAAAAATCGACAGACTGCCATCCGCATCGAAAAATTGGTGGTATTTGTAATCCGCGGTGATAAAAACATCTGCTCCGCTGCCCTTTGCTGCTCCTAATAAGAAGCTGCCTGAACCGCCGCATACAGCGACGCGCTTGACGGTTTCCTTCACTGCAGGTGTATATTTTATTGTCGTACCAAAAGCCTTTTTGACCAAGGCTAGAAATGCATCAAATTTCATTTCCTGGGCCAATTCACCCACGGCACCTGCACCATATTGGGTAGCCACATTTTCTACAGCCAACCACTCAAAGGCCATCTCCTCGTAAGGGTGTGCCGTTCGAGCAGCCTTCTCAACCGCCTTCTGGGCGAACGCAGGAACTATAAACTCTAGCTTAGCCTCTTCTACGAACTCGCGCTCTCCTACCCTTCCTATGACTGGACTGGTCCCTTCAGTGCCTTTAAACGAACCTACACCTTCAGTTTTGAAGCTGCACTCTTCATAAGCACTTACCTTACCCCCTCCGGCATTAAATACAGCGGCCTCAAGTGTAGCAACATTGGACACAGGAACATAGACTTGGAATTTCTTCAAGGCATCTTTCATTGGACTTAGGATGGTATGATTCTCAATGCCTAAAAGCTCCATAATCTTCGCATTCACCCCCCAGAGCACATTGTCGAGGTTGGTATGAATAGCGTAGATAGCTACATCGTGCTTTATGGCCTTCATGACGACACGCTCGATATAACTTGAGCCATTGAACCGCTTCAATCCACCAAATACTATAGGATGGTGCGCAACAATAAGATGAATGTCCTTGGCAATAGCCTCATCAACCACAGATTCCAAACAATCCAAAGCAACCAAAACGCCGTTGGTTTCCCAATCTCTGGAACCAACAATGAGTCCACTATTATCGTATGATTCTTGAAGTACCGGCGGCGCCCACAACTCCAATTCTTGAATAATTTCTCCAATTCGCATAGACCCCCAAGTTAGGATTTTATCCAATAAAAAACCCCTCGGACCTTTGGCCCGAGGGGTTCGTGAGTTATCTCGAAAAATTCAGCTTATTTACTGCCTTTTTCCATCTGCTCTTTAAGAGCCGCCAACGCATCTAGATCACCCATTGTTGAGCGCTCAACGTTTTGGTTTGGCACATTAACGTTTCCGCCTTTGTTACCACCACGGCCTGTGTTCTTCTTCAACTCAACCTCTTTGTATGTACCCACGTGAGACACAACGATACGACGGTTGTCTTTGTTGAATTCGATCACTACGAACTCAGCAGTTTCGCCTTTTTCTAGCTTACCACCATTTTCTTTAGTAATGTGACGCGCAGGACAGTAAGCTTCGACACCTTCGTGCTCGGCAAAACTTACATCACCACCTTTATCACCTGAGTTAATCATAGTACCAGTAACCTTGTTACCAACTTTGAATGTTACAGCGTAAGCATCCCAAGGGTTATCAGTTACTTGCTTATGACCCAAGCTCAAACGACGGTTTTCCGCGTCGATATCCATAACTACTACTTCTAGTTTAGCACCGATAGAAGTAAATTCAGACGGATGCTTCACTTTCTTCGTCCAGCTTAGATCAGAAATATGGATCAAACCATCAATTCCTTCTTCAAGCTCTAAGAAGATACCGAAGTTCGTGAAGTTACGAACGGTACCAGCATGCGTTGATCCTTGAGGATATTTTGTAGTAATATCAGTCCATGGATCAGTAGTCAATTGCTTGATACCAAG
Organism: Bacteroidota bacterium; assembly: GCA_003385605.1. GTDB lineage: Bacteria > Bacteroidota > Bacteroidia > Flavobacteriales > Schleiferiaceae > UBA10364. Next base: position 93,517 of record QQUU01000082.1, read on the forward strand.
GCTCATCTTACGCTCCTCGCGATCTAGAGTCAATACCTCAGCTTCTACTGCATCACCAACTTTCATGAAGTCACCAGCGCTGCGCAAGTGAGCTGACCAGCTCATTTCGCTTACGTGGATCAAACCTTCAACACCTGGCAGTACTTCTACGAATGCACCGTAATCAGCAAGTACTACTACTTTACCTGTTACTTTATCGCCAACGCTCAAATTCTCGTCAAGAGCATCCCATGGGTGCTTCTCAAGTTGCTTAAGACCTAACTGGATACGAGTCTTGCCTTCGTCGAAGTCTAGAATTACAACGTTGATTTTCTGATCCAATTCTACTACCTCTGACGGGTGGTTGATACGACTCCAGCTCAAATCTGTAATATGAACTAGACCATCTACGCCACCAAGGTCGATGAATACACCGTAAGATGTGATGTTTTTAACCACACCTTCCAATACTTGACCTTTCTCGAGTTTCGAGATGATTTCTTTTTTCTGTTCTTCAAGATCTGCTTCGATAAGCGCCTTGTGAGAAACAACAACGTTTTTGAATTCGTGGTTGATTTTAACCACTTTGAATTCCATTGTTTTATCTACGTATTGGTCGTAATCGCGGATTGGCTTAACGTCAATCTGTGATCCTGGCAAGAACGCCTCTAGACCGAATACATCTACGATCATACCACCCTTAGTACGAGCTTTAACGTAACCCTTAACGATTTCATCGTTATCGTGTGCTTCGTTAACGCGATCCCAAGCCTTGATAGAACGTGCTTTTCTGTGAGAAAGAACTAGCTGTCCGTACTTGTCTTCTTGACGATCAACCAATACCTCAACAGTATCACCTACTGCCAATTCTGGGTTGTAACGGAACTCATTCAAACTAACAACACCTTCACTCTTAGAGTTGATGTCGATGATTACTTCGCGATCTGTCTTAGAAGTTACTTTACCTTCTACTACTTGATGCTCTACAGAAGAACCTAATGTTTCTTCGTACAATGCCGCCAAAGCCTCACGCTCTTCGTTCACTGCAGTTTCACCACCTTCAACATCGTCCCAGCTAAATGCTGGCTCTTCAGTTACAGTTTCTTCAACTGCTGGTGCTTCAACTTTTTCTTCTGCTTTTGGAGCCTCCTGAGCTGGAGCCTCTTGTTGTACCTCTTCTTGTGGTACTTGATTCTCTTCTGACATGAGAGATTTACTTGTATCTCAGGACTTTACATGCTATTCTCACTAGCCCTTGAGAGGGTTTTTTCTTTTTCAAATGCCCATTGGAAGCATGCTTCGTGTCCAAAAGGGGTGCAAATATACAACTATTGGCCTAGAAATCTTATAGTTAGCAATAAAAAACCCCGGAGCGCTTCGCACTCCGGGGCCAGTATTTTTCTACGCTAAACCTTACTTATCGAACTGCTTCTTAAGTAGCTCAGTAGTTGTTGATCCTGGACGCTCAATCGGCATACCCATCGCACGATCCAAAATCAAATTAGCCAATGTTCCTAGCGAACGTGCTACACCAAACAATACTGTGTAGAATTCATACTCTACAAAGCCATAATGCGTCAACAATTGACCACTATGTGCATCCACATTAGGCCAAGGGTTCTTCACTTTACCTGTAGCCGCCAAGATATCTGGCACTACTTCGTAGACCATACTTACGATCTTGAAAAGCTCGTCGTTCGGCATTTTCGCTTGAGCAAACTCACGTTGTGCAGTGTAACGTGGATCCGTCTTACGCAATACTGCGTGACCGAAACCTGGAATTACCTTACCTGAAGCCAAAGTTTGCTTACAGTAGTTCGCAATCTGTTCTTTAGTTGGCAAACCACCACCTAATTCTTGACGCATATTGTTGATCCAACGAATAACCTCTTGGTTAGCAAGTCCATGCAATGGACCAGCCAAACCGTTCATACCCGCAGCAAAGCTCAAATAAGCATCACTCAAAGCAGAACCTACAAGGTGTACAGTATGTGCACTTACATTACCTCCCTCGTGGTCAGCGTGGATGGTCAAATACATACGCATCAACTCTTTGAACTCGTCACCGTCAAAACCTAGCATGTGTGCGAAGTTACCCGCCCAATCTAGTTTCGGATCTGGTTCGATATGCTGGTCGTTGTGGTACATTCTGCGGTAGATGTACGCAGCAACACGTGGAAGACGAGCGATCAAATTCATGCTATCCTCGTAAGTTGCATCCCAGTACTCGCTCTTGTGAACACCAGCCGCATATGCCTTTGCAAATTCACTTTCTGTTCTCATCGCCATTATGGCAATAGAAAACTGTGTCATTGGGTGCGTGCGCGTTGGTAGGGCATCAATTGCCTTGAATACATGTACTGGAACGTTATTACGACGAACCCAGTTGTTACTCAAACGACGCGCCTGATCTTCCGTTGGAAGCTCATTCATCAACATTAAGTGAAATAGTCCTTCAGGCAATGGCTGCTCGCCTCCTGGATACTTCGGAAGCTTCTCTTGAAGTTCAGGAATACTGTATCCGCGGAAACGAATACCCTCTTCAGGATCAAGCTTTGAAGTTTCACAAATCAATGCTGGCATGCCGCGCATACCCCCGTATAGTTGTCCCAACTTAATCTCACCAACCTTCTGATCAGCATTCTCTTTCAAGAATGCTTTAGTATCAGCTACGATTGATGGGAATGTGTCGCGAAACTGCTCTTTAATTTTGTCCATGACAGGTGTTTGGATTTATTTAATGAATCGGAAGTTCTTTCCTGGGAACACAGCGCGCTCCGCAAGTTCTTCCTCGATTCTCAATAGTTGGTTGTATTTAGCCATACGATCAGAACGTGAAGCTGAACCGGTCTTAATCTGACCTGTATTCAATGCGACTGCCAAATCAGCGATTGTCGCATCCTCAGTCTCGCCTGAACGGTGTGACATAACAGCCGTCATCATATGACGGTTAGCAAGAGTTACAGTATTAATCGTCTCAGTTAAAGTACCAATCTGATTTACTTTTACGAGTACAGAGTTTGCACTACCTTCTTCAATTCCGCGAGCTACACGCTTCTCATTGGTTACGAACAAATCGTCACCTACCAACTGAACCTTGTCGCCAATCTTCGAGTGAAGTTTAGCCCAACCGGCCCAATCGTCCTCGTGAAGACCGTCTTCAATAGAAGCAATTGGATATTTTTCAATCCAGTTTGCCCAGTAATCAACCATTTCGTCGGAAGTCAATTCACGACCGTCGCTCTTGTGGAATACATACGTTCCTTTCTCTTCGTTGTAGAATTCTGATGCAGCAGCATCCATAGCAATCCAGATATCCTCACCAGGCTTGTAACCTGCCTTCTCGATACTTTCGAGAATGATCTCTAGTGCTTCCTCGTTAGAGCCAATTGACGGCGCGAAACCACCTTCATCACCTACGTTTGTAGAGTATCCCTTGCTCTTAAGCACTTTCTTCAAGTTGTGGAAAACCTCAGTACCCATGCGCAATGCTTGGCTGAATGATTCAGCACCAAATGGCATTACCATAAATTCTTGGAAATCGATTGAGTTGTCCGCATGTGAACCACCGTTCAAGATGTTCATCATAGGTACTGGAAGCGTACGTGCATTTACGCCACCAATGTAACGGTACAACGACTGACCTGTGCTTTCAGCTGCAGCCTTAGCCACTGCCAAAGAAACCGCCAAAATTGCGTTGGCACCTAATTTCCCTTTATTTTCAGTACCGTCAAGCTCGAGCATAATCGCATCAATATGTGCTTGCTCAGTTACAATCTCACCTTCCAATTCTGGAGCGATGATATCATTTACGTTGTCTACTGCTTTCAAAACACCTTTGCCCATGTATACAGAAGCGTCTTCGTCGCGAAGTTCAACTGCTTCATGGATACCAGTAGAGGCTCCTGAAGGAACAGCAGCTCTACCCATAGCACCGGTAGAAGTGATTACATCGACTTCAACAGTTGGGTTCCCGCGAGAATCCAAAATCTGTCTAGCATGGATGTGAGTAATTACAGACATAATATTACGTTTAGAGTGTTAGTTAGTGTGTTGTGTCTTAGTTGTTTTTGATGTTCTCGATAAACGAATCAAAAAGATATCGGCTATCGTGTGGGCCCGGAGAAGCCTCAGGGTGGTATTGGACGGAGAAACAATTTGCATCGGTTCTTTTTATACCCGCAACGGTTTGGTCGTTTAGGTGGACGTGAGTTAATGCCACATTATCTGAAGCCTCAACATCTTCCATCTTAACCACGAATCCGTGATTCTGCGAAGTAATTTCACCTAATCCAGTCTCCACATTCTTAACCGGGTGATTAATCCCACGGTGACCGTTATGCATTTTATAGGTATTCAAACCGCTTGCTAGCGCAATCATCTGGTGTCCCAGACAAATACCAAATACCGGCAGACCAGAAGCAATACCTTTGGACACCTCAGCTACTACCTCTGGAGAAGCAGCAGGATCACCAGGACCGTTGGAGTAGAACAATCCGTTAGGGTTCCACGCCATCATCTCTTCTGTTGAGGTATTGTATGGGAAGACCTTTACTCGAGCTCCACGATCTGTCAAACATTTTACAATGTTATTCTTGATACCGAGGTCCAATGCGGCAACACGAATCTCACTATCGGCAGGACCTACTTCATATGCCTCCTTGGTGCTTACCACTGGTGCCAATGCAAGTCCTTCCATATTTGGGCATTTTTTAAGCTCCTCTTTGAGCCCTTCTACATCGTGGATTTCCGTAGAAATAATTGCATTCATCGCACCCGCATCGCGTATGTGACGAACCAATGCACGAGTATCGATATCCTTAATAGCAACCTTCCCTTCTTTTTCGAAATACCCATATAGGCTGTCCGATTTTCCAGCACGTGAAGCAACTTCACTAAAGTTCTTGGTGATCAAACCAGCAATTTGAATCTTTCCTGATTCTATTTCCTCAGCGTGAACACCATAGTTACCAATATGAGAAGTAGCCATTACCATAAGCTGACCGAAGTACGACGGATCTGTGAAGATCTCTTGGTAACCAGTCATACCTGTGTTGAAGCAAATCTCCCCATAGGCAGTGCCGTCAAGCCCTGTGGAAGTACCATAAAATACAGTACCGTCCTCGAGGAGTAGCGTTGCCTTTTTAGTTGAATTATCCATGAGTGTCAGTTTCTAAAAAAAAGGGGAAATAGGCCCAAGACCTAATTCCCCTCTAAATTAATCAACAAAGACCTATTTGGTGCATTTGTCTATTCTTATTCAGCAGATTCTTCCTTAGTATCCTCTACCGCTACTTCTTCAGTAACTGCCTCTGCTGCAGGAGCAGGAGCCGCTTCTTCAGTAGTCGCTTTTGAACGGCGGCTACGACGAGTAGTTTTCTTCTTCTCTTCTTTTGTGTACAATTCGTTGAAATCAACCAACTCTACCATACACATCTCAGCGTTATCACCAAGACGATTACCCGTTTTGATAATGCGAGTGTAGCCACCTGGACGGTCACCCACTTTAGGACCTACTACAGTGAACAACTCAGTTACGGCATGTTTGTTTCTCAATGCAGAGAATGCTGTACGACGGTTGTGTGTAGTATTTTCTTTCGCACGAGTAATCAGAGGCTCAACGAACTTACGTAACTCTTTCGCCTTTTGCACAGTCGTGTTGATGCGCTTGTGCTCAATAAGAGAACCAGCCATGTTGCTCAACATCGCCTTTCTGTGCGCAGTCTTTCTACCGAGGTGATTATTTTTCTTACCGTGTCTCATTTTTATTCTTTATCGAGCTTGTATTTAGAAATATCCATTCCAAAGCTCAAGTTTTTACTATCAACTAACTCTTCCAATTCAGTAAGTGACTTCTTACCGAAGTTGCGGAACTTCATCAAATCTGACTTCGAGTACGTTACCAAATCTCCTAAGGTATCTACCTCTGCAGCCTTCAAACAGTTCAAAGCACGAACGCTCAAGTCCATATCGTGAAGCTTAGTCTTCAACAACTGACGCATGTGCAATGCTTCTTCATCGTAGCTTTCAGTTTCAGCACTTTCTTCGTCCTCAAGACTAATGCGCTCATCGCTGAACAACATGAAGTGGTGAATCAAAATTTTAGCTGCTTCAGTTAGAGCATCTTTTGGTAGAATTGAACCATCAGTCTCAATCTCCATAACTAACTTTTCAAAGTCAGTCTTCTGCTCTACACGATAGTTCTCAATAGAGTACTTCACGTTCTTGATTGGCGTATAGATGCTGTCAAGAGCAATAGTTCCAATCGGAGCATCTGCTTTCTTGTTCACTTCTGCACCAACATAACCACGACCCTTTTCGATCACCACTTCCATAGAAAGGTTCACGCTCGCGTCCATGTTACAGATCACCAAATCTGGGTTCAATACCTGGAATGAAGTAATGTGTGCCGCTAAATCGCCAGCTAGCAACTGCTCTTTACCGCTAACAGAGAACTTTACAGTTTCTGTATCAACAGATTCGATTTGTTGCTTAAAGCGAACTTGCTTTAGGTTTAGAACAATTTCAGTTACATCTTCTACAACACCTTCAATTGTGCTGAATTCGTGATCTACGCCGTCAATTCTCAAAGAAGTCAAAGCGAATCCTTCAAGTCCTGAAAGCAATACTCTACGAAGTGCATTACCGACTGTTAAACCGTAGCCTGGCTCTAAAGGTCTGAACTCGAACTGACCATCTTTGTCAGTCGACGCGTTCATGATTACTTTATCCGGCTTTTGGAAATTAAGAATAGCCATATTAAATGGGTATAAGGTGTTATTATTTCGAGTACAATTCGACGATCAACTGCTCCTTGATATTCTCAGGGATTGCATCACGTGAAGGTACACTTAGGAAAGTTCCTTCCATTTTACTTTCGTTCCACTCCAACCATGGGTATTCGCCGTTGCTAGATGCAAGAGCATCAGCAATAACTACCAATGATTTAGACTTTTCACGAACGCCAATTACATCACCAGGCTTCACATTCATTGATGGAATGCTTGCAAGCTCTCCGTTCAAAGTGATGTGACGGTGACCTACCAACTGACGTGCAGCATCACGAGTCTTACCAAGACCTAAACGGAATACTACGTTGTCAAGACGGCTCTCACAAAGTTGCAACAGAACATCACCCGTTTTGCCTTTACTTCTAGACGCCTTGTCGAACATGTTTGCAAACTGACGCTCCAAAATACCGTAAGTGTATTTTGCTTTTTGCTTCTCTTGCAACTGAACTGCGTATTCGCTCTTCTTACCACGACGACGGGCATTACCGTGTTGTCCTGGAGCATATTTGCGCTTTTCGAAAGAGCTATCTGGGCCAAAGATAGGCTCGCCCATACGACGTGCAATCTTTGTTTTTGGTCCTCTATATCTTGCCATAATACTTTTCTTCTACTAATTATTAAACGCGACGTTTCTTAGGTGCACGACAACCGTTGTGAGGTGTTGGTGTGATGTCAATGATTTCTACCACTTCAATACCCAAGTTGTGCAAAGAACGGATAGCACTCTCGCGACCGTTACCAGGACCCTTTACGTATGCTTTAACTTTCTTCAAGCCCGCCTCAAGTGCAACGCGACCACAATCCTCTGCTGCCATTTGAGCTGCGTAAGGAGTGTTTTTCTTGCTTCCGCGGAATCCCATCTTACCTGCTGAAGACCAAGAGATAACCTGACCTTGCTGATTTGTCAATGAGATAATGATATTGTTGAACGAAGATCCGATGTGTGCTTCACCCATCGCTTCTACGCGTACTTTACGCTTCTTCGTCTGTTTTGCTTGTTTCTTAGCCATAACTAATAACTATTATTTAGTTGCTTTTTTCTTGTTAGCAACTGTTTTTCTCTTACCCTTTCTCGTACGAGAGTTGTTCTTTGTACGTTGGCCACGTAGTGGAAGACCCACACGGTGACGGATACCACGGTTACAACCGATGTCCATCATACGCTTAATGTTCAACTGAATCTCTGAACGCAACTCACCTTCTACGATGTATTCGTCAGCGATTACACCACGAATGGTAGTCAACTGATCATCAGTCCACTCTTGAACTTTAACATCTTCGTGAACCCCTGCTTTCGCCAAGATCTCTTTAGAACGGCTCAATCCAACACCATAGATGTAAGTTAGACCGATAACACCGCGCTTAGTTCTAGGTAAATCTACCCCTGCAATCCTTGCCATAGTATTCTTTCTATTATATCAATTAACCCTGACGTTGCTTGAACTTTGGGTTCTTTTTGTTAATAACATACAAGCGTCCTTTACGACGAACAATTTTACAGTCCGCACTGCGCTTTTTAACTGAAGCTCTTACTTTCATTTTTTTAGTATCTGTACGTTATACGAGCCTTAGTTAAATCGTAAGGACTCATTTCTAGTTTTACTTTATCCCCTGGTAACAATTTAATGTAGTGCATTCTCATTTTTCCTGAGATGTGCGCAGTTACAACGTGACCGTTTTCTAACTCTACACGGAACATCGCGTTTGACAATGCTTCTGTTACCGTACCGTCTTGTTCTATTGCATTTTGCTTAGCCATATTAACCGAAGGTACTTGTTTGGGTTCTTCCTCTTAATTTTCCTGTCTTCATCAAGCCGTCATAATGACGATTCAACAAATAACTTTCTACCTGCTGTAAGGTATCTAAAATTACACCCACAGTAATCAACAATGAAGTACCTCCGTAGAAGTAAGCCCACTGCGTGTTTAAACCTACAACCATTGCCACAGCAGGAAGAACTGCAATGAGCGCAAGAAGTAGTGAACCTGGGAATGTAATTCTACTTAGAACTGTATCTAAAAATTCAGCAGTCGGCGCACCTGGTTTAATACCTGGTACAAATCCACCGTTTCTTTTTAGATCATCCGCAATAGAATTGGTATTTACCTGAATAGCCGTATAGAAATATGTGAAGATAATGATCAACAAACCGAATGTCAGGTTGTAACCAAAACCTTGGATATTTCCGAAAACCGTAATAATCCAGCTGATGCTATCACCTTCCGCACCACTGTACTGAAGTACTGTGATCGGAATAAACATAATAGCTTGAGCAAAGATAATAGGCATTACACCTGCAGCGTTGACCTTCATAGGAAGGTACTGACGTGCTGTTGGTGTTGCTGCACCTCTACCCGCGGCTGCTTGTTTCGCATATTGAACTGGAATCTGACGAACTGCCTGTGTCAATGCAATTGCAAACATTGTAATAACGAACAATGCAAACAACTCAATGATAAATGCAACCCAACCAGCACCTTGGTTCACTTGAGACAACATCTCTTGGAAGAAAGCTTGAGGAAGCGTAGCGATGATACCCACCATAATCAAAAGCGAGATACCGTTGCCAATTCCTTTGTCAGTAATACGCTCTCCTAACCACATCGCGAAAATGGTACCCGTGGTCAATGTAACCCATGCCAAGAACCAGAAAGTACCTGGATCAAGAGTCAAGACAACACCCTGGGCACTTAGGTTAGCCAAGTAACTTGGTGCCTGTACACCAGCGATAAGGATAGTTAGGTAACGTGTGATTTGATTCAACTTTCTACGACCGCTCTCGCCGTCCTTCTGCATTTTTTGCACTGCTGGTACTGCCATTCCCATCAACTGAATGATAATCGAAGCAGAGATGTAAGGCATGATACCTAATGCAAGAACAGATGCACGAGAGAATGCACCACCTGTGAACGCGTTCAATACGCCCAAAAGACCCTCTGAAGTCTGCGCTTGAAGCTGCGTCAAACTATCCGGATCAACACCAGGTAGAAGAACCGTTGAACCAATTCTGTATATCAAAAGCAATCCAAGAGTTGTAAGGATCTTATCCTTTAACTCTTCGATACTCCAGATATTCTTGATGGTTTCTACGAATTTCTTCATTGCGATTATAGAGTAGTTGCTGTACCGCCTTGTGCTTCAATGGCAGCTACTGCAGATTTACTAAAAGCGTGAGCAGTGATGTTCAATTTCATTGTACACTCACCACGTCCCAATACTTTTACAAGCTCTTTTTTACCAACTAGACCATTGTTTACAAGGTCTTCGAAAGTAATCGTGCTCTTCAATTTCTTTGCTTCTACCAAAGACTGAAGTGTATCAAGGTTTAAACCCTTGTACTCTACACGGTTTGGATTCGTAAAACCAAACTTAGGAACACGACGTTGTAGTGGCATTTGACCACCCTCAAAGCCGATTTTACGGCTGTAACCTGAACGCGACTGAGCACCCTTGTGTCCGCGCGTAGAGGTACCTCCGTGTCCAGAGCCTTCACCTCTACCTACTCGCTTACGGCTGTGGGTTGATCCCTTCGCAGGTTGAAGATTTGATAAATCCATTTTTATCTAATTAAATTAAAGTTCAACAACTTCTACTAGGTGCGATACTTTACGTACCATACCCAATACTTGTGGAGTACCCTCCACTTCTACTGTAGCGTTAATCTTACGCAAGCCTAGCGCTTCCATTGTCGCCTTCTGGCGAGCTGGACGACCGATTACACTGCGCTTCTGAGTGATTTTAAGTTTTGCCATGCTATTTAAGATTATCCGTTAAATACTTTGTCCAAAGAAATGCCGCGTGTCTTAGCAACATCTTGTGCGCTACGCATCTTTAAAAGTGCATCGAAGGTAGCCTTAACTACGTTCTGAGGGTTTGATGAACCCTTGCTCTTTGCAAGTACATCGTGAACACCTACACTTTCCAAAACTGCACGCATTGCACCACCAGCAATTACCCCAGTACCGCTTGAAGCAGGACGAAGGAAAACACGTGATCCAGCGAACTTACCATTCTCTTCATGAGGAATAGTACTCTTTAGCAATGGAATGCGGTAAAGGTTCTTCTTAGCATCTTCTACTGCCTTCGCAATAGCTTCACTAACTTCTTTTGACTTACCTGTTCCGTAACCAGCAGTCCCATTCTCATCACCTACAACTACAATTGCAGAGAAGCTGAATGTACGACCACCCTTATTTACTTTAGTTACACGGTTTACCGCTACCAAGCGATCAACCAATTCAATACCCGTAGGCTTTACTTTACGTGAGTTATGCATTGTACTCGACATTTTAGAATTTCAAGCCGCCATCACGAGCGCCTTCTGCTAGTTGTTTAACACGTCCGTGGTACAAGTATCCACCGCGATCGAAACAAACTTCAGTAATACCTTTTTCAATTGCCAATTTGGCCAAACCTTGACCTACTTGGAAACTCTTATCACTCTTAGTACCAGTAGCACTTTCCAATTCTTTGCTTCTTGAAGAGAACGAAAGCAAAGTTTCTTGCTTTACGTCATCAATCAACTGAGCGTAGATTTCTTTGTTGCTTCTGAAAACTGAAAGACGAGGCTTTGCAGCTGTACCGGTAACTACTTTGCGAATTCTTCTACGAATGCGTAGTCTTCTTTCTGATTTAGTTAATGCCATGTCTTAATCTTATTTAGCTGCAGACTTACCTGCTTTTCTACGGATATGCTCACCCTGGAATCTAATACCTTTTCCTTTGTACGGTTCTGGCTTACGAAGCGAACGAATTTTCGCTGTAACTGCTCCCACCAATTGCTTGTCGTGAGAGGTTAACTTAATCGTTGGAGCCTTACCTTTCTCCATGGTCGTCTCGATCTTCACTTCACTAGGAATGTTGATCAAGAAGTTATGTGAGTAACCCAATGAAAGGTCCAAAATCTGACCTTGATTTGAAGCTCTATAACCTACACCGATAAGTTCTAAAGTGTGGCTAAATCCTTCACTAACACCTACTACCATGTTATTGACCAATGCGCGGTACAAACCGTGCTTGGCTTTATGCTCTTTTGCATCAGATGGACGCTCTAGAGTGATAGTATTGTCTTCCATTTTTACGGTGATGCCGCCAGTAATCTCCTGGTGTAATTCACCCAATTTTCCTTTTACAGATACGCTGTTACCGTTGATGGTAACTTCTACGCCTGCAGGCACGGCAATTGGTGCTTGACCTATTCTAGACATAATCTTCTAATTAATTAGCTTACTGTACAAAGAAGCTCACCACCGATATTCTCTTTGCGAGCTTGCTTGTCAGTCATTAATCCTTTTGACGTACTAACTACTGCGATACCCAAACCATTCTTTACACGTGGTAAATCTACAGCGCTGCGGTATTGACGCAAACCTGGCTTAGAGATACGCTTGATTTCGCGAATCGCTGGAACCTTGGTTAGTCTATCATATTTAAGTGCTACTTTCAGAACGTTCTGAGGAGCAACTTCTACTACTTTCAAATCGTGGATGTATCCTTGATCCTTAAGGATCTCGGCGATAGCCACTTTAGTTTTACTTGAAGGCATTTCTACAACACGTAAACCAGCACTTTGGCCGTTGCGAATACGCGTTAAGAAATCTGCAATTGGATCTGTATACATAATTCCTACTCTTCTTCTATTTACCAGCTAGCTTTCTTAACTCCTGGGATCAAACCTTGGTTAGCCATTTCACGGAAAGTAACACGAGAGATACCAAACTGACGCATGTATCCTCTTGGACGACCCGTTAGTTTACAACGGTTTCTTCCGCGAACAGGAGAAGCGTTTTTAGGAAGCTTCTGCAATCCTTCGTAATCACCCGCTGCTTTCAGTGCTTCACGCTTTGCTGCATACTTTGCAGCCAATTTTGCGCGCTTCACCTCACGGGCTTTCATTGATTCTTTAGCCATCTTTATTACTTTTTAAATGGTAGACCAAATGCTGTTAATAATGCCTTTGCTTCCTTATCAGTCGGAGCAGAGGTTACAAATGTGATATCCATACCACTGATACGATTTACCTTATCGATATCAATCTCTGGGAAAATGATTTGTTCAGTAACACCAAAAGTGTAGTTACCGCGACCATCAAAACCTGAAGCTTTAATACCTTGGAAATCACGAATACGAGGAAGAGATGCACTTACCAAACGGTCTAGGAATTCATACATCTGGTCGCCGCGCAATGTTACACGTGCACCAATAGGCATTCCCTTACGTAACTTAAAGTTACTTACATCCTTCTTTGACTTAGTAGCTACTGCCTTCTGACCTGTAATCATGGTCATTTCAGCAATCGCTTGGTCAACGAGTTTCTTATCAGCTACTGCAGCACCAATACCTTGGCTTACTACAATTTTTTCCAGCTTAGGAACCATCATGATATTGCTGTAGTTGAATTCTTCCTTCAACTGTGCAATGATTTCCTCTCTGTACTTTGTTTTGAATCTAGGTGTCATACTCTTTATGATAATACCTCACCGGATTTTTTAGCGTAACGTACCACGTTACCGTTATCGTCAACTTTTCTTCCTACGCGAGTAGTTTCGTTTGTTGAAGGATCTACCAATGCCACATTCGAAATGTGAATTGGAGCCTCCATTTCAGCGATACCTCCCTGTGGATTCGCAGCGCTTGGCTTTTGGTGCTTCTTGATCATATTCACACCTTCAACAACTACGCGATTCATCTTTGGAATAACACGTACGATACGACCAGTGGAGCCTTTGCTCTCACCTGCCAACACCTTAACTGTGTCTCCCTTTTTTACTTTAAACTTTGCCATTGTAATGGTTGTCTTTAAGATTAAAGAACCTCTGGTGCCAATGAAACAATCTTCATGTATTGCTTGTCGCGCAATTCACGCGCAACAGGACCAAATACACGAGTCCCTTTCATTTCACCACCTGCGTTCAATAATACACATGCGTTGTCGTCAAATCTGATGTATGAACCATCAGGACGACGAACTTCTTTCTTTACTCGAACAACTACCGCAGTGCTCACTTCACCTTTCTTCGCAGAACCTGCAGGAGTTGAATCCTTAACAGTTACTACGATCTTGTCACCTACGCTAGCGTATCTTCTTTTTGTACCTCCCAATACACGGATTACCAAAACCTCTTTGGCACCTGTATTGTCTGCTACTCTTAATCTTGATTCTGTTTGTACCATGATTATTTAGCTCTTTCGATAACTTCAACAACTCTCCAGTTCTTCGTCTTCGAGAGCGGTCTAGTTTCCATAATTCTTACTGTGTCCCCAGTGTTACAGTCGTTTGCCTCATCATGAGCATGGAATTTGCTCGTGAACTTTACGAACTTACCGTACTTAGGGTGCTTTACTTTACGCTCGACCTTAACTACAACCGACTTATCCATCTTGTTGCTAGCTACTACGCCGATACGCTCTTTGCGCAAGTTTCTTGTATTCTCCATGATACTTATTCTTCTGCTGAGCGAGAGCTCAATTCAGTGCTCAAACGAGCAATTGTTCTTCTAGCTACACGAATCTGTAAAGGGTTCTCAAGAGGACTCAATGTGTGAGTCAACTTCATATTCGTGTAGTTTGCTTTTTCTTCAGCAAGACGCTCTGCTAATTCAGCAGTGGTCAATTCTTTAATCTCGTTGTACTTCATGACTTACTAAATATTAGCCTTGTAGGTCTCTACGGATTACAAACTTGGTACGTACCGGAAGCTTTTGAGCTGCAAGACGCAATGCCTCTTGTGCTACTTCTTGTGGAATACCGTCCATCTCAAACATGATACGACCTGGTTTAACAACTGCAGCGTAGTATTCTACACCACCTTTACCTTTACCCATACGTACCTCTAGTGGCTTCTTCGTGATTGGCTTGTCAGGGAAAATGCGAATCCACATCTGTCCTTCACGCTTCATGTAACGAGTAGCTGCAATACGAGCTGCCTCAATCTGACGAGCAGTGATCCACTTAGAGTCCAATGACTTTAGTCCGTAAGAACCATAAGTCAATTGAGCACCACGCTGAGCGTTTCCTTTCATACGGCCTTTAAAGACCTTTCTATGCTTTGTGCGTTTTGGCTGTAACATCTCTTACTATTATTTGCGGTTGTTGCGCTTTCCACGACCACGGCCACCACCAGACTTAGTAGTACCTAGCTGGTTGCTTAGATCACGCTTACCATAAACTTCACCTTTCATGATCCACACCTTGATACCAAGACGACCGTAAGTCGTGTGCGCTTCACTTAAGTGATAATCAATATCTGCACGGAATGTACTCAATGGAGTACGTCCGTCCTTGTACATTTCAGAACGAGCCATCTCAGCACCATTTACACGACCAGAAATCAATACTTTGATTCCTTCAGCACCCATACGCATTGCAGCGCTGATTGCCATTTTAATCGCACGACGGTGGCTTACACGACCCTCAATCTGACGAGCAATTGAATCTGCTACAAGCTTCGCATCCAATTCAGGACGCTTAATCTCGTAGATGTTGATCTGAACTTCCTTACCAGTCAGTTTTTTCAACTCTTCTTTCAACTTGTCTACCTCTTGACCACCTTTACCAATAATTACACCTGGACGAGCAGTTGTAATAGTAACTGTTACAAGACGCAGAGTGCGCTCAATGATGATTCTACTGATGCTCGCCTTAGTTAGACGTGCGTACAAATAATTTCTAATCTTAGCATCCTCAGCGATTTTTTCGCCGTAGTTACGACCGCCATACCACTGGCTGTCCCAGCCGCGGATGATACCTAGTCTATTGCCAATAGGGTTGGTTTTTTGTCCCATCTTTCCCTGATTATGATTCTTTACTACCTACGATTAATGTCACGTGGTTGCTACGCTTGCGAATGCGGTGCGCACGACCTTGTGGAGCAGCCTGGATACGCTTTAGCATACGGCCTCCATCAACACTAATCTCTTTTACTACCAACCCAGCCTCTTCCAGATTTGCTCCTTCGTTTTTCGCTTGCCAGTTTGCAATCGCGCTAAGCAAGAGTTTTTCTAAACGAATTGAAGCTTCCTTCGGGCTGTACTTCAAGATGGCCAATGCCTTCTCAACCTCTACGCCACGAATCTGGTCTGCAACCAAACGCATTTTACGCGGAGACGTTGGGCAATCGTTAAGCTTGGCAATCGCAATTGCTTTCTTCGCTGCCTTGAGCGCTTCAGCTGCTTGTCTTTTTCTAGCTCCCATCTCTATTATTTCTTATTCTTACCGTGACCGCGGAAGTTACGCGTCGGTGAAAATTCACCCAGTTTATGACCTACCATATTTTCAGTCACATATACTGGTACAAATGTTTTTCCATTGTGAACACCAATTGTCTGACCAACGAAATCCGGAGAAATCATTGAAGCGCGTGACCAAGTTTTGATCACTGTGTTCTTTCCACTTTCCACATTAGCTAGAACTTTCTTCTCTAGTTTGTAGTGGATATAAGGTCCTTTTTTAAGCGAACGTGCCATATACTTTCAGATTATTTCTTTCTACGTTCGATGATATACTTATTAGTAGCCTTCTTAGGCGTACGAGTTTTGTAACCCTTAGCAGGAATACCGTTGCGCGAACGTGGGTGACCCCCTGACGCACGGCCTTCACCACCACCCATTGGGTGATCAACCGGGTTCATAACTACACCACGAACACGTGGACGACGACCTTGCCATCTGCTACGACCGGCTTTACCGCTAACTTGAAGCATGTGCTCCGAGTTGCTAACAGTACCAATAGTAGCCATACAAGTAGTGAGGATCATACGAGTCTCACCTGAAGGCAACTTCACAATTGCATACTTACCCTCACGAGCAACAAGCTGCGCGAAAGTACCAGCAGAACGAGCAATAATAGCTCCCTGACCTGGACGCATTTCAATGTTAGAGATAATAGTACCCAGTGGGATATCGGCGAGGTACAATGCGTTACCTACTTCTGGAGCAGCGCCTTGACCACTAGCTAGTGTATCACCAACTTTAACACCATTAACTGCAACTGAGTAACGCTTCTCACCATCAGCGTATACCAATAACATAAGGTACGCTGAACGTAGTGGATCATACTCGATTGCTTTTACAGTAGCAGGCACGCCAAACTTGTCGCGCTTAAAGTCTACTGAACGAACTTTTTGCTTGTGACCACCACCGACATAACGCATAGTCATACGTCCTTGGTTGTTACGGCCACCACTCTTGGTTTTACCTTTTACAAGGCTCTTCTCAGGTTTCGCTGCCGTAACTTGCTCAAAGTCATTGACCACGCGGAAACGCTGCCCAGGAGTAATCGGTTTTAATTTCTTTACACCCATTGGATTTAAATATTACCGTACAGATCGATTGTTTCACCGCTTACTACCTTCACTAAGGCTTTTTTGTAAGCAGGCTTTCTACCGCGTACCAAACCAGCTTTTGTATACTTAGTCTGGAACTTAGCAGGCACAATCGCAGTGCGAACGGTTTCAACATTAACACCGTAGAACTCCTCCACGGCTTTCTTAATTTCAACTTTATTAGCAGAACGAGCTACCTCAAAAGCGTACACATTTAAGTCTTCGCTTTGTGCGGTTGCTTTCTCTGTAATGATTGGTTTAATCAGAATACTCATAGCTCAATTAGCTTAAAATAGCTGTCACTTTCTCAACTGCACCTTCTGACATCACTACTGCTGAAGCATTCATAATGTCGTAAGTGCTTAATTCTGAGCAGTTTACAACTTTAACCCCTGTTAAATTGCGGGATGACAAATATACATTTTTATCGTAATCACCTACTACGAACAGTGACTTTTTCTCGTTGAGACCCAGTGCACTAAGCACTGACAAGAATGACTTTGTCTTTGGAGCTTCGAACGTAAAGTTCTCCACTACAGTAAGAGCATCACCCTTAGCCTTCATCGAAAGTGCTGAACGGCGGGCTAATTGCTTCACCTTCTTGTTCAACTTGAAGCCGTAGTTACGAGGACGTGGGCCGAATACAGTACCACCACCACGCTGGATAGGAGAACGCATAGAACCTGCACGAGCACCACCAGTACCTTTCTGCTTGTGGTGCTTTTTAGTCGTACGGTTGATCTCGCCTCTTTCCTTAGACTTGTGAGTTCCCTGACGAGCATTGGCCAAGAATTGCTTAACGTCTAGGTAAATGCTGTGCTCATTCGGCTCGATGCCAAATACAGAAGCGTTTAACTTAACGCTTTTGCCGGTTTCTTTACCGTTGATATCTACTACCTTGAATTCCATTACTTCTCAATAATTACAGTTGAATTCTTAGCTCCTGGAACGGAACCTTTAACTACGAGCAAGTTTTTCTCTGCATCTACTTTCAAAACCTGTAGGTTCTGAACTTTTGCACGCTTGCCACCCATGCGGCCAGCCATACGCATACCCTTGAATACACGTGATGGATCTGAACCCGCACCAATCGAACCTGGTGCACGTAGACGGTTGTGCTGACCGTGAGTCGCTTGACCCACACCCGCAAAGCCGTGACGCTTTACAACACCTTGGAAACCTTTACCCTTAGAAGTACCGACTACATCAACGAAGCCGCCTTCCTCGAACAAATCAACAGTGAGTACTTGACCCAACTGCAGCTCCTCTTCGAAGTCTGTGAATTCTACTAGTTTTCTCTTGGCAGAGGTACCTGCTTTCTGTACGTGCCCTTTCAATGCTTTCGAGGTATTCTTATCCTTTGCCTCTCCCCAACCTAGTTGGATTGCATTGTAACCATCGACATCTTCAGTTTTCACCTGAGTAACTACACATGGACCTACTTCTAGTACAGTACATGGCAAGTTCTTACCCTCTGGGCTGAAAATGCTGGTCATTCCGACTTTTTTACCAATTAATCCTGGCATGTTTTCTGGAATTTAATGTTTAGTCTACTGTTAGACCTTGATTTCTACTTCTACACCACTCGGCAACTCTAACTTCATCAAAGCGTCAATGGTCTTTGACGAAGAAGAGTAGATATCCAACAGACGCTTATAATTGCTCAGTTGGAACTGCTCGCGTGATTTCTTGTTTACGTGTGGTGAGCGGAGCACCGTGTAAATGCGCTTGTTCGTTGGTAATGGAATAGGACCATTAACAACTGCGCCGGTACTCTTCACGGTCTTAACGATCTTCTCAGCAGACTTATCTACTAAGTTGTGGTCGTAAGACTTAAGCTTGATGCGAATTTTTTGACTCATTGTAGTCTATTATTAAGCTTTTGATTCTTCAATTACTTTCTCTGAAATGTTCGATGGAGTTTCTGCGTAGTGCGAGAACACCATAGTAGATGCAGCACGACCAGAACTCAACGTACGCAACGTTGTCACGTAACCGAACATTTCTGATAGAGGCACATCCGCCTTGATAACCTTGGCGTTGTTACGATCAGACATGTCGTTTACTTGACCGCGACGACGGTTCAAATCACCAACGATATCACCCATGTACTCTTCTGGAGTAACTACCTCTAGCTTCATGATTGGTTCCATGATAACAGGATTCGCTTTCTTCGCGCTTTCTTTGAAACCAAGCTTAGCTGCCAATTCGAAAGACAATTGGTCAGAATCCACAGGGTGGAAAGAACCGTCTTTCAAAACAACTTTTACAGAGTCTACGTTAAAGCCTGCCAATGGACCGTTGATCATAGCAGCCTTGAAACCGTTTTCTACAGAAGGGATGAATTCTCTTGGTACGTTACCACCTTTCACCTCGTTCACGAACTGAAGACCTTCACCTTCGAAGTCAGCGTCCACTGGAGAGATATCAAAAATGATATCCGCGAACTTACCGCGACCACCAGTTTGTTTCTTGTAAACCTCACGGTGGTTGGCTGTACCGTTCAATGCTTCTTTGTACTCAACTTGCGGCTCACCTACGTTCACCTCAACCTTGAATTCACGTCTCATACGATCGATCAAGATGTCCAAGTGAAGCTCACCCATACCTGAGATAATCGTTTGACCTGAAGCCTCGTCCGTTTGAACACGGAAGGTTGGATCCTCTTCAGATAGTTTTGCCAAAGCAGTACCCATCTTATCTACATCCGCCTTTGACTTAGGCTCAACCGCGATACCAATTACTGGCTCTGGGAATGTCATAGACTCAAGTACAATTGGTGCCTTCTCGTCACAAAGTGTATCACCAGTACGGATATCCTTGAAACCTACACCCGCACCAATATCACCTGCGGTAATCTGGTCGATCGGCTGTTGCTTGTTCGAGTGCATCTGGAAGATACGAGAGATACGCTCCTTTTTACCTGAACGCGTGTTCTTAACGTAAGAACCTGCATCAAGTGCACCAGAGTAAACACGGAAGAAACACAAACGACCAACGAACGGGTCAGTTGCAATCTTAAATGCTAAAGCAGAGAATGGCTCCTCTACCGAAGGCTTACGTGAATCCGCATCACCTGTATCTGGGTTTGTACCTTCAATAGCTTCTACATCTAGAGGAGAAGGCAAGTAACGCATAACTGCGTCCAACATAGCCTGAACACCTTTGTTCTTAAATGCAGAACCGCACATCATAGGAATGATGCTCATATCAATAGTTGCAGCACGTAGTGCAGCGATGATCTCGTCTTCAGTGATGCTGTTCTCGTCCTCGAAGAATTTCTCCATCAAGTTCTCGTCGTATTCAGCAACTGCTTCGATAAGTTCAGCACGCTTCTCATCTACAGTGTCTACTAAGTCGCTAGGGATGTCGATTTCTTCGTAAGTCATCCCCATATCTGCTTCATTCCAAACGATGGCTTTCTTGCTGATCAAATCAACAACACCTTTGAAATCCATTTCGTCACCAATCGGCACTTGAAGAGCAACTGGGTTACCACCCAACATTTCTTTTACCTGACGACAAACATTAAAGAAGTCAGAACCTTGACGGTCCATTTTATTTACGAAACCTAGACGTGGTACGCGGTACTTATCCGCTTGACGCCATACAGTTTCAGATTGTGGCTCAACACCATCAACCGCAGAGAACAATGCAACAACACCGTCCAATACACGCAATGAACGCTCTACCTCAACTGTAAAGTCAACGTGTCCAGGAGTATCAATAATGTTAATCGCATATTTCTTACCAGCGTACGGCCACTCACAGTGTGTCGCAGCTGAAGTAATAGTAATACCACGCTCTTGCTCTTGCTCCATCCAGTCCATGGTTGCAGCACCGTCGTGTACCTCACCAATCTTGTGACTTACACCTGTGTAGTAAAGAATACGCTCAGTAGTAGTGGTTTTACCAGCATCAATGTGAGCTGCAATACCAATATTACGAGTATACGTTAAGTCTCTATTTCCTTTTGCCATGATTTCGTCTATTAGAATCTAAAGTGAGAGAATGCTTTGTTTGCTTCAGCCATACGGTGAACCTCAGTACGCTTCTTAACTGCAGCACCTTCTTCTTTAGAAGCAGCGATGATCTCTGCAGCCAATTTCTGCGCCATAGAACGCTCGTTGCGACCGCGTGCGTAAGTAATCATCCACTTCATACCTAAAGTGATTTTACGCTCTGGACGAACCTGCATAGGAATTTGGAAGTTGGCACCACCAACACGACGAGAACGAACCTCAACGTGCGGCATTACATTATTAAGTGCTTCTTTCCATACCTCTAGACCGTTGCTTTCTGTTTTTTCAGAAACAATGTCAATAGCATCATAGAAAATGTTGAATGCGATAGACTTCTTACCGTCCAACATCAAATTGTTTACAAAACGAGTTACTAGCGTATCGTTGAATTTCGGATCCGGTAGTAACGGGCGCTTTTTAGCTCTTGCTTTTCTCATGAGTTCTTATCTAGAAGTGTGTTTATTTCTTAGGTCTCTTAGCACCGTACTTAGAGCGACGCTGAGTTCTTCCGTCTACACCTGCAGTATCGAGGGCACCACGTACGATGTGGTAGCGAACCCCTGGAAGGTCTTTTACACGACCACCACGAACAAGCACGATGCTGTGTTCTTGTAGGTTGTGTCCTTCACCTCCGATGTAGGCATTTACTTCATTTCCATTTGATAGACGCACCCTTGCCACTTTACGCATCGCCGAGTTTGGTTTTTTCGGCGTCGTTGTGTAGACACGAGTACATACACCCCTGCGTTGTGGGCAGGAATCCAGCGCAGCAGATTTACTCTTTTGTTTGATCTGTTTGCGACCTTTTCTTACAAGCTGTTGAATCGTTGGCATACGTACCTTTTGATTTCTAGTTTATTCCAATAATCAGTTACCCCATTTTTTGGGGACTGCAAATGTAGTGATATTATCTCCAGAACCAAACCCCTGTGGATTAAAATAATTGGCTCGTTCTGAAATAATTACGTAGGGTGTTGAAAAGAGGTCGAAAATTCCCCAATTAGGCTTTGGAGTTGTCCTTGTTTTAAACTTGGATAAAAGTACCTTTGTTAA
Organism: Bacteroidota bacterium; assembly: GCA_003385605.1. Classification (GTDB taxonomy): domain Bacteria; phylum Bacteroidota; class Bacteroidia; order Flavobacteriales; family Schleiferiaceae; genus UBA10364. Next base: position 115,685 of record QQUU01000082.1, read on the forward strand.
CTGTCCAATTTAACAGCATTCCCTTTGGCACATTTTCTCGATCAATTAAACGATGCTCAGCGCAAAGCAGCGGAGCAAACTGAGGGCCCAGTTATGGTCATAGCCGGCGCTGGCTCTGGGAAAACACGAGTTTTGACGTACAGAATTGCGTACCTTTTAGAGAAAGGCGTAGATGCATTCAATATCCTCTCTTTGACCTTTACCAACAAGGCGGCAAGAGAGATGAAAGAACGCATCGGAAAGCTTGTGGGAGAGAGTGAAGCCAAGAACCTTTGGATGGGAACTTTTCACAGCATTTTTGCGCGTATCCTAAGGATAGAGGCAGAGAAATTAGGTTACCCAACGAATTTCACCATCTATGATGCAGACGACAGCAAAAAAGTAATCTCTAACATCATCAAAGAGAAGAATTTAGACAAGGATATTTACAAGGCTAAATCTGTTTCAGGACGCATCTCTTCACTTAAAAACAACCTGATTACACCAAAAGCATACTTCCAAAACGGAGAACTTCAGGCACAAGACAGCTCGGCAAAAATGCCCATGTTCGGAGAGATCTATCAGGCATATACCGAACGTTGTTTTCGCGCTGGATGTATGGACTTCGATGATTTGCTGTTAAAGACCAACGAATTGATGTACAAGTTCCCTGATGTCCTTGCGAAGTACCAGAGTAGGTTCAAGTACATTTTGGTAGACGAGTATCAGGATACCAACCACAGTCAGTACCTCATCGTTAAAGCGCTTGCTGCGAAATATGAGAACATTTGTATTGTTGGCGATGATGCACAATCCATTTACGCGTTTCGCGGGGCGAACATTCGCAACATCTTGAATTTCCAAAAAGACTACCCAGATACCAAGCTGTTCAAATTGGAACAGAATTACCGCTCGACGAATAACATTGTTCAGGCAGCAAACAGCATCATTGAAAAAAACAAAGACCAAATACAGAAAAACGTCTGGACACAGAACAGCGGTGGAGAGAAGATCATAGTTCACAAGAGTATTTCAGACACCGACGAAGGCAACTACATCGCCACAAATGTCTGGCAGACTGCGATGAACGAAGGCGCAAAACACGACGATTTCTGTATTCTTTACCGCACCAATGCACAGAGTCGAAGTTTCGAAGATGCCCTGCGTAAAAAGAACATTCCCTACAAGATTTATGGGGGATTGAGCTTTTACCAGCGCAAAGAAATCAAAGACGTTTTAGCCTACTTAAGATTAGTAATCAATCCAAAAGATGAAGAAGCTTTTCGAAGGGTCATTAATTACCCGGCAAGGGGAATTGGAGCGACTACTTTGGCCAAACTAACCTTAGCTGCAGAAGCACAAGGCATCTCGCTATGGGAAGTGTGCGAGCGCCTACAGAGTATTCCGACAGGGCTGAACAAGCCTACGCAAAAGAAGATTAGTGATTTTGCCATTCTTATCAATTCCTTCGCCGTTTTAGCCAAGCAACACGATGCTTTTGATGTTGTTGCTCATGTTGCGAAAAGTGTAGGATTGATTAAAGTGCTTGGTGAAGACAAAACCCCTGAGGGCGTGACTCGGTACGAAAACGTACAAGAATTATTGAACGGTATAAAGGACTTTACAGAGCAGCAAAAGGAATTGGCCGAGGGTGATCCTTCCCTAGCTAATTTCTTATCCGATGTTGCGCTCTTGACAGACCGAGATAATGAGGTCGACGACGGAACGCCAAAAGTGAGTATGATGACTATCCACCTAGCGAAAGGACTGGAATTTCCCTATGTCTACATCGTCGGTCTTGAGGAGAATCTCTTTCCTAGCATGATGAGCAGCGGAAGTAGAAGCGAGCTTGAAGAAGAGCGTCGTTTGTTCTATGTGGCTCTGACGCGTGCAGAAAAAAGAGCGCACCTGACCTATGCACATACACGATACCGCTGGGGCAAGCTTATTGACTGTGAACCTTCTCGATTTATCGATGAGATCGATGAAAAATATCTAGATATCAAGGTCCCTGAATTTTCTCCGACAAGTTTTAGTTCTCCGGCACTTAATAACGCATTTGGCGCTCCAACGAGCGGAAACGGCAGAAGTGCAACGGTGTACAAAGGCAAAAACACCAATTGGGGCAAACCTGCTGGGTCGCAGAAAAAGAGCGCCAACATCGGGCCGGGTGCTGGTGCTGCAAAAAAGCCTACCTTGAGGGGCAAAACGCTTACACCGATAAATAACACCGGTGCAGGCACAATGAGTGGTGATTTTCTTAAGCCACATGAATTGCACGAAGGCAAGCGTGTGGTCCACGGCCGTTTTGGCTTAGGGACCGTTGTACGCATGGAAGGCGAAGGAGCAGACGCCAAAGCCATCATCAACTTCGACAATGCCGGAGAAAAAAGATTGTTACTAAAATTCGCCAAGGTCAGCGCGGTCTAAGCGAAGATTTTAAGTTATTGAGACTATGGAATACAATACAGACAGAACTCAACTGAAGATACCAGAGTACGGAAGAAACGTACAACGTATGGTGGACTACTGTTTGACTATCGAAGACAAAGAGCACCGCAGTAAGGTGGCGCAGAGTATCATTGATGTGATTGGGAATTTGAATCCCGCGATCCGCGATGCTCCAGATTACGCACACAAGCTTTGGGATCATTTGTTCATCATGTCCGATTTTGAATTGGACGTGGATAGCCCATACCCTATCCCAACCGCTGAAAGCTTCGTTGGCCTACCAGATGAAGTGCCTTATCCGCAAAAATCACGTCGTTTCCGTCACTACGGCTCAGTGGTAAAGAATATGATTGGCCATGCGCTGCAATTAGAGGAGGGAGAAGAGAAAGACGCATTGGTGTACGGCATCGCCTACGCAATGAAGCGCAATTACCTTAAATACAACAAAGACACCGTTAGTGATGCCACCATTCTTGGCGATTTGGCTGAAATGTCTGAGGGTAAATTAAAGCTTGGTGAGTTTGACTTGCCTCACGAAAAAGCATTTGGTATAACGCAAGCCGAGCGCAAACAAGGCCAGAACAACCGCAAAAAGAAAAACAAGAAAAGGAGATACTAATACATGGGAACATTTAAGATTACCGGAGGAAAAAAACTCAACGGAACCATCACGCCTCAAGGGGCGAAAAATGAAACCTTACAGATCCTCTGTGCAGTCTTACTGACCCCTGAGGAAGTACGCATCACTAATATTCCGGACATTGTAGATGTCAACAAACTTATCGACCTCTTGGGCGATTTGGGTGTTTATGTGAAGAAAAACGGTCACGGTGATTATACTTTCAAGGCGGAGAACGTCAACCTTGACTATCTAACCTCTGATACGTTCAAGCAGAAGGGAGCTAGCCTTAGAGGCTCAATCATGATTGTTGGACCACTACTGGCTCGATTCGGCAAAGCCTACATTCCTAAACCGGGCGGTGATAAAATTGGCCGTAGAAGATTAGATACACACTTCTTAGGCTTCCAAAAATTAGGGGCAAAATTTAACTACGACAGTAAAGACAGCTTTTACAGCGTGGATGCTTCACAGCTCACAGGGACCTATATGCTTCTTGACGAAGCATCTGTAACAGGTACTGCAAATGTTGTCATGGCTGCTGTTATGGCAAAAGGGAAAACTACCATCTACAATGCAGCCTGTGAGCCTTACTTGCAGCAATTGTGTAAGATGCTCGTTCGCATGGGTGCGAAAATTGACGGTATAGGCTCTAACATGCTTCACATAGAAGGGGTAACAGAGCTTGGCGGAACCGATCACCGCATTTTACCGGATATGATTGAAATTGGATCTTGGATTGGTCTCGCGGCGATGACTGGATCTGATATTACCATCAAGGATGTAAGTTATCCTGACCTGGGTATCATCCCTACAGTTTTCCGTAGACTGGGTATCCACACGGAATTAAACGGAGATGATCTTCGCGTTCCCTCACACGATCATTACGAAATTGAGAGCTTTATCGACGGATCTATTATGACCATAGCTGATGCGCCGTGGCCAGGGTTTACTCCGGATCTTTTGAGTATTATCCTTGTTACTGCGACACAAGCAAGGGGGTCGGTGCTCATTCACCAAAAGATGTTCGAATCGCGTCTATTCTTCACTGATAAGCTGATCGATATGGGTGCACAAATCATCCTTTGTGACCCTCACCGTGCCACGGTTATTGGTCTAGACAAACAAAGTCCTTTACGTGCAACAACAATGACATCCCCTGATATTCGCGCGGGAGTTAGCTTGTTGATTGCGGCCTTGAGTGCAGAAGGAACGTCAACCATTCACAACATTAATCAGATTGATCGAGGCTACGAGAACATCGACGGAAGATTAAAAGCACTTGGTGCGGAAATCGTTAGATTGTAGACTCATTTAGAACCAAGACAATGAAAAAATTATCCCTACTTATCGGAGGTCTTGCGCTGGTCTTTAGCACTGCAACTTTGACTTCTTCACAGAACAATTACAGCGATGCCGTTGCTGCTCCTGCCGAGCAAATGGCAACCCTAAGTATTGGTGACAAAGCACCTGAAATTGCTATGCGCGATCCGCAAGGCAACATTCGAAAGCTATCAGATTTAAAAGGTAAGATTGTCCTCATCGACTTCTGGGCATCATGGTGTCGCCCGTGTCGTATGGAGAATCCAAATGTTGTTCGTACTTACGGGCAATACAAAGACGCTGCTTTCAAAAATGGCGATGGATTTGAGGTTTTCTCTGTTAGCCTTGATCGAGATAAATCAGCTTGGGAGAAAGGTATTGCTCAAGATAAATTGGTTTGGAAAAACCACGTAAGTGACCTTCAATTTTGGAGAAATGCTGCTGCCCGTACCTACAATGTGAACTCTATCCCAGCGACCTTCTTGATTGACGGTGATGGTATTATCATTAAGAAAAATCTAAGAGGTAAAGCCCTGGAGAATACGCTTGCTTCGTTAAAACGCTAAGATATTTTGACTTCAATGTCAAATTAAGGGCGCCGGCGATGCCGGCGCCCTTTTTTATGCGGTATTTTTGCGCACCGCTGACAAGGTGTCAGCGGTGCGCTTAATGGCGAACATTTTGCAGTAATAGAAAGAAACTAGCCCTAAATTCTAGATACATGTCAGAAAAAGAAGCAACCACAGGCGAGGAATTGCACGAAGAAAACAACGTTGAGCAAAGTACTGAAAGTACTGAGGATACAGGCGTTGAGCAAGATCCGGTAGCTAAACTTGAAGACGAGGTCAAAGACTTGAAAGACCAGAATTTACGTCTGTACGCAGAATTCGAAAACTTTCGCAGAAGAACTGCAAAGGAGCGTCTCGAACTCATGGAGAGTGCAAATAAAGACACTTTAACAGCTATGCTGCCAGTTCTTGATGATTTCGAAAGAGCATTGAAAAATACGGAAGAGACCGAAGCAAACGCACCGGTATTAGAAGGATTAAAATTGATCCAACATAAGCTTACGGAGACACTAAAAGGCAAAGGCCTGAATGCCATGGAAAGCACTATCGGCAAAGTGTTCGACGTAGAAGAAATGGAAGCTATTACGCAGATTCCAGCACCGACTCCAGACATGGACGGAAAAGTCATAGATGAAGTAGAGAAGGGATATAAGATTGGCGAAAAAGTGATTCGCTTTGCCAAAGTAGTAGTAGGTAAAGGAGCATAAGATGGCAAAACGCGATTTCTACGACGTATTGGGAGTGAGCAAAAGCTCAAGCCAAGACGAGATTAAGAAAGCTTACCGCAAGGTAGCCTTGAAGTATCACCCGGATAGAAACCCGGACGATAAGGAGGCCGAAGACAAATTCAAAGAAGCCGCAGAGGCGTACGATGTCCTTGGTAATGAGGAGAAGCGTCGTAAATACGACCAGTTCGGTCACCAAGCATTTGGCGCGGGTGCCGGCGGCGGTGGGTTCCACGGCAACATGAACGACATCTTCGATATGTTCGGAGACATCTTCGGTGGCGGCGGTGGCGGATTCGGTGGTGGATTCGGCGGATTCGGCGGCGGCGGTCAAAGACGCCAGACCAAAGGCTCGAACCTACGCATCAAGGTGAAGATGACCTTGGAGGAAATTGCCGATGGCGTTGAGAAAAAGATCAAAATTCGTCGCGCTAAGGTTGCCGACGGCGTAACGTTCAAGACGTGTACCACTTGTAACGGTGCAGGTCAGGTACAACAAGTGACCAATACTATTTTGGGACAGATGCGCACTGCTGCAACCTGTTCGACATGTAACGGCGCGGGTAAAATCGTAGACCAAAAGCCAAGCGGAGTTGGTTCAGACGGACTTGAGCGTAAAGAGGAAGTCGTTGCAGTTAAGATTCCAGCCGGCGTACAAGACGGCATGCAATTGCGTGTCGGAGGTAAAGGGAATGACGCATTAGGCGGGGTGCCTGGAGACCTCATTGTACTCATTGAAGAAGTACCTCACGAATCTTTGACTAGAGACGGCGAGAACTTGCATTACGAATTAACGATGAGCTTCCCTGAGGCTGCACTCGGCACCAGTGTTGAGATCCCTACCGTAAGTGGCATGGTTAAGATCAATATTGACAAGGGCACACAGCCGGGTAAAATCCTTCGATTGAAAAATAAAGGCTTACCAAGTGTTCAAGGATACGGACGCGGAGATCAACTCATACATATCAACGTTTGGGTACCGAAGAACCTGAGCAACGACGAGAAGAAGTCATTAGAAAAACTAAAAGAGAGCAAGAACTTTGAACCTAATCCAGGAAAGTCTGATAAGGGCTTCTTCGATAGAGTCAAAGAGATGTTCTCATAACTGAGTATTTCATATCTTCAAACTCCTGTCCAATGCGACGGGAGTTTTTGTACTACCCCCTGCCTAAACGAAGCTGTCAAGCCGAACAATGAACGTATGATAAGAGCAGAAAATGTCACCAAACAGTATGGACCAAAGGTTGCACTGGGCGGAATAAATTTGAACATTCCCAAAGGAAGTATTTATGGACTTCTTGGCCCAAACGGCGCCGGAAAGACTTCCTTTATTCGCATCATGAACCAGATTACCGCACCGGATAGTGGTACGGTTTATTTCGGCAATAGGGAGCTGGCTCCAAACGATATTGCGCGCATCGGTTACCTTCCTGAAGAGCGCGGTTTGTACAAAAAGATGAAAGTGGGTGAACAGGTGCTTTACCTAGCCAAGCTAAAGGGATTGAGTGCCGCAGAAGCCAAGAGCAGGGCCAAAGAATGGTTTGTTCGTCTAGAGATGGAAAGCTTCTGGGAGAAGAAGGTGGAAGATTTGAGCAAGGGTATGGCACAGAAGGTGCAGTTCGTGACTACGGTATTACACAAGCCGGAGCTGTTGATTTTCGATGAACCCTTCACCGGTTTTGACCCTATCAATACAAATTTGATCAAGAAAGAAATTAAGCGACTAAACCAGGAAGGTGCCACGGTGATTTTCTCCACGCACCGCATGGAGAGTGTGGAAGAAATATGTGACCACATTGGCTTGATCAATAATGGCGAAGTGATGGTGGAAGGTCCACTATTGGACATTAGAAAGCACTACATGAACGGCACCTACGCATTTACCACAAAGGATGAGCAGGGTTTTGAAGGCAAGGATGTGCTAGAGCGTGATCACGTCCACACGGGATACACGGCAACCATTAAGGCGAACGAATATCCTAGTGGATTGATTCAAGAATTGGCCAGTAAAAATCAATTGTTAGGCTTTGAAGAAGTACTGCCGAGTGTAAGCGACGTTTTTATTGATATCGTTCAAAACGGACCTAAACCGAAAGACTCATGAACAGCCCTATCCTACTGATTATACAACGTGAGTTTTTGACTCGCGTCCGCAAGAAGACCTTCCTCTTGATGACCTTGCTGGCGCCGGTATTGTTGGCAGCCGTAATGATTGTACCGGGACTTTTGGCATCAATGCCGGAAGAGGATAAGACGATTCTCGTGTTGGACGAACCGTCCATCCTATTGCCTGAAGAAGGTACTTCGCAATTTGCACTGGACTATTTGAATCCGGGCGAATTCGATTTAGAATTGGCCAAGCAATTCCTAAGGGAAAGTGATAAAGATGCACTCTTGTATATCCCGGCTGGAAATGGCTGGGATCCTGATTTTATCAAGAGAAATATACTGCTCTACGGCAAGGAAGATATCGGTATAGACCTCCAACGCTTTATTGAACGTCAGCTGGAGGAAAAGATCAACAACCAAAAGCTCATTCAACAGGGCGTCGATCCTGAGGTAGTTACACAGACCAAAACGCAGGTGAGTGTGAAGAGCTTCACCTTGGGCGAAGAGGAAGGCAATGAAGAAACCAGCGCTACTCCATTAAAGATGGGACTGGGTTACATCGCCGGTATTCTGATTTACTTCTTCATCTTCTTCTATGCAGTTCAGGTGATGCGCGGAGTGATTGAAGAGAAAACCAGCCGCATTGTCGAAGTGATTATCTCAAGCGTGCGTCCTCGCCAACTGATGATGGGTAAAATCCTAGGTATCGGTCTAGTAGGTGTGGTCCAATTCCTAATCTGGGTCATCCTTTCTGGCACTATTTACACCGTGGTAAGCACCTTCATCTATCCAGAAATTTTCGCTCAGCAAGTCCCAATGGCCCCCGATGCACCGGACCTTAGCCAGGTTGATCAAGGAAACATATTCGCGATGATTAATAGTATCAACTTCCCAGTTGTATTGGGTGGTTTTGTATTCTATTTCTTCGGCGGGTACTTCCTCTACAGTGCACTTTTCGCGGCATTGGGATCGGCAATTGATCAAGAAGCCGACAGCCAACAATTTATGCTGCCTGTAACAGCCCCAATGATCATTGCCATTACTACCGCGATGAATATTGTTCAAGATCCAAACGGACCTATGGCCTTTTGGATGAGTATGATTCCGCTGACCTCACCCATCTCTATGATGATACGCCTACCGTTCGGTGTTCCGATCTGGCAAATGGCTTTAAGTGCGTCCTTGTTGATAGCAACATTTTTTGGTGTGGTGGCTCTTGCAGGAAAAATCTACAGAGTCGGTATATTGATGTACGGTAAAAAGGTGACGTGGAAGGAATTATTTAAATGGTTGAGGTACTAGAAAATATCCAGCAGTGGTTCGCTGACTTCTTGAGTTATAGAATTTGGGCGACCGATTTTTTCAGACTTTCTGTAAAAAGCCTGCTGCAGGTGCTATTGCTTCTCGCTTCTGCGCGTTATGGATTTTGGCTGCTGAACCGCATCATCATGCGGAGCAAAGCCGGCGAGCATTACGATGAAGGAAGACGTTACACCATCCTGCAGATTTCCAAATACATCATCTATACGGTGGTCATCGTCGTTGCCTTGGAAACGATAGGGGTAAAAGTAACAGCACTTCTCGCGGCATCCACAGCACTGTTTGTTGGTTTGGGCCTTGGTCTACAAGATGCCTTTAAGGACCTCAGCTCAGGGGTTATTATACTCGTTGAGCGTACCTTGAGTGTTGGTGATATCATCCAATTGGAAAATCAAATTGGAAAAGTTGAAGCAGTTGGGTTGCGCACAACAACCGTTCGTACACGCGATGATATTTTAATCATTGTGCCCAATTCAAAATTGACCAACGAGACTGTTATTAACCTCACGCATAGCGAAGAGACTACGCGCTTTTCACTCACTGTTAGCGTAGCCTTTGGGAGCGACACAGAGAAAGTAGCCAAGATCTTGTACGATATTGCGTCCAACCATCCACAGGCAGACGATACAGAAGAACCCTTGGTGCTTCTAAAAGACTTTGGCGACAGCGCATTGATTTTTGAATTGAACTTTTATACCAAAGACCTCTTCTTCGTAGAAAAAATTAAAAGCGATCTGAGATTCGCTATCGACAAAGAGTTTTTCAAAAACCAGATCATCATCCCATTCCCGCAGCGTACCGTCTGGAAAGGACCGGAACGCGTTACACAATTTGGGAATGGCATAGTTGGTGCAGGAGAGATTATGCCGGACGATGACAGCGAAAGGGATAACGGGGCCGTTTAAAGAATTACTATGAGTAAAATATTATTGATTGAAGACGAGGTAGCCATTCGCAGGGTACTAAAGAAAATCCTTCTCGAGGAAGATGCCAGCCATACCATTCATGAAGCGGAAGACGGTAAAATGGCCATTGAGACTTTCGGAGAAGGCGAATGGGATTTGGTTTTCTGTGATATCAAAATGCCCCACAAGGACGGTGTAGAGGTACTTGAGCATATGATGAGCGTCAATCCAGACGTTCCCGTCATTATGATTTCTGGGCACGGAGATATCAATACCGCAGTAGATTGCTTGAAAAAAGGTGCGTACGATTACCTGCCTAAACCTCCCGACCTAAATCGCTTATTGAGCACTGTGAGGAATGCGCTGACACAAAAAGAACTGGTCAGCGAGGTTAAAACTTTGAAAAAGCGCGTCAGCAAGAAGTACAAGATGATCGGTGAAAGTGCCGGTATGCAGGAGCTGCGCGACATCATAGAAAAAGTAGCACCGTCGGAAGCCCGCGTTCTTATTACCGGTCCTAACGGTTCGGGGAAAGAACTCGTCGCTCACCAAATTCACGAGCAGAGTCAACGCAGCAAGAATGCGATGATCGAAGTGAATTGTGCCGCCATTCCTGCAGAATTGATTGAAAGTGAACTCTTTGGACATAAAAAAGGAGCCTTTACCGGTGCGCAGAAAGACCGTAAAGGGAAGTTTGAATTGGCCAACGGTGGAACCTTGTTTTTGGACGAGATTGGAGACATGAGTCTCAGTGCGCAAGCCAAAGTATTGCGTGCATTGCAGGAACATAAAATTACCCCGGTCGGCGGCGATAAAAGTATCAAGGTAGACGTTCGAGTATTGGCTGCGACCAATAAGGACCTGCGCAAGATGATTGACGAGGGTAAGTTCCGTGAAGATTTGTACCACAGATTGGGCGTGATCGTCATGGAGGTACCAGGGCTCAATGCTCGTCGTGATGACATTCCTCTGCTTGCAAACCATTTCTTAAAAGCTATTGGCGAAGAATATGGAACTGCTCCAAAGGAGATTGATGCACAGGCCATCGCCGCCTTACAAGAATACGATTGGACCGGAAACATCCGTGAATTCCGAAACGTCATGGAGCGCCTCCACATTTTGAGTGGAAATCCAATAAGCAAATCGTGCGTAGATAAATTCGCGAGGAAATAAGCGTACTTTTGCTTCAAATAAAGAAGCACATGAGTTTCCCAAAATTTCTCGTAGCAGATAACACCGATAGCCCGGATGCTATCTTCATCGTACACACTGAATTTCCTGCATTCATCCTCAACCTAGAGAATGATGAAGTAAAGTGGCTGGACGATATCAGCGACGAAAACGAAGGTGATCTAACGAAAGCCCTCGAAGGCCTTATCAGTGAAGCTGAGGATTTCTACCAACGCGAAGTCGACCGCTATAACCTCTAATGGCCTACCGCTGGAGCACATACAGTCAGCAGTATAAAATTAGCCTTAACCTTGCCTACCCGGTTGTCATTGGACAGCTAGGACAAATTATGGTAAGTGTGGCCGATTCTATCATGGTCGGAAAGTTCCTCGGAACCATTCCACTTGCAGCGATTAGCCTTGCCGTATCGGTGCTGATCATCCCCATGGTTTTTGCTATCGGCGTAGCCTATGGGCTCACTCCTCTGGTTGCCGGCGCTGACGGTGAAGAGAATCCCGCAGCGGCTACCAAATACTTCAAGAACGGCCTAGTACTCAATAGCATTCTCGGCCTTGCGATTTATGGACTTATTGCCCTTTTCGCCGAAGGCGCGCACTTGCTTGGTCAGGATGAACGTGTAGTGGCTGAAGCCCTACCCTACATTCATGTGGTTGGGTTCTCCATAGTACCGATGATGAGCTTCTTCGCCTTCAAGCAATTCGCCGAAGGTTTGAGCGACACCAAAGCTGCCATGCGTGTGAGCTTGGCGGCGAACTTCTTGAATGTACTTTTAAACTACCCCCTTATTACGGGTTGGGGACCGTTCCCGGAATTGGGATTGATCGGTGCCGCAGTCAGCACATTGGTTACTCGATTCTTAATGCTCGGTGGAATGGCGCTCTACATCCGTAAGAAGCAAAAATTTGCACTCTACTGGTCGTATTGGCGCAGCTCAGAAGTGAATTGGCAAACCGTTAAGGAGATCTTGAATATTGGTGTACCAAGTGGACTCCAATACGTTTTTGAGGCCGGTGCCTTTGCCATGAGCGGCGTTATTGTAGGTATGATTGGCCCCGTGCAACAGGCCGCGCATCAGATCGCATTAAACATTGCCTCGGTGAGTTATATGATGGTAAGCGGTCTAGGAGCTGCAGCGACCATCCGCATGGGCAATCAGTTGGGCCGTAGGGATTATCCGATGCTGCGCCTGGCGGGACAGAGTCTGTTCCACCTGACCTTCTTCTTTATGCTCGTCACCATGACCTTGCTTATTCTCCTGCGCAACTTCCTACCACAATTCTACAGCTCAGATCCCGAAGTCCTTCAATACACGGCCGTACTTATGGTGGCAGCGGGAATATTCCAGATGCCCGACGGTATGCAAGCCACAGCGCTAGGCGCTCTGCGCGGCATTAAGGATGTGAACATCCCAACCATCGTGGCATTCGTCGCTTACTGGGTAATTGCCGTTCCATTGTGTTACTTCTTGGGCGTGTACCTAGAAAAAGGGCCTATTGGGGTTTGGATGGGACTGACTGTCGGCCTCGTACTGGCTTCTATAGCCTTGTATTGGCGGTTCCGACACAAAACACTTCGCATGCATTAAGCGGCAATACCCGCCCGCCTCAACAATGCATCTACTTTTGGATTCCGTCCTCTGAATTTCTTAAAGAGCTCGTCCGGCGCTACAGTTCCTCCGCTAGAAAGAATTTCAGCAAATCCATCCGCTACAGCTTCGCTAAAGATGCCCTCCTGTTTGAAACGATCGAATGCATCCGCGTCGAGCACCTCGGCCCATTTGTAGCTGTAATATCCAGCACTGTAGCCTCCTTGGAAAATATGACTAAAAGCTGTCGAGGATAAAGTTCCTTTTACAGTTGAAAAGAGCTGTGTATCGGCTGTTGCTGAACGTTCAAAATCGGCTACGGAGCCTTCCATAGGTTCGGTAAGTCCGTGGTAGGTCATATCGAGGTAGCCAAAGTTGAGCTGGCGCAATGTGGCGTACCCTTCCATAAACTGCTGGCTTTCCACAATGCGATCCACGTATTCCTTAGGCAGTAATTCACCCGTTTCATAGTGCTTCGCAAACAAGGCCAACGCCTCAGGCTCGTAGCACCAGTTCTCCAAAATCTGAGACGGTAATTCTACAAAGTCCCAATACACACTGGTTCCCGTGAGTGAAGGATAGGTACCACGTGCCATCATCCCGTGCAAGGCGTGACCAAACTCGTGGAACAAGGTCGTGACTTCGTTAAAAGTCAGTAGCGAAGGCTTATCCGCAGTAGGCTTCGTGAAGTTACAGACTATGCTGATGTGTGGACGAACGACCTCTCCCTCTAAAGTATACATGCTGCGGTAACTGGTCATCCAAGCACCGGCACGTTTACCGGCACGCGGGAAGAAATCGGTGTATAGAAGGCTTAAAAATTCACCGTCTTTATCATATACCTCATAGGCATCCACATCCTCGTGGTAGGTAGCGATACTTTCATTCTTTTTAAAACTCAATCCATAAAGCTTGGCGCTGATGTCAAACACACCAGTCAATACATTCTCAATCTTGAAGTAGGGCTTGAGCAAGTTGTCGTCGAGATTTAAAGTGGCCTTTTTAAGCTTCTCCGACCAGTACGAAAAGTCCCAAGGCTTTACCTCCCCCTGATGCCCGGCAGCACTCGCGAATTCTTGTACGGCATTCAAATCCTTTTGAGCAGCGGGCTTGGCCAACGCTTTCAAATCATCTAAGAATGACAATACCGTCTCCGGAGTTTTTGCCATACGCTTACTCAAGG
>QQUU01000063.1 GCA_003385605.1 Bacteroidota bacterium
CAATTTTGGTTTGTTCTGCTGGGCAAACTCGAAAGGCACCAAAGCTTTGCGCTCGCGTTGCTTCGCGTACCCTTCTCTCACTTTTTCAAGCGAGGCTTTCTCTTGCAATACATACGTAGGCCCTTCGTTGGAAAGCAGCTTGGAGCTCACACCTACTGCACGGCTCGCATCGCTTACATGCATAACCGCACCGCTGTACTCTGGATCAATCTTCACAGCAGTGTGCGCTCTTGAAGTGGTCGCGCCACCAATGAGCAATGGTATATGCATGTTCATGCGCTCCATTTCCTTGGCGATATGGATCATTTCATCCAGGGACGGGGTAATCAATCCACTGAGTCCTAAGATGTCTACTTGGTGCTCTTGAGCAGCTTGTAGAATCTTCTCTGGCGGCACCATAACCCCAAGGTCAATGATTTCAAAGTTGTTACATGCGAGTACAACACCCACAATGTTTTTACCGATATCGTGTACATCGCCTTTTACCGTAGCAAGTAAGACTTTACCGGCGCTCGAGCTGCCGCCCTCCGCCTTCTCGGCCTCTAGGTAAGGCAGAAGATAGGCCACCGCCTTTTTCATCACGCGGGCACTCTTCACGACCTGGGGTAAGAACATTTTTCCTTCCCCAAAAAGGTCACCTACGACATTCATTCCGTCCATCAATGGACCTTCGATCACTTCTAATGGGCGCGCGAACTGCTGGCGTGCTTCCTCGACATCTTCGTCAATGAATTCGGTAATACCCTTAATGAGGGCATGCTCTAAACGCTTTGCAACGGGCTCATTGCGCCACTCAAGGACTTTCGCCTCGTCTTTGACGGTACCTTCCACGGTCTGTGCAAATTCGAGCAATCGTTCCGTAGCATCGTCTCTACGGTCGAGAAGCACATCCTCGATGTAAGTCATTAATTCTTTATCTACTTCCTCATAAACCTCAAGCATCGTTGGGTTCACAATCCCCATACTCATTCCGTTCTGAATAGCGTGGTACAAGAACGAAGCATGCATAGCCTCTCTTACCGTATTGTTACCGCGGAAGCTGAAGCTTACGTTACTCACCCCACCACTTACTTTGGCGTACGGAAGGTTTTCACGGATCCATTTGGTCGCACGGAAAAAGTCCAATGCGTTTAAGCGGTGCTCCTCCATACCCGTAGCTACAGGGAAAATATTCGGATCGAAAATGATGTCTTCTGGTGGGAAGCCTACTTTCTCGGTGAGAACCTTGTAAGAACGCTCACAGATCTCAATGCGACGCTCGTAATTATCTGCCTGGCCATCCTCATCAAATGCCATAACAATGACTGCCGCACCGAAGCGCTTGATGGTGGTGGCTTGATGGATGAATTCTTCTTCACCACCCTTTAAGGAAATGGAATTAACCACACATTTTCCTTGGACACACTTCAATCCTGCCTCGATAATTTCCCATTTGGAAGAGTCAATCATGATAGGAATGCGTGCGATATCCGGTTCTGCAGCAATAAGGTTTAAGAAGGTCGTCATGGCTTCTACCCCATCAATCATCCCTTCATCCATATTCACGTCCAAGATTTGAGCGCCCCCCTCGACTTGGTCGCGTGCAATATCCAAGGCTTCGTCAAATTGACGCTCCTTGATCAATCTTAGGAACTTGCGAGAACCCGTTACATTCGTACGCTCACCAACGTTTACAAAGTTCGTCTCCTCAGTAATTACCAGTGGCTCTAACCCACTGAGTCGCATAGGACGCGGTGAAAGGTTAGTGCTCATAGGTTCTTGGGCTGTAATTTTTAGATAAGTCCGCAATGGCCTTAATGTGTGCCGGTGAGGTTCCACAGCAACCGCCAATGATATTGATCAAGTTCAAATCCAAATAATCTTTTATTTGCTCAGCCATCTGCTCTGGTGTTTCGTCGTATTCACCGAAAGCATTTGGCAATCCTGCATTTGGGTGTGCACTAACAGCAAACGGGGCTTTGGCATCTAATGTTTGCAGATAAGGCATTAATTGTTTGGCACCCAAGGCACAATTCAAACCAACACTTAGTAATGGTGAGTGGCTTACAGAGATTAAGAACGCCTCGGTAGTTTGACCGCTAAGGGTACGTCCAGAGGCATCTGTAATGGTTCCGCTCAACATGATTTCAACTTCTCTTCCGCCAGCTTCAATAGCATCTTGAGCTGCAAACAGTGCGGCCTTTGCATTGAGGGTGTCAAAGACAGTTTCAATTAGAAGGATATCTACACCTGCTTGTATAAGTGCTTCACATTGCTCGAAGTAGGTATTCTTGAGATCGTCAAAGGTCACTGCTCGGTAGCCCGGATTGTTGACATCAGGACTTAAAGATGCAGTCTTATTGGTAGGCCCTACAGAACCTGCAATAAATTTTGGTCCTTGACCTCCTGCCGCCTGATAGCGCTCGATAGCACGACGTGCGCAAGCCACGGCCTGCACATTGAGTTCTTCTACGAGATTACTCATATGGTAATCTTCCATAGAAATAGAATTCGCATTGAAGGTATTGGTCTCTAAAATATCAGCGCCAGCCTCTAAATAAGCCAAGTGAATATCTTCAATAGCTTGAGGCTGCGTAAGAACCAAAAGGTCGTTGTTGCCTTTTAGAGGATGTGCATACTCTTTGAATCGTTCACCACGATAGTCTTCTTCCTCAAACTTGTACGCTTGAATCATGGTACCCATGGCACCGTCTAAAACCAGAATCTTTTCTTGTAAGACTTGCTTAATGTTCATCTCCTATTGCGTTTGGTGCTTTAAGAAAGAGGGAGATGCAATTGTGATTCGTATCATTCCTTAATCAGGTAGGTTGTGGCACCCGGCACACCCGGGTTGCCAAGACGTCACTGGGCCCATTCCCTCAGTCTTTCTTAATAGCGGCGTAAAATTAATATCTCTCAATGAATATTTGAGCAATTTTCTCAAAAAAGAAATTTTCTTTTCTACTTTTGACCCGTGGAAGGATTTGACTGCTTGCAACCACGAAAAAAAATGCTAAAACTATTCTCAAGCAAGCCTCTTATTCTTCTTCTAAACTGAATTAATAACCTCAACTATTTTAAGAAGGAGTATGTCTTATTTTTTTACCTCTGAAAGTGTTTCAGAAGGCCATCCAGACAAAGTGGCTGATCAAATTTCAGACGCTATTATCGATAACTTTTTAGCGTTCGACCCGAATTCAAAAGTTGCTTGTGAAACATTAGTGACTACAGGCCAAGTAGTCCTAGGCGGCGAAGTTAAGTCTAATGCATACTTAGACGTACAGAAAATTACTCGTGGTGTGATTGAAAAAATTGGTTACACCAAAAGTGAATACATGTTCGATGCCAACTCGTGTGGTATCCTAAGTGCTATACACGAGCAAAGTGACGATATCAATCGTGGTGTAGACCGCGGTAATCCTGAAGATCAAGGTGCTGGTGATCAGGGTATGATGTTCGGTTACGCTTCAAACGAAACTGACAACTACATGCCGCTAGCATTAGACCTAAGTCATAGAATCCTTCAGGTTTTGGCAGAGATTCGTCGTGAAGCCACAGAGATTCCTTACTTGCGTCCAGATGCAAAATCTCAGGTAACCATTCAATACAGCGACGATAACCGTCCTGAACGCATCGAAGCAATAGTAGTAAGTACACAGCACGACGATTTTGATGCAAATGATGAGGTCATGCTCGCAAAAATCAAGGAGGATATCGTGAATATCGTTATACCTCGCGTCAAGGCTGAGCTTCCTCAAGATATTCAAGCCTTGTTCGGCGACGACATCAAATACCACATCAACCCTACCGGAAAATTCGTGATCGGCGGACCACACGGTGATACCGGATTGACGGGCCGTAAAATCATTGTAGATACCTATGGTGGTAAGGGCGCGCACGGTGGTGGTGCATTCTCAGGAAAAGACCCATCTAAAGTGGATCGCTCAGCTGCGTATGCAACGCGTCACGTTGCAAAGAACTTAGTAGCTGCTGGTGTATGTGATCAAGTACTGGTACAGGTATCTTATGCCATCGGAGTTGTTGAGCCTATGGGCGTATTCGTTGATACGTACGGTACCTCAAAGGTTGATTTTACTGACGGTGAAATTGCAGCGAAGGTCAAAGAATTGTACGACCTACGACCAGGTCTTATAGAGCAAAACCTTAAGCTACGTCAGCCGATGTACAGCGAATCTGCTGCATACGGTCACATGGGACGTAAAAACGAAGTGGTTACTAAGAAATTCATCTCAGCAGACGGACAGACAGTACTAGAAGCAGAGGTAGAACTATTTACTTGGGAAAAGCTCGATTACGTGGATACCTTCAAAGGAGCATTCGGTTTGTAATTCCAATCGATAGAAAAAACAAACCCCCGAGGCGCGCTGCGCCTCGGGGGTTTTTTATGTCCTAAAATTTTAGCTCTATTTCACAAGCTCTACGTTGCGGTAGATGATCCACGATTCGCCTGCAATGCGTATCATATATGTTCCAGCAGGTAGTGTGCTTAGATCCAGACTGCGCTCTCCATGGACTTCAGTAATAAACTGACCGGTCATGTTGTATAACGATATGCTCTGAACCTCAGCGGTGGTTTCAACCGTCAGCCTGCCAGTCGTAGGCACTGGATAGATGGTCAGGTCTTCTGGAGCCGACTCATCAATACCAACTCCACTAAGTACATCGATTTGCTTGTTTTCACTGCCTGAACAACCGGCACTGTTCTCTGCCAATAGCGTCACGATGTAGGTTCCCTTATTCGCATAAGTATGCTGAGGGTTCGGCGTGGTACTGTTGTTTCCATCACCGAAGAACCACTCCCAAGAAACTGGGTACATAGATGAGTCTATGAACTGTGTTACTTGACCTGCCTGAACTGTGGTAGGGAATTCAAAATCTACATAGAGAACATCGTTCAAGGTCACTGTTTTGTAGGTGGTGTCTGAGCCTCCAGAATTTGTGGTAACGAGCATCACTGTGTAGGTTCCTGGGCGTTCATAAGTGTGCGATGGATTCACTGCTGCGGAGAACAACCCGTCGCCGAAGCCCCAGAAATACTGAGAACCGTTGGTACTTTCATTCAAGAAGCTTACTAAACCAGTACACGAATTTTGAACGGTGTATTGGTAATCCGCAACCGGTGCAAAGATCACGTTCGCTTGCATGGTTACTAATTGAATACTGTCGTTGTTTGAGAAAGTCAAAATACCCGTTTCCGTTCCTGGCGTCGTCGCTGTAAAGGTCACTGGCAATAATGCAGAAGATCCTGCAGCGATAGTCTGGGTGGTCCAGCCTGGTACAAAGTGAGTATTATTGCTTGTGATATTGGTAATACTCAAATCGGTACAACCATTATTCTCAACCACAATGGAATCTACCTTGGGCTGTGTATCATACACATTACCATAATTCAAGGTATTCGTACTCAAATCCATATCTGGTTCACTCACAACGTTTACCGTCATTGGAACGCTATAGAACGGATCGGAAGGATCATTAGTTTCAAATATGACGCTAGTATTATAGGTACCTAAAGCAAGGTTGGTTACTGTCACCAATAATGACCTTGATATAGAGTTACCAGCTGTTACCGTCCCTGTAGTTAATCCTACAGGTGCTGCCCACGACACAGATTTACGCTGCTTTACTCGAACGGTAGCCGTCTGGCCCGTCACACTTGTGTAGTTGTACGAATACAAACGTATGTCGAAGTATCCAGCAGTAATAGCATTGCTCAACTGCCAACCAGTAATGAAACCAGTGATTGTATCGTCGGTATAATCCGTTACATCATTGTCGTAGAATGTCTGAACGTAACTGTTGTTCAAATAGAGGTAATAATACTGATTCGTGTTACTGTAAGCACCGTTCAGAATAATCTCGTAGAACAACGTATCAGAATCAATGATGTTATTGAACGAGAAGGTCAGTTGGTTGGAGTAATTCGGTGCCGGATATAACCAAGTCTGTGTGTAAGAACTATCGTACACCTCAGCAACGCTCACATCATAAGTCAAGGCTGCACTACCGTTATTGGTAATGGTATAAGGCACTGTTGTAAAGCTGTTACACTTGTTCACCGTTACGTTAATCGGGTTTGGTGCAACGGCAATATCTGATGCACCAACGATGGTTGCTGTCAAACATTTGTAAACGGTATCCGCGTCCGTGTAGATTGAAAGCGTATCGCTTGTAGACCCTATGGTCGATGAATAGAGGCTCACCGGCACAAAGCCCGTATCTCCCGGAGCGATTGCAATATTAGCAGCTGATGCCGTGAAATCAGAACCAGCCGTAGCAACGCTTGAAATAGTCAAGGTATCACAACCCACATTATATACCGCGACATCACGAACGTGTGTCATGTTTTGGAAGGAGCTGCCCCATGCTTCACATCCAGCATCTAGATTACTCTCCCCTTTCCCATTAACAGTTAGTGTCACAGGAATACTAAAGGTGCCGCCTGTTGGATCATTGGTAGTTACCGTGATATTCAGGTTATGTACGCCAGCATCTAGACTGTCTGAGAAAGCTGTACCATACACGGTAGTGGTATCACCGCCGGATGTTGTTCCCGATTTTGAAGGGAAGGTAATCCAATTCAGTCCTGTAGATTTATCAGACAATGTAGAGGTCAAAATATTGCCCATCATGGTCTCAATCTCAGAATACGTCTGGTTCCAGTTGTAGGCGAAGTAAATCAATTCACCATCGCCAATCGGGCTCACAGTCAAACCGTGCGAATAGTACGAGTAGTAGACCAATTGTTGCGTTCCAGTGTTGGTTATACGTGCATTCATTGCGGCACTCTGCGCCGTGAAGAACGAAGGCAAACCTTGCGTATACGGATGGTTCAGGGAAGTATTTACGTAATGATTGTAGTTGGTGTAATTCCCGTAATAGTATCCTGAAATGAAATCCATCGCGAGGATATCGGAAACGAATGCTGAACCAATAATGATCATTTTCCCGCCGTCATCGATAAAGGTTTCCATGTCGTCTTCAATGTTCGTGTAATCCGTAGACGACGGAGTTGACGTGATTGATGGAAAAATGACAACGTCAGCCCAGCCCAACTCACTGACAGCGGCACTAAGAGTAGTCACCGATTTGATATTTAGATCGCCAACAGTGCCGAGGTATGAATTAAGGTTCGAAAGCAACGAAGGGTAAACATTGTAGTTCACCATCAACACATTCAGTACCTCACCGGAAGTCACCGACCAGTTCAAGCTAGTACCTGCCGCTGTATTAGCCACTGGGAATGAGAATCCAACGGAATCACCACAGTTCACCGTCGACAAAGAAATCGGGTTGGTGTTCACCCAAGCATTTGGTGCTTCTGCTACGTAACCGGTGTAACATAGCGGCCAAATAGTATCGGAAGTGTTAACAAATACCGTATCCGCGATACTTCCTATAGCTGTTGGACTAATGGTAACAATCACCCATCCACTATCGCCTACACCTACTTGGCTGTATGCCGCAGATGCCGAGAATATGGCATCGGTGGTTGTTAGGGAATTAAAGTATAGGCTATCACAACCGAGGTTTTCGACGAACACACTGTCAATGTAGGTGCCTCCCTTCACGATGGTATCTAAATCATAGCACGCGTTGCGGCTGATGTATGTTTCAGATTCTCCGTCAAGGGTAAGGTTTACGCTTAGGTAAACGAGGCTGTCTACCGGATCGTTCGAGGAAATAAAGCCATTGTAAGAATAGAATCCGTCTTGTAAGCTGTCCGTGTAGATGAGGATTTGAACCAATTCAGAATCGGCCACGCTTACATTGCCTGTATCTGGTGCAAAAGTCAAATTCTGTCCCAAACCAGCATCGATACTAAAGTTGTCTACTACCAGGTTGTCGTAACTAGAACCACTATTGCTAAGTTGTGCAAGACGGATCTGTGTGTTGGCCGTCATGGCTCCCGAAGGTATGGTCGCTGTACAGTTGTATGTTGTGTAGGTCGAAGATGGATAGAAGTATTGGATTGTGTACCACGTATATCCGTCAGTACTGTATTGCAAGTACATTCCTTCTCCACTATCCGCATATTCACACGATCCTTGCTCGAGATCGAACGAAATCGTACCGCCTTGAAGCAAGTTCAATCCTACGGTCGTTGCAGAGCGAGCCCCGGAGGTTCCATAGAAAACCAAACTATAGATACCGTCAATAGCCGTACAGTTGGTGCTCACATAGGTTCCATAGTTGGCGCTCCACAGCGAGGTGGAAAGTCCCGCAGATTCAAAATCATCGTCTAGCGTTACTCCAGAACTGTACGTCCCCCAATCTAAGGTCTGCTGACCGTCGTTGTAAATCCAGAAAGGAACGCGTACGGTATCTGGACATCCAGTAATGCTCACGTTAAAGGTTGTACTATCCACAAAGATGGAAGCTGCATCATAGGCTGAGGCTGATATGGGAAACGCATAGACTGAATCCTGCTCGTAAGCATAGAGCGTATCGGTGAAGGTACCTGCACTCTGTGGGCTAAAACTCATGAATATATACGTCGAATCGTATGCCGTAAGGGTATCGACAAGCGTAAATTGGAAATGGCTTGAGCCCCATCCAATAGAATCAAAATCTAAACGTGCACAACCTGAATTATATACCGCAAGGCTATCCGTGGTAGTAGACCCGGTAGGCTGGTTACCGAAGTTAATAGAGGTACTATTTGAACTCAGCTCGCCTTGACCAATAACTTCCACTAGAAGAGGAATTAATTGACCGTCTAGCGAAGGATCATTTGACGAAATAGACAAATACATCAAGTAATCACCTGATACATATCCTGTTGCATCAAACGTTAGGGTCACCGTTGCGCTGTCGTTGCCTCCGACAAGTAAACTTGTAGATGAAGCTGTTAAATTTTGCTTGTTTAAATCACCATCTGCGGTGAATTTATCGATGTAGGCGTAGTCGGATGAATAGTAATTGTACATTCTTGCTTCACCCAATAGAATGGGGTCCGTCAACGCATTAGATAAAAACTTCAACCCTGGTTTATTCAAGGTTCCATCTAAGTACAAGTCAAATGTTCTTGCCGTGTAATCAATATTTCTAAACTCCACATGAACGAAGTCACCTGTTGTATAAGTTGTAATGACCTCACTGCTCACTACTCCAGTAGCACTGCGGTAATACAGATAGAAATAGCCACTAGAATTCCAATAAGTGTTGAGGAATATTCCGTAGCCATTATTTGAATCAAATATCTGAGTATACCCTCCTCTATAGCCCGTGTATCCAACGCTGGTATGATAACCTACGTTCTTAGGTTGTATATCGCCAAGATCACGTGTAACAGGCGTACTAGATTGTGCTCCTGAAAAATATAGGCTTCTTGAACCCTCAGCGCTAGATGCCGTGGAGTTTGTTAACGTTGTGAATGTATTGGAAGGTTGGAATCCTTCTAGAGTACCGTCTTCGAAATCCCAATCGAAATAGGTATTGGAATCTAAGACATTGAAATCGTAGGTAAGGATACCTGCACCCGAAGCGTTGTAAACAGTGAAATCTGTTGAGGCGGTACCTCCACATGGAACTGCAATTGTTATTGTATCAGAGGGGCCGCTTCCATTCGGTGCATTAGAAATGTTAATGGTCAAAGTAGTTGTGTCCGACGTATTACAATTACTTGCAATCAGTTCTACTGTGTTTGCACCGGAAGTAGTGAAGTTATGTGTAGGATTCTGCGCCGTAGAAGTTGTCCCGTCGCCAAAGTCCCATAAATAAGTACCCGCATTCGTCGATGTGTTCACAAACTGAATGGGTGCATTGTAGTTCGGAGTGGGTGCTGAATATGTAAAGTTCGCGCTAGGTGCAGTAGTACCTGTCGTCGACCAATTGGCCACAAATCCTGCAGCATTTCCAAAATAGTTGGAGTAGAAACGGATGGTAATCGCACCTGAAGAACCCGTAAAACTGGATGGCAGTGTTGATGTACCTGAGTAGTAGCCAATGTAAGTGGTTCCAGAAGTTCCTGCACCGTCCCAAACTTGAATCCAATCACTGCTGTGGTACAAGCTCCAAGTGGTAAAAGACAGGGTTACGGTATCGTTTCCTGGCGGATCAATAATTACATAGCCGTTGTTGTAAGCGGTGTAGTTTCCATTGATACCTCCACCGTCAACTAAAATCCCCGAACATTCTGTCGTGGTATCCGTTGAGCCATCGATAGGCATTGAAACAATCGTTGTCTGGCTGTATAAGCCAAGAGGCAATAGCATTGCCCACAAAAAGCGTAAGCGCATTAGGTACTCTGTTTGTTTGCTTCAAAGATACATTCAAAACCCGCTTCACAATTAGAAAATGAGCGAACGAATTTGAATGTGTGAAACAATACACAAACGCAGCGTGGCTTTAGATTATGCACCCTATTTTTACCACTTGAATAAAACAGTCATCTTTCAATGATTCAAACGGATCTTCTTATCATCGGCGCAGGACCTACAGGCTTGTTTACAGTCTTTGAAGCAGGGCTTTTGAAAATGAAGTGTCACCTGATTGATTCGCTACCACAACCGGGAGGTCAACTTGCAGAGATTTACCCGAAAAAACCTATTTACGACATCCCGGGATTCCCAACCATAGATGCGGGTGAATTGGTCGATAATCTGATGGAGCAGATCAAACCGTTTAACGCAGGTTTTACCTTGGGCGAGAGCGCTGTTACTATCGATAAAGACGATGAGGGCCAATTCATCGTGACCACAGACAAAGGCACAAAGCATCGTGCGCCTTCTGTTGCCATCGCAGGCGGACTAGGTGTATTCACACCACGCAAACCGCCTATTGCCAACATTACAGATTTTGAAGACAGAGGCATTAAATACATCATCAAGGATCCAGAGGTCTATCGCGGCAAGAAAGTGGTGATTTCAGGCGGTGGTGATAGCGCCTTGGACTGGACTATCTTCTTGGCGGAGATTGCTGAGGAAGTGAGCTTGGTGCACCGCAGAACTTCATTTAGAGGACACTTGGACAGCGTAGATAAAGTCATGGCTCTGGCTGAAGCCGGTAAGGTGAACCTCATCACTAACGCAGAGGTCAAAGAAGTAGCAGGTGGTGATAAGCTAGAATCTGTAACCATCCATGCCAAAGACGGAAGTAAAACAGTCGTTGAATGTACCGACTGGTTGCCACTCTTCGGTCTTACTCCTACCCTTGGTCCTATTGGAGATTGGGGATTGGAAATTGAGAAAAACTCTATCGTAGTAGATAATGCCACAGATTACAGCACGAATATTGAAGGCATCTACGCCATAGGCGACGTCAACACCTATCCTGGCAAGCTGAAGCTTATCCTTTGTGGATTCCACGAGGGTACCATCATGGTTCAAAGCGCTTTTAAGCGTGCCTATCCAGATAAAAAACTATCGTTCAAATACACTACTGTGATGGGTGGTGTAGGCAGCCTAGAATAAGATGAGCGCAGATATCAACATCGTGGTTGTTGACCGCGAAGGTCAAAGGCATGAACTCGTTGCTCCAACGGACATGAACATGAACCTCATGGAGGTTTGTAAATCCTACGAATTGCCTGTAAAAGGTACTTGTGGAGGTATGGCCATGTGTGCCTCGTGCCATTGCTACGTGGAAAGCGATCATCAGCTCAAAGAACCTTCGGACGATGAGGAGGACATGCTCGATCAAGCCTTTTTTGTTGAGGACAACAGCCGATTGGGGTGTCAAATTTTCATGCATCCTGACCTGGAAGGTCTTGCTGTAACCCTTGCCCCTGAATCTGAATAAATAGGCCTTTATTCGTGGCAATTCTTGAGTTATCTTTAGCTCCTCACAGAATTGAATTCCATGAAAAAACTATTCTCCATTAGCCTATGTGTTGCCCTTTCTTTTACTGCGGTAGCGCAACAATCTATTACCCTTAGTGACCTCTGGCAACGCTATTCATTCTATGCCGGCGGCATCAGCGGATTGCGCAGCATGAATGACGGCGCACACTATTCGGCCACCACGCAAAAAACCATTGACAAATACAGCTACGAGAGCGGCGAAAAAGTAGCCACACTTTTCGATATCGCATCGGTAGAAGGATTGAACGGTTTCGATGGGTATTCATTCAACGCAGATGAAACTGCTGCCCTTTTAGAAACAGAAACGGTCGGTATTTACAGATACAGTTCTCGCAGTGTGGTTTGGTTGGCCGATTTTAATTCGGGTACTGCTAAAAAACTCCGCGACGAAAAGGTGCGCTATGCTACCTACTCACCAGATGGCCAGCACGTGGCTTACGTCCTAGGCAATAATCTATATGCGTATGACATCGCAGCAGATGCACATATTCAAATTACTAAGGACGGGGCTTTTAACAGCATCATCAATGGTGCAACGGACTGGGTCTACGAAGAAGAATTTGCCCTAGTTAGTGCCTTCTGGTGGTCTCCGGATTCACGCTACATCGGCTTTTTACGCTTTGATGAGAGCAATGTGAGGAGTTTCAATATGGATGTTTACGGGAATAAATTGTACCCTAACCCATATACCTTCAAATACCCGAAGGCTGGCGAAGACAACAGTGTAGTAACCGCACACCTATGGGACAGCGAAAACGGAAGCGTCCGTCAGGTACTTGATAAGACGCCTTACGAATACCTACCACGAACAAAATGGTCCGACGATCGCACTTGGGTGATTCAAAGCATGAATAGGTTGCAGAATGACCTCAAGCTCTATGCGGTAGATGCGCCAAGTGGTGAACATGCCCTACTCTACCAAGAGACTGACGAGAAATATTTGGAAATCAATGATGAATTGTACTTCTTAGAGGACGGCTCATTTATCATGCTAAGCGATAGAGACGGCTGGAACCACCTGTACCATATCAGTGCACAAGGCAAAGTAAAGCGTCAGATTACCTCAGGCGATTTTAACGTTACTTCCTTCTACGGTATCGATGAAAACAAGCGTTTGTATTACCAGAGCTCGGAGATGAATGCTACTGAGCGTAACATCTACAGCATCCGCATCAATGGTCGTAGCAAAAAACTGCTCACCAGCGAAAAAGGAACGCACCGCGGCACCTTTACTAACGATTTCAGCTTATTCG
The DNA here is from genome assembly GCA_003385605.1 of Bacteroidota bacterium. Lineage (GTDB taxonomy): Bacteria > Bacteroidota > Bacteroidia > Flavobacteriales > Schleiferiaceae > UBA10364. Next base: position 13,058 of record QQUU01000063.1, read on the forward strand.
TAAATACCTACAGTGCCGAAGGGGTACCGCCGGTGGTCACACTTCGAAGCAACGACGGCAGCATCGTTCGTACACTCAAAGAGAACAAACGCGCTGAGGCTGCATTGGAAGCATACACTTACTCACCGAAAGAATTTTTCACAGTTAGTACGCCAACCGGCGGTGACCTCAACGCTTGGATGATCAAGCCGGTGAACTTTGATGAAAGTAAAACATACCCAATGTTCATGTTTGTCTATGGTGGCCCTGGCCGTCAGACCGTTGAGAACAGCTATGACGCATTTAACGGTATGTGGTTCCAAATGCTTGCGAATGAATACGACATGATTGTCGTTAGTGTAGACAACCACGGAACCGACGGGCGTAGTGAAGAATTTAAGAAAAGTACCTACGGTCAAATGGGGAAACTAGAAACGCGTGATCAGACAGAGGCGGCTTTAGAATTGGCCAAACGCTCTTACATCGATGGTGATCGCATAGGCATCTTTGGTTGGAGTTACGGCGGCTACATGGCTTCCAACTGTTTGTTCCAGAGCCCTGAAGTATTCAAGATGGCCGTGGCGGTAGCACCGGTGACCAATTGGCGTTTCTACGATAACATCTATACGGAGCGCTACATGGGACTCCCTGCTGAGAACGGAGATGGATACGATGCAGATAGTCCATTGTCTCATGTAGACGGGTTAGAAGGAAAATATCTCTTGATCCACGGAACTGGAGATGATAATGTGCATGTGCAAAACTCTATGCGCATGGTTGAGGCACTTATCCAAGCGGATAAAGACTTCCAATGGTTCGCTTACCCCGATAAAAACCATGGTATTTATGGAGGCAACACACGTATGCACCTGTACCGAATGATGACAGGCTTCATTGCCGAGAATCTATAACCGGCCGTGACCAAATAAATCTTATACTTGCGTAACACAAAAACACACTGAAACATGAGTGATCAAAGTATGAAGCATCCACCAGCGCTGTGGACGCTATTTATGTCAGAAATGTGGGAAAGATTCTGTTACTACGGAATGCGTACCCTTTTGACACTATTCCTAGTAAAATCCCTATTAAAAGGTGATGCTGAGGCTTCACTAATCTATGGTGCCTACACCGCTTTGGTTTATGCTGCCCCTGTTTTGGGTGGTCGCATGGCCGATTCTTACCTAGGCTACCGTTATGCTATTATTCTTGGTGCTATCCTAATGGCCATTGGTGAATTCCTAATGGTTGCTGGTACTGATATGTTTGGCTTGGACGCAGGTCTACGCGAAAGCTTAATGCTCATAGGTATGGGTGGTTTGATCGTAGGTAACGGCTACTTCAAAGCGAACATATCAACCATTGTAGGTAAACTCTACAACGACGGTGATCCACGTCGTGATTCTGGTTTCACCATCTTCTACATCGGTATTAACATTGGTGCACTCTTGGCGACAACTGTAGTGGCTTTTGTGGGTGAAACCTACGGATTTGAATACGGGTTTGGCTTGGCCGGTCTCGGTATGCTTTTGGGCCTATTCATTTTCTGGGGTGGACGTGAAAAATACAATCACGTACCAAATATCGAAATCACGGAAGCAGGTCGCGAAAAGTGGTTGGGTATGGAGCGTTGGAAAACCATTACTGTTTTATCCCTCCTTCTCATTCCATTGAGCTACGTATTGATTTCAAAAAATGAAATCCTACAGTACTTGCTCATTGCCATCTTCCTTTACGTAGCGTACCAATTGATCGCTGCGGGTATTAAAGAAGGCCCTGTATGGAGAGACCGTATGATTGCATTGGTCATCATGATGATCATCAACGTTGTGTTCTGGGCTTGTTTCGAGCAAGCAGGTACATCATTGACGCTATTTGCCGACCGTAACGTTAACCGTGAGATCTTTGGTTGGATGATGCCTGCTTCTATGACGCAGTTCTTCAACCCGTTCTTTATTGTAACCTTTGGTTCGTTCTTCTCATGGATGTGGATCAAATTGAGCCAGATGGGCAAGAACCCTTCTATTCCAATGAAGTTCAGTTTAGGTATCCTTCAGCTTGGAGCTGGTTTCTTGGTTACCCTAGTAGGTCTTATGTTCGTTAACGATGCCTACCAGGTGCCGCTATTAACCCTAGTATTCTTGTACATGCTACACACTACTGGTGAGTTGTTCGTAAGCCCTATCGGATTATCAATGGTGACTAAACTTGCGCCGAAGAGCATTGCTGGTACAGCGATGGGCGGTTGGTTCCTTTCTTTCGCCATGGCGAACTACCTCGCCGGTGCCATTGCTGCACTTAGTGGTGGTGAAGAAGGCGGAGAGACTCTAAGCGTTGCTGAAGGTCTAGACAAGTACATTGCTACGTTCTCGACCATTGGTTACGTACTTGTTGCTTTTGCAATACTACTAGCCTTGTTGAAAGGTCCAATTAACAAATTGATGCACGGGGTTGAGTAACCTTTAGCATAGTTTTATCATATGAACCCTGCGCCTTGTGCGTGGGGTTTTTTATTTTGGCTTTATGAAAAACACACTACTTGCCATCGCCCTTCTGCTGTTTGGATCGAGCATCGCTCAAGAGAAAATCCAATGGATGAGTATTGAAGAGGCCTATGAATTGACCCAGACGGAGGACAATCCGAAAAAGATCTTCATAGACGTTTATACCGATTGGTGCGGTTGGTGCAAGCGCATGGATAAAGCAACATTCCAAAAACCAGAGGTTGCTGCGTACATGAACGAACATTATTACAATGTCAAATTCAACGCTGAACAAAAAGAGGACATCACCATTTTGAACAACACTTTCACATTCGTCGCTCAAGGCCAAAGAGGGTACCACGAACTAGCGGCGGCACTGCTTAATGGGAAAATGTCCTACCCTACCGTCATTTTCATGAATGATAAATTCGAAATGCTAAGCCCTGTGCCTGGCTACCAAGAGCCTGTGCAATTCTTGAAGATTGCCAACTTCTTCGGAAGCAACGCGTACAAGGATACGCCTTGGGAAGAATACGCTAAGCAATAGTAGGCCCATAGCCTAAAGCAATAAAAAAGCCCGATGCTGAGCATCGGGCTTTTCTTATTTAGAATTTAAAGTCGTACCCCTTGAGGGTGAGCTTCTCGTATTTCTGTTGGTTGAACTCGTACAATCGCGAAGGCTTCTTATTGCCCGGGGCTTCAAAGATGGTCTCCTCTGTGTCTATCAATAATTCACTACGCATAAACTTCTTTCTGAAGTTTCGCTTATCTAGCTCCTTACCAAGACAAGCTTGGTAGAGCGCGTGGATATTATTGAACGTAAACCGCTGTGGAAGTAATACGAAACCGATTGGACGACGCTTCACGCGGCGCTTGAGACGCTCCGTAGCCATCTCGTAAATTTCATTGTGGTCGAAGATCATTTCTGGCTCTTCGCCGTTTCTTACCCAGCGGTATCCCTCTTGCAGTTTGATATTCTTCACCTCGTCCCAATTCAGTAGAGCGTAATAAGCAATATTCACCACACGCCCCATTGGGTTCCGGTACACGCGAGCAAAAGCGTTCAGCTGCTCCAAATAGATTTGGTCCATGCCTAATACACGAGTCATCATACGCTTGGCCACATCCTCGACACTTTCGTTGGCCTTCACCCAATTTGTTGGTAGCATTGGAGCACCGCGGTACGGTTCTTCAGATTTCGCACCTACCAATGAGATCAAGTTTTCCCCGTCAAAAGCAAACACCACTACTGAGGTTCCTAGTGCTGCGTCGAATTTAATAGCCATAGTTTGGAAGTATTTGAAGCAAAATTAAAAATAAATGTACCTACGGAACTTTATTTTAATGTTAAATAGTGTTCATAATCAACACTTTACATTAATAAAGGTTCGAAATAATCTTAAAAATTACTCTAATCATCTAGGAATGAAGGGAAAAGAAAAAGCCCCGCGTGCTACGCGGGGCTTTTGAAGGGTGGAAGACCGGGTTCGAACCGGCGACCTCTGGAACCACAATCCAGCGCTCTAACCAACTGAGCTACAACCACCATAATTGGGCGGCAAATATACTTGCATTGAATCTATATCTGCAACCCTTTTAATTGAATTTTTTAGAATACCACCCAAAGAGTTACCACACAAAGGATTAGTAGAAATGTTAACAAACGGGTGCTGCTACTCATAGGCACAGCGTTGGCTTTGTTCCATACCAATGTTTCGTCGTCGTAGCTCTCCGCCTCTGGCTTCGCTAAGGATACGAGCACAAGAACTGCCGAACAGATGGCGAACAATAAAAGTGCAAAGTGTAGGAAGTTCATGCCTACGTACCAATGTAAGAATCCAGTATACTCTCCTCCTGCTATTTCCATGCTCAGACGAGTGACCCCAAGAATTGCGCCTGTGAGCAACGCCCACTTCGCACCAGCTGAATTAATCTTCTTAAAAAAGATTCCCAATAAGAAAGCTGCAGCAATAGGAGGTGAAATATAGGCTTGAATAGATTGAAGCTTCTGGAACAAACCTCCTTCGATCATCTGCATCATAGGAATCCATGCGATACCCAATGCGACTAATACAACGGTTGAAATTCGACCCGCTCGTACCAATTCTTTATCGTTGGCTTCTGGGCGATATTTCTTATACACATCGAAAGTGATTAGCGTAGAACAGCTGTTAAATACAGAACTCAAAGAGCTCATCAATGCTGCAAGAAGGCCTGCAACAACTAATCCTCTAAGCCCTGCTGGTAGAACCGTTTTCACCATTAAAGGCAACGCGGCATCATACCCTCCATCTGCAAAGGACAAGAGCTCCGGATTTTTTTGCGCAATAGCGTAAGCCACTACCCCTGGCATCATAAAAATGAACATGGGCAATAGCTTCATGTACCCGCCGAACAATGCGCCTTTGCGTGCGGTGTCGATGTCTTTCGCCGCGAGGACGCGCTGCACAATGAATTGGTCCGTACACCAATACCAGATACCGAGGATAGGTGCACCAAACATAATTCCTGTCCAAGGGTAGTTGGTATCGGACATTGGACGCCATAAACTCCAGTGGTTAGCCGTGGTATTTTCCATAAGTTCACCCACTCCGCCGAGCTCATTAAGACCAAATACCGTGAGGATAATCGATCCACCAACGAGCACAAACATCTGCATCATGTCCGTGTAGACTACTGCTTTGAAACCCCCAAATACAGTGTAAATCCCTGTGGCTACCACAATAACAATGGCACCGGTCCAAAAGCTAATTCCAAGCAACGCAGTGAATACAATGGCACCCGCAAAGATCGTTACCGAAATCTTGGTCAATACATACGCGACGATACTCACGTAGGACAGATAAGTACGGGCCCAACCGTTGTAGCGTTTTTCTAAAAACTCAGGCATGGTGAATACGCCTGACTTTAGATAGAACGGTACGAATACCCATCCTAAAAGAATCAGGATTAGGGAAGCTAAAAGTTCGAATTGGCCCGCGACTAAATCTCCAGAGGCTCCTTGACCCGCAAGCCCTACGAGGTGCTCGGATCCAATGTTCGAGGCAAACAATGATGCGCCAATGACAAACCATCCGAGATTTCTACCGCCTAGGAAGTAGTCGGCAGCCTCGCCGTTTTCGCTCTTCTTTGAGCCGCTAAAAAATGCAATGACAAATACGGCCACAAAGTAGAGGCCGATAATTACGTAATCAGTAGTGTTTAACATGTCGGTTCTGTTAGTTGCCGTCAATATAGTGTACAACCTACCATTTACTCAAGCCAAGCGTGTAAAGAAGTTTGGAAAATGCATCATGTTCGCACTACCTTGCTTCTAATGAGTGCAAGGATTCTTCACATTGTAAAGTGGTACCCCAACCCGATTGATCCTCAGAACGGAATCTTCGTTAAAAAGCATATCAATGCCACCGCGGAGCAGCCTAATGTACTTGGATTCATCGATGCTCAATTCGAAACCATCGAAGAGGGTAACTTAACTCTATATGGAGCGCAAGAAATGGGTATATCCGCCAAGGTTGCCGCTCTGTATGGTGCACTTGCTCGAGTCCAGCCAGATGCCGTACACTTTCATTGTTATGCACAGGACCTTTGGGTATTCAGTAAAATTTTGAAGAGCAAAGGAATTCCTTATATACATTCTGAGCATTGGTCGGGACTATTGCCAGAAAACAATGCCAACCTCCGCGGCATCAAACGTAAAATGATGAAGGTATTTTTCGAGGGTGCAGCACAGGTACTTCCTGTAAGTCCAGCTCTGAGTCAAGGGATTCTGCAAGTTGCTCCAAAGGCAAAGATCACCGTGGTGCCGAACATCATTGATGAGATTGATTTTTCGAAACCCAAGGAATTTTCCTCCAAAAGCTTTTGTGTAGTTGGTGATGTGGTTTTTTCCATCAAGCGACAGGACATTATACTCAACGCATTTCGTCAGCTCCCCTCCTCCCAGTGTGAATTGCACTTTTATGGAGGAGGACCAGATCTTGAAAAGTTACAAGCACTGACCAAACACGATCTAAATATCACTGTGCACGGTCGAATGACGAACGAAATGGTGCTGCATTCCTTACCCAACCACCACGCTCATGTTCAATTTAGCGCCTATGAAACCTTCGGGATTGCGACGCTCGAAGCACGTAAAGCAGGTTTGTGGGCAATTTCCAGAGCCTCCTTTGGTTCTTCTGCTTATGCTGATAAGGGCGTTTTATGGGCTGAAAACGAGGAAGAACTGATCAAGGCAATGCGCCGGATTCTCGAACTAGAAAAGCCCGGAATTAATACATTCGAAGGGTTGAGCGCGGCCGGAATTGGCCTTCAAATTCAAAAATGCTACAATGCAGTATTGTAGCTACTTTTCCACTATATTTAGACTTTCACAAAAATTCGAATTATGAGAAAACTTTTACTAGCATTTGCTGGACTTAGCGTTATCGGTGCTACCGCTCAGGAAGCACGCCTTGACCTAGGTCGTAGCGCGGCGATGTACGCAGCGACTCATGCTGATGGCACGCCATTGAATACTTCATACAACAAGCAGAGCTCTGCTGTTGCTATTGGTACCGCTCCAAACGTTTATGGTGCTGCTTTTGGCCCTAAGACGAATTTGGTGGCTAACGAAGATTTGAACACGATTGCATTCGTTCACCGTTCTGATTACGGAACAAACAACGATTACAGCTCTGGTTCATTGCGCTTTGACTACTCTACTGATGGTGGTTCAACTTGGACTTCTAACGCAGGACCTATCTGGAACCCTAACCTAAGCGGTTACGGCTACCCAGGTTTTGCGCGTTACCCGCACATTGGTATCCTAAACGAAAGCAACAACACTAACCCGTTGAATGCTTCTATCACTGTTTGGGCTCCGACCCTTGCTGGTACCAATGCAGGTGCTTGGGGTGGTGCTTTGGTAGGTACGCACAAGATGGATAACACAGTGACTAATATGGCTGTAGATACCACTGGCGGTCACTTGACTTTGGAAGAATCGTTCACACAAGACGGTAAATTCTGGGGTGTGAGTTTTGATCACCCGAACTACGATGTTGAAGAATACACAGATACAGCAATCGTATGGAAGGGAACCATGAACTTCTCTACAGATACGATGGCCTTGACTGAAATCAAAGCATACTTGCCTGTAACGAACGATGCTACTAACGGTAAGATCTACGGTGACGGACGTATCTCGTTTGACGAGAACGGTTCTACTGGTTACATCTCTATCGAAGCATACGACAGTTTGATTGCTCCAAACAAAGTAATCCACCCGTACTTGATTAAGACGACTGACGGTGGTTCTACTTGGGGTGCTCCAATGGGACCAAACATGGACCTTTTGGTTGACCAAGCTTCAGGCGATAGCTTGAAAACTATCTTCTCTACTATCACTGGTGGATGGTCTATCGGTAGCTTGACTTCTTCTACTCGTGGACACGATATGGCAGTTGATGCAAACGGTAACCCACACATGTTTGTACACGTATTCCCAGGTGTTGGTACGACACCAACAGGTGGTACTATGGCTGGTGACTTCGTATACTACCCAGGTGTGAACTTGTTGGTAGACGTATACACTACTGATGGCGGTTTGACTTGGAAGTGTAACATTGTAAGCCAAGTATTTACTTGGGATTACGAATTCGATCCAACAAACGGTCCTGTAACGGAAGCTACACGTCCTCACATTTCAATGAGCTCTGACCGCGAGATGATGTTCTTCTCTTGGTTCGAGAGTGATACTTCATTCGTAACAGGTACTGAAAACAACTTCCCAGATTGGAGATGTCAAGGGTACAATGTATTGGGTGATTCATTGGAAGGTCAAATGACTGTAATGGGTACATTCGGTGATGCTACTTGGGGTAACGTTGCAGACTACGCGTTTGACAACGGCGACGGTTCTTACCAGTTGCACATGACTTACGCTCCTATTGAAGATTTCGGTACGTTCTCTGTATTGAGCCCGATTGACTTCTACTACCTAGGTTCTCCTTACCCGAACAACATCGGTATTGAAGAAATGGAAGCACAAAACTTCTCAGTAAGCCAAAACTACCCGAACCCTACAAACGGTTTGACTAAGGTGGCTATCGAGAGCGTTGAAGCTGCTGCGTTCACCATGAATATCATGGATATCACAGGTCGTACGATTGAAGTACGTGACCTAGGTCGTCTAGATGCAGGTCGTCACATTGAAGAGATTGATGCAACAGGATTCGCTCCAGGTATCTACTTCTACACTGTAAGCTCTGCAGGACACCAAAGCACTAAGAAATTCATCGTAGAGTAATCACTACGATTTAGAATTCAATAAAAAACCCCCAGCGCTCATGCGCTGGGGGTTTTCTTTTATGGTATCTCCTACTGTGGATCCTTTAATAATTTAGGGTACGATTTACAACCTCCTCTAGTCGAGCGCTAGCTAAGAAACCTTCTTCTAAAGTCGCTGCAAAAGGTACAGGAGTGGCATCACTGCTAACCAATTCTACGGGTGCATCTAGCAGCTCAAAACATTCTCTCGCAATGCGGGAGGCAATGTGTTCTCCGTATCCTCCGACAGATACATCCTCTTGAAGGACAATAACACGTGATGTTTTTGAAATACTGTTTCGAATGGCCTCAAAATCTAACGGCACTAATGTGCGTAGGTTGATCACCTCGATAGAGGATTCATGGCGCTCTGCCAATTCCATTGCCCAATGCACACCCATCCCATAGGTAACTATGGTCAGGTCTGACCCTTCCAACTGCGTATGTGCTTTTCCAAGGTCCAAACTTGTTATACCCGATGGCACTTCCTGTTTCACTGTTCTATACAGTGCCTTGTGTTCAAAGAACATGATAGGATTTGGGTCATTGAAACTCGCGAGCAACAAAGCTTTTGCTTCTGCGGGATATGCAGGGTATACTACCTTCAGCCCGGGAACATGAGTGAACCAAGCCTCTGTACTCTGGCTGTGGTATGGTCCCGCGGCGACACCGGCACCGGTAGGCATACGTACAACAACATCAACGTGCTGTCCCCAACGCCAATGCAACTTCGCTAGATTATTCACGATCTGATTGAAGCCTGTAGTTACAAAATCTGCAAACTGCATCTCCATCATAGATTTACCGCCTGCAATCGCGTATCCCATGGAAGTACCGACAATGGCACTTTCACATAAGGGCGTATTGCGAACGCGCGCTTCACCGAATTCCTCAGTGTAGCCCTCCGTCGCTTTAAATACCCCTCCGTAATCTGCAATATCCTGACCCATCAGTACTAATTCAGGCCATTGTCTCATTGCTTCGCCCAATGCATCGTGAATGGCATCTATAAATCGAAGTTCTCGAGTTCCTGTTGGGTTTTCTAGTAGTGTCTGGGACGGCGCATAAACATCGCTCAGACTTTCCTTTTGGTCGTACGACACGTCCGGCAATTCCAAAGCAGCATGAAAGGCTACATCGACTGCTTTTTTCGCCTTGTCCAATGCTTCGTCAATCCAATCTTCCGTAATGCCCCATTGCTCTGGAGCAGCACGTAGTACGGCCATCGGCTCCTTTTTCTCCTGCGCTTCAATCATTCCTTCAGGGTAGTATTTGGTGCCACTAGCCTCTTCATGCCCTCGTAACCTAAAGGTGTTCGCTTCTAATAAGATTGGCTTGCCTTCTTGCCTTGCATAGTCGGTCGCCTGTGAAAAATGCTCCTTGGCTTCAGCCAAATCGTTGGCATTGAAGCTCATGGTCTTCATGCCATACCCAGGTCCTTTCTGCTCAAAGGATTCAAAGATGAACTGCTGGTGCTCTGGGGTACTAAGTCCCCAATAATTGCGCTCTACGACAAAGACAACAGGTAAATTCCATACGGCCGCCACATTGAGTGCCTCGTGGAAATCACCTTGGGAGGTAGCGCCATCACCGGTAAATGCAAGAACACATTTTCCAGTGCCCTGAAGTTTTTCCCGCAAGGCTAAACCACAAGCGACACCTAACTGAGCTCCTAAATGAGAGATCATACCAACGATATGATGTTCCATAGAGCCAAAATGAAAGCTGCGGTCGCGCCCCTTTGTAAAGCCTTCTGCCTTACCCTGAAATTGCGCGAAGAGTCGCTCAAGAGGTATATCACGGGCAACAAACGCACCTAAATTCCGGTGCATTGTACACATAAATTCATCCTTCGCTAAGGCGTGTGTAGCTGCCACACTCAAGGCCTCTTGGCCATAAGAGGCGAACCATTTCGATATCTTACCTTGCCTCAAATAGATGAGCATTTTCTCCTCTATCGCTCGGGTTAGAATGAAATGTTCTAAGAATTGCCTGTCGTGGGCATCGTTCATAACTTCTGCTTGATGGGTCTAGGGAATGAATTTAGCTCAAAAAAGGGAGTTATTTTTGTTAGACAGAACCTAATGTTATGAATATGGCAACTATTCCAAATCTAGATTTCGCAAAGTGGTCTCAAGGGACTGAAAACGAAAGAGCTGAATTCGTTAAAGAGTTAGGTGCTGCCTACACGGACATTGGTTTTATCACCATCAAGAACCACGGTTTCGGGGCCGATGTACAGGACGGTCTTTACAGTAAGGCGGCAGCATTCTTTTCGTTGGAAAAACCAATTAAATCCTCTTATGAAATAGAGGGTCTTGCTGGACAACGCGGCTATACTTCCTTTGGTAAAGAGCATGCAAAAGGCATGGAGGCAGCAGATCTCAAAGAGTTTTGGCAAGTCGGCCAGCCTGAACCCGCTTATGAGGGACCTGAATACCACGATAACGTAAGCGTATCAGAACTTCCTGAGTTTGCACCAGGATTCAAGCACGCCTACCAAGAATTAGAACGAATTGGTCGTGAACTACTAAAAGCTATTGCTTTATACCTCGATTTAGACAGTAACTACTTTGAACCATGGGTACAGGGCGGTAACTCTATCCTTCGCGCCATACACTACCCGCCCATCACTCAAGATCCTGGCGATAGTGTACGTGCCGGCCAACATGAGGACATCAATCTCATCACTCTATTGATGGGTGCAAGTGCCGAGGGACTTGAGGTACTTAATAAGCAAAACGAGTGGATTGGCATTACAGCCATTCCAGGTTCCTTAGTTGTGAACGTTGGCGATATGCTTCAAAGACTGACCAATGGAGTAATGAAGTCAACCACACACCGCGTTGTCAATCCACCAAAAGAAAAATGGGGCACCTCGCGCTACTCTATCCCGTTCTTCCTCCACCCTGTAGGCAAAATGCCGCTAAATGCACTTGAAAGTTGTATCACTCAGGAGCGCCCAAAGGCATTCGATGACATTACTGCTGGCGACTACCTTGAAGAACGATTGGTTGAAATAGGTTTGAAAAAATAGCCATGCGCATAGATATTATCACCGTATTGCCCGAATTGCTAGAGGGACCTTTTGCCCATAGCATTCTAAAGCGTGCTGAAGAGAAAGGTATTGCAGAAGTACACGTTCATCAGCTGCGTAAGTACGGTGTAGGAAAGCATCAACAAGTCGATGATTATCAATACGGCGGAGGCGCTGGCATGGTCATGCAATGCGGTCCATTGGTGGACTGTATTGAAGACTTGCAAAAAGAACGGAGCTACGACGCTATTCTTTACATGACCCCAGACGGTAAGCGCTATAATCAGAGCGATGCAAATCAACTAAGTATGTTGGGCAACATCATGATTATTTGTGGCCACTATAAAGGAATAGACCAACGTGTTCGCGACCATTGGATCACCCATGAATACAGCATTGGAGACTATGTGCTCAGTGGTGGTGAGCTTGCAGCGGCAGTCATTAGCGACTCTATCATTCGATTGATTCCAGGCGTACTAAACGACGAGACTTCGGCGCTGACGGATAGTTTTCAGGACGACCTCCTAGCACCACCAGTATATACGCGACCAGAAGATTTTAGAGGCCACAAAGTGCCTGAAGTGCTGACCAGCGGAAATTTTAAGGAGATTGAACTTTGGCGCGAGAAGCAAGCTTTAAAGCGCACGCAAGAGCGTCGCCCCGATCTGCTTAGCGATTAGAAAATGTGCACATCCTTGATGGCACTACGACCTACATGCTCGTTGATCGCTGTCACAATTTTTCCTTTGACCATCAACAGTTCTTTTCGAACGACTGAACTGTCCAATTGAATGACGAGTACACCGTTTTCAACCTTTTTCCTAGAAGTCTGGCGTGCCACTGATGGGCCCATAACTTCGTCCCAAGCCTGAAGAACACGACTGTCGTCGGTTCCTTGACGTAACCTGTATCGGTCAAGCCACTGTCCGAGGGCCTCTCCCATGGTCTGTTCGTTAGAGCGCTTCGATCGTGCCATCGTCTTGGATTTCAAAAGTAGTATGCTGAAGCTTGAGCGTCTCGCTCAACTCTTTCATGCGTTGTGAGTGGGTATCGGTAATAAAAATCTGCCCAAAGTCCTCTGTATTAACGAGCTGAAGAAGATTTGCAACGCGATCTTCGTCCAGTTTGTCAAAGATGTCATCAAGAAGCAACAAAGGAGACATTCCTAAATGTTTGCGTCCAATTTCAAACTGAGCCAATTTCAATGCAATTAAGAAACTCTTTTGTTGCCCTTGCGATCCAACACGCTTAATCGGGTAACCGCCCAGTTCGAACACCAAATCGTCACGGTGTGTACCCACAGAGGTATACTGTAGCACTTTGTCCTTGTCCAACTTATCTGCCAATAGCTCACGCAGTCCTTTCTCATGCAATGAACTCTTGTACTTCACAGATACCTCCTCTTTGCCACCGCTCAGCACCTCATAAAAGCGCTGAATAGCCGGCTGAAGCTCTTCCGTAAAGCTTTTACGGTGTTCAAATATCACAGTCCCCTCCTCAACCATAATATCCTCGTAAAGTGCTAATAATGAGGCGTCAAAGGTGCGGTTAGAAGCGAAATACTTTAAGGTTGTGTTGCGCTGACTTAATGCCTTATTGTAATTCATCAAGGCATTGAGATAACTTCGACTGTTTTGGCTGATGGTCGCATCAACAAGTTTGCGACGGGTTTCTGCCGCATCGAGAATAAGGTCCCGATCCATGGGTGAAATCATCACCACCGGCAAATAACCGATATGGTCCGCTAACCTTTCCACTTCTTTTCCATCGACACGAATCTTTTTCTTCTGCCCCTTTTTCAAGCCAATGTCTAAACTATGATCGCCCCCTTTACGCTCAAGGTTGGCCTTGATCAGCGCCATAGATTCACCGTGCGTGATATTTTGACTGTCTGTTGATCCGAGGTAAGAGCGGGTCAAGCTCAGATAATGCAACGCATCGAGCACATTGGTCTTTCCATTACCGTTATTTCCAGTAATGATGTTGACCTTTTCATTGAAGTCCCAATGCGTCGAACGATGGTTCTTAAAATGAGTCAATTCTAAAGCACTAATGATAAGCTTGTCCATAGCTACAAAAATAGGCTTCCTAGAGTCAAAATTTGTACTATTTTTGGCGGACTCAATAATTATATAGCCATGGCTAAGAAGAATGCGCCTGCACAGCAGGATAACTTAGGATTTGATAGTGTAGAACAAACGTTGACGAAAACTGAGCAGTTTTTGGAAAACAACGCGAAACAAGTGGGTATCACTGTAGGTGCTGTTGTTGCCGTAGTTCTAGCCTTCTTTGCATACAATACTTATGTGGTCGCTCCTAAAACAGCTGAAGCAGGTACCGAAATGGCACAGGCTATCAAATGGTTTGAGGCCGATTCTATGGACCTCGCCTTGAATGGTAACGGTGCGAACTACGGTTTCTTGGACATCATGGACGAATACGGCAGTACTCCTGCTGGGAATAGCGCACATTACTACGCAGGCCTCGCTTACTTTGCCACTGGCGATTTCGAGAGTGCTATCGAAACACTCGACAAGTACAACGCTTCGAACACTGCAACAGGTGCAATGGCATTGGGCGTTATTGGTGATGCATTTGCAGAACTTGGTCAAATGGACGATGCCGCAGATTACTACCAAAAGGCAGCTAAGTCTACCGACAATGCATTTACCACACCACTATTCTTGTGGAAAGCCGGTCTTGCTCTAGAAGCAAACAATGAAGCTTCAAAGGCAGTGAATCTGTACGAAAGAATTGCAGAAGACTACCCTGAATCACGTCAAGCGGCGGGTATCCAGAGCGTTATTGCTGCCTTGAAATAAGATGGCAACCGCACACCAGCATTTAGATAGCTCCAACAACGAGCAAGTTCCTTCTGGAGAAGGCAAACTCGTAGCTATTGTTCGCGCTGAGTGGAATCATGAAATCACTTCTGGTCTAGCCGAAGGAGCCAAAAAGACACTTCTTCAACACGGTGTTTCACCGGAGGGTATCCTAGAAATAGACGTTCCGGGAGCAGTTGAACTCACCTTCGGCGCTAAGTCTGTCCTCGATGCGCACGATCCTGATGCAGTAATTGTAGTAGGATGTGTTATTCAAGGTGAGACAAAGCATTTCGACTACGTTTGCCAGAGCGTCACTTATGGCATTACAGAACTCAACTTAAGTTACGATGCACCTACTATCTTTTGTGTGCTCACGGACAATACCATCGAGCAGAGCCGAGATCGAAGTGGCGGTAAGCACGGCAATAAAGGTGTTGAAGCTGCAGTTGCCGCATTAAAAATGATGGCACTATAAGTGAACCTTCAAGGCACTTTCTGACTTAACTTCACGACAACCTAAAAAACAACATACATGAGAAAATGGATTGTGGGCGCATTGGCCCTAAGCCTCAGCTGGAGCGCATCAGCTCAAGAACTACCTCAACCGTCACCAACTGCTACTATCAATCAACGCGTAGGTCTTACCGACTTTACAGTTGTATACAGCCGTCCAAGTGCTAAGGGAAGAACCATTTTTGGTGATCTCGTACCGTTCGGTCAAGTTTGGCGTACGGGTGCTAACGCATGTACGATTCTATCTTCAACGTCCGATTTTAAAATGGGTGGTGAAGAAATCAAAGCTGGTAAATACGCACTTTTCACTATTCCAGAAGAAGGCAGCTGGACCATCATCGTATCAACACAAACCAACCTTTGGGGAAATTCAGGTTATGATGCAGCAAACGACGTTGCTCGTTTTGTAGTTAACACGACCGAAAGTGATTTTGACGAAAGTTTCGGAATTGACTTCGATGCCTTCACAACAAATAGTGCAAAGCTCATTCTAGAGTGGGAAAACACAGCCGTTGCTATTCCTATTGAAGTAGATAGCGATGCAGAAAGCGCAAAGAACATTGCCAAAGCGCTTAGCGATGCAAAACGCAGCTACCGCAATGCCGCTGATTTCCACAGCAAGCAAGGCGACCATGAAAAAGCATTGGCACTAATCACTACTGCATTAGAATTGGACCCAGAGAACTGGTACACGAACTGGGTGAAAGCTCAAGTGCTTGCAGCTTCAGGTGACTTCAAGGCCGCCAAAAAGCAAGGTAAAAAGGCCATCGATATGGGGCAAGCTGCCTACGATAGCATGGGTAGAACCTTTACTTACCGTGCAGGTCTAGAAAAAGATATGAAAGGCTGGAAATAATCCGCTTTTCCACTTCATAAAGAAACCCCGCCTCGAGCGGGGTTTTTTAATTGGGCTTAATTTGGACGTACACGTCGGGGTACTCCATGATACAGCGCATAATCATAAGCCTTTTGCTTGTATTGGTACAACTCTCTGTAATAGGAGTTCACCCACTCCTCGACGCTCATACCAGATTCCAAGGCTTTTTGTAGTTCATTTGAACCGGCCAATTTTTTGAAGAATGCATTGAAAAATTCTGGCGCCTCCGCGGGAGCATTCTCTTTCCAGTATGCATAGGCATCAAATAAATGGGTCCATTCTATTTCCATTGGGGCAGTGCTTAGATCTTGGGACAATTGGACCCCACCACATTGCTCTCCTTCAAACTTGGGATACTTCGATCCATGATCTGGCGCAGGAGTGAATTTATGCTCGTACCCTTCCCCATCAAGCCAAGGTGCACCAAAACGGGTAAATGGTGCATCGGTGCCTCGTCCACAAGAAATGGGTGTGCCCTCGAAATAACACAAGCTTGGGTAATGCCAGATGGCCTCTATGGAGCGTAGGTTAGGTGATGGAGGCACTTGGAATTCTTTGAAAATCTCACGATGAGAATACCCTTTGCAACGAATAACCTCTAAACCGCCTTTCTTTTCGAAGGCGGTGCGCCACTGTTCATTCTCTGTCGCAGGCATCCAATGCTCACCATAGACCATGGAGGCATATTCTCCCATGGTTAAGCCGTGCACTACCGGTATAGGGTGCAAGCCTACCATACTCTCGAAGCCTGGTTTCAAGATGGAACCGTCGATGTAATGACCGTTTGGATTGCCCCGGTCCATAATCATGAGCGGGACACCGGCTTCTATACATGCATCAATGACATAGCTCAACGTAGTGCTGTAGGTATAGAATCGAACCCCGACGTCTTGAATATCATAGATGACCCAATCCAAGCCCTCTAGCCATTCGGTTGGTGGACGCTTCGTTTTACCGTACAAACTCTTGATGGGTATACCCGTCTTAGGATCGCGGCCGTCCTCCACATGCTCTCCAGCATCTGCATCTCCTCTGAAGCCGTGTTCCGGCGCCCAAACTTGCTGCACATCCACACTCAACGAAATCAAATGATCCACTGTATGGGTTCCGTTGGGCAATAAGGAGGTCGCATTGGCTACTACCGCCACAGATTTTTCGGTCAGCTTCATGTAGTACTCTCCAGGCTGAGCGATACCCGGCACGTAACTTTCTTGCCCGCGCGCAGAAAAGCACAGGAGCAATACTGCGAATAACGCGAGAGTTGTTCTAAATTGCGAGTGAGTGAAAGAAGCTTTTTCCATAGCGCAAAAGATACGAAAGTCGTCGGGTCCCTCTGTGGTTCGACCACTGCTTAAGTTAAGTACCTATGCCACTGCCCTAGGTATGGCGCTGGTTATCTTATCAATTACTTCAGGCAAGGGTTTGCAGCATGCTATAAATGACCAATTCAGAAGTTTAGAGGGCGATATCAATATCAACGAGTATTCCATGAAACGCACTGGTGAAAGCGGTGCCATTCTTCTCTCAGACTCATTACAAGCTGCCATTTCATCCGAAGGATTGATACAACACATGCACGCCGAAATCCGAAAGGCCTCGCTGCTTGTGAATCCATCCGAAGACGTTTTTGAGGGCATCGAGATTATTGGTTACGATAGCCTGAAGATGAGTAGTTTTCTTGCGGAGTTTTCTTCCAAAATGTCTTCTAATGTAGGGCGATATGGTATTCATGTATCTCGGTCCCTATTAAAAAACCTAGCCTTGTCGGTAGGTGATACCGCAGTATTAGTCTCCATCAGAGACCAACAAAGTGCACCAAGATTACGAGATGCCGTCGTATTAAGTGCCTTTGAAACGGGGTTGGACGAATTTAATCTGGGCCACATCATCATGGATATTGAGGATGTACGACGGTTAAACGGCTGGAGAAATGACAGCGTAACCCATTACAGCATTG
The DNA here is from genome assembly GCA_003385605.1 of Bacteroidota bacterium. Lineage (GTDB taxonomy): Bacteria > Bacteroidota > Bacteroidia > Flavobacteriales > Schleiferiaceae > UBA10364. The sequence continues at coordinate 31,038 of QQUU01000063.1, forward strand.
TTTTAAAAGAGCCTGAGCACAGAAACACGGTTGCTGCCTACTGGAACGCCATTGTCCCCTACAACATGCAAGTTCAAAGCTTAGAGTACCGCCACCCTGCCATCTTCGGCTGGTTGGAGCTCTTTGACACGAACATCTTATTGGTATTGGCAATAGTGCTTATAGTGGCTGTAGCTAACTTATGTATTGCTTTGCTCGTGTTGATTGTGGACCGCACCAGAATGATTGGTACACTAAAGGCATTGGGCGCTTCGGATCGATTGATCTTGCAAGTATTTATGTGGCTAAGCATGCGTATACTGGCTCAAGGATTGGTGTGGGGCAACCTCATTGGATTGGGAGCAAGTTTTGTGCAATGGCAGTTTGGGCTCATCGAATTGGACCCAAGTACCTACTATATTTCAGTGGCACCGATTTCCTTCGATTTTGCCTGGATTATTTCCGCCAATGCCGCTTTCCTGGCGGTAGCATTTGTCGTCCTTAGATTCCCGGTGCGGTGGATTTCAAAATTGGACCCCATTAAGAGCATAAGATTCTCTTAAGACCTTCCACACCTCTCGTAGAGTTATGTAACTTTGAGCGAACCCAATTACAGATTTATGCGTCCTATTTACGACAGCATCCTTGATACCATTGGAAATACTCCAATGATCAAACTCAATAAAATCGCGGCAGATTTCCCTTGTCCTGTTTATGCCAAGGTGGAATACTTCAACCCCGGACATAGCGTGAAAGACCGCATGGCACTTAAAATGGTGGAAGATGCAGAAGCACGTGGTGATTTGAAACCTGGCGGCACCATCATAGAGTGTACCTCCGGGAACACCGGGATGGGCCTTGCCTTGGCGGCTATTGTTAAAGGCTACAAGCTCATCTGTACGCTTAGTGACAAACAGAGTAAAGAGAAGATGGATATCCTTCGCGCCATGGGTGCCGAGGTCATCGTATGTCCCACTAACGTCGCACCGGAACACCCGGACAGCTACTACAGCGTGGCATCTCGATTGAATAAAGAAATTCCCAATTCATTCTACCCCTACCAATACGACAACCTCAGCAACCGTGAGGCACACTACGAAAGCACAGGACCTGAAATCTGGGAGCAGACGGAAGGCAAAGTGACTCATTTCGTGGTAGGTGTGGGCACCGGAGGTACTATTTCAGGAGTTGGGAAATATTTAAAAGAGCAAAACCCTGCCGTTAAAGTATGGGGTATTGATACCTACGGTTCGGTATTCAAAAAGTTCCACGAGACCGGGGAATTCGACGAAAAGGAAATCTACAGTTACATCACTGAAGGTATTGGTGAAGATATCTTGCCGAAGAATGTTGATTTCGACGTTATTGATTACTTCGAGAAGGTTACGGACAAAGACGGTGCCCTTGCCACGAGAGAATTGGCCAAGAAAGAAGGTCTGTTCTTAGGATACAGCTGCGGCTCAGCCTTCCAAGGCCTGCGTCAGCTTAAGGACCAGCTTACCCCTGACGATGTGGTGGTTGTGCTCTTCCACGACCACGGATCTCGTTATGTAGGAAAAGTGTATAACGACGATTGGATGCGCGACAGAGGATTTCTCGCTCCTGCCAACAAAGTCGCGAAAGACCTCATTGACGGACACAGTCATTTGCCTTTAGTGACGGTCAGCCCTACTGCCCCAATCAGCAACGCGGCAAGCTTGATGAAGACACATGACATCACCCAGATTCCAGTTATTGAAGCGGGAAAAGTGGTCGGTGCCATTGACGATCAATGCATACTGAACTGCATGCTAGACAACCCAAATTCCAATGTACTCATTGGTGAAGTGATGGGTGCTGCCTACCCTGTGGTCGAGCTAACAACGCCAATAGAAGACGTGGCTCGTATGGTGAAAGAAGGACACCGCGCAGTACTCGTTGAATTTGGCGAAGGGTATCACATTATCACCAAGCAAGACATTATCACAGCGATGAGCTAAGAAGGCTTGCGCGTTGTATCTTGCGGGATATGGCACAAAAGAAACACACTCTACAGCTGCTACTGGCATTGAGCCCATTGGTAGTGCTCATGCTTTTGCTTTGGTTCAATGTTGGTTATGTCTACGGCGACGATGCCCTAAGTGGTTCCAACCAAGTCATCCTGCTCGTTTCAGCACTTGTTGCAGGCGGTATTGGTGTGGCGAACGGAACGAAGGTCGAAGCCATTCTGGATAAAATCAAGGCCAATGTGAAGGATACGGCCAGTGCCATCTATATCCTTATTCTCATTGGCGGACTTGCAGGGACTTGGCTCGTTGGCGGTATTGTGCCGGCCATGATTTACTACGGACTGGACCTGATTAATGCCACCTTCTTTTTACCGACGGCTGTGATTATTTCTGCCCTAGTTAGTTTGAGCACCGGTTCGTCTTGGTCAACAACCGCAACGGTAGGTATCGCACTCATGGGGATTGGACAAACCATGGGAATTCCTGTTGCCATTGTTGCAGGTGCCGTCATCTCGGGTGCCTATTTCGGCGACAAATTAAGTCCGTTGAGCGATACGACCAACCTTGCCCCTGCTATGGCAGGTACGGATCTATTCACGCACATCCGTTACATGCTTTACACGACGGTACCTAGTCTAGTTATATCGTTAATCCTGTTCACGATTATAGGCTTGCGCTATTCCAATGGCGCCCTGAATGCCGAAGAAATTGCAGTAGTTCAAAACCTCATCGCTGAGACCTTTAACGTAACTCCTTGGGTATTCTTGGTCCCTGTAGGGGTCATTGCACTTATTTCTCAAAAGACAGATGCATTGGTCGCTATTTCCGTTGGTATACTAGGCGGTCTTGTTATGGCCTTACTGTTCCAAGGAAACCTGTTGACCCAACTTGGCAGCGGTGAATATCCGTTGTATGAAACCGCCATGCGCAGTGTATATGGCGATATATCCATTCCTAGCGATAACCCTATTCTCGCCGATCTCCTGAGTAGCTCCGGCATGTCGGGCATGATGGGCACCGTATGGCTCATCCTTAGTGCAATGGCCTTTGGTGGTGCGATGGAAGCCTGTGGCTTTTTAGCAACCATTACCACAGCTATAGTCAGTCTTGCCAAGAATACGGCATCGCTAATTACAAGTACACTTGTCGCTTGTGGAGTATTGAACGTAACTGCTTCCGACCAATATTTGGCCATTGTTGTGCCTGGTAGAATGTTCAAAGACGTGTACGATAAACGAGGGTTGGCACCGGAAAACTTGAGTAGAACGCTTGAGGATAGCGGCACAGTGACCTCTGTACTTATCCCATGGAATACTTGTGGTGCCTACCAGAGCTCTGTATTAGGGGTGGCTACTGGCGATTATTTCATGTACGCTTTCTTTAATCTGATCTCACCGGTAATGACGCTCATTTACGCCTGGTTCGGCATTAAGATTCGTAAAAAGTGAAGCAGCGTCGCCTAGGCCTTAAAGAGAATTGGCCACTCTTTACACTGTTGGTTCTCATGAGTGCTTTTGTGGGCGCGATGGTCGGTTTTGAGCGCAGTCTACTGCCTGTGATCACCTCGAGCTGGGGCATGGAAGAAGCACAATCTTCGCTCATCATGGTGGCAACTTTTGGTCTATCGAAAGCTGTGGCCAATTTATTCACGGGTCACCTACTCACCAATATTGGACGGAAGTGGTCCTTAGTTTTAGGCTGGTGCATTGCGGCAATCATTCCCTACCTCCTCTTAACCATGAATGCACCTTGGATGGCTGTTGCCGCCAATGTGGCGCTTGGTCTAAGCCAAGGCATCACTTGGTCTACAACAGTTATCATGAAGATAGACATCGTTGGCAAGCGTCTTCGGGGTACTGCCATGGGTCTAAATGAGAGTGCAGGCTATCTCGCAGTGGGTGGAGCCTCTGCACTTGCAGCTTCGTTCATGGACACCAATGGCGATTTTCGCTACATATTGATTGCCAGCGGCGCCGTGGTGCTTCTCGCACTTATTATCGCCCTACTCTTTTTACCAGATACACGCCCTTGGGCCTTGGTGGAAGCACAGGAAGAATACGATACTTCAGAGACTACTCCCGCTAATATCTTCGCCCATACGACCTGGCAGAACCCCCCTTTACGATTATTCAGCGTGGGCGGTCTGATCAATAATGCGAACGATGGCATTTTATGGGCACTAGTGCCCGTTACCTTGCTTTCAATGGATGCGAGTCTCACGACTATTGGCTTTCTTACCGGTATTCATGCAGCGTCATGGGGTTTGGGCCAATTGTTCACTGGTCCTTTATCCAATACAGGGAACATAAAGACACTTTGCGCCTCAGGAATGATCTTACAGTCGCTTGGGCTGTTTCTTTTTCCAGAGGGTGCTCTTTCAGTAATTCCCTACCTACTCATTGGAATAGGAACCGCACTAGTCTACCCGACCTTCTTGGTCGGCATTAGCAATAACAGTCACCCTATATGGCGACCTAAGGCATTGGCAACGTATCGATTTTGGAGAGATATGGGGTATGTCTTTGGCGCACTCACCGGATTCGCTGCGGGAGCTCTCGGCTATCCATCGCTTGCCTATTCAATGATAGCTTTGCTCACACTTTTTAGCGGCATCTCTTTTCTATTACCTAAAGACTAAATCATGTCTGATTACCCGCCTTGTCCTGAATGTAAATCGCCGTATGCCTACGAAATGGACGCGCTCTTAGTGTGTCCTGAATGTGGTCACGAATGGAATCCTGAAGATGTCGCGAAAGAAGGCGCTGTATATGATGCCAATGGGAATGTCCTACAGAATGGCGACAGTGTAGTAGTCATCAAATCGCTCCCGGTGAAAGGTGCTCCTAAGCCCATTAAGCCCGGTACTAAAGTCAGCCGCATAAAGCTCGTGGATGGCGACCACAATATCTCGTGTAAGATCGACGGGTTCGGTGCAATGATGCTCAAAAGCGAGTTTGTCAAAAAGGCGTAAGCCAAATTTTCTGATCCATAAAAAAAGCCGCCCCGATGGGGCGGCTTTTTGCTTTATCGCTATTAGAATTACTTCACAATCTGAACGCGCTCTTGGAAGAGCTGACCGTTGTTCAACACTCGTAATACGTACGTACCTGCGCTTAGGTCGCGAACATCTATTACTTGGTTGGACATACCGTTCGCATTCATCTCTACCACTGTGCGGCCAAGCGCATCAATGAGTGAGATGGTACCTTCCATACCTGCGTCACTCTCAAGAGTGATAAATCCTTTCGCAGGATTCGGGAATACCTTCACATTAAATAGCGTGTATTCGTCTTCGCCTAGAGCATCTCCTAAGACGCTCGAGTAGGTATCTGAATCACCACAAGTATTGTAAACCGTGAGGCTCACTACGTAAGTGGTAGAAGTCACTGCATAGGTATGAAGCGGATAATTTGACGTCGTATTGGTATTACCGTCACCGAAGTTCCACAAGTAGCTGCTACCACCTGTCGAATTCGTACCGTCAAATTGAACCTGCATACCACTACCACCAGCACTTATAATTTGTGCTGAGAATGTTGCTGTCGGCTGCACACAGATAGTCACAAAGAATGTGGTATCTGCTTGATCGCCACAGGCATTGTAAACCGTTACATCTACTTGGAAATTACCTGAACCAGAATAGGTATTCGTTGGGTTCAATCCATTACCTGTATTTCCGTCTCCGAAGGTCCAGTAGGCTGAATCGGCCCCTGCAACGCCCGAAGCATCAAAGTTGATGTCAAAGGCACTCTGCGTGTAGGTAATATTCGCCGTTGTCAATTCTTCACAAACCTGAATGGTATCCACAAAGTCAATGCTTTGGTTACACGAATCCGTTGCCGTCAACGTCACCACATAGGTACCACCAGCACCGTAGATGTGTGTCGGTGTGTCACCCGTGCCGTTGTTTCCGTCGCCGAAGTCCCAAGCATAAGTAAGCGCAGCACCTGTCGAAGCTGTTGCATCAAAATCAACACTCAAGAAGTTATCCGTGAATGTAAATGTTGGCACTGGCGCTGGACATGGTGAACTACAGTTCGCAGAACCTTGGTACTTGATACCTGGTGTCATGGAACCATTAGCCACACTCGATACAACAACGCCATTCGGATCTTTAAGTGTGTAACCACACTCGTCGTCCCATTGACCGTTATCGATAAACTCTAGATAAAGTGTATCACCGTCACAGACGTTAAAGGTGAAAGTCTCACTTGATCCAAGAGCACCAGTTGTGTTACTCATCGTGTAGTTGGTCGTCACTGAGCCAGTAGTTACAGCCAATTGGTGGAACACACTGTATTGTCCATTCGCGCCCCATCCATCGCCGTAATCATCACCAAGCTCAAGCGTGTAGGTACATCCACCTGTACAAGTGAATGTAGTTGCAGATGCAGGACCTACCCACATACTCACATCCCCAGCACCACAAGAATCGCGTACATAGAAATCGTACGAAGCACCTGAGGTTAGACCGGTCACAGTAAATGGATTCGTAAGAGCATTCACAATGGTACCCGTTCCAGGCGTAAAGCCAGGAGCACCGTATTCGATTTGCCATGCTGTTGAACCACCAGTGGTCCAGCTTACATCCACATCAGTCGTTGATGTCGCTACAGCAGTCACTGCAGTTGGCTCAGGACACGTTGGCGCCTCGTCAATACTTAAATCATCGATAGCGATATCACCCCATTGAGCATTGTTACCGCTCGATTTAGTTGACGTGAATCTAATTTTCACTGTTTTATTCGCATAAGAGCTCAAGTCCTCAACGACTTCGATCCAGTTGTTTCCTTGGTTGCCTGAGATTGAATCTAGATCAACCCAAGTACCTACCGCCACATCTTGGATAGCCCAAACAAGCGTTCCCTGTGAACCGTTCCCTTGTGCCCACATGTGGTACCAGAACTTCATTTCTGGAGTAGTTAAAGCACTTAGATCAATACTTGGTGAAGTCAATGTAGCAGAAGGTGTTCCTGAAGAGAAGCTCGATTCCGTGTACACATAGCTACCAAAGCCGCTAGTATGATCACCCGAAGGACCTGTAGGACCCGTAGCTGTCGTACCCGTTCGTCCACCCCAACGGTAGTTGGTATCTGTATCTGTACGTGACCAACACGGGCTAATAGTTGCCCCTATGTTGTGCCCTTGGTTGTTATCCGTTCCGCCAACGAAACCGTTGTCGAAGTTTTCTAGGTATGGAGCTACCGCTGTACCACAGGCTGTAGCTGCAGCAAAGGCACCTGCCCAATCACTAACATCGGTAGCGCTACATGAGTCACGAACCCAGAAGTCGTAATACGTCGATGGTGCTAAACCAGTAACCGTGTATGGGTTCGTCGTGGCATTAACGATGGTACCTGTGCCCGGCGTAAAGCCTGGAGCACCATATTCGATTTGCCAGTTACTAGCACCACCCGTTGTCCAGCTCAATGTGATTGAGGTAGTCGTGCTGGCAGTACTTGCGATTGCCGTTGGTTTCAAACAGGTAGGTGCGTTATCGATTTCGATATCATCAATCGCCCAGTCTGCCTGCGTAGAAGTAAACCCAAAAGTACTTGCACGAGAGCCTGTAAAGCGAACTTTGATGGTATCGCCTGCGTACGAACTTAGGTCAATAACCGCCTCTTGCCAAGGATCACCAGGACCCGACTGAAGCGTGTTGTTTGTACTGTTGATGGTCAATTCCGAAGTCCATGTCGAACCGTCGTAAATCTCTACTTCCATTTCATCGATATTGCCACCTGCAGCATGCCACCAGAAAGAAAGTTCAGGTGTGCTTAAGGTATCCAAATCAATTTCCATAGTCTCCATATCGGCCTCTGTATCGCCATTAAAACCAAAGCTTGTTTCAATGTAGCCGTACTTACCAGAACCTGAAGTGTGGTCAGCAGAAGGCCCCGTATTGTTTGTCGGAGTTGCACCTGTACCGGTCTGCCAGAAGTACGTTGTCGAAGTACTTGTAGTGTAACAACCGTCGAAATCACCGGTTGAAGCGTCAAATCCGGTTCCTTCGAAATCTTCTGTCCAAGGCGCTGTTTCCATACCACAAAGCGTGGTAACAGTAATAGGCCCCTCCCACGGGCTCACATCTCCTGCTGCACAAGAATCTCGTACATAGATGCTGTAGGTCGTGTTCGGTGATAAACCAGTCAAAGTAAATGGATTCGTACCTGCAGAAACAATGGATCCTGGCGTGTACTTCACCAACCAGTTGGTTGAACCACCAGTCGTCCAGCTCAAATCGACACTGTTACTAGTGACGTTCGAAGCAGCAAGGTTTGATGGCTTCGGACAATTTGGCTTTTCGTGAATATCCACATCGTCCAAACTGATATCTACTTGGTTGTTGAACCCTTGGTAGCGATGTGCAATGAATTTCACTTGAATAGTGTCACCGGCATATGCCGTCAAATCTACTATCTGCTCTTTCCAAGCATCGTTAGAAGAAGATTGCTGCGCACCGTTAATTGTGCTCAGAGTGGTCCAAGAACCGCCTGCAGTTCTCACTTGCACCACCAACTTATTGATGAGAGTACCGTACATGTGGTACCAGAAGGTCATCTCTGGAGTAGTCAATGGGCTGACATCCACCAATGGTGAAATGAGCTCATTGGTAAATATGGAACTACCACCAAAACCAGTATTGGCCTCCGTAAATGCGTAGCCGCCTGAACCAGAAGTATGATCTCCGGAAGGACCAGTATTGTTACTGTGGTTGGTCGGTGGACCGGCTTTCCAAAAGTACTCCACCGTATCATTGCGCTGCCAACAACCGTCAATCTGACCCGGTGTTTGGTTCGCACCTGTTACCCAAGACGTAGAATCAAAATTCTCGGTGTAAGGAGCGGTTAATGGGTTACACAAAGTATTAAACGTAATAGGTCCAATCCACATTGAAGCACCTAGGGCACCACAAGTATCACGTACATATGCGTCGTATGATGTTCCTGCTGTCAAACCTGTTGCTACGCCTGTAGTCGTGGTCAAATTCGTTAAACCTGTGGCCGAAGGTGTGAAACCTGCAGTACCCACTACTAAGTTCCAAGTAGTCGAACCACCTGTCGTCCAAGAGAAGGTAGCTGTAGTCGAAGTGACGTCTGTCAAAGCAAAGTTTGACGGATCAGGACACAATGGTTGGTCCTCTACCACTACTTCATCGATAGCGATATCACCTTGAGATCCGTTTCCTTTGGTTGCAGACCAGCGAAGAACAATCGTATCGCCAGCAAAACCGCTCAAGTCTACCTCTTCAAACAACCACTGGTTTCCTTGGTTCCCTGACTTCGTGAAATACGTGTCCCAAGTTTGAGTAGAATCTACCCATACCTGAAGTTTTAAGGTGTTTACGAAGAAACCGCGCATGTTGTAGTAGAAGCTCACCTGCGGTTTTAGCAGGGCACTCATATCAATCATTGGTGACTCCACAAACGCTTCCTGGTTTGGTGCACCACCCGACGCTTCTGCGTAGAGGTAGTTACCTGAACCGCTAACATCAGTTGTTGGACCAGTCTGTCCTGTCGTTGTTGTCCCAGACCGCACACCCCACGAGAATGGCGATGACGGTAAAGTATCTTTCTCAGGAGTACGCACCCAACATGCTGCAAGTGCATCACCTGTATTGTAAACCCCAGTTCCTGCGGTCCAAGTTGTAGAATCAAAGTCCTCGCTCCATGGAGCAGTTACTGGCGTACAGTGGGTTGTGGCTAGGATAGGTCCCACCCATCCAGATTTGTCTGTTGGTCCACAAACTTCACGTACCCAAAACTGATAGGTTGTACCACTACTAAGCCCAGTTACTTCTTTTGGATTCGTTGAAGCACTAATTGTAGTATTGGCTGTGGCTCCTAAGGCTGCACCTGGTGCCCCGTACTGAATGTCCCAAGATGTAGCATTAACAGCCGTCCATCCTAGTGTGATGCTTGTCATCGTACGACCTACCACCAACAGGTTTGATGGATCCGGACACGTTGGCGCCTCTTGGAAACCAAAGTCGTCTATGGCAATATCCGCTTGGTTTGCGTTACCAAAGCCACGAGAAGCCGAGAAACGAACCAAAACGGTGTCGTTTACGAATTGGCTCAAAGTATACGTCTGTAGTAAGAATGTATCTGAAAGTGCCGTTTGTTGTGGACCGTTGATTGCACCAACGTTCACCCAACCTGTACTCTTTGACCAAACTTCTGTTTTCAATTCGTTGATCTGTGCACCACGCATGTGGTAATAGAAATTAAGCTCAGGAACACTGAGTGCGCTTAAGTCAATTAATGGAGACGTAATTTCTGCTACACTTTGGTTCGCTGCACCTGAAGCTTCCGCGTAAATGTATTGGCCTGAACCGCCTCTACCGGCAGATGGTCCTGTGCCTGGGGTACCTGTACTATCGTCAGCAACACCCCATGCGTAGCCTTGGCCACCGTTAGGGCTTGTTGGATTTCTCAACCAACAAGAAGGCACCGTTGAGCCGTCGTTGTCAAAACCTGAACCAGGAACCCAGTCCGTGGTGCTGTTAAAGTTTTCTGTGTATGATGTAGTGAAAGTAATTGGTGCACAGCGCGTTGAATCTTCAGCAGCTGCCGACCAAATACTCGTATTTCCTACCGCACATGAATCACGAACAATGAACTCGTAGGATGTTGATGCAGTAAGACCTGTAACCACAAATGGGTTAGTTAACGCTGCTAGTCTTGTCCCTGTACCTGGAGTAAATCCTGGTGCACCGTATTCTACTTCCCAAGAAGATGAGCCACCTGTAGTCCAAGACAATTGTGCTTGATCACTCATGGTCCAGTCCACAGCAAGGTTGGTCGGCTGGAAACATGTTGGCGCAGGATAATGATTAACAATGATTTGGTAAGTACTGTCGGTAATCTTAGCCGAGTTAGTATCACAAGCCGCTGTAAACGCTTGACGTAGCGGATGTAACTTAAATACCAAGAAGGTATCCGTGACCGCTCCATTAAATTCATTGATGGTTCTTGATACGGATTCCGTCGTACCGTTCGTACCTGAAGTTCCGTAGGTCAGACCGGTCTCTTTAGTGCTTTCGCTAACAAACTCAACGTAGGTCCCTACATCGTTTGGCGCTACACCCCCAAAACCTCCGCCTTGGGTTTGAACCTCATACTTTAGCTCGATGGAAGAAATCCAGTGTCCCGAGGGAATGGAAATCCCCATGGTATCGGCACAAGAGGACTGAGAATTAATATTTACGGGGAATACCGCTTGAACTCCTAGTGTACCTCGGGTGTAGGTTAGGGTATCACTACTGATTTGGGCATTCGTAGAGAATGCAAATAGTACTGCAGCAGCACTGAGAAGTAATCGTTTCATTGACGTTTTGTTAACCTTACGAATATAAGCATTGGCTCTTTGTAGACAATTGCAAATATTCAAGGTTTAACGCCGTTCAATCATTGATTAATTAAATCTCAGCGTCGAAGTTCTTTTTCAGGTGTTCTTTATAATCCTCAATGCTGTTTTTCATGTCTTTTCTAAGCAAGAAAATTCCAATCAAATTCGGAAGTGTCATTAACGCAATCGCAATACCAGCAAAGGTCCAGACGATTGTCGTATCGATGATGGCAGCCAAGAAGAATCCGAGGACATAAACGATGCGGTAATAATTCACATATTTCACACCAAACAAATAGGTCACACTTCTACCCCCATAATAGCTCCAAGAAATTGCGGTTGAAAAGGCAAATAGTAGCAAACCAATGGCCACGATGTACTGGCCAAAATCGCCAAATAAGCCTTTGTTAAAAGCAATAGCTGTGAGCGGCGCGCTGTGAACTAAAGACTTTCCTGAGAAGTTGTATTTCGAAGGATCTTTTACGCGACCATTTTCTACGGCAACTGTTCCCGTATACGGTGTACCCTCACTACTTATAACGACTTCTTCCGCAATAGATCTAGCGTGAAGGATGGTTACACCTTTCGGGGAACCATTAGTCACTTGAAGCTGGCCCGTAAATTCTTCAATATCTCCCCCATTGTTGTAGTATTCAAAAAGTGCTGTGCCGTCCTGTTCCTCACTGAGTTCACCGGCTACAACAATGGTATCAGAATAGCTAAAGTCGTTTTGATGCTTTTCGTTCCAAACACCTGAACTTAAAAGAGTTAGACCCGTAATAGAACAGATGACAATGGTGTCGATGAATGGCTCAAGAATAGCTACCATACCTTCACTTACAGGGTGTTCCGCTTTTGCCGCAGCATGGGCAATTGGTGCCGAACCCTGACCTGCTTCATTGGAGAACAAACCTCTGTTTACACCGCGATTAAATGCATAGGCAATGGTTGCTCCCAAGAATCCTCCCGCAGCAGAAGAACCGGTAAATACATCGGCGAAAATGCTAATAAACGAAGGGATGATGTTCTCATAGTTCATCACTATGACCGACAATGCGCCAATCACATAAATGATGGCCATCATGGGTACGAGCTTTTCTGTTACGGCTGCAATACGCTTGATACCCCCTAGAATAATTAAACCGAGCAGCACCGAAAGCACGGCGCCAGTGACTATTTCTTCTATACCGAAGGTAGCTTTTAAGGATGCGGCGATACTGTTCACCTGTGGCATATTACCCGTCCCGAATGAACTAATGATCGCAGCTACAGCGAAAAGCGCAGCCATCCACTTCATGTTCAATTTATTCTTCATGTAGTACATCGGTCCACCTGAAGCTGTGCCATCCTCAGCAAATTCACGGTATTTATGACTAAGCGTCACCTCCACAAATTTGGTGGTCATACCTAAGGCCGCTGTCACCAACATCCAGAACAGTGCTGCCGGTCCACCCAGGTGGATGGCAAAGGCTACACCCGCTATGTTTCCTGTACCCACTGTACCAGACAATGCTGTAGCCAAGGACTGAAAATGAGAGGTATCCCCTTTCGCTCCTTCCTCATCGAACTTACCACGCACCACATCAATGGCATGCTTAAAAAATCTGATTTGAGGGAACTTCAAATAAACCGTGAAGAATATCCCTGAACCGAGAAGGGCAAAGACAAACCAGCTAGAGCCGCCAATGTATCCGTCAATAATTGCTAGTAAGTCGTTGAGTGCTGCTAAATCCATACGTGTACTGCGTTTTTAGAGTGAAAGCCCGAAGATAAATAAAAAAGCCCCCGCGCCGAGGGCGCGGAGGCTTGCTATAACCTTGAGTTGGGATTATTTCACCTCTTCAAAATCTACGTCTGTGACATCATCAGCGCCGCCAGCATCGCCACCACCGTCAGTAGGACCTTGATCGCCACCGCCTTGGTTTTGCTGCATTGCTGCTTGAATTTCTGCTGAAGCCGCTTGAAGCGCACCGTTGAGCTTTTCTTGAGCCGCATCACAACCTGCTACATCCTTAGCCGCGTGCGCTGCTTTAAGCTCTGCCAATGCTGCATCGATAGGACCTTGCTTATCTTCAGGAAGCTTGCCTTCGATTTCCTTCATTTGCTTCTCTACTTGGAAGACCATGCTATCTGCTGCATTGAGCTTGTCAATCTCTTCCTTCGCTTTCTTATCTGCATCAGCATTTGCTTCTGCTTCTTGCTTCATGCGATCGATCTCTTCTTGGCTCAAACCTGAAGAAGCTTCGATACGAATGTTCTGCTCTTTACCAGTGTTCTTATCCTTCGCACTTACGTTTAGGATACCGTTAGAATCGATATCGAAGGTTACCTCAATCTGAGGCACACCGCGCGGTGCAGCTGGGATACCGTCCAAGTGGAATCGGCCGATAGTCTTGTTATCCCCTGCCATTGGACGCTCACCCTGTAGAATGTGAATCTCTACAGAAGGTTGGTTATCGGCAGCTGTTGAGAACGTCTCTGACTTCTTCGTAGGAATAGTCGTGTTCGCTTCGATCAACTTCGTCATTACACCACCCATGGTTTCGATACCCAGTGAAAGTGGCGTTACATCAAGAAGAAGAACGTCTTTCACATCACCGGCGAGTACACCACCTTGGATAGAAGCACCAATAGCAACTACCTCATCAGGGTTTACACCTTTCGACGGCTCTTTACCAAAGAACGCTTTAACCGCTTCTTGGATGGCAGGAATACGAGTAGTACCCCCTACTAAGATGACTTCGTCAATCTCTGAAGTCGAGTAACCTGCATTCTGAAGTGCCGATTTTGCTGGAGCAATGGTGCGCTCAATCAATGAGGCTGCCAATTGTTCAAACTTAGCGCGACTCAACGTGCGTACCAAGTGCTTCGGCCCTGAGGCTGTTGCTGTGATGTACGGCAAGTTGATTTCAGTTGAGGTTGTTGACGACAATTCAATCTTAGCTTTCTCTGCAGCCTCTTTTAAACGCTGCAATGCCATGTTATCCTGGCGCAGGTCCATAGACTCCTCAGCCTTGAACTCTTCCGCCAACCAATCGATCAATACTTGATCAAAGTCATCACCACCAAGGTGTGTATCACCATCAGTAGATTTTACTTCAAAAACGCCATCTCCTAACTCTAGTATCGATACATCGTGCGTACCACCACCACAGTCAAAAACTACGATTTTTTGATCCTGACCTTTCTTATCCAATCCGTAGGCCAATGCTGCTGCCGTTGGCTCATTGATGATACGACGTACGTTCAAGCCAGCAATTTCACCAGCTTCTTTCGTCGCTTGACGCTGTGCATCGTCAAAGTATGCTGGAACAGTAATCACTGCTTCGCTCACATCGGCGCCCAGATAATCCTCAGCAGTCTTCTTCATTTTCTGAAGAATCATGGCTGAAATCTCCTGCGGAGTGTACTGACGTCCGTCAATATTTACGCGTGGTGTGTCATTGTCTCCCGCCTCTACTGAATAAGGAACACGTCCAGCATCCGATTGAACATTCGAAAATTTCTCGCCCATGAAACGCTTCACAGAGTAAACCGTTTTTTCTGGGTTGGTAATGGCTTGACGTTTTGCTGGATCACCAACTTTACGCTCACCGCCTTCTACAAAACCTACAATAGAAGGAGTCGTTCTTTTTCCTTCGCTGTTTGGAATTACTACTGGCTCGTTACCCTCCATTACAGAGACACAAGAGTTCGTTGTTCCGAGGTCAATTCCTATGATTTTACCCATTTTATATTAGTTAAGGTTATCAATTCAAATAGTACGACCTCGTATAAACAAGCCTTGTGCCATTAGCTTTTCGGGCCAATTTCACTTCCAAAGTGTCAGCATTTCGGTAAAAACTATGTCAAAATGAAAGGACCTTCTGCCAAAAGGTCATAAAGCGTGGCTTAGAAGCAAACCTTGTCGCCGTCTACACAAATGCATGAATCAATCCCTTGAAAATCGACCCAACCCATATCGCAGGTAAAGATGCCGCGCCACAAGCTGTCCATAGAATACGTGCTCAACTGCACATTTTCTTGCAGCCCAACAGCTCTCGACGAAAATAATCCAATGCCTCCATCGATGTTCGTAAACAATGGTTTCTCTTGAACGATTCCTTGAGACGGCTGACTCACATTAATGTATGTCGCGTAATCGTCGGCGGCTGCCCAAATTTCTACATCCATGCCTTTGAATACACGAACCTTATCTGTGGTGGTGCCTATGTTATTGCGTAAAAAACGGAAGTATGCATCGTAAGTGACCTCTGAGACAAACGTTCCATTTCCATTGAGATTGCTTCCGGTGCGCACGGGCAGCGCATAGGTCAACGTTTTCATCACACTGTCCTGCGGATTTGAGCGAGGTGCTTCTTTGTACTTAAAATGCAAATACCCCTGGTACAAGCGCGCATTCTTGGTTGCATCCCATTTGAATTCCGCGTTGCTTATGCCGAATGAGATCTTTTGGAAGCCTCTTGGTTTGGTAATACTTACATTTCCAACGATCGGTGTAACGGCTTCAAAGTTGTTATTGCCAGGTATAAAGCCCCGAATACGGTATTCGAAAGACTTATCAATAGGAGCATCGGTCCAATACAACCGATAATTATCCGTAGTAAAGACGCCAGGCTCGAGTGCGTTGGTATCCTTACGGTAAAACTCGTAGGTATTGATGACATCGCCGCTGGCATTCAGCTGAGCAAGGTAGATGGCCGCTGTATCAAAATACAAGCTGTCACTGTGTACAGCACCAGCCAACAATCCATCTTCGCCGAGGTAAGTTCTGTGTAATCGTACCCATTGCGTATCTAAATCCTTGTCCAATAGGCCGTAAACCACATTTTCCACGTCGTAATCGGCGTTAATATCCAAGGAGTTGTCGCACGAAAACAATGCGAAAAAGGCAAAAAGGGTAAGAATGTGGTTTTTCATCGGTAACAAAAATACAACCTACGCGTTGAGTTCTTTTCTTTGTAGAACAGAAAACACAAAAATCGTGCACCATGAGCGTTGCGAAGAAAGAATTTAAGAAAGTTACTACCCACAGTCTTCAGCAAATGAAAGACCAAGGAGAGAAAATATCTATGCTAACTGCGTATGACTACACTATGGCTAAAATGGTGGATGCAGCAGGTGTAGATTGTATTCTTGTGGGCGATAGTGCATCCAATGTAATGGCCGGTCACGAGACGACCCTTCCAATTACTCTTGATCAAATGATTTATCATGCAAGTTCTGTGGTACGTGCTGTTGATCGCGCCTTGATTGTGGTAGACCTTCCCTTTGGTACCTATCAGGGTGATTCAAAACAGGCCTTAAATTCTGCCATTCGTGTAATGAAGGAAACTGGCGGTCACGCTGTGAAGCTCGAAGGCGGTATTGAAATTATCGAAGGCATCAAGCGTATTCTTACTGCGGGTATCCCAGTGATGGGACATCTTGGATTGACGCCTCAGAGCATCTATAAATTCGGTACGTATAGTGTTCGTGCCAAGGAAGAAGCAGAGGCTGCGAAGCTGAAAGAAGATGCCCTAGCCTTGCAAGAAGCAGGTTGTTTTGGAATTGTATTGGAAAAGGTACCTGCCGCCCTTGCCGGGGAGGTGGCGCAGATGCTAGATATCCCTGTAATCGGTATTGGTGCAGGCCCAGATGTGGACGGTCAAGTTTTGGTATTCCACGATTTGGTCGGGATGACTCATAAATTCAACCCACGCTTCTTACGTCGTTACTTGAACCTATACGATGATATCACTGGTGCTATCGGACAGTACGTGAAGGATGTGAAAGACGTCGATTTCCCGAACGAGAGCGAAAGCTACCCAAGCTAAATTGGCCACACGTTTAAATATCATTTACGAAGACAATCACCTGGTTGCCGTTAATAAGCGTCCTGGAGATCTTGTCCAAGGTGATAAGACGGGAGACCTCCCATTGCCGGAGCTCATCAAATCTTACCTGAAAGAGAAATTCAACAAGCCAGGCAATGTTTTTTGCGGCGTCATTCATCGCCTAGATCGACCGACAACGGGAGTGGTACTTTTTGCCCGAACTTCCAAAGGCTTAGAGCGCATGAACAGGGCGTTCAAAGAGCGACAGACTCAGAAAACCTACTGGGCTATTGTTGAGGGCCAACTTCGCGGAAAGAATGACCTCAAGCACTTTTTGAAGAAAAATAGCAAAAACAACAAAGCCATTGTTTTCAAACGCTCTGAAGAAGGAGCAAAAGAAGCTCGATTGAGTTATAATGTTTTAAAAACTGGGGACAATTATTCGCTGGTCGAAGTTGAGTTACATACCGGTCGTCACCACCAGATCAGGGCACAATTCTCTGCCATAGGTCATGCGATCAAGGGTGATGTGAAGTACGGTGCAAGAAGGGCTGAGCGAGATAAGAGCATTTGCCTGCACGCCCGATCGTTGACCTTCAGTCACCCTACAACAAAAGAGTCCACCACAATTACTGCGGAGGCGCCACAAACCTTTGAGCCGTTTCTTTAAGAATTAGGGTCGACGTCAAAGACCACTTTGACACGGTGAAAATCGGGACTAAGAAGGATTTCGTTGTGTGCCTTTTTAATGCGGTCGCGCACCTTGGCACCTACACTGCCCTTGTCCACCTTTACGATGATCTGCATCTGGTACAGGTTCTTTAACCGAGCGATGGGTGCGAATTCTGGCCCTAGGAATCGGTCCCCGATTTTACTTCGAAGTGAACGGGCAAATTCACTTGCAGCACGTTGCAACAGTTTCTGGTCGCGATGCTTCATGGTGATGGTGATTAGTCGCACGTAGGGTGGATAGCTGTATTCATTGCGCACCATGAGCTCTTTTTGGAGCATACCGTCGTAGTCGTGGTTCATGGCCATCTGAATGATGGCATGACGCGGTTTCATACTTTGGATAACCACCTTCCCTTTTGATGTTCTTCGACCGGTACGGCCACTGACTTGTTCAATGAGTTGGAATGCACGTTCATTGGCTCGGAAATCAGGATACGATAGCAGGTTATCTGCGGACATGATACCCACGAGTCCTACTCTATCGAAATCCAATCCTTTGGTGACCATTTGTGTACCTACAAGGATATCCACCTCGCCTTGTTCCACACTTCGAATGAGGTCCCCAAAGGCGTGTTTTCCCCGTGTAGTATCGAGATCCATTCGCTTCACAGTTGCTTTTGGAAAGAGTGCCGCAGCTTCCTCAGCAATCTGTTCAGTTCCGAATCCTTTATGAAGAACACTTTGGCCGCCGCACGAAGAACATTTCATCACAGGAGGCGTTTGGTACCCGCAATAGTGGCATTTGAGTTGGTTAGGACCTTTGTGGTAGGTCAACGAGATATCACATCGTGTACACCCTTCCACATGACCACAGGTCTGACATTGCTGGAAGGTGCTGAAACCCCTTCTATTTTGGAACAAGATGATGCTCTCGTCTTTTTGAAGGGCTGCGCGCATGGCATCTACGAGTTCTATGGAGAAATTCCCTTTTACCTCTCGGCGCTGCTTGGCACCTACCATATCCACTACTTCCAGTTCGGGAAGCGGCGCGGTGTGGAAGCGCTGGAACAATTGGACCAAATGATAACGACCAGCCTTTGCGTTAAACATGCTGTCTAAAGAAGGCGTAGCGGAGCCTAAGAGGATAGGACAGCCGTGTTGATTGGCCATCCAAACTGCTGTATCGCGTGCATGGTAGCGAGGCGAGGGCTCGTATTGCTTAAAGCTGCTCTCGTGCTCCTCGTCCACGATAATAAGTCCCAAATCAGGTAAAGGCATAAAGAGTGCAGATCGTGCACCCAAGACCAGTAGCGGCTCATCGCGCTCCAAGGACTCTCTCCAAGCCGCCAGTCGCTCGGCCGGGGTGAACCTACTGTGATTAACTGCCACGGTAAAATGGACACGGAGTCTATTGATGAGCTGTGTGGTCAATGCAATCTCCGGCAATAAATAGAGTACACGTTTGTGCGACTCAAACGCCTTTTTGATGAGCTCAATGTAAATCTCTGTTTTTCCCGAGGCGGTTACCCCGTGTAAAAGGGTTGGCTTGCCTGCAGCAAACCCCTCCTCTATTTGAGTAAGCGCTGTACTTTGATGACCGCTGAGTGAAATTTCAGAATGAGGAGCAGAAGCAGCCGTGGTGCCGTCTACCTCTTCAATTTCTTCTACAAGACCCTTTTTCTTTAACGCAAGAATTTGGGCACTCTCTATGTTGTGCTTTTTACGAAATGCTCGACTGTCAACGAAATTGTTCTCACTGCCACAGGCGGCTACGACGCTTAGTAAGGCTTGGGTTTGCTTCTCACTTCGCGAGGTCGCTTGAAACGCATCGTCTAAACGAGTAAGGTACTCTGGCGAAATACGAATAAGCTTACGCCTTTTAGCGCGTGCCACTTTTTTTAGTTCCTCCTCTAAAACCGCCCAGCCTTGCTCCAAAGCTTGCTGCACAAGTGGCATAGGATTCTTGACGTTGCAGATGGACCGCACTTCATCCAGGGTGAGTTTTTCGTTGCCGATCAATGCCTCGTACAAGAGGAATAATGAATCGGATAGTTTACTCTCATCCGGAAGTACTTCAGGATCGCGTACCAAGACGCTCTGAGAACTGAGCTTTAGTCCCGGTGGCAATGCTGCATTCATCAAATCACCAAGCGGGGCCATGTAATAACCGGACATCCAATTCCATTGAAGGAGCTGGTGCTCCAATACTACGGGGCGCTCATCCAATACATTGATCAGGTACTTCAGCGATAAATCCTCCTCCGATTCTAGCACGCGAACCACCAATGCGGCGTATTCTTTGCGCTTGCCAAATTGCACCAATACGCGCATACCAGAGACCAGCCTACCTGCAAATTCATTGGGCACGGCGTAGTGAAACACCTTGTCCAAAGGCAACGGTAAGATGACCTCAGCAACCAGCATTTATTTCTTCGGTGCTTTAGGTAGGTTCTTTTTTACGAATCGTGCCTCCCGTTTGGCCAAAAGCTTCATTTCATTATCGAAGAAGCTCAGGGTTTTACGGGCGCTTGCCTCCGTTGAGGATGCAATAGAATTGAACTCAACCAAATCGTACTTCATCTTGGTCAAATCGGCCAATAAATCCGCTGATGCCAACTCAAGAAGTTCTACATAGTATTTCTGGTAAGCTTCGTATAAATCGGTCTGACCGTTGTAGAAATATTCATTTCCGTAGCTGCGAATATGCTTACTCAAGGCCTTTATCAGGTTCTTTTGAGCAGCATATAACTTATCCAAATCAGTGGTGCCAATTTCGGATTGCAGATAAGCCACCAAGCTGTCCACTTCCGCAGCACCAGCCTTCATTTCTTTGGTATAAGCAACCAATTCCATTTGCGCATTAAATCGCTTGACGATGGCACTTTCTCTAAGTGTAATATCGTATTGCGTCGCGTAAGCTTCCATTTCAGTACGCATCGCTCCGAACATGGCCTCCATTTGGCCAACGTAGGTATGACCATAACTAGAACGCGGATCCTCTCCCAACCAATCTCGTAAGTTCGACGACGTCAATTCTATGATTTGACCTAGATTCTCACCAACGACAGCAACCAGTTGTGCTTCTTCAGGCTCATCTAATCGAGCAATGGATCTTTTTGACTTACGCCAAATCCCAAATTGTTCCTCAATTAACGGAACAACTTTCTTCTCCTTTTCATAGGTCATGACACCGTCGATAATATCCGAGGTAATGGACATTGTTTTTTCGACCTCGCGTGAAACACGACGTAGGTTGCTACTGGTTCCTTGTGCCAACAAGGTTGAGAAGGAAATGGCGGCAATCAGGGTAAGTAGGTTCTTCATTTCAATGTATTTATCTCAATTTATGGATCTTTTTTGTGCCTTCATACATGTCGAACTGTAACAATTTACATTCCAATTCTCCATTGAACAGGTTCCATTTTCGCGACGGACGTAATCCTATACTTTTAATAGCTTCCAAATCCGAGGTAATCCACATCACTGTCCAACCAGCGTATTCTCGCTTGAGCATATCGCCCATCTCACGGTAGAATTTATGGGTGTTCGCAGCAATCCTAACATTGTACGGTGGATTGACCAACATCAGACCTTTCTCGCTTGGGGGATCTGTCTGGAAAAAATCTGCCCGTTTCAAACGAATAACATCGTCAAACATGGAGCGTTCGATGTTATCGGCGGCAGCATCCAGAGCATAATCGTCCAAATCTCTACCGAAGATCTTTCCGTCGTATTCTTTCGCTCTGCCGAGCAAACCGTCTTTAATCTTTTCATACAGGTCTTCATCAAACCCCTTCCAGAAATGGAAACCAAAGTACTGGCGGTAGATGTTCGGCGGCATGTTATGTGCAATCAATGCTGCTTCCACCAAGAATGTTCCCGACCCACACATTGGATCTAATACCGGCATTCCTCCGTTCCATTTGCTGTGCATGATGATACCTGCTGCCAAGACTTCATTTAACGGCGCACGTGCTGCAGCCAAACGGTAGCCTCGTTTATGCAATGAATCTCCGGAGGCGTCTAGATACACACGAATGGTATCCTGATAAATATGTATATGTATGGGTACTTCCGGTGTGCCGCGCTCTACGGTTGGGCGGTCGCCAATTTTATCACGGAATCGATCCACGATAGCATCTTTTGCCTTCAAACCGGCGAAGCTGCTGTGATTCAATTGCTCGTTACGGCCTACCACATCAACAGCGAACGTAGTATTGACGTCGAAATGTTCTTCCCATGGAATAGCAAGGAGCTCCTCATAGTAATGCTCCACATCTTCCATCTCAAATTCTGCGAGGGGAAGAAGCACGCGTAAACCCGTGCGCAAGGCTAAGTTTATTTTGTAGACATATCCTAGGTCACCAACCACGGATACTGCTCGATTGAGCTTCTTAATTTCACGACCTCCTAAAGCAAGTAATTCCTTACTCAAGATCTCCTCTAACCCATAGAGGGTTTTTACCACCAAGCGGTAATCTTTGTTTTCCGGCACCCTTTTGCGTTTTATCCTACAAATGTAAGCTAACTTTGGTCCCATGATTGATTGGCTTGAATTAATTGCCCTTGTCATTGGCGGCTTCTGTGCTGGACTCATAAATGTCATTGCTGGCAACGGTTCTGCCATCACACTTCCTCTTCTGATGTGGGTTGGTCTGGATGCTAATGCTGCGAACGCAACCAACCGTGTAGGCGCTGTGTTCCAGACTACAAGTGCCATCAGTTCGTTACCGAAAACCAAACGTGTTCGGTACATGATTAAGCAGAGCTATTTCATTGTTCCTCCCATTATTATTGGGGCTGTTTTTGGTGCCAATTTAGCCGTAGATATTCCCGAAACTCTGATGAGAGCTACCATTGGAACCATCATGATTGGGCTGCTTATCACCATGCTTTTTAACCCAAAAAAATGGCTCATTCCTACGGATGGGGCCACTAATAAGCGTACACCGAAAATCTGGCTGGCCTATTTGGGACTTGGTTTCTACGGCGGATTTATTCAGATGGGCTTTGGAATCCTCTTTCTATCCATCAGCGTACTGATGGCTAAATATGCTTTGAAGGACGGCAATATTATGAAGCTGTTCACCGCGTTTCTAATGACCATTCCCGCTTTTTTCATTTTCGCATTGAGCGGTAGCATTGATTGGCTATATGGACTTACGCTAGCTATCGGCACGGCCTCTGGCGCACGGTTTGGGGCTAAGAAGGTCGTAGCACATCCAAAGGCAAACGCCATTACTCGTAAAGTATTAATTGCTGTAATTTTGGTAGCAATAGTTAAAATGTTTCAACCCCTAGTTCTTGACTACCTCGCCTAATGTCTACGCCTTGGTACGCCACATGGTTTAACACCGAATTTTACCACGATCTCTACCGTCATCGAGACGAGCACGAAGCGCGACTTTTCATTGTTGAACTGTGCAAGAAACTCGGTGTACAGGAAGGTGAACGTGCCATGGACATGGCTTGTGGTAGAGGCCGGCATGCCAAGGTGCTGTCAGAACAAGGACTACACACCCTAGGTGTCGACCTAAGCCCTGAAAGCATTTCTTTCGCGAGTCAATTCGAAAACAAACGCCTTGAATTTAAAGTCGGCAACATGCTTGAAGCCCTAGATTTCGGCGCCTTCGATTGGGTGATGAATCTATTCACAAGCTTTGGCTACTTTGACGACGATGGGCTGCACCAAAAGGCCTTAAATCATATGGCGCAATGCCTTAAGCCCGGCGGCAAACTTGTGCTCGATTATATGAACAGTGCAAAAATCGCCGCGCAATTGGTACCAGAGAACGAGGTTCATACAGATATGGCCACTTATAGCATTAGCCGAAAGATTGAAAATGGTATTATTGTAAAAAGTATCAAAGTCAGCCACGAGTGTACGCTTGATTTTTTCGAAGAACGCGTTCGGGCTTTCAGTAAAAACGATCTTCACACAATGCTCGTAAATGCTGGTCTTGAAAATATTCAAGTAAAAGGCAACTACGACCTCAGTACCTATAAAGAATTGGACAGTGAACGAATGATATTTATTGCACAAAAACCGCTATCATGATCCCTTTAGTTCTCTTTTTGGCTGTACTTATCGGTGGTAGTGCATCGTATATCATCAATACAAAAAGCGCCTTATTCAAGCTAACCCTTGCGTTTTCAGGTGCCTTCTTGTTCGGAACCCTAATGACCCATCTCCTGCCGGAAGTGTTCCAAAATAGTCGCGGCGGCCTTTGGGTTCTGCTTGGTTTCGGTATCCAATTGTTGCTCGACTTCATCAGCAAAGGTTTAGAGCATGGACACCTACACACCCATGAGAACCGTATCCCTGTCCTACCCCTTGTCGGACTATTTATTCATGCATTTATCGAAGGGATGCCTTTGGGCTTAGATACCATCATGCACGACCACGGTCACGATCACAGTACGAACGGATTACTATGGTCTGTCGCCTTACATAAAATTCCAATTGCACTGCTTGTTGCCACAGCCCTTCGCTCTTCTGGATTACAAACTTGGAAGGTGCTCCTGGGTATTCTCCTTTTTGCCCTCAGCTCACCGCTAGGAAATACTGTGGGTGTAGGCCTTGAGCTGGACCCAGCATCATTCTTACCAGTACTCGGCATAGCTACTGGTTTACTGCTCCATGTCAGCACCACTATTCTTTTCGAAAGTGCGGCAAATCATCAGTTTAATGCAATGAAAATGTTTGTCGTAGCAGTTGGTATCGCCCTGAGTTTACTGCTCTTCTAGACTGTTTTTCAGATAGGTTTTGCCATCAAGGTAATAGATAAAACCTAATAAAATCTTAACTAGTTAGGGGTTATCTATCGTACTTTTGACTCTCAAACAAAAAATAACTACACAAATGGCTGTATTAGTTGGCAAAAAAGCACCTGATTTTACTGCGTCAGCGGTAATCAATGGTGAAGAAATCGTTGAAGATTTCAAATTATCAGATTACGCAGGTAAATACGTAATCTTATTCTTCTATCCTAAAGACTTCACATTCGTATGTCCTACAGAATTGCACGCATTCCAAGCGCGTAAGGCTGAGTTCGAAGCGAAAGGTGTTGAGCTAATCGCTGTAAGTACTGATACTGAGCAGAGCCACTGGGGTTGGTTGCAGATGACCAAAGACCAAGGCGGTATCGAAGGTATTACTTACCCAATCGTAGCTGATACGAACAAGACCATCTCTCACAACTACGATGTACTTGACGGAGAGTGGACGTACGATGAGGAAGGCAACTTGAACGCTACTGGCGAAATGATTGCTTACCGCGGTCTGTTCTTGATCGACAAGGAAGGTACTGTAATGCACCAGTTGGTGAACTTCTTCCCGCTTGGTCGTTCAGTAGATGAAGCAATGCGTATGGTAGATGCTCTTCAGTACTTCGAAGAGAAAGGGGAAGTTTGTCCTGCAAACTGGACACCAGGTAAAGAAGCAATGAAAGACACTCACGAAGGTGTTGCTGATTACTTGAGCAAGAACTAAGATCAATTTAGGTTCATAATCAAACCCGTTTGCCCTATGGTGCAAACGGGTTTTTTATGGCCTTGATTATCACTTCCGGCACCCTCATAGAAGAAATCTATATACCATAGATCGAGTCCGAACCCCTGCAAACACTAGCATATAGGCGATAAAATATTTTCGCGCAAAAAAAGAATACTTTTTTTCACTGTAGCCGTGAACCTAGTAGAACCGACTAGGTTATAGGATATATGGAACATTCTGCGAAAGCAGATTTTCATGGCGGTTTAGGTAGAAAGGGGTCTTGGCGGGCCCCTTTCGTTTTTTACAAACCTGCCAACAACAAGGCACAAAAAAAGCCCCCAGCTGAGCTAGGGGCTTTGTTAATTTCACAGGGTGTTTACGCTGTCAAATCAATCAGTTTACGTAAATATTCTTCCTTACTTGCCGCAGAACCTTCTGCCAATGCTCCGCCTTTAAATGAGGCCAGGAATGGTAAGTTATCTACTCCTGCTGCCTTACGAGCCTCTGGGCTATGTTCGGCGTTTACTTCCAAGAATACTACATCGCTGTAGCCTTCTTCGTTACTTACTCTTTTGTATTTCGGGGCAAACATTTTACATGCGCCACACCAATCCGCAAAGTACTTCACCACTACTCGATCGTTATCATTCAAGATCTGTGCAAAGTCCGCGTCTGTTGCTAATTGTACTGCCATGTTTCTAAATTTTAAGGGTCAAAAATATATAGATGATTCTTACTAGAAAAGTAAACTTGATTGAGCTTATCTATTAACTCATCAATGCACCTATTGTTCTATTTGGGCTCTGAATTCCTTGTGGTACAAATCGCGAATCAAACCGTCACTTACCCCTATTTTCGGCACGTAAATACGGCCACATCCCGACCATTGCATGGCTTTTAGATAAATCTCTAATCCAAAGGTGATAACGTCTGCACGGTCAAAATTCAGACCCATTTCTGTGATTCGACGATCGACATCTAGCCCTTCAATAAAGGTACGCTGCCCATCCACATATTCATAGCTTAGGGCTTCGGTAACCGGTTTCAAACTCAGCTTATGTAGTTTATTGATATTACCCCCTGCACCTATGGCAGCCTTGTCTTTCAATGGGGCTGCATGTTTTTCTAACCAACGTTGCATCTTTGTCCATTCGCCTTGTTCAACAAGTTCATTCATCAAACGAACTCCACCTACTTTAAAGCTTTTTGACCGTAAAACTTGTTTGCCTTCTATGATAGATATTTCAGTAGATCCACCACCAACATCGATGTAAATGAAGTTGCTTACATCTGCATTAATGGTGTCGTAGAGTTTGCTCGAGAAGACCAGACGCGCTTCTTCTTTGCCGCTAATTGTTTCAATTTGAATACCGGTTTTTCGCAGTACTCTATTCACTATCTGACGACCGTTTTTAGCTTCACGCATGGCAGATGTGGCCACTGCTCTAAAGTCTTGCACACCGTGCACTGACAATAGATGCTCATAGGCCTTCATACCTTCTAAGAATCGGTCACGAGTTACTTTACGAATCTTTCCATACTTAAACACGTCTTGACCCAAACGTACAGGCAACCGAATCATACTTACTTTCTTGTAGTGCGTATACCCGTCTTTATAAACCACATTGACAATGAGACAGCGGACCGAATTTGAACCGATGTCAATAGCGCCTAGTTTCGTTACTATCATGAGTTATCCTTTACGCAGCATATTTCTCACATAACTGTGCAATTCTTCCTGTGCCTTAATCTTAGGGCCGTGAAGCATGCGGTAGTTGTTTTGCTGCTGAGCGTCGAAAATTCGTGATTTAGAATTGTCTTTCCAAAGAATATCGAAGTGATCGCGCAATTGGCGTTGAATGGATTGGTCGTAAATAGGTACGGTAACCTCTACCCTGCGATTCAAATTCCTTCCCATCCAGTCGGCAGACGAAATGTAATACTGAGGATTTCCGTCGTTGTGGAAACAAAAAGCACGAGTGTGCTCTAAGAATCGCCCAACGATACTCACAGAAGAAATGTTCCTCGCTTTAGGATGTGCCATGTCCAAACAGCAAATGCCTCTGACTACCATCCTAATTTGCACTCCAGCATCGCTTGCCTCATAGAGTTTATTGATCATGCCGTGGTCAGAAATGGAATTAATCTTCACCCAGAATTCGGCCTTCTTTCCTGCCCTCGCATTCGCTATTTCTCGATCGATGAGTGCCTCTAATCCCGAACGTGTCGTATTCGGGCTAACTAACAAGTGCTTGAAAGCGTACTGCTTATATGGACTTTCGATGAACTGAAATACTTTTCGTGCTTCTTTCGCAATTCGCTTGTCATTAGTCATCAAATGATAGTCGGTGTAGACTCTGGCCGTTCCCTCATGGTAATTTCCAGTTCCGATAACACAATAATCTACAAGCTTCTCTTTACCCTCGTCTCTTCGTATGAGAGTCAATTTTGAATGCACCTTAAGCCCCTGTACACCGGAAACTACTTTGATACCCTCACCCCTAAGGCGATTGGTCCAACGGATGTTATTCGCCTCGTCAAATCGAGCCTGAAGTTCTATGAACACGGTGACCTTCTTCCCATTTTTAGCCGCATTAATCAATGCAGAAATGATCTGGCTATCATCAGCCAAACGATAGAGTGTCACCTTAATCTCACGAACTTTTTCATCAATAGCTGCCTCACGAAGCAAGCGAATGACGTTGCCAAAATCGTGATAAGGAGTGAACAGCATAATGTCTTGCTTTTTAATAGCCTTAAAAATGCTGCGGTCAATGTCTATGCTCGGATGCGGCACTTGAGGCAGTCGCTTGTACTCAAGCTCTTGTATCCCCATGTTTGGAAAGCGCATTAAATCTTTCTTATTGTGGTAGCGTCCACCTGGAATAAGGGTGTCGAGTGCACTCACTTCCAGTCCTTCGACCAAGCGCTTTAATGTTGAATCGCCAATGGTTTTATCGTAAACGAATCGAACCAGATCACCTTCACGTCGATTGCGCAACCCGCGCTGAATTTGCTCCATAAACGATTTACTCACGTCATCATCCAGCGACAACTCTGCATCCCGAGTAATCTTCACCGTATGCGCCTCTATACTGTCGTACTTGACCGTATGAAAAATACTATCGAGATTGTGACGTAAGACGTCGTCCATATACATCACATACTGCTTACCGTACTTCGGCAACTGCACAAAGCGCCCAGAAATAGAATACGGCACCTCGATGATAGAAAACTGCTCCTTACCCTTCTTGGTTAAGCGAACCGCGAGATATATACTCTTGTCCCGTAAATAAGGGAAGTTTTTGGTCTGATTGATCATCAAATTGGTAAGCGCAGGACTGACTTTTTCACGGTACAATTGCTGCACAAAATTCTCCTGCTTAGCAGTCAACTGTGCCTCATTAATGATCTCAATTTTATAGCGCTTCAAGTCCTCCTTGATGTTATCGTAGATTTCTTGAGACCGTTGCTGCTGGTTGGCTACAATCTCGCTGAGTTTGGACAATAGCGCACCAGGAGTAAAACCTTCAAGGTTCTCATCCAAACCTTGCTCTTCGCTGAGTCGCAAACGACGGATAAACGAATAACGCACCCGGAAGAATTCGTCCATATTATTGGAATGGATTCCGAGAAAACGTAATCGTTCAATAAGTGGGTTGGTTAAATCCTCCGCCTCTTGTAGTACGCGTTCATTGAAGCGTAACCAACTAATATCTCTGTTGAAATAAGTATGTTCCACCCTTTAATTTTTTAATCGCTTGGGATACTCAAATTGAATCAAATCGGCCCCTGGACCTATATCCTCCCAGCGTTGACAGTCAAATCGAACGATGACTACTCCAGTGGTTGGAACGTTGCGAACGCTAGCACTGGTCATTTCATTTACAAAGTCAGTGATTCCTGGGTTGTGCGCAAAGTACATGGCAGCATCACACATGTCTGAGGTCTTCCGCACCACAGCAAGGATTTCTTCTGCACTACTATGGTACAACTCATCGTCTATAGCGACCTTACTTGCGGGAACACTCAAGTTCTTCGCGAAGATTAAGGCAGTGTGCAAGGCACGCGTCGCAGGGGAACTACACATACTGAAATAGTCAGCGCTAATACTTTCTTCACGTAAATATTGACTGACGAGATGGGCATCTCGAATACCACGCCCTTTCAAGGGTCTATCACGGTCGTCAA
Source organism: Bacteroidota bacterium (assembly GCA_003385605.1). Classification (GTDB taxonomy): domain Bacteria; phylum Bacteroidota; class Bacteroidia; order Flavobacteriales; family Schleiferiaceae; genus UBA10364. Next base: position 60,530 of record QQUU01000063.1, read on the forward strand.
TACCGTCAATCGACCAGGAACTCTTGGCGTGTCGAATTAGATAGAGTGTTTTCATACTTGTAAAGTACACTATTTCAGCGTATTCACTAAAGTAATTAAACTACTTTATCTCACATTTAACAATAAATTCAATCGAAATTAATCTCTAGACAACTCCTTGGCTTCATTCCAAAGAACCTCCATTTCGTCTAAAGTCATGGAAGACAACTCTTTACCTTGGCTAGCAGCCTGTTTCTCCATGTAAGTAAATCTAAAAATGAATTTTTTATTCGTGCGCTCCAGAGCCAATTCTGGATCGATATCACTCAGTCGCGCGAAGTTGATCAATGAAAACATCAAATCACCAAACTCACCTTCTATATCTTCTTGATTTCCAGATTTTTGACTATCCTCAAACTCTCCGAGTTCTTCCTTGATTTTACCCCAAACGTCCTCCGGTTTGTCCCAATCAAAACCCGCTCCGCGCGCTTTGTCTCCAATGCGAATAGATTTCACGAGTGCGGGTAACCCTCGCGGCACACCTTGAAGAACACTTTTGGTACCCTTTTCTTTAAGCTTGATCGCTTCCCAATTCGCCTTTACCTCTTCTTCAGTCGTAGCTTCTACATCTCCGTAGATATGAGGGTGACGGTGAATGAGTTTATCACAGACGCTGTTCAGTACATCGGCAACATCGAAAGCACCTTTCTCACTGCCAATTTTTGAGTAAAACACCATGTGAAGCATCAGATCCCCGAGCTCTTTTTTGATCTCATTCAAATCGTTCTCTTCAATGGCATCGGCCAACTCGTACGTCTCTTCAATAGTAAGGTGACGCAAGCTTTCTAAGGTTTGCTTACGGTCCCATGGACACTCAGCACGGAGTGTATCCATGATATCTAGCAACCTACCGAATGCTTCTAATTTGGCCTCTCTTGAATTCATGCTTACTCTGCTTCTTCGCTCGCTTCTTCTTCTAAAATACTGAGCAGATCATTCTTAACTAGAATATTAAACCACTGTACTACCTTTTTGATATCAGAGGCATACACACGCTCCTGGTCGAACTTAGGTAAAACCTCTCCAAAGAAATCTTCCAATTGATCTTTTGAACTCTTATGGCTCAATGCCTCCTTACCTTCTGTAACCTCAGCCATCGCCTTGAAAACATCTCTTAGCGGCACCTCTTCTTCGTAGGTGTAGATTGCGATATCTCCAAGCGAACTCACATTGGCATTTGCTGAAATTGCTGTACGCTTACCGTCCAACAAGCTTTCAACTACGACACCATTTTTTTGATGTGCAATTAGTTTGAAAAGACCGGGTTTTCCTGAAACCGAAAGAACAGTTCTTAAATCCATTTATTGTTTATTTAACCAGTTTTGTATTGTATTCAATTCTTCGTCTGAACTCAGCAGTAACAATGCCTCAGCCTGTATCGCAAGTTCATGTTTTGGATATCTATCCATCAATGCTCTCAAGTATTTTCTTGAGCGCTCTTTATCGTTAAATCTGTTTTCAAAAAACAGCGCCAATTGCATCATTGCCTCCGGCGCAAACGTGTGTTCCGGATACTTTTTAGTCAAGGTAATCAAGTAGTTTACCCCGTACAGGTAGTCCTCGCCCCCGCTCATCAATACAAGACCGGCTTGCATCAATCGCTTTGGATCACTCAACACTAGGCTGTCCTGGGAAATAAAATGCTTTTTCGCAAATTCCAGCTCTTCACTTGTCGCAATACCACTGTCTATTCGACCAAAATAGTAGAGGGCAGAATCACTATCAGCAACTGTCGCTTGTTGGCCCTGGACATCAGGCTCCGGGGCTGCACAAGAAATTAACCCAAGTAATGCTAGGAGGGCAATTCTCATCGACGTTTTGGGAATTTCATTGGGTAATCAATAGAAATATCGCCACGCTCAATGCTGCCCAATTTACCTTTGATCAGTCGTTTTCTCAACGGCTTGAGGTAATCCGTAAACAGCACACCCTCAATGTGATCGTATTCGTGTTGAATCACGCGTGCGGCAAGCCCTGTATACGTTTCTTCGACCAACTTCCAATCTTCAGTGTAGTATTCTATGACCAATTTTTCTTTGCGGTATACGGTTTCACGTACATCAGGAATACTCAAACAGCCTTCTTCCATACCCCACTCTTCACCTTCTTCTTCAATGATAATAGGGTTGATAAAGGTCTTTTTAAAGTTCTTGAGTGTTTCGTAGTCCTCTTCGCCTTCCTGAGCAAATGGACTCGCGTCAATAACAAACAATCGGATGCTTCTGCCAATCTGAGGAGCTGCTAAACCAACACCTTGCGCATTGTACATCGTCTCGTACATATTAGCAATGAGCGGCTCTAAACCCGGGTAATCCTGGTCAATTTCTTCCGCCATCTTGCTTAAAACGGGATCGCCGTAGGCTACTACCGGTAATATCATAATTGAATCTTAATCTTGATTGCAAAGATAGTTAGTGCATGGCTAAATAACGCTCTAAAATGAGAGAGGCAGCAACTTTATCTAAGGTGCCTTTTTCCTTGCGTTTGGATTTCTTCATACCCCCCATTATCAGCATTTGTGAAGCCTCTTTGGACGTAAAATCCTCATCGACAAAAACAATCTCCATAAGCGGCCAACGCTTGTGGATTTTTGCCGCCCAAAGGTCGATAATTTCAGTACTGTCCGTGGCAATAGCCGGCTTCCCAATTACGATTGTTTGAGTTCCTTCCGCAGCCACATATTCTTCGAGTACTGCCATGAGTGAACCTGTATCCACTGTTTTTAAGGGAAAAGCCATCATTCCGAGCGGATCGGTCTCTGCCATTCCAGTACGTCTTCCTCCAATATCCAAAGCCAATACTTTCGCCATGGTTCAAAGGTAGTCTTTCCGTAGGAAGCATTAAATTTGAACCGCACATAAGAATGAACAAGATGAAGGATATTAGAGCTGTCATAGAACAAGCTTGGGAGCAAAGAGAACTGCTTCAACAGGAAGAAACTCAAAACGCAGTGCGCGCTGTGGTAGATGCACTCGATGCGGGTACATTGCGCGTTGCTGAGCCTACAGAAAATGGCTGGCAGGTCAACGAGTGGGTTAAGAAAGCTGTGGTTTTGTACTTCCCCATCCAAAAAATGGAGACTATTGAGGTCGGTCCTTTTGAATTTCACGATAAAATTCCGCTAAAACGCAATTACGCAGAGAAAGGTGTACGTGTCGTTCCTCATGCCGTAGCACGTCACGGCTCATTCATCGAGGCCGGTGTAGTAATGATGCCTTCTTACGTAAACATTGGCGCACACGTTGAAAGCGGCACCATGGTCGATACTTGGGCAACGGTAGGTTCTTGTGCACAGATTGGCAAGAACGTTCACCTCAGCGGTGGTGTAGGAATAGGCGGTGTATTGGAACCGTTACAAGCAGCACCGGTGATTATTGAAGACGATTGTTTCATAGGCTCGCGTTGTATTGTTGTGGAAGGTGTACGTGTAGAAAAAGAGGCCGTACTAGGGGCAAACGTTGTCTTGACAGCCTCAACAAAAATTATTGACGTGAGCGGTAGCGAGCCGAAGGAATACCGCGGACGTGTTCCTGCACGCAGTGTAGTCATACCAGGAACAATGCCTAAGGAATTCCCAGCAGGCACCTACAATGTACCTTGTGCATTAATCATTGGACAGCGTAAAGAGAGTACGGATAAAAAGACTTCGTTGAACGACGCATTGCGCACACACAACGTTGCAGTATAATGAGTACTGCCCTAAGCATACTATACCTCAGCTTTAATGAGGAAGATGTCTTTGGGCAATCGCTCGAAAGTGTAGAATCTATTGCCGACGAAATCGTGGTAATAGATTCCGGCTCTTCCGATTCAACCGTTCAAATAGCCGAACGTGCAGGTGCTCACGTATACCACCGGCCACTTAAAAACTGGGGTGAACAGCGCAACTGGGGGTTGAAAAAATGCAAGCACCCTTGGATACTAGTGGTCGATTGTGATGAAGTATTGACCACTGAGCTCATTGAATCGCTCAAAGAGTGGAAACAAAGCGAACACGATGAGCAACAACCTTACTCCTTTAAGCGCGTGCATTTTTTTAAAGGTAAAAGGATGAATTTCAGCGGACTGCAAAATGATTACGTAGTTCGACTTTTACCTAAGGGGGTGAAATATGAAGAATTAAACGTGCACGAAAAGGTGCGCTCCTCTTCCAAACGCCTCAAGGGAAGTATCCTTCATTACACCTACAAAAACGCCGCCCACTGGGAACAGAAATTCAGAACCTACGCCAAGCGTCAAGCTTTGGATTACGAAAAGAAAGTAGGAAGAATTGGCCCGTATTATTTGAATGTGAAACCTTCTTGGAGATTTTTCAAGCACTACATCATAAAAGGCGGTATTTTTGACGGCTCCAGAGGTTTTGAATATGCCTTGTGGATGTATAGAGCTGTTAAATGGCGCTACATCGAAGTAAATAAATTGCGAATCAAATGACATTCGGTCAAAGCTTACAATTCATTCTTACAGCATTGCTCCTGCTAGGCGTGTACAGTTACAAATGGGCCCTGCATTTTCAATACTTAAGAGTAAAGAACAAGAAGAAAGCCGGCAGCTGGAAAGACTTCTACACGCGCAATTTTTCGAATAAAAAAGACCTTGAATGGTGGAAAGAGAGTTTTATGATCTTACCGCTGCTCTACCCCACTATAATGACTGGAAAGGAAAGTGAAGACTTTTGGTTGAGTAAAATCAAACGCACCAACCTTGCCCTTTACTTCTTGTTGATGATCCTATTACTTACGGGGATATACTTCTCGAAACTTTCAGAGCGTCCGTTTTAATGTCAAATTATAGCCACTTTTTGGACCGACCGATTTTTAAGCAGATCGGACAGGCAGCCGACCACCTCGGTCTGGAGTGCTATGTCGTGGGTGGCTATGTACGCGATCGACTCATTGAGCGTCCCACGAAGATGGACCTCGATTTTGTCACCGTGGGTTCGGGCATAGCGCTGGCAAAAGAAGTACGAAAAGGCTTCGACAAAAAGCCTAAACTGAGTGTTTTCAAAAGTTTTGGTACCGCTCACATGAATTACCAGGGTGTTGACCTAGAATTCGTAGGTGCCCGAAAGGAGAGCTATAAAAGAAACAGCCGAAACCCTATTGTAGAGGACGGCACCTTAGAAGACGACCAAAATCGTCGCGACTTCACCATCAACGCAATGGCTATTTGTTTGAATGAAGGTCGCTGGGGCGAATTAATAGATCCATTCAACGGCGTGGCTGACCTTGAACGAAAGCTTATCAAAACACCGCTGAGTCCTGACAAAACTTTTGACGATGATCCGCTGCGCATGATGCGCGCTGTTCGATTCGCTGCGCAATTAGACTACCGCATCGATACAAGCACTTTGAAATCCATTAGAGCGCATGCTTCACGATTGAAAATTGTTGCACCGGAGCGCATTAGTGTCGAGCTGAATAAGATCATGGCTGTCGACAAACCTTCCTATGGTTTAGGCCTACTCTTCACATCGGGTCTTATGAAAGAAATAATGCCTGAAATCTGCGCTTTACAAGGTGTTGAAGAAGTTGAAGGGCATTTGCACAAAGACAATTTTTACCACACACTTGAGGTTGTGGATAACCTCGCACGTACTTCTGAAAACTTGTGGCTCAGATGGGCTGCCCTATTGCACGATATAGGAAAGCCAAGAACCAAAAAATTCATTAAGCCAGCCGGATGGACATTTAGAGGTCATGAGTTTGTAGGAAGTAAAATGATTCCAAAAATCTTTAAGCGTTTGCATTTACCTACGGATGCTCGGATGAAGTATGTACAGAAGATGGTCATGATGAGCTCTCGCCCAGCATCACTCGTAGACGATACAGTTACAGATTCAGCCGTACGTCGCTTGTTATTCGACGCTGGAGATGATGTAGAAGACCTCATGCTTTTATGTGAAGCAGATCTCACCACAAAAAATGAACGCAAAAAGCGCCGCTATTTGAACAATTTCAAGGAGGTACGCTTGAAGTTTAAAGAGGTCGAGGAACGTGATCACATCCGCAACTTCCAACCGCCCGTGAGCGGCGAGGAAATCATGGAGCACTTCGGAATTGGCCCCTCAAGGGTAATTGGAGAAATCAAGGAGGCTTTGAAAGAAGCCATTCTTGAAGGACATATACCAAATGAAAAACAAGCTGCACTCACTTTAATGGAAGAGGTGGCGCAAAAACTAGGATTGACAAAATAATATGGAGTTTTTCTTACGCGTAATCGCTGATACTGATGATACCGTCTTGAAAGAAGTACGCATCAAAGGCGCTGCTTCTATGATGAACTTGCATGAGCACATCTTTAATGAATTTGGCTTAAACCCTGGAGAAATGGCAAGCTTCTATTACAGCACTGCCAACTGGGATCAGGGCGACGAACTGCCCATGTTTGCCATGGATGATGATATGCCCTCTATGGAGGGAACATCAGTAGAGCAATTCTTTTCTGGTACAAAAAACGGCTTATACGTCTATAACTTTCTCGATATGAACATCTTCTACCTTGAAGTTGTAAAAACTGAAGAGGAAGAAGGCTTTGAGGATTTTGTAGTGCTTTCAAGCGTTGGCGAATTGCCCAAAAATGAATCGCCAAGCACACATGCTAATGCACCGTCAAAAGACCCGAGTGAAATGAGCGAAGAAGAGTTAAATGCCTTGTACGGGCTCGACGATCTCGATAGTGGCGCTTTACCTCGATCAGAAGAGAATGAAGACGATTCTCTTGGATACGACTATTAAAAGTGAATCCCCAAGATTCGCTCAACAGGTACTTTAATATTCCCTTTTAGATAAATATGGTTGTTGTAATGCAACCAGATGGTGGTATGGACCTGGTACACATCTGCGCCTGTATTGAAGTGAATATGAACCTTTTGGTGCTTGAGATTACCTAAATAGGTGGCTTTATGAATGGCCTCAGAGCGACGTTGAATAGCTCGGACAGATTCCAAGATTTCTCCAGATTCATAGGCGAGCAAAGCAGTGTCTGTTCTCGATATATTTCTTGCGTCGTGGTTCATCATTCGTATAAAGCGGTTCTATCAAATTACGTATTTTCATCGAAAATTCCAACACACCTTCATGTCTAAAACCTACCTCATCAACATATGTGGACCTACTGCGGTAGGGAAAACAGGGGTAGCCTTGTATTGGGCAGAAAAGTTGGGATGTCCAATTCTTTCAACGGATAGCCGCCAGTGCTATAAGGAATTGGCCATTGGTAGCGCACCTCCTTCCGAAGAGGAAATTCAGCGCGCCGATCATCATTTCATCGCCGACCGAAGCATTCATGATCCGATTACTGCGGGCGAATACGAACGATTCGCACTAGAAAGATTGCAAACCCTCTTCACTGAGAATAATGTTGTTATTGCTGTAGGTGGCTCTGGAATGTATATCGATGCCCTTCTCAATGGCTTGGATCCCTTACCTACTGATGCCGACATCAAGGCAGGTCTAGACGAGCAATTTTCCGAGGACGGTCTGGAGCCGTTAGTGGCAAAACTCCAAGAACTCGATCCAGTGTATGCCGAGAAAGTCGATGTAAATAACCCGAGGAGGGTGATCAGAGCACTAGAGGTTATTATGGCTTCAGGCAAAAAGTATTCTGAGCAACTGAACAATAGTCCCAAGGAACGGCCGTTTGAAATTGTGAATTGGGTATTGAATATGGATAGGGAGAAATTGTACGACCGCATTAATAGACGTGTGCATCTAATGATTGCAGACGGTCTTGAAGCTGAAGCAAGATTGCTCAAGTCCCATGCAGAACTTCCCAGCCTCCAAACTGTGGGGTACCGAGAATGGTGGCCTTATTTTAAGGGCGAATACGACCTAGACAGAACCATTGAGCTCATCCAACAATACAGCCGTCGCTATGCCAAAAGACAATTGACGTATTTCAAGCGATTCGAAAACGCTTTATGGCTCGATCCAAACGACATTAACAGCCAAGAGGAATCTTTGCGCAAATCGGGGGTGTTGTGAAAATACATCTTAATCCCTTAAACCCACTCGGATTCATCCTCGGAGCATGCTATTTATTCGGGCAGAAAATTGATCGTGCGAGGCGATCAACTCAAGCCAAACACGCCCAATATCCGACCATCTGTGTAGGAAACTTTCAAGCGGGAGGCACCGGCAAGACTCCGGCTACCATGTGGGTTGCAAAGCAATTGAAGTCTCTAGGCTATTCCCCCATTATTCTTATTCGAGGCTATAAAGGTTCGGTCCAAAAAAGCACCCTTGTTGATAGCGATGATGCCCATATCTACGGGGACGAGGCCTTGTTACATGCCCAGCTCTTTCCTACCATCGTAGGTAAAAATCGTCGTGATAGTGCTCAGCTTGCCTCGACCATTACGGGCGATAAAAAAGTATTGGTGATGGACGACGGATTGCAACACTACGAGCTGCTCAAGGACTTTAGTATTGTTTGCCAGAAGAGTCTTCGATTTGAATTGGACCACATGTTACCGATGGGTCGCCTACGTGAAATTCCACACACCAACATCCACGCTATCCTGTCGCAGATAAATGATGCAGGGTATCACCCCGTCGAATCTTGGAAGGGAATACCGGAATACACCTTTGAACGAATAACCGCTCTAGTGTCTGGAGGCAAGGAGCAAGGTTTGGTGGTCTGCGGTGTAGCGAATCCCGATGATTGCTTGTATCAAATTCAGAAAGTAGGTGGATTCATTGGAAATGAAATGAAGTTCCGGGACCATCATCGTTACAGTGCAGCCGATCTCGCTCGTATCGAAAAAGCTTCGGAAAAGTATGAATACCGTGTGCATTGCACAGCCAAAGATGCTGTGAAGTTGGCACCACTAATTAAGGCGGAAAACAGCCCTATTAGGCTGAGTGTTTGGGATGTTGAAATTCAGCCTGTTGGGGATGTTCAGCCACTCCTTGATGCCATGGTGGCGAAGATTGAGGAAGTGTATAAAAATCGGTCACAAAAACAGGCCTAAAAAGCGTAAATTAGCGCTCTAAATTTCCCTTGGATGTCTAGTATTTACGATACATACGAACCGGTTATTGGTATTGAAGTTCACGTGCAGTTAAGCACGCAGAGTAAGGCCTATTGTGGTGATGCTACTACCTATGGTGCTTCGCCTAATACTCAGGTCAGCCCGATCAGCTTGGGCCATCCAGGTACTCTTCCTGTCTTCAACAAAGCGGTGATGAACTATGCCGTGAAGTTGGGTATTGCCTGTGATTGTAACATTCGTGAGCGCAATGAATTTGCGCGGAAGAACTACTTCTATGCGGATTTGCCGAAGGGGTATCAGATTACACAGGACACGACACCTATCTGTACCGAAGGATTTGTGCGTATCAAAGATGCAGAGGGCAACGACAAGAAAATAAACCTGACCCGTATCCACATGGAAGAGGATTCTGGGAAGAGTGTGCACGACATCGATCCGTTCAATACGCTAGTAGATCTAAACCGTGCAGGTATTCCTCTATTGGAGATCGTATCGGAGCCAGAGATTAAGAACGGTGAAGAAGCATATAGCTACTTGAGTGAGATCAGAAAATTGGTCCGTTATCTAGAAATTTCAGATGGGAATATGGAGGAAGGTTCGCTTCGTGCAGATTTGAACATCTCCGTTCGCAAGAAAGGCGCGACCAAATTTGGGACGAAGGTTGAAGTAAAGAATATGAACTCGTTCCGCAACGTACAGAAAGCGATTGACTTTGAGATTATTCGTCAGATTGATTTGATTGAATCTGGCGAAGAAATACATCAGGAAACGCGTACGTACGACGCTGCAAAAAACATCACAATTGGACTTCGTTCAAAAGAAGATGCGCACGACTACCGCTACTTCCCAGAGCCAGATTTAGTACCTGTTATTGTGCCGCAAAGTTATGTAGACAGTGTGCGTGAGAATATGCCGCCTCTGCCCTACGAGCTATTTGTGAAGTACACGAAAGAATTGGGCCTAAGTGAATATGACGCCTATGTCCTAACCGACAGCAAGGCCTTTGCCCTCTATTTTGAAGAGGTCATTAAGCATACGACCAATTACAAGGGAGCAACCAACCTACTTATTGGCCCTGTGAAATCTTGGTTAAATGAACAAAGCGTTGAGATAGAAGAATTCCCCATTGCACCTGCGGCACTGGCGAGCATTCAAACGTTAGTGGACGAAGAAAAAATTTCGATCTCTACGGCGACTCAGAAATTATTCCCTGCATTGTTGGAAGACCCGACTGCTGATGCTGCTGCACTTTGTGAGCAAAACGGCTGGATCCAACAAGGCGATAGCGACCAGCTGCAGGCGTGGGTAGATCAAGCTTTGGCTGCATACCCAGAAAAGATTGAGGAATACCGCTCGGGTAAGAAAGGACTTATCGGACTCTTCATGGGTGAGGTAATGAAATACAGCCGAGGCAGTGCAGATCCTAAAAAAGCAAGCGCACTGTTGCGCGAGAAATTAGATGCGTAAGCTCTGGGTATTACTTGCAGGTCTTGTTTTAGCTTCTTGTACTCAAGAAGGAGGTTCGCTTATTCACTTTGAGTTAGAAGAAACCGGCAGCTATGCGGTTCAGTACCGCGAAGCCGACGGTACGTTTACGGTGATGGACAGCCTCGAGATTATGGGTGGTGACATTTTTGAAGTTGCCTTCGATACACTTCAGATGATCAGCTTCCTTCCCTTAGACGGGGAATTACCGGTGGTACATGCCGTAGTTGGACCTAATACAGAAGAACTGACCATTTCAAAAGACGGCTTTATCTCTGGCGATGCAGAGAACAATTGGTTAGGGGCACAACGCAAAATGCAATTGGACCTTATTGCTCTGATAGACAGTCTTGATGCCATCAAATCTACTTACAAGGACAGCACTACTTTTAAAGGATTACGTGCTATCGATAGTGTATTCTTCGCTTATGCCGACGGATACAGACAACGCATTCTAGACAGTCTTACTGCAGCACCAGGAAGATTATCTAATCTCATGACCGTCTACCACAGGATCGGTCAAAATCCAGTGTTAGAGTACGGCGTGGACCGCGAGGTATTGCGCGGTGTAAATGACGCTTTAACGGATTTAGCACCCGCATCAAATGATGTGCTAGCATTCAATATGTGGGTGGAAGAATTCGAGGAAACCTATGTTTTCACTGCGAAAGTGGCGGAGAACGCGCAGAAGTTTGGTGTGGGCAGCCCATTCCCAGAATTCGCCTTAGAGACGCCCCAAGGGGATCTTGTTTCGCTCGAGCGCATGTCCCTAGAAGATCATATTGTTGCCATATGGGCCTCGTGGTGCGTAGAATGCCGCAATGAGCTTAGATCTGTTGCTAAGAAGCAGTCTATGAATAACTGGGTACTACTTTCTATTGACGGTCTGCCGCAACAACGCAGCCCATTAGGCGAATGGTACGAAGCTATCGTTACAGATGATCTTGGAGGTCAGCACCTGAGCGATCTTGGTGGCAGTCGAAGCGTGATTATAGAGACACTTGGCGTTCAAGAAATGCCGTTGTACTTCAAAGTGGAAAACGGTATCATTACCAAGCGTGTCAATCGAATAGAAGATTTATAATGACTAATAAAAAGCCGCTCCCTTCGGAGCGGCTTTTAGTTTTTAATTATTTCTTCTCGAGCACCAATCTTATGTGCGCCAGATGGTGTTGGCAGTGCCAAGCATACATCTGTACACTTTCTTTCATGGTATACTCCTTCTCTTCTTCCATGTGGAAGTATGCTTTATCCCATCCAGTCTCTGTAATACCATTTAAGAAACTCACCCACTTCTCGTGCAAACTTGCCAATAAAATGACGCTTAGGAAAGGGTCTGTTGTATAATCTGGTAAAGCCGAAAAAAGCGTTTGAGGATATCCAGGAACCTTTGGAGTCTCACCAGATGTCACCGCTAAACGTTGACGATTAAAGCCATTCATGTGCGAATCCGCCAGATGATGGACTACCTGACGTACAGTCCAACCGCCTTCTCTATAAGGTGTGTCCCATTGTTCCTCGGTCAAAACCTTCGCGAACTCCATCAACTGCTTTGGCATGCGGCCAATAACTGCAATACAGCCTTCTATACGTTCCTCTCCCGGTTCTGATTCTATCGACGGTTTGCCGATAGGGTATTTTAAAAACTCTACATCCATGACGCAAAAATAACCCTAAAGGGCAAAAAAAAGCCCCGCCGAGGCGGGGCTTTCTATCTATTTCAAAAAGATTAGTGTGCAATCATCAAGCGAGTGTAAGAATCTGCCTTGCCTTGAAGACCGATCACATACATGCCGTTACCAAGACCACTAACATTCACCTTAAACTGGTTCAAACCTGTAACAAGTGCATCTACATCTTGTGTCAATACAGTTCTACCGTTAAGGTCAATTACTTCAATGGTGTACGTTCCTTCAGCAAGTGTTGCCTCAAGTGTAGTAGCCTCGTCTGCTGGATTCGGGAACAACTTGATTGTCGCTTGCTCCTCCATACCTTCTTGCTCCTCAATACCAATCGGACGTGTCGTCATCAAAGTAGTTGTCTGGAACGTTCCACGTCCAAACGTACCGGCGAAAATATCGCCTTCCATTACGTCAGAATCGTCAGTACTGTTCTTATTCGTTCTGTACTGCTTCAATGTGAATACTGGAACTCTTGCTAAACCTGAATTATCAGCACCCCAATTAGGGTTCAACGCATTCACGTTGGTAGTCGAGAAAATTCCATACTCAGTACCGATGATGGCATAGTTAGAATTCGCCTTGTCAAAAGTAGCAGCGTATACTGGGAAGTTACCCAAGTTTCCATCCTTCACAGAGAATGTTGGGTTCGCTGATGTAGCATTACCACTGTAGTATACGAAGTTTTGGTTGCCGTAGTTACCTAGCGTTACCAATACGCGATCATTGTTATTTGGATCAACCGCTATACTTGTAACATTGCGGCCAATTACTGAATGCACTAGATCAACGCTTACCGCTGTCGCACCTGAATCTAAATCTGCAGTTCCGTAGCTTCTTGCTCCTTGCAATCCAGCAATGCGGTATACACGACCGTTGCTTGTACCTACCCATGCATAGTTACCGTCGGCGCTCACCTCAACAGCTTGTGCAGTTCCGGTGATGTTAGCCAGCTTGTACCATGTAGGTGTATCCATGAAGTCCAACGCTCCTCGTGTCATCCATACAGAACCACTGAATCCAACAATAAACATGCTGCTCACTGGATCCTGTACAACAATGCTGTCTCCCATACCCAAAGCATTAGGCAATGTGTATTGGAACGGAAGACCATTAGTATTAGAACCTAAGCTCACTGTTGAACCCGCTGCATAGCTTACGTCTACAGTAGCAATAATCTCAGCTGCAGGTGAGCCGTTGAATACCACTGAGAAGTCTCCAGTTGTTGCATTGAATGTACCCGTACCGTCACCGGTCATAGTTCCGCTAGCATCTGAAGAAATCACCAACGTTCCACTGGTTACCTTGAATGTAGAAGCATCCATGATTGCGCTTTCCTGCAATGGCTTGATGTTCGAAACAAATGTGTCCTGACCAGCATTAGCAAATCCAAGAGAACGGATTGCCTGATTTACCTTAAACTGCACTGAGTCTGTACTCAAAGCATCGTCGCTGTTCTCATACAAGTAGAACGGCGTCATCCATGAACCGATTCCTTGAGAAGAACGGCTGTCCCAGAATGAGCTGAACGATTGCCCTTTGTTTTCACTACGACCGATACGACCTTGTTGGTATTCCGTGAAGTAGATTTTTGGTACTAACCAAGAAACCGCTGAGAAACCTCCGTCTCCAGAGAATCCATCAACTGGTCCTAAAGAACGACCGGTATTTGGCGTATTTCCTGAACCGTCCATTACCCAACTTCCATTATCCTGAGTACCACCAACAACATAACGGTCAGCAGAAATTCCAATGTTGTAAAATTGCGTAGTCGCGTAATTCTTGTTCAACGTCTGCCATGTGTTGCCAGAGTTGTTTGAATAGTAGATACCACCGTCATTAACGATGTAGACTTTCGAGCTGTCCGTTGGATGCCAAACCACATCGTGGTTATCTGCGTGAATGTTGTAAGGACCGAAACCGTTTACTTGGTTCCAACCTTGACCTTGCTCCCAACCCCATACGGTGATACCACCTACGATGATTCTATTCTTATTCGCTGCATCAACTCCAATCGACAAATCGTACTCTCCTTGACATTGAGAAGAACAGAAAGGATCGAAGTAGGTCGATTTCTGACCAATTTTAGTCCAAGTCGAGCCGCCGTCTGTGGTACGATAAACACCTGCAAGCGCATTGCCTGAAGTAATATGAACAGTGTACACGTAATCTGCATCGTCTTTTGCTGAGGCGAACATGATACGTCCACCACTTCTTGGCAATCCAGTAGCACCTGCGTTTGACTTACTTACTTCCGTCCAAGTTGAACCACCGTCGGTAGACTTCATAGTTCTACCACCTAGCGTTCCCCATACGTTACCACCGGCATCAATATGAATATCCCAACAAGTACCCTGAGAACCAATTCCAGTAATTGGGTTAGACCATGTAGAACCACCATTGGTTGTTACACGTACACCAGCATTCGTTGCCATGTATACTTTATCGTTGTTTGAAGGGTCACAAACGATAGCGCCGATAGAGCTAAAGTTTGCAGTGCTGCTCAATTGTGAAAATTCTGTTTCGTTCGCACCCTTTTTGAACACACCGGCACCTGGGAAACCTGAAGAGGTAGATGCTCCATAACCAGTCGTCCAGTTGTTGTACAAACCTTCACCTGTACCGTAATATACATCACCGCCTTTCGAGTAGGCGATGGTCATTACTGCTAAATTCTCTTGATCAGGATTTACCTCCGTCCAGCTCAATCCGGCGTTGTTGCTGTAGTACAAACCACCGCTTACGCTACCGGTGTACATTTCGGATGGATTCTGTGGGTTGATTGCCAAACCTCTCGTACGGCCACCGCGGTTGTCTGGACCTCTTTCACCCCAAGTTAAACCGATACTACTTTCCGGCATATCCTTCAAGCTTTCAATAGCCGAAAGAACATCTTCTTGGTCAATTTCACCAGTTACTTGATTTGCGCGAAGGCCGTGCAAATAAGCAGCAGCACCTGCAGCACCTTGTTCGTTTTGCGTACGCGGAACGTAAGCTTCATTCGAAGGCAAGATTGCAAGTGATGTAATGGCGGCGGTTAAGACTGTGCCCGCAAGGGCGAATCGTAATCCTGTTTTCATGTAAAAACTCTGTTTTCTATAAGTGTTAAAAATAAGGCTTGAACCTCATTATACCAAGTGCTTTTCAGCGTGATATGAACTGCGTACTAACGGTCCGCTTTCTACATATCTAAAGCCCATTTCTAGGCCGATTTCTTTTAATTCCTCAAAAACTTCAGGCGTAATAAACTCAACCACAGGCAAATGCTTTGGCGTAGGCTGTAGGTATTGCCCAAGGGTTAAAATGTCTACATCTGCCTCACGAAGGTCTTTCATCGCATCGATAACCTCTTCTTTCGTCTCACCAAGGCCCAACATTATGCCACTTTTCGTTCTATGGATGCCATTATCCTTAAGGTATTTGAGAACCATAAGTGAGCGATCAAACTGTGCTTGGATACGTACTTTGCGAGTCAGTCGTCGTACAGTTTCCATGTTGTGACTCACAATCTCAGGATTCGCCTCAATGATGCGATCCACATTGTGAAGTTCGCCTTTGAAATCTGGAATAAGCGTTTCCATAGTTGTTTGAGGACTGATTCGGCGAATGGCCTTTACAGTCTCTGCCCAAATAATAGATCCGCCATCGGCGAGATCATCACGGTCTACAGAAGTAAGAACTGCGTGCTTCACTTTCATAAGCTTCACACTACGAGCTACCTTTTCCGGCTCTTCCCAATCGACGGTTTCGGGACGACCTGTTGCGACATTACAAAAACCACAAGATCGCGTGCAGATATTACCTAAAATCATAAAGGTTGCAGTACCAGCTCCCCAGCATTCGCCCATGTTAGGGCAATGACCAGATTCACAAATGGTATGCAGCTTATACTTATCGACAAGGCCACGTACATTTTTGTAATTCTCACCTGTAGGCAGCTTTACTCGAAGCCATTTCGGCTTTTTCGTGCGGCCCTTGAGGTCTTTTTTAATTTCAATATTTGGTTGGTCTACCATATGCTATTAAACCATTGAAAACTATACTTGTTCAGCAAGACCGTGTACTTTTCTCCATTCTTCGACCGTATCTTCGACCACCCCGCTGTGTGAGGTGTGCGCAGCTACTTTTCCGCCGTTCCACAAGATAAGCTGGGGACTTTCGTGACGTACATCAACCTCCTCTGCCAAGGCTAAACTCAGGTTCCGCTGGGCGACTACATCTATGTATACCCAAGTCTCGTTGCTTTGAACTTCCACCATATTTAACCTGCGCATTGCGAAAAGACTCACACTGCATCGCGTACTGTGCTTGTAAAAGAATACGGGGGTATTTAAAGCAAGAAGACCCGCAACATCTTGTAATGACTGCGGGTGCTCGAACTGAATTTTATTCGTCTCAGAAGGACTTTTATCCTTGTTGTGCAGGAACTTCAACATGTGAATATGAAGGACATTTTTCTGCTGTTCCACATGATGATAGTGCGAATAGTGCGGTAATCACCAACGCTGCTCCAAGTACTTTTTTCATCTTCATTACTTCTAGTTTTCGCTACATTGCGAGCGATAAAAATAACGTAGAATTCTCAATTTTCTTACTCAATGAGCAACTTCCTTTCAACAATGATTCCTGTCGAGTGGAAGGCATTCTGGGATGAGGAAATGAATAAACCATATCTCCGTGAGCTCGATGCGTTTGTAGAACAAGAATATGCCCAAGAGGCATGTTACCCACCAAAAGAGGAGATTCTTGCCGCCATTTGTGGGTTACACCCCATAGAGATTAAATGCATCATCATCGGCCAAGACCCGTACCATGGGCCAGGACAAGCCAATGGTCTAGCATTCTCGGTAACGCCTAAAACTAAGATTCCACCTTCCTTAAAGAATATTTTTAAGGAGTATTGCGAAGATCTTGCACTCCCCTATCCCAAGAGTGGAGACTTGAGCCCATGGAAGAAAGAAGGTGTGCTTCTCATTAACACGGCATTGACTGTTAGGCAGCACCAAGCGGGCTCACACGCAAAAAAAGGATGGGAGAACTTTACCCAAGCACTCATTAAACATGTGCTCGAAAACTCCAAGAACGCCGGATTCATCTGCTTTGGCGCTCCAGCCTTAAAATTGGCCAAAAAAGTAACCTCTGAATTGTCGGAAGAAAACAGAACGCTGATTGAAACTCCGCATCCATCACCGCTCAGCGCTTATCGAGGTTTTTTTGGTTCCAAACCGTTCACAAGATTTAATAATGAACAGCTCAAAAAAGGGTTAGAAATCGTACATTGGGAATTGCCTTCAACAGCGCAGCAATCACTATTCTAATAATTCAAAATTCAGCCTTTTCCAATGACTACAATGGGTGTTGTTTTTGCCGTAATAAACTTAATTGCAGTAGTTCTACTCATTTTTAAATTTCGAGGAACTGCTACTGAATCGGCATCAGCTTCTGGTGATTTGCCCGGCTGGGCCAGTGACCAAATGAAGGAATTAAAAAATACTCTTGAAAACAAAGATTCCGAGCTAGAGCAAACGAAAGCATCCCTAACAGCATTGCAGGTTCAAACAGCCCAGCAGATCAGTTTATTGGAAGCCAACCTGAAGGCAGCAGAGGAAAAATTGGAGGATCAATCTAAAAACTTTGAAGAGCAAAAAGCTCAGGCTAAAGCTGATAAAGAGGTGATGGCCAACGAATTCAAGGTTTTAGCGGAAAAAGTACTTGAAGAGAAATCAAAACAGTTTAAGACCACCAATAGTGAAGAATTAGACAAGCTGCTTGCCCCTTTCAAGCAGAAGTTGGTTGATTTTGAGGCAACCGTTAAAGAAAACCATAAAGAAGAACTCAAAAACACCTCTGCATTGATGGAGAACATCAAAGCGTTAAAGAACATGAACGACCAGCTTAGCGCAGAGGCGAGCGGTCTAGCCAAAGCACTGCGAGGCGATACTAAAAAGCAAGGAAATTGGGGTGAATTCGTCTTGGAGCGTGCCTTAGAAATGAGTGGACTCACCAAAGACAAAGAATTCTTCGTTCAAAACAGTGAAACCACAGAAGACGGTCGTCGTCTGCAGCCTGATGTCGTTATTCAGTTGCCAGAGGACAAGAAAATCATTGTAGATTCAAAGGTGTCTCTAGTTGCTTGGGAAGCCTATGTCAATGCAGAGGACGAGGATGAAGCTCTCAAACATATGAAGGCTCTGATTTTGAGCATTCAGACGCACATCAAGCAACTGAGCGAGAAAGATTACCCACAACTTTATGACGGTGCAACCCCTGAATTTGTATTGTTATTCATTCCTATCGAGGCCGCATTCATGGAAGCCACGAAGTTTGACGGCGGGTTGTATGAGTTGGCTTTCTCGAAGAAGATCATCTTGGTATCTACCTCTACCCTGCTCGCAACGTTAAAAACAATTGCCATGGCGTGGAGGCAAGAAAAACAAACGCGAAATGTTATTGAAATTGCCGAGGCTGGCGGCAAACTGTACGATAAATTTGTCGGCCTAAGCGAAGACCTGACTAAGCTCGGACAACAGTTCAATACCGCTCAGAAAACCTACCAAGATTCCATGAATAAGATGGTAGAAGGTAGAGGCAATCTGATCAGTCAAGTAGAACGCTTGAAAAAACTTGGCAGCAAGACTAAAAAAGAATTGGACAGCAGGATTGTTGATCGTGCTAACCTCGGAGAATTCTCTGACGAACAGTCCCCTAAATCTCTAGACAGCTAATGGCAAACGACCAACTCATTTACGGCTTAAGGCCGATATTACAGGCAGTACAAGATGGACAAACCCTCGATAAAGTCTTTTTACAAAAAGGCATCGGCGGTCAGCTCTATACCCAACTAGAAGGAACCCTTCGAGACAGAGGTGTTGAACCTAAGTACGTCCCGGTAGAAAAACTCAATCGACTTACTCGAGGCAATCACCAAGGAGCCGTGGCGTTCTTGAGCCCCATCGACTTCCATGATCTCGAAGAGGTAATCGTCAAAGTTATGGACGAAGGCAGAGCGCCTTTAGTCCTTGCACTAGATCGAATAACAGATGTTCGGAACTTCGGAGCCATCGCTCGCTCAGCGGACTGTACGGGTGTAGACGCCATTGTCTTACCGAAAAATGACAGTGCCCCTGTGAGTGCTGATGCAGTGAGGACTTCAACCGGAGCTTTACTAGAAATTCCTGTGTGTAAGGTCAATCACATGAAAGATGCTGTATTTGTAGCTCAGAGCCTGGGCTTAAAAATCATCGCAGGAACCGAAAAGACGGAGACTCCGATGTACGAAGCTCCTTTTGCAGAGCCTTGCATGCTGATCATGGGGAACGAAGAAACAGGTGTACATAAGAGTCTACTGCAAATGGCCGATGCTAAAGCCTTAATTCCAATGAAAGGACAGATTAATTCACTTAACGTGAGCGTTGCCACGGGAGTACTACTCTACGAAGCAGTGCGTCAAAGAGGATAGCATGAAAAAGGCATTGCTGCTACTTTTTACCGTATTGAGCATTTCGGTTTTTGGCCAATTTAATTGCCAAAGCACCAAATTGAATCCACTACCCCTGCAGAGCAATGCTCCAATCAATTATAATTCTAGGTCAGACACTGCAGATCTTGTGCAGCTGAAATTGACCATTGATTCTAGGAACTTCGCCAATGGTCAACTCACAGGTATTGCCGAATACCAATTGGGTGCAAAATTGCCCTTCTCTTCCTTGAGATTCGACCTATTGGGATTCACAGTTGACAGTGTAATTTCACTAAGCGGTCCATTAAATTTCTCGCAACAAGGCGAGCATGTTATCGTGAATGCATCTGCAGTTGCTGGACAAACCCTGCACTGGGACTTTTACTACCACGGTTCGACCACGAAAGATGCCAGTGGATGGGGAGGAATTCACCACGACGGGGCCTATAACTACAACCTTGGAGTAGGATTCGCCGCCAACCCACACGTTTATGGACGCAGTTTATTTCCATGCTTTGACAATTTTGTCGAGAAGAGCACCCTTGATGAAATGAACATCATCACGCCTTCAGGAAAGGTTGGTGTAAGCAACGGTATTTATGTGGGTACAGATACGCTTAACAGCGGAGATTTAGTTTGGCGCTGGGAAGGACAGGCGCCTATTCCCTCCTACTTAGTGAGTATGGCTGTTTCTGATTATTTCAAACAAAGCTGGATCCACGACGGACGACCTTTTGAAATTTACGGCCGGGCGCAAGACACAGCGAATATGACAGCAGGCTTTGTCAATCTCAATGCTATCTATGATGCTTTCGTAGAGGAGTTCGGTCCTTACCGATTTGAGAAAGTCGGTTATGCCTTAACCATAACCGGTGCAATGGAACATGCCGGAATGGTTCATCTGCCCCGCACTTTGGCGAATGCTAATCTAAACGGCGAGGATATTATTGCTCATGAATTGGCACACATGTGGTTTGGCAACGCCATCACTACAAAAACGGCAGAAGACATGTGGATCAACGAAGGCTTCGCTGAATTTGGATCACACTTTTATGAAGAAAAGGTCTACAGCCGTTCAAAATATGTACAGACCGTGCAGAATAACCAAGCGCTTGTTTTGAAACAGGCCCGTCAAAACGACGGGGGACATCTGGCACTAAGCGGTGTCAATCAAAATCAAACGTACGGCACCCATACCTACCAGAAAGGTGCAATGGTCGCTCATAACCTTCGCGAGTTCTTGGGAGACAGCCTATTTAGTCACGCTTCAAAAGAACTCATAGCTGGTAATACTTTTGGAAATTATGACGCCGCTGGCTTCAAGAGCTCTTTTGAAAACTCCACGGGGGTGTCGCTCGAGAAGTTCTGGAACGATTGGATTTACAATCCAGGATATCACGGTGCTTGGGTGGAGTTGAACTATCCCAAAAATGCAGATTGGACAAATACCAATAAACAGGTTAACATTCACCACCTCAGCGCGCACACTGGGAATTACCAGGCTTCACAAGAGACTACACCAATGGTTGTATACAAGCACAGCTATAATTACGGCTATGGCGGTAAAGTTGTACTCGGCAACTCTTCAGATTACCCCGCTTCGAGCGCAGATTCAACCTTCACATCACAAGCATTGAATTTGGGAACTGGTCAAGACTTTTGGCTCAGCACTAATGATAGTGCAGAATCCTTAGGCACCTCAGTATATGACACTTTCAAATGGGCAGACTTAAACGGTACGAAAACATTGCCAAGAACAGGAGTTAAAATCACTCCAAAACCCAATACATCAGGTCTGAACGGTACATTTTACGTTTGGCACCATTACACGGCAGGTAATTACCCAAGCAATGGAGCCACCAGCAGAGATCATTTTTATTTCATAGGATATGAAGGAAGTCATGATCCACCGATTGATTATGAAACGGAATTGCCTTTCGAGGTGACGATCTCCTTCAATACTAATGCAAACAACGGTGGGTTAGACAGTGATTTGAATGGATTGCCGGGAAATCAGATGACTGTAGCCGAAAGCCCCAACCTCAGGTGGAAGACTGGGGTACCGATAGCCAATGCGACTACACAGGCCTTAGGCAATACAGGAGTTGGTAATATTCGTTTTAGACCGCAGCACGTTGCGCGTTACTACTACGTCGTAAATACCTCAACCTTATCGCTCGAAGAATCCCAAGGACAGGGATTTAAAGTATTTCCAAATCCTACTGATGGGTATTTAAAAATTGAAAGTTCGTTGGACC
This sequence comes from Bacteroidota bacterium, assembly GCA_003385605.1. Lineage (GTDB taxonomy): Bacteria > Bacteroidota > Bacteroidia > Flavobacteriales > Schleiferiaceae > UBA10364. The sequence continues at coordinate 82,445 of QQUU01000063.1, forward strand.
AAAAAGAATTGGCCTATGAAATCAGTGATCTTAAAGGACGATTAATTACTTCGAGTACCGTTTCTCACGAAAACGGCTTTAGCCAATTGGCCTTGCCTCCTTCCCTAGCTTCTGGTACCTACATCTTAAAGTGTGAAGCGGGTACTGCAAAGTTCTCTGTACGCTAAGATAGCCTTAGCCTGAAGACCTAGTCCAAAATCAACATAACGGGACAATGATCGCTGCCCATTACATCATTTAAGATTTGTGAATCCTGTACTCGGCCCATGAATCCTGAACTGACCATAAAGTAGTCCAATCGCCAGCCAACATTTTTCGCACGAGCACCACCGCGGTAACTCCACCAGCTGTATTTGACCGTATCAGGATACAACGTTCTGAAAGTATCTACAAAACCAGCTTCAATCATCGTCGTCATGCCGTCAATCTCAGCTTGTGTGTAGCCAGGTGTTTTGTTGTAATTCGATTTTGGATTCTTCAAGTCTATCGCTTGATGTGCAACGTTCAAATCGCCACAAACCACGACCGGTTTTTTCTCTTCTAATTTCTTCAAATAGGCTAAAAACGCAACGTCCCATTCTTTGGTTCGGTAATCGATACGCTTTAGTCCACTACTAGAGTTGGGAACGTAAGTGGTTACATAGTAAAAGTCCTCATATTCCGCAGTAATCGCTCGGCCTTCGTTGTCGTGTTCGGGTATACCAATTCCCATAACCACCGAAAGAGGCTCAGTCTTGGAAAGAATGGCTGTTCCACTGTATCCTTTCTTCTCTGCGCTAAAGGCATAAATATGGTAGCCCTTGAGATCAGTTAATGCCTCTTTTACTTGCTCTGGCGTAGCCTTGGTTTCTTGCAACCCGACTACATCGCAATCCAATCGATGAAGGTCTTCAATCAAAGTTTTACCTGCAGCGGCACGAACGCCATTCACATTAAAAGAGAGTAATTTCATTTACATATTTCGTCTATACTGTCCACCGACTTCGAACAGCGCATTAGTAATCTCGCCCAAAGAACAGTGCTTGGACGCTTCCATTAATTCGTCAAATATATTGGCATTATTTACCGCAGCATCTTGAATTCTTGAAATACTTTCTTGGGCCAATTCTGCTTTGCCTTCGTGCAAAGCTTGAAGCATTTCAATTTGGTATTCCTTTTCCTCTACTGTGGCGCGAATAACCTCCGCAGGAACAATGGTTGGGGATCCCTTTTTGTTCAAGAAGGTATTAACTCCGATAATTGGAAACTCTCCCGTATGCTTCAACATTTCATAGTGCAAGCTCTCCTCTTGGATCTTTCCACGCTGGTACATGGTCTCCATGGCACCTAGGACGCCGCCGCGCTCCGTAATGCGATCAAACTCCTGCAAAACGGCCTCCTCGACCAAATCCGTCAATTCCTCAATAATAAATGCGCCTTGAATAGGATTCTCATTCTTCGCCAAGCCCAATTCCTTATTGATGATCAACTGGATGGCCATCGCACGGCGCACACTCTCCTCTGTCGGCGTGGTAATCGCCTCATCGTAAGCATTCGTATGCAGCGAATTACAATTATCGTAAATGGCATACAACGCCTGAAGTGTCGTACGGATATCATTGAAGTCAATCTCTTGGGCGTGTAAACTGCGGCCTGAAGTCTGAATGTGGTATTTCAACATTTGTGAACGCGCATCGGCCCCATACTTGTTTTTCATGGCATTGGCCCAAATACGACGCGCCACTCGACCTATGACCGCATATTCCGGATCAATTCCATTCGAGAAGAAGAAACTCAAGTTCGGTGCGAACTTATTGATGTCCATGCCACGGCTCAAATAGTACTCCACATAGGTAAAACCATTGGCCAACGTGAACGCCAACTGGGTGATCGGGTTCGCTCCTGCTTCTGCAATATGGTATCCTGAGATACTCACGCTGTAGAAGTTTCGTACTTGCCAATCGATAAAATAACTCTGCACATCGCCCATCAGACGCAGGGCAAACTCAGTCGAGAAAATACACGTGTTCTGTGCCTGGTCTTCCTTGAGAATATCCGCTTGCACAGTACCGCGCACAGAATTCAACGTCCTGGCCTTGATCTCTCCATAGGTTTTAGCGTCAAGAACTTCATCACCTGTAACGCCAAGCAAAAGCAATCCAAGGCCATCATTGCCTTCCGGTAACTCTCCTTGATACGCTGGGCGGGCAATACCGCGGTCGTCGTATTTAGCTTTCTTTACTGCCTCCACCTTGGACTCCAAACCGTGCTCTTTAATGTGGATCTCACATTCCTGATCCACAGCAGCATTCATGAAGTAGGCCAAGAGCATTGGTGCCGGACCGTTAATGGTCATTGATACCGAAGTCGTTGGATTGGTCAATCGGAAACCGGAATACAATTTTTTGGCATCATCCAAACAACAAATACTCACCCCAGAATTCCCAATTTTCCCATAGATATCGGGGCGTCTATCTGGATCATTACCATAGAGCGTAACACTATCAAAGGCTGTCGAAAGTCGTTTGGCCGGCATTCCTAAACTCACGTAATGGAAACGTTTGTTGGTCCGTTCTGGACCGCCTTCTCCCGCAAACATTCGCGTCGGGTCCTCGCCTTCACGCTTGAACGGATAGATACCCGCCGTATAGGGGTATTCACCCGGTACATTCTCTAGCAATAGCCAGCGAAGAATATCTCCCCAGCTCCGGTATTTAGGCAATGCCACTTTTGGAATCTGTGTGTGAGACAAACTCTCCGTGTGGGTTTTAATGTTGATGTCCTTGCCGCGTACTTGGAAGGTATATACTGGATCCTTGTAGCGCTTTACGGTTTGTTCCCACTGCTGAAGCTTTTCCCAATTATGTGGGTCCAAATCCATCTTTATGCGGTCAAAGCTCGCTTGCAGTTGGTCGTTGAGCTCTTGATCATCCAAGGTCTCAATGGAGCGGTGTAAGGCATATAATTTATCGGCCACCTCAATCTGCGCGCTTATTTGCTCGCGGTGAATGCGGTGACTTTCAGAAATCTCACTGAGGTAACGCGTACGTTTCGGCGGGATGATGAATATCTTCTCGCTCATCTCTCCCGTAATAGCAAAGCTGCTCTCAAAACCGGCGTTCGCCTTGGTATTGAGCATTTCAATGATGGCCTTGTACAATGAATTTGTCCCGGGATCGTTGAACTGACTTGCAATGGTACCATATACAGGCATGCTTTCTGGATCCACCTCCCAGAGATTGTGATTGCGTTGGTATTGCTTCTTGACATCACGCAGGGCATCCAAGGCACCGCGTTTGTCGAATTTGTTCAAGGCAATAAGGTCGGCAAAATCCAACATGTCGATCTTCTCCAGCTGAGTCGCAGCACCGTATTCCGGCGTCATCACGTATAAGCTGGCATCGCTATGGTCTAGGATTTCTGTATCACTCTGCCCAATACCTGAAGTTTCTAGAATAATGAGGTCGAATCCAGCCACTTTCAAAATATCCAAAGCATTTTGTACGTGAGCACTTAGGGCCAAATTTGCTTGGCGCGTGGCCAAGGAACGCATGAACACATTACCGTGTTTGATGGCATTCATACGAATGCGGTCGCCCAACAAGGCACCGCCCGTCTTTCTCTTAGAAGGATCTACCGACACTACCGCGATGCGTTTATCAGAAAAGTCCATGGTAAAACGGCGTACCAGCTCGTCGACCATTGAGCTCTTTCCTGCCCCGCCCGTACCGGTGATACCGAGAATAGGCGTTTTAATAGTCTCTGCCTTGGCAGTAATCAGTTCTATTTCCTTTGCGTGTTGTTCACCACAATTCTCAGCAGCACTAATCCATCGTGCAATAGTTGCATGGTCTGCTTCGGCAAGATCATCTATTTTGCCCGGGACCTCTTCGCCAACCAAAAAATCAGATTTCTCAACGAGGTCATTGATCATTCCTTGTAAGCCCATCTTTCGGCCGTCATCAGGATGATACAGACGAGTAATGCCGTAAGCGTGGAGTTCTTCTATTTCTTCCGGCAAGATGGTACCGCCTCCACCACCAAAAATCTTGATGTGGCCGGCGCCTTTTTCTTGCAAGAGATCGTACATGTATTTGAAATACTCAATGTGCCCGCCTTGGTAAGAGGTCATGGCAATAGCATTGGCATCTTCTTGGATGGCTGTATTCACTACCTCCTCAACGGAACGGTCGTGACCGAGGTGTATAACCTCACATCCGGTACTTTGAATGATGCGACGCATAATATTAATGGCTGCATCATGACCGTCAAAAAGCGAAGCCGCAGTGACGATGCGTACCTTGTTTTTTGGTACGTATGGAGCTGGGGTATCCATGGTTCTGTGATGTATTTGGGTCCTTAAAGATACATCAGAAGTGCCAATGATTCTTTTGCTATCTTCACGGCAAACCCAAAAAACATGAAGGTCTTTCAGTCTCCTTTTTTCTATTTACCTGCAGTAGTTCTAATTGCTATAAGTAACGATCTCCAAGACATTGGTTTATGGCAACGAATGGCCGTTGCAGGATTCATTGCGATTGTCGCTTTGGGTATGGGAATCAAAAACTTGAAAAGCCGCCTAAGCATGCTTGAAATTCTGGCTTTTGGATTAGTCGCTTGGCCTTTGGTGAAACTTGGAAGTGTTCATGCGCCGAGTGAACTTTACGGCCATATCGCACGAATGTCCTTGCTTTTTGGGACAATAGTCATTTCGGCAGAGGCATTTCGTAACGATGAAAAAGGCACATTAAAAGCCTTTGGTATCGGTGCCCAATTCGCATTGTTAATCGCCGCTCTAAGTATTCTACCATCACTAGGGGAAGCGTACAAAGAAGGTGATATTTATCTAGCTAGCGGAAAGCTCTTTGCGCATAAAAACTACGCAGCGGCTACCTTATTGATGCTGATCCCTGCTGCTCTTGCAGTGCGTCTTCCTGAAACATTGGGAACCTGGCTTCAAAGAATCGCCGTTGGATTGGCATTGTTCGAAATCCTCTTTTTGAGAACCCGCGGTGTGTGGCTTGCAGCAGCCTTAATGGCATTAGTAGCAGCAGGGGTTTATGCCGCACAGAAAGACAGTACTTACCGCAACCAAAGTTTAATTGCTCTTGCAGTAATTATAGTAGGTGTGGGCATCGCAATTGTTTTTGGTGGGGCTGAAAAGGTGTTCGACAGTAGCACTATCCAGAGCAGGATGCACTATTGGAAGGCTTCAAAGGAAATGTTCTTAGACAACCCTATCTCTGGAGTGGGCGGCGGTCAATGGAAAATTGAATACCCTGCAACAGGACTTAAGGGGACCAATGAAAGTGTTATGAATGGAACCACCTCCATACTAAGACCGCACAATGATATTCTTTGGTTGTTGAGTGAGACAGGTATTGGAGCCTTGTTTTTTATAGGTATGATGCTTTTGGCACTACTCCACTTATTGAAGACGAAGGAACAGTTACTCTTTGGCTTAACCATAGTTGCATTCGGTGCATACGGCTTCGGTGAATTTCCGCTTGAAAGGACGACGCTACTCATTCCTTTTGCAGTAGCTATGGGCTATTTGGCCAGCCGAAGCAAATCCATTTACGAAGGAGGAAAGCCACTATCAATGGGTTTATCGGCCTTAGCTCTGGTCTTTACGGTTGCAGTGAGTGTAGCAAGAGTAGGCGGAGAAAAAGAGGCAGCGCAGGCTTTAGACGGATACATGAAGCGAAACACTCGTGCTATGGTACAAAACAGTGTTGCTGCCACTGGGACTTTCTTCGAAATGGATATTTATAACAATCCTATGCCTTATTTCGAAGGGCTTGGAATCTTAATCTCTGGCGGTCAGCAGCCCAATGCAGGAATACTTAAAAAGAGCGCAGCAGCTTTCGAGCAAGCGCTTGAAATTCACCCTAATCATATTTTAAGTTTGAACCAATTGGCCCAGATTCGTAGGATTGAAGGGAATTATGCAGAGGCAAGCCGATTGTACAATCAGGTACTAACGATGAGTCCTAGAAATACCAGTGCAGCGCTACGCCTTGCAGAGGTTGAACGCGTTCGAGGTGATGTTTATGCTTCTATGAATGCGTTGAAAAAATTGGACAAAAAATATACACCTCAGAATCTCAATGGTCTTGGAAGAGAAGCTACACAGACCCTTCAAGCATTTGCTGCACTGAGTAATCCAAGACCTGCTTCACAAAGTTTGCACCGGAAACTTCAAGGTCAAAAACCAGGTAAAATGTGGCAGATCTGGTCCCAATCAAGGAAAAATTAAACGCTTGAAACAAGATTTGTAAAATATTTGGCACCGCTTTTGCGTTACCAATAGAAATACTACATTAGCATTATGCAACAGCAATTTATTCATACAGCAATCTTTAATAACCGCATTTATGTGTGGAAGGGTTGTGTATACAATATTGTGAAGGCATAGAGATTTAAATTATACAACCCAGGATATAGAAAGCGCCTTCACCATGTGAGGGCGCTTTTTTTATGTCTACAATTTGAACGAAATGAAAAATTTCTTCACCACCGTAAGAAAAGCAGGTCCGTTAAAAACGAGAAAGCAATTGAGTATCAATGGCAACATGGTTGATACTCAAGGAATGCTCACCGTTTGGAATCTTATGGATACCATGAACGAAATCAAAAGCGAACGTCTCGAAGCATTAATGCTTGATGATCGTTACCGCGATAAGGTGAAGAACATTGATTTAAAGCTCTACAGTAATGCACAGTTAGGTGAAGATTTACTCGTAGAGAGCAACTTCGCTCCAAATGGAAAAAAACAGGTGGATCTGAAGGTTTATGTAAGTAAACGCGCCAAAGGAGAGCCTGCAAGAAGAGTTTGTAAAGCGGTATATACGCTAGCCATTGAGGCAAAATAGTATGGAGAATGGGCTCGTTTTGATGTGAGTGTTTGTGGTTATTTATTCGAGGGCCCATTCATGCAGGTAGTTGTACCCCTGCAATCAAAAAGCCCGGCGCTGCGCGCCGGGCTTTTATGTTATAAGGTCCTTTGAATTGCCCTTTCAAGCCAGAGAAGCACTTCTGAAATATCCGCATCCTCCTCAGTGAGATGGATAGCATGCGAACACATACTCCCCGCTTTCATGTGTTGCAGATTTCCCACTGGCTCCTGCCCCTTGACATTTATCCAAACTTCAAACCTACCCTTGGTGGCCGGCACTAAACACCCTACTTGCTTCGAGGTACGAATGCTGTAATACTTCTTCTTACCGCTGAGCTCGAATTCCAAACCGGTAGCTTGTAATCCCTCAACGATGCGCTGGTATAAAGGTTTCCAATGCTCTTTACCCTTAAAAACGCTATCCTCAACTTGGCTTTCATCCATGTGCAAGGAGGTATTCTCCTTGGTCAGGTGAACCACCATATTCGCATGTCCGTGACCAATACCGAATTCCTCTTTCAAGCGCTTAACATTAGCCATGTGCTTCGGCTCGTTCCAAGAACGGACCATATCCACCCAGTACGAAATGGGCTGGCCCGTTTTCTTCTCAAGTCCTGCAATGTGGCTATGAATTCCGGCGTTTAGGTCTTGGCTCATCGCTATCCTTTTAAGGCCTCTAAGCGTTGCGTGATCAAGGCTATTTTACCTTCAGCATCCGCTTGCTTTTTACGTTCCGAGGCAACAACGGCCTCAGGCGCGTTAGAAACGAAGCGCTCATTACTGAGTTTTTTCTCGACGCTTTTCAAGAAACCTTGAGTGTAGTTTAATTCTTCCTCGAGCTTTGCAATCTCATCTTCGACATTAACGAAGGCATCGGCCGGAATGGTGTAATTGATCCCGCCGACTACAAAGCTGAACGCGGACTTCTTCACTTCGCTCACGATTGCAATCGCCTCAACATTGGCAAGCTTCATAATGAGTGCGTCGAAGGCTGGGTCGTGTGCCGTATCCTCGGCAATCTCGATGGTCAACATCTCTTTCGGAGCAATTCCATTTTCATTGCGTACCGTACGAACACCACTTACCACTTCAGCGAAGTGTGCATAGGATTTTAAGATCGCCTGATCTTCTACTTTGAGAGTAGGCCAAGCGGCGAAATTAATGGTCTCTCCTTCGCCACGCTCTGCAAGATTCTGCCACAATTCTTCCGTGATAAACGGCATGAACGGATGCATAATTTCCAACAAGGTGTTGAAGATTGATTTGGTCGCATCCAACGCTTCGGCTGAGATTTGCTCGCCCTTCGCAGGTTTTACCATTTCTAGGTACCACGAACAGAAATCGTCCCAAACCAGCTTGTAAGTCGTCATCAATGCTTCCGACAATCGGTATTTTTCAAAGCTGCTTTCTAGCTCCACAAGAGCTTCACCAATGCGGTTGCGCATCCATTGTACAGAAAGTGATTCTGAAGCACTCAAGCCCTGGGAACCAGCTTCCCACATGCCTACCAAACGGAAGGCATTCCACACCTTATTGGCGAAGAACGAACCTTGAGAACAGAGGTCTTCGTCAAACAATAGGTCGTTCCCTGCGGGCGCCGTCATGAGCATTCCTACACGAACACCGTCGGCACCGTATTTATCGATAAGATCTAGCGGATCCGGACTATTGCCCAGAGATTTAGACATCTTACGACGCTTCTTATCACGCACCATACCAGTAAAGTACACATCCTTGAACGGACGTTTTCCTTTGAACTCGTACCCTGCCATGATCATACGAGCTACCCAGAAGAAAATGATATCCTGTCCCGTAACCAGAGTATTGGTTGGGTAGAAGTAATCTTCCTCTTCTTGATTTCCAGAGAATACACTGTAAGGCCATAGCCAAGAACTGAACCACGTATCCATGACATCTTCGTCTTGGTGTACCGCATCTGTGCCAAGTGCTGCAACGGCTTCTTCTTTGGTCTTACACACGGCTACATTGCCCTCTGCATCGTACCAAGCAGGAATGCGGTGTCCCCACCAAAGCTGACGTGAAATACACCAATCCTTGATGTTCTCCATCCAGTATAGGTAGGTCTTCTCGGCGTGCGGAGGATGCAGAGTAATGTCCTTTGATTTTACACCGTCAATGGCCGGCTTGGCCAAATCTGACATCTTCAAGAACCACTGCATACTCAGGCGCGGCTCAATCACTGCATCGGTACGCTCGCTGCGTCCGACTTTATTTCTGAGGTCCTTGGTATCAACCAATAGGCCTGCCTCTTCTAAGGCTTTGGCTACTTTTTTACGCGCATCGAATCGATCCAATCCGGCAAATTCACCACCGTGCTCGTTCAGTGCTGCGTGTTGATCGAATACATCAATAACATCCAAGTTGTGCTTCTCGCCCAACATTTGGTCATTTGTATCGTGTGCCGGGGTCACCTTTAGCGCTCCCGTACCAAACTCGATATCCACGTACTCGTCAAAAATAATCGGTACTGCGCGCCCTACTAAAGGAACAATGGCCTTCTTGCCTTTCAAATGCTGGTAGCGCTCATCTTCAGGATTCACACAAACCGCTGTATCACCAAAAATGGTTTCAGGACGCGTCGTAGCCACTTGCAGAGCCTCATCTGATCCTTCGATCTTGTAGATCATGTAGTACAGACGGCTGTTCTCCTCCTTGTGGATGACTTCCTCGTCCGACACTGCCGTGAGTGCTACTGGATCCCAGTTTACCATGCGCAGACCGCGGTAAATCATACCTTTCTGGTGCAAGTCGATAAATACATCGATCACTTGCTCGCTGCGCACTTCGTCCAAAGTAAATGCCGTGCGATCCCAATCGCAAGAAGCTCCAAGGCGGCGCAATTGCTTCAGAATGATACCGCCGTATTCGTCGGTCCAATCCCAGGCATGTTTCAAGAAATCCTCGCGCGACAAATCTGACTTTTTAATGCCCTGTTCGCGCAGGCGTTTAACTACCTTGGCTTCCGTTGCAATAGACGCATGGTCGGTACCCGGTACCCAACATGCGTTCAAACCAAGCATGCGAGCACGACGAATTAGAACATCCTGAACGGTATTGTTAAGCATGTGTCCCATGTGAAGTACACCTGTGACATTTGGCGGCGGAATTACAATTGTATACGGCTCTTTATCAGATACTTCGGCATGAAAGTATTTGTTGTCTAGCCAGTGGCTGTACCACTTAGATTCAATTTCTCCCGGGGTGTATTTTCCAATTTCGCGCATGGAAGTCGTTCTAATTATAAGTTGCAAAAATAAGCGCCTGCAAGCATCCAATGAACCCATAGGCTAAGAGATTGTTAATTTCCTTTGAAAGCCATCGCTTTCGAAGTACATTTGAAACTCTCAAACAATGAAATTGAACATGAAAAAATTCATCCTAACTCTAGCTGTGGCGCTATTCGGATTCGCTGCACAAGCGCAAGAGCAACCTACGGAAGGTGCAAAAATCCAATTCGCTGAAAAAGTGATCAACTACGGTAAGATCGAAAAAGGTGCGAATGGAACTCGTGTATTCAAATTTAAAAACGAAGGTACAGAGCCATTGGTTTTGAATTCTGTACGTGCTTCTTGTGGTTGTACTACTCCAAAATGGACGCGTGAACCAATCGCTCCAGGAGCAGAAGGAAACATCACGGTGAAATACGACACCAACCGTATGGGTAATTTCCACAAGACTGTGACCGTAAATTCTAACGCAACGAACAAAACAGTTGTGCTTACCATCAAAGGACAAGTAATGAATCCTGCGGCTCAGAAAACTACGCCTACCAAACAAGGCGGTAGTGTGATTGCCAAATAAGGCAGGATTACGTCCCAATAATTTCAAGAAAGCCCCGTATTTTTGCGGGGCTTTTTTAGTACCAAAACAAACAGCAATGCCATCAATTTCGAAGAAAGGCACCAGCATGCCTTCCAGCCCTATCCGCAAATTAGTTCCGTTCGCAGAACAAGCTGAGCGCAACGGCAACAAGGTGTACTATCTAAATATTGGGCAACCCGATATTCAGACACCTTTGGAGGCACAGCAAGCCATCAAAGAGGCTGAAGTACCTGTATTGGCCTACAGCCATAGTGCAGGATTTGCTTCCTTGAGAGAAGGACTGTCGAACTATTACCACGGTAAAAATCTTCCGGTAAACACCGATGAAATCATAGTAACCACAGGAGGATCAGAAGCTTTATTATTCACTTTTGGATCTGCAATGGATGAAGGTGATGAAATTATCATCCCAGAACCCTTCTATGCCAACTACAATGGCTTTGCTACCGCGAGCGGAGTTAAAGTCGTGCCGGTCGAAGCCAATATTGAAAATGGTTTTGCCCTGCCGCCTGTGGAATTGTTTGAGCAGGCCATCACCGAAAGAACGAAAGGAATTCTCATTTGTAACCCGGGCAATCCAACTGGGTACTTATACAGCAAGGAAGAGCTAGAGCAACTAAAAGAAATCGTACTCAAACACGACCTGTTCCTAATCGCTGATGAAGTGTACCGAGAGTTCACTTACGACGGCGAAGCTCACCACAGCATTCTTAGCATGGAAGGTCTTGAGAAAAACGCCATAGTTGTGGACAGCTTTTCAAAACGCTATAGCATGTGTGGTGCACGAATAGGTTGTTTAGTCAGCAAGAATAAAGACTTTATGGCAACTGCCATGAAGTTCGCACAAGCCAGACTTTCACCACCTACGTATGCACAGATTGCAAGTGAAGCTGCATTAAAAACCCCACAGCGCTATTTTGATGAGGTAAATGCAGAATATGTAGAACGTCGTAATGTATTGGTCGAAGGACTCAACAGCATTGACGGAGTTTTCTGTCCAAAGCCCAAGGGTGCATTTTACGCAGTAGCCTCTTTCCCCGTGGAAAGCGCTGAACACTTCGCACAGTGGCTATTGAGCGAGTTCAATCATGAAGGCAAAACATTGATGATGGCCCCTGCGGCAGGCTTTTACGCCAAACCCGAATTAGGAGCGAATCAAGCGCGTCTAGCCTATGTTTTAAATACAGAGGCGTTAAAGGATTGTATTGCTATCTTAAAAGCTGCATTAGAAGTTTACCCACACACCACTAGATAACCTACTGTGATTGTTCAGATAAACCAAAGCCTGGCGAAACTCAACACTTTTGGTATTGACCAGAAAGCGAGTCGATTGATATGGGCACATAGCGCAGATGAAATTGCGAACTATGTGAAGCACCACGGTGCCCCTACTCTAGTTCTAGGCGGCGGTTCAAATATGCTCTTGACGCAAGATGTACCCGGGGATGTGCTCAAGGTAGACATCCACGGACGTCGCGTAGTTTATGAGGACGATGATAAAGTGCATATCCGCTTTGGGGCCGGTGAAAACTGGCACGAAGTAGTCTTGTGGACGTTGATGCAGGGTCTTGGAGGTATTGAAAACCTCAGCTTAATCCCAGGAAATTGCGGTACCGCGCCCGTTCAAAATATCGGAGCCTACGGTGTTGAACTCAAAGATGTTTTTGTCAATTGCGAAGGGGTCATGGTTGAAGACGGTTCGTTTTTCCACTTGAACAAAGAAGAAGCCAAATTTGGTTACCGAAACAGCATTTTTAAAAATGACTGGAAGGGAAAGGCCATCATAACGAGGGTAACCCTAGAATTGACCAAAAGAAACCATCGTATTCGCACGGATTACGGTGCTATTGCTTCAGAGCTCGAAGAGCGCGGCATTAAAGAGCCTACACCAAAGCAGATCAGCGATGTAGTTGTGGCCATTCGTCAGAGCAAATTGCCTGATCCAAATGAAATAGGAAACAGCGGTTCTTTCTTTAAAAATCCAGTGGTTAGCACGGAAAAAGCTGAAGAATTAAAAGAACGTTATCCAAACATGCCGTCCTACCCTGCCGAAGGCGGAACAAAACTCGCAGCCGGTTGGATCATTGATCAATGCGGCTGGAAAGGATATCGTAAAAAAGATGCTGGTGTACACAAGCATCAAGCGTTGGTACTTGTCAACTACGGTCAAGCGACCGGTGAGGAAATTCATTCGCTGGCAACATCTATCATGGAGGATGTCCACCATAGATTTGGTATTCAACTCGAACCAGAAGTAAATCTGATATAATGCCTTCTGTTGCTTTTCACACCCTAGGCTGTAAGCTCAACTTCGCCGAAACCTCAACCATTGCAAAAGATTTCAGAAACAATGGATTTGAAGAAGTAGGGTTCAAAGAAGGGGCTGATGTTTACGTGATTAATACCTGTTCGGTTACCGAAAATGCGGACCGAGAATGTAGAAATATTGTTGGGCGTGCTTTGCGGGCAAATCCGGATGGATTCGTGGTAATTGTTGGTTGCTATGCCCAGCTCAAACCCGAGCAGATCATGGAAATGCCTGGCGTAGACCTAGTGCTTGGAGCCACTGAAAAATTTAATGTCACGCAATTCCTTGGGGCACTTGAGAAAACCGAAGGACCCGCACAGATGCACAGTTGTGAGATAGGTGAGGCAAATACTTTCGTAAGCTCCTACAGCGCTGGAGATAGAACTAGGGCGTTTCTAAAAGTTCAAGACGGCTGTGATTATAAGTGTACCTACTGTACCATTCCACTTGCTCGTGGTATTTCACGAAGTGATACTCTAGAAAATGTAGTCTCAAGAGCGCAAGAGATTGCAGAAAAGGGAATTCCAGAAATTGTGCTTACCGGCGTAAATGTGGGCGATTATGGAAAGGGCGAATTTGGCAACAAGCGTCATGAAAATACGTTCATGGAACTCGTCGAAGCACTCGATCAACGGGTAGATGTAGATCGCATGCGTATTTCGAGTATAGAGCCTAACCTGCTGCGCAACGAGATTATCGAATTTACACATCGAAGTAAGAAGTTTGTACCGCACTTTCACATTCCACTTCAAAGTGGCAGTGATACGCTCTTGAAGTTGATGAAGCGCAGGTACATGAGTGGACTTTATAGGCAACGTGTAGAAACAATTAAAGCTGCGAATCCAGACACTTGTATCGGTGTAGATGTCATAGTTGGCTTTCCAGGAGAGACAGAGGAGTTGTTTTTAGAAACCTACAACTTCTTAAACGAACTAGACATCAGCTACCTCCATGTGTTCACATACTCCGAGAGAGCAAATACCTTAGCTGCTGGCATGGAGGGAGTTGTGCCAATTCCCGAGCGAAAAAGACGCAACAAAATGCTGCGAATTCTCAGCGAGAAGAAGAAAAGAGCATTTTACGAAAGTCAGTTGGGTAAACGACGTCCGATTTTATTTGAAGGCGAAAATAGAGAAGGGTATATGTACGGGTATTCAGACAATTACGTTAGAGTACGTACATTTTGGGACCCTGAATTAGCAAATAAAACCAAAACTTTTTGTCTTTCAGGCATTTGCGACGAAGGATTTGTTACCTTAGAGGTAGAAAGCCGCACCGCCAATGCCACTGATTTTTCTAGAATATAAACCGCTCTGTAGCGAACGGGAGTTTTCCAACTTCTGGCAATTTGTCTCTGAAGGACAGGTGAATGATGGTATGGTGAACGAAGCCAGGCTTTTTAAAATTCGCGAAGGATTGTTCATTGGCATGGTTGGATTTGAACCCGAAAACAGGTCTGCTGTCATGGAAATTTATGGTGACACAAATACCGACGGCAGCAATCTTAAATCGCTCTGTAAAACCATTCGACTAAAACATACGGCGAAAGAATTACTATGATAGACCTCAGCGTCCTCACTGAAAAAGCTTCCTTAGTTGCTAAAGAAGCTGGTACATATCTAAGAAAAAGACAACGCACCTTCGACCGATCTGTGGTCGAGCTCAAGAGCATGAATGCGCTAGTTAGTGATGTAGATCGATCGACTGAAGAACTCATCGTTCAAAAGCTAATGGAAGTTTTTCCGGAAGCAGGGTTTCTCACTGAAGAGGAAACTACCACACAGAAAACAGATTCACAGTACACTTGGGTCATAGACCCATTGGACGGTACGACCAACTTCGTGCATGGGCTCCCGATATACAGCGTAAGTATTGCGCTCTTAAGAGAGGGCTGGCCTGTTTTAGGTGTTGTTTATGAGGCAGGAATGGACGAATGCTTCACAGCCTATGAAGGCGGTGGTGCTTACTTAAATGGTGAACGCATTTCTACCACAACAAGCAAGCGACTCGAAGACACGCTTCTTGCCACGGGATTTCCGTATTACAATTTTTCAAAGCTGCAGGGCTTCCAAGACACGCTAGCACACCTGTATCAGCATACAAGAGGAGTGCGACGCATTGGAACAGCTGCAGTGGACCTAGCCTACACGGCTTGTGGTCGTTTTGACGGTTACTTTGAATACGGTTTAAGCCCTTGGGATGTAGCTGCGGGCGTAGTCTTGGTTAGAGAAGCAGGCGGTATTGTGACCGATTTTTCAAACAATAATGTTCCTGTTGCCTCAGAAAGCATTATTGCTGCGAACAAATCTATTCATCCACTTGTATATACTATAATAGAGCAAAAGATTGGCTAATGTCAGATTGTAGAGTTTGGGTACTACCAGGTATGGGTGCAGATTCAAGGATTTTCAAATCGTTTAGATTTCCTTGGAATGCTACGTATTTGGAGTGGATTGAACCTTTGCAAAACGAATCGCTCTCGGCCTATGCAGATAGGCTTTTAGATAGATATCCTATCCAAGAAAACGACCTGCTTTTTGGCTACAGTTTTGGTGGAATTGTTGCCCAAGATTGGGCCTCAAGAAATAAGGTTCAACGCGTTGTATTACTCAACTCATTGCACCACGAAGCAAGGTTAAGACCATTGTATAGAAACTTAGCAGCAACGGGGGTATTGAACTGGGCGCCAGAAGGAAGCATCATCAGGATGATCAAATTCATCGCCCGTCTGAATAGCCAACCTTCTAGAACCTTAGACCTCATGTTGGAGACTATGGAGCAGTTTGAGTGTCAGTACTACCGTTGGGTCATTAAAGCCGTCCTGAAATGGCAGCGTCCTACTCCATTGGCACCGGTAGATACTATCCTTGGTGAATTAGACCCAGTCTTCACGATTCAAAAGCCTTCTACAGACAGATTTTGGATCCTCGAGGGCGCAACCCACCTCAGCTTTTCATCCCACAGCACACAAATTTCAAATTTGCTGAAAGAAAAGGTGGACCCAGTACTCGTTTAGTACTTATCCGTTTATTTTTGGGTATATGAAAATTGTTCCTACACCCATTCCCGATCTATTCGTAATCGAACCGCGTGTCTTTGGTGACCATAGAGGCTATTTCTTCGAGTCGTACAGCAAGGACCATTTTGAACGTGCCGGTATTTCTGCCGATTTCGTGCAAGACAACGAGAGTTTTTCCGGTGAGGGTGTTGTACGCGGCCTGCATTTTCAAGCGCCGCCAAAAGCACAAGGGAAGTTGGTACGTGTCCAGAAAGGCCGCGTATTAGACATTGCCGTGGACATCAGAAAAGGATCCCCAACTTACGGAGAGCACTACAGCATTGAACTCAGTGGTGAAAACAAAAAAATGTTGTGGATACCTCCCGGTTTTGCGCATGGATTTGCAACGCTTGAAAACGATACAGTATTTCTCTACAAGTGCACGGATACCTACAGCCCCGAGCATGAAGGCAGTTTACTTTGGAACGATCCCGACCTTGGTATTGACTGGGGTGTTTCAGCGCCTAAATTGAGTGCAAAGGATCAAATAGGCCCGGTATTAAAAGCATTCGACTCCCCGTTTACCTATGAAAAATAATATTCTCAGTGCCCTTATCGGTGCCGGCATCGTCTTAACGGTAGTAGCCATTGTATCCTCTTCCACCGACGAACTTCATCCAGTTGAAGCACGTCCAAGTACGGTAAAACCGTTTGAATTGCCAGAACAGATGAGTATTGCCGGAGAATCTATGCCTATGGAGCGTCTTGATGTTCAAGAGAGTTTAGATCGTGAAATCTTAGTGAATTCCTATTGGCAGAGCAACAACCTGCTTATGCTCAAGCGAAGCGATAAATGGTTCCCGGTCATTACACCGATCCTGGCCGATGAAGGCATACCTGAAGATTTTAAATACCTGGCTCTGATAGAGAGTGGATTGCAGAATATCGTCAGTCCTGCAGGTGCTGCTGGGCCTTGGCAAATCATGAAGACCACAGGTCGTGAAGCAGGTCTCGTTATCAACAGCGAAGTCGACGAACGTTACCACATGGAAAAGGCAACGCGAGTGGCTTGTGCTTATTTAAAGGAGGCGTACGGGAAGTTTGGCAATTGGACCTTGGCGGCAGCGTCGTACAACATGGGAATGGCGGGAACTGCACGTCGACTAGAGGAGCAAAAGGTGAACAGCTATTACGATTTACGCTTGAACAGTGAGACTGCTCGCTACGTCTTTAGATTGGCTGCGGTCAAGCACATTCATGAACACTTAAGCGAATACGGTTACGTATACCATCAGACAGAAGGGTACACCCTTCCCGACTTTGATACCGTTCAGGTTCAGGGTGCAGTAGCCAGCTGGGTAGATTGGGCACAAGAACGCGGGATGACGTACAAGGACTTACGACTGTACAATCCTTGGATTCGTTCATCAAAATTGACCAATAGCTCAAACAATACCTACTCTATTCTCGTTGCCAAATAAGCATGGGCGAACAAATTGAAGTTTACGGTGCGAAAGCGCACAACCTGAGAAATTTGGATGTTAAAATCCCCCGCAATGCCTTAGTGGTCATCACTGGGCTCAGTGGATCGGGAAAAAGCTCGCTGGCGTTTAATACTATTTATGCCGAAGGACAGCGCAGGTACATGGAGACGTTCTCCTCGTATGCACGTCAATTCCTTGGAACGATGGAGCGCCCTGAAGTGGACAAGATTGAAGGACTGTCGCCTGTCATTTCTATAGAACAAAAGACGACTTCAAGAAACCCGCGTTCCACTGTGGGTACGGTAACTGAATTAAGTGATTTCCTTCGTTTGCTCTATGCTCGTGCCTCTACAGCATTCAGCTATAAGACCGGTGAACAGATGGTCAGCTACAGCGATAGCCAGATCATTGAGCTTATCGGTGAACGATTTATGGGCAAAAGGATTGCCGTCTTGGCGCCTGTTGTGCGCGCACGTAAAGGGCACTACCGCGAGCTGTTTGAGCAGATTGTTCGAATGGGATTTGTCCGTGCCCGCGTCGACGGTGTGATTGTAGAGGTGAGTAGTGGATTTAGACTAGACCGCTACAAGACGCACGATATTGAGATTGTGGTGGACCGTATCCGGGTAGCTGCTACTGCCGAGAATAGGATTGCTCAGAGTGTTGAAACGGCGATGGCCCACGGTAAAGGCACCATCGCAGTTATTGATTTGGACAGTCAAGAATTGGCCTATTTTTCGCGACAACTAATGTGTCCAACTACGGGTATTGCCTATCAAGAGCCTGAGCCAAATACCTTCTCATTCAACAGTCCTAAGGGGGCTTGTGTAAAATGCGACGGTCTTGGAACAGTGAAGGAAGTCAATTTAGATAAGGTTATACCGGATCCAAAAACTACCATCCGAAAAGGCGGATTTGCACCCGTTGGCGAATACAAGAAGAATTGGATTTTCAACCAACTAGAAATCATCGCACTCAAACACGGGTTCGATCTAGATACAGCCATCGAGGATATTCCAAAGGAAGCCCTCGATATTATCCTTTACGGAACCAATGAGGTCATGACTATTGACCACAAAGCTATCGGCGTTACAAAGGAGTATAAAGTCAACTTCGAAGGTGTGATCAACTTCATAGGTTCACAATCGCGAGAGGCTAAGAGCCGCGCTATCCAGCGCTGGGCGGATGATTTCATGGAAAATGTGGAATGTTCGAGCTGTAAAGGTGCTCGTCTCAAGCGCGAAAGCTTGCACTTCAAAGTTGCCGGCCAAAGCATCAGCGATGTCAGCACCATGAGCCTAGTTGATTTCTCAAATTGGGTACACAGTCTTGAAACCAAACTGGGCCAAAAAGAATGGACCATTGCCGAGGAAATCGTGAAAGAACTCAAGGCTAGAACGGCCTTCTTGCTTGACGTAGGTTTGGGCTATCTTAATTTGAACCGCAGTGCTCGCAGCCTCAGCGGTGGCGAGGCACAACGTATTCGACTGGCCACTCAGATTGGATCGCAGCTGGTCAATGTGCTCTATATCCTAGACGAGCCGTCGATTGGCTTGCATCAACGAGATAATGCACGACTCATTCAGAGTCTAAAGCAGCTCAGGGATATAGGCAACAGTGTTCTTGTCGTCGAGCACGATAAGGACATGATTGAAACTGCAGACTTCATTTTGGACATCGGTCCAAAGGCCGGAGTACATGGGGGAAACATTGTGGCCCAAGGAGGTATCGAAGATATTCGGGAGGCCGGCAGTATAACCGCAGATTACCTCAAGGGAATTCGTGAAGTACCTGTGCCTGCAGAGCGCCGCACTCCAACTGGATACATTCAGCTCAAAGGAGCCACAGGCAATAACCTGAAGAATGTAAACGCAAAGATTCCGCTCGGTATTCTGACCTGTATTACGGGAGTTAGCGGCAGTGGTAAGAGTACCCTGATTAACGGCACGCTCTACCCCATCTTGAACCATCTGATTTTCCGCGCAGTGACGAAACCACAGCCGTATAAAAGTATTGAGGGTGCTGAGCAGATCGATAAAATCATCGATATCGACCAGAGTCCAATTGGTCGTACCCCGCGTTCGAATCCTGCTACCTATACTGGTGTATGGTCCGAGATACGACAGCTCTTTGCCAACCTTCCTGAAAGTAAAATTCGTGGCTACAAGCCAGGACGTTTCTCTTTCAACGTGAAAGGCGGACGCTGTGAGACTTGTGAAGGTGGTGGTCTTCGAGTCATTGAAATGAACTTCTTGCCAGATGTTTACGTGCACTGCGAGACTTGTCAGGGAAAGCGCTTCAATCGTGAAACGCTAGAAGTTCGCTACAAAGGCAAGAGCATCAGTGATGTGCTTGACATGAGCATTGAGGATGCTTTGGAATTTTTCGAGCATGTCCCTAAGATCAAATTAAAACTTAGCACACTTGTCAATGTTGGCCTCGGTTACATACGTCTAGGACAACCGTCGACGACCTTAAGCGGTGGCGAAGCCCAACGCGTAAAATTGGCCACAGAACTTAGTAAGAAGGATACGGGCAATACCATGTACATTCTGGACGAACCGACAACAGGTCTTCATTTTGAAGATGTACGTGTGTTGATGGAAGTGATTCAACAGTTGGTCGAGCAAGGAAATACGGTCTTGATTATTGAGCACAATATGGACGTCATCAAACAAGCGGATCACATTATTGACCTAGGGCCAGAAGGTGGTTCAGGAGGAGGTGAAATCGTCGCTACAGGGACGCCAGAGCAAGTCGCGAAAAACAAGGACAGCATCACCGGGCAGTTTCTTGCACCAGAATTAAAGTAAGCGTCTAGAAGTCGGTACGATTTATGTACCTTATTGGGTAATAAACCTATTACCTATGAATACAATGAAACGTAAAACCTGGACTGAGATTAAATCCGACGACAGTTGGGCGTTGTTTAAGATCATGTCTGAATTTGTGGAAGGCTATGAGAGCCTGCGCCGCATCGGCCCTTGTGTGAGCATCTTTGGATCTGCAAGAACGGACGCTACTGAGCCGCAATACCTTCAAGCGGCGACAGATATCGCAGAGAAGCTGACGAAAAAGGGCTTTGGCATCATTACAGGTGGCGGTCCTGGTATTATGGAAGCTGCCAATAAGGGTGCCCAAAAAGGATCTGGACCGAGCGTTGGACTGAACATCGATTTGCCCTTTGAGCAGAGCAGCAATCCATACATTGACCCGGACAAAAACCTGAACTTCGACTATTTCTTCGCACGCAAGGTCATGTTCGTCAAATACAGCCAAGCGTTTGTAGTCATGCCGGGCGGCTTTGGCACCCTCGACGAGTTGTTTGAAGCGATAACGCTTGTGCAAACGGGTAAGATTGACCGCTTCCCTATCATCCTCTACGGTGAAGAGTTCTGGGAAGGCCTAAAAAACTGGGTAGATACTACCTTAAAGGGGACCGGAAAAATCAGCCCTAACGACACAGACCTTATTCGCATCGCCAACGATGCAGATCAGGTCGTAGAAATCATTGAAGACTTCTACCAAGAGAAAGGATATACTACTAATTTCTAAGGCTGTAGTATCAGCGGGAAAGAATGTATCCCCTTATTCGATACGATTTTCAAGAGGTATTGTCCGGAAGCATAGCTGCCGCTAAGCTGCATCACTTCTTCGTGGACGGTGCCTCTTTCTAGTACCCTTCCACTTAGATCAGAGAGCACATAGTCCGCCCGATCTAGACCAGCAAGATGAATGAATCCATTCGAAGGATTTGGGTACATGGTGATTGCAGGCAACTGCTCATCATCGACACCAATATTATTGACGTTTAACAACGCCACACGTAGCGTATCAAATACTCCAGGGAGCCAATTATAAGCCAGGTCTGCCGTAACAAAACCACTGAGCGAAATGGAGACGGAGTCACCACCGCTTAAGGGCGTTCCTAAATCCGCTAATCCGTCTATGTTACTGAGGCCGTCGATATCCGCAAAGTCAAACTCTACAATGGCGTTGCTCAGGGGTGCTCCTGTAATGCTGTCCACCACTTGCACGTGAACGCGAGAGGCACTTACATATTCAGGCTCTAAAACAAACAGCCCTTCTTCGATATCGGAACAAATGATTTTTTCAGATTGGAAATACGGGTAAGCGCCCCAGTTTCCGTTGAAGCCATTTCCGAAATAATTTGGCGAAGTATCGTAATAGCCCACCTCAACAAGAAGCTCAGGAAACTTTGCATCCACAATCTGAACGCCGGAGGTGTAATAGGAAGTAACTACCCATTGTCCGTAGACGTGGGCATTGTGCGGAATCACCGTTGTACCTGGTAAGGATTGAATACGGTCCAATTCTGTCATGTTCGACAAATCGCTCACGTCGTAAGCTGTTAAGAATGCACCGCCTACTTCATCCGTAGTGAACAACGTCTGGTTGTCATCGCTGATCCAAGTATTGTGGGTAAAAGCATTTGGTGTTCCCTTTGATGCCATCATGTAAGCGCTGTCCTTGGTGGCAACATCTACCACGACATAAAGCCCTTCGTAAACGGCAGAACCCCACAAGGTATCGCCTCGAACCATACCGTCGTGGAGGTAATACGTATCCCACATACCTACGTATGTAGGATTCCACGGATCATCATTCAAATCAAAGATGAGTGCCCCGCCCTCGCGGATATTTGCCCCAAAAAGATAGCAGTAACCGTTTTCATCGATGTAAAGATTGTGGGCAGTCTTTAGTGTATCGTACCCTCCCAAGGTATCCGGAATGGCATAGTTGATCGTTTTGTACCTCGGTGTCGCTTGATTCACACTATCGAGGTCAATAATCAGTAACCCGTGTTCAGGAATGGTATTCCACGCAAAAGGATTATCGTGAGTGACATAGGCATAGTGCTCCCAGGTCTTTAAATCACGCCAAATACTATATGGACCTTGAATAAATTGCTTTTTCTGGGGCTGGTTGCCGCTGATATCAACAATACTCACTCCAGCGGTCGTTCCCACTAGGGCATATTCTGTCCCAACAGAGTCGGTATATCCCCAAATATCACTATTGTCATTCATGTAGGTCGCACGACCCAGTAATGACATATTTAAGCTTGATTGACCGAATACAAAGCCTCCTAAGGCTAGGGTAAGTAGGAGGAGTATTTTTCTCATGTTAAAAGTCTAAAGTTATCTGTGGCGGCTCGTCCTCCCCTTCAAACGGTTTAGGTGGCGGAGGAGCTGCAGCTGGAGGTGTATCCTCAACAATTGGACCATCCAACACAGGTTCACTGACTTCAACAGCAGTTTGTGGCTCTGGTTCAGGTAATGGATCCAAACCTACGATTTTGTTGAGCGTATCGGTCGTGAGTTGATTGCCCTTTGCTGCAATACCTTTCACCGCGATAAACTCACTCAACACCACTTTCTCAGGATCTTTCGCTTGTCCACCTTGTTTGCGGTAGACCATCTCAATCACCGGTTGGGTTGCATTTGACAAATAACTTAGCTCACTCTTAGCGTGGGCCGTAATAATATTTGTTTCTCGGTCACCGCCTTCCCATTCAAAGCGCTTCACAAAATACCTCGCTTTCTCGCCGTCAAAGTATACCGCGCTAATTGGACGGTCGGCCTCTAGTTTTTCGAGGTAAATCATATCCGCATCGAAATGCAGGGACAATTCCGGCACCACCACTTTGAGAGTACCGTTTTTCAATCCGATTAGCAATCTGTCTTCGCCTTTGAAACTACCTAATAGGCGACCGCGTTCGTCACTGTTCAATCGTTGTACGGTAGGATCAAACCATACCTTACGTGCCTCAAGGGTACTTTCACCCTTCTCCTTAAGTTCTATACGTTTCACCGGGAACTTGGTGACTATATTTCCTTTCGAAGCACGTCCTTTAATAGCTATGTCTGCGAAGTCAAGGTCAATTTTCAATTTTTTCAGTTTGGCCAATTGACGCAACAACACCTGAACCTTCTCCGCTTCTCCATTAGGATTCACTGTGAGGTAGGTGATTTTAGAATTTGCATAACCCTGGGTGATGTCGTACTCGCGGTCTCGGGTAATTGATTTCACAATGAAACGCTTCACATAGCTCACCTTCGATTTTCCGTCGAGATAAATGGCATTATATACCGTACGTTCGTCGCCTTTCTTCCAGACAGCAACGTGTAAAATATCCTTTCCGAAGAATGCCTTGTCTTTCACCTTGCTCACCGAATACTTACCGTCACGACGAATGACAATGATGTCATCGATGTCCGAACAATCGGCCACATATTCGTCACGCTTCATGGCGGTACCTACGAAGCCTTCCTCTCTATTGACGTAAAGTTTTTGGTTACGGATGACCACTTTCGAGGCTTCCACGCTGTCAAAGGTGGCAATCTCTGTCTTGCGCTCTCGTCCTTTGCCAAATTTGGCCTTAAGGTCCTTAAAGTAGGCAATAGCGAACTCAACCAAGTGTGCTAAATCGTGCTTAACAGCGTCGATTTTTCCTTCTAGTTCAAGAATCTTATCGTTCGCCTTATCTGTATCGAACTTCGATATGCGCTTGATCTTGATTTCAGTCAATCGAACAATATCCTCTTGAGTCACTTCACGCATCAAATGGCCAATGTGCGGCTTAAGACCTTTTTCTATGAACTCAAGAACTTGTTCCCATGTCTCGGCCTCCTCAATATCGCGGTAGATTTTCTTTTCAATGAAGATGCGTTCTAGCGATGCAAAGTGCCACTGCTCCTGGAGCTCACCCAATCGAATCTCAAGCTCGGCTTTCAACACCTGCTTAGTAGCTTCAGTAGAACGACGTAGGATATCAGATACGCCTAAGAACAACGGAGTATCCTCATGAATACTGCACGAAAGCGGAGCTATACTCACCTCGCAGTTCGTAAATGCATAGAGCGCATCAATGGTCTTATCTGGACTGATACCGTTAGGAAGGTGGACTAGGATCTCTACATTCTCCGCGGTATTGTCCTCAATCTTCTTAATCTTGATTTTACCCTTTTCGTTGGCCTTTAAGATGGAATCAATCAAGCTCTGTGTGGTCGTCGAATATGGGATTTCTGAAATTACCAAGGTGTTCTTATCCTGCTTCGAGATTTTAGCACGGACACGCACTCTTGAACCGCGGAGACCGTCTTGGTAGTTGGAGAAATCTGCCTGACCGCCCGTTGGGAAGTCTGGAACCAATTTGAACGATTTGCCCTGCAACACCTTCACGGAAGCATCAATAAGCTCGTTAAAGTTGTGCGGCATAATCTTCGTACTCAAACCAACGGCAATACCTTCAACACCCATCGCTAAGAGCATTGGGAATTTCATTGGCAAGTGCAACGGCTCGTTGGCACGACCGTCGTAAGAAAGCTGCCATTCGGTCACTTTAGGACTGTAGGCCACATGCAACGCAAATTTTGTCAGACGCGCTTCGATGTAACGCGGCGCAGCCGCTCCATCACCGGTAAGGATATTACCCCAGTTTCCTTGACAATCTATGAGCAAGTCCTTTTGCCCCATCTGCACCAAGGCATCTCCAATGGAAGCATCCCCGTGCGGGTGAAAGCGCATGGTTTGACCAATGATATTTGCCACTTTGTGGTAGCGACCATCGTCCATCTCCTTCATCGCATGAAGCAAACGGCGTTGTACAGGCTTCAAACCGTCATTCAATGCTGGAACAGCACGCTCAAGGATTACATACGAAGCATAATCCAAGAAGTAATCCTCGTACATCCCGGAGACCCGTGTAATACGAGTGCCTTCTTCGTGCCCTTGGTCCGATTGCATTTCCGGGCTAGGCCCGTCCATTTGTGGATCTAATTCTTCGCTCATTAGTTCAGAAATTCTTCTTCAAGGTTTTTCTCAACCCTTAAGTTTTCAATGATAAATTCTTGGCGCTTTGGCGTGTTCTTACCCATGTAGAAGGTCAACAGATCTTCAGAACGGTAGTCCTTACTGATCATCACAGGCTCCAGGCGAATATCCTGACCGATAAAGTGCTTAAACTCGTCCGGAGAAATCTCACCCAAACCTTTGAATCGTGTAATCTCTGGTTTTGGCCCTAACGAACTAATAGCATCGTTCTTCTCCTCGTTGGAGTAACAATAGCGCGTTTCTTTCTTGTTGCGCACGCGGAACAATGGCGTTTGCAGAATGTACAAGTGACCTTCTTTGACCAATTCCGGGAAGAATTGCAAGAAGAAGGTGATAAGCAGCAAACGGATGTGCATCCCATCGACATCGGCATCCGTTGCAATAACCACATTGTTGTATCTCAAATCGTCCAGGCCCTCCTCAATATTCAGAGCAGCTTGTAGCAAGTTGAATTCTTCGTTTTCGTACACCACCTTTTTGGTAAGCCCAAAGCTGTTCAAAGGCTTACCCTTCAGTGAGAATACCGCCTGAGAATTCACATCACGGCTTTTAGTGATCGATCCAGACGCACTGTCCCCCTCGGTAATAAAGAGGGTCGTTTCCAACCTTCTATCGCCTTTCGGGCTCGCTTTCTTATCGTTCAAATGCACGCGGCAATCTCTCAACTTCTTATTGTGCAAAGATGCCTTCTTCGCCCGCTCGCGGGCCAATTTCCGGATTCCTTGGAGGTCCTTCCGCTCACGCTCCGCGCGCTGAATCTTCTTTAAAATGGCCTCAGCAACCTCTGCATTTCTATGCAAGAAGTTGTCTAGCTCCTTCTTCATGAAGTTGATCACAAACGTTCTCACGTGAATCTCGCCTGGAGCCATTTCAAGCGAACCGAGCTTCGTCTTCGTTTGAGATTCAAAGACAGGCTCCATCACTTTCAAAGAAATCGCACCGATGACACAACTACGAACATCAGAAGCATCGAAGTTCTTTCCATAGAAATCGCGCATGGTTGCCACCAGCGCCTCACGAAGTGCGTTTTGGTGTGTACCCCCTTGCGTGGTGTGCTGTCCATTGACGAAACTGTAGAACTGTTCACCTTGCATGCGCTCACTATGCGTCAATGCGACTTCAATATCATCGCCCTTGAGGTGAATGATATCGTGTAACGTATTTCCGTCTAAATTGTCTTGCAGCAAATCCTTCAGACCGTTCTCGCTGTAGAATTTCTCTCCGTTTAAATACAGCGTCAAGCCAGGATTCAAATAGGCGTAATTCCAGAGCATCTTCTCGACATATTCGAGAATGTAGCGGTAATTCACAAAGATCTCTGGATCCGGACGGAAGGCCACTTTGGTTCCTTTACGCTGACTACTCTCTACAATGGCATCGTCTTCTGTCAACTTTCCGTATTCGAATTTTGCGCGTTTGGTCTTGCCGTCGCGGAAGGCTTGAACGATAAATTCTGTAGATAGCGCATTCACCGCTTTGGCCCCGACTCCATTCAGACCCACCGATTTCTTAAATGCTTTGCTGTCGTACTTCGCCCCAGTGTTGATTTTCGACACAACATCAACCACCTTTCCAAGCGGTATACCACGGCCGTAATCACGAACGATAACCTGACCGTCCGAAATCTTCACCTCGATGGTCTTTCCAGCCCCCATGACAAATTCGTCGATAGAGTTGTCCAAAACCTCTTTCAGCAGAATATAAATACCATCGTCCGGGGACTTTCCATCACCCAGTTTTCCGATGTACATTCCGGGACGTAAACGGATATGTTCATCCCACTCTAACGAGCGGATGTTGTCCTCGGTGTAATTCGATTGTTGTGACATATTTTTTGGAATCGTTAGCTCCCTAAAATAAAGAGATGCACTACGATTCCAAGCCCTCGAAAGAGGATTCTATACACAGGTTTTAAACATTGAAACGGAAGTGCATGATGTCGCCGTCTTGCACCACGTACTCCTTGCCTTCAACGCGCATTTTACCTGCCTCTTTTACAGCATGTTCACTGCCTAGATTGTCGTAATCTTCGTACGAGATCACCTCAGCGCGAATAAAGCCCTTTTCGAAGTCGGTGTGAATAACTCCTGCTGCCTGCGGTGCGGTGAAATCACGCTTGATGGTCCAAGCACGAACTTCTTTCTCGCCTGCAGTGAAATAGGTTTGAAGCTCCAGCAGGTCGTAGGCTGCACGAATGACGCGGTTCACACCAGCATCTTCGAGACCTAGCTCCTCCAAGAAGAGTTGCTTTTCTTCATAGGTTTCCAATTCAGCAATATCGCTTTCAGTGCTCACTGCAATGTGCAAGCAGCCCGCATGTTCCTCTTTGGCCATAACACGCACTCTTTCGACGTGTGCATTGCCTTCTTTCGCTGAACTTTCGTCGACGTTACACAAGTACAATACTGGCTTGTCTGTCAATAGCTGCATTTCCTTGAGCAAAGCTGCTTCGCGATCGTTGCGATCAAACCCGCGAACGTTCTTTCCTTCCATCAAGAAATTCACCAAACGCTCCAAAGTCTCGACATTCAATTTCGCCTCTTTTTCGCCACTTTTGGCCATTTTTTTGGCTTTTTCGAGTCGTTTTTCGGCAGTTTCGAGGTCTTTTAGCTGTAATTCGATATCTATAGTTTCCTTATCACGGATGGGATCAACACTTCCATCCACGTGGGTAACGTTCTCATTTTCGAAGCATCTCAAGACATGAATAATGGCATTGGTCTCGCGGATATTACCAAGAAATTGGTTCCCTAAACCTTCGCCTTTAGAAGCACCGCGAACTAAACCAGCGATATCAACGATTTCCACATTGGCTGCCTGAACCTTTGCAGGATTCACAAGCTCTGCCAATCGTTCCAAACGATGATCAGGCACGGTTACCTGGCCCACATTGGGCTCAATGGTACAAAATGGATAGTTCGCAGCCTGTGCTTTGGCGCTTGATAGACAGTTGAACAATGTACTTTTTCCGACGTTCGGCAAACCGACAATACCACACTTCATAGTTGATGCTTTAGGCGGGCAAAGATATACTAGAATCTTGTTAGCAACGTGTGTATATATGGGAAGAGTTTAATTCGTTCTACCCCCTAGAATTGGCCTATTTTTGTTCGTATAAAAAATACGCATTTCTCATGTCACAAGAAAACCTTCAAGCCGTCGTATCACAAGTACGCAGGGACATTGTTAGAATGGTACACGCCGTAAACTCAGGACACCCTGGTGGTTCCCTAGGTTGTGTGGAATACCTCGTTTCATTGTACTTCAAGCATATGAACCACAATGCTGCAGATTTCAAGATGGACGGTGTAGGTGAAGATGTATTCTTCCTTTCAAACGGCCATATTAGTCCAGTTATGTATTCTGTGCTTGCTCGTGCTGGTTACTTTGACGTGAGTGAATTGGCCACATTTAGAAAGCTGAACACACGTCTACAAGGCCACCCTACGACACACGAAGGACTAGAAGGTATCCGTATCGCTTCG
Organism: Bacteroidota bacterium; assembly: GCA_003385605.1. GTDB lineage: Bacteria > Bacteroidota > Bacteroidia > Flavobacteriales > Schleiferiaceae > UBA10364. The sequence goes on from QQUU01000063.1 coordinate 111,297, forward strand.
GGTTCGCTAGGTCAAGGTTTAAGCGTCGCTTTGGGTGCGGCCACAGCCAAGAAGTTGAACGGAGACGATAGCATCGTATTTACCCTTCACGGTGACGGTGAGCTTCAAGAAGGACAGATCTGGGAAGCTGCCATGTACGCTTCTGCGAAAAAGGTAGATAACCTAATCGCCGCGGTGGATGTCAACGAGAAGCAGATTGACGGCTCAACCGACGATGTTTTGGCCATGGGCTCGCTTCGCGCAAAATTTGAGGCATTTGGTTGGGATGTGATTGATGTAGAACAAGGCAATGACCTTGATGCCATTGATACAGCAATCAGTGAAGCTAAAGGGAAATTAGGTAATGGTAAGCCAGTGTGTTTATTGCTCAGAACCGAAATGGGTAATGGTGTCGACTTTATGATGGGCACCCACAAATGGCACGGCGTTGCTCCCAACGACGAGCAACTTGCAAGTGCACTTGCTCAAAATGAAGAAACCTTAGGCGATTACTAAGACCTCAAGTCTTGAAAAAACTCACCGCCCTCATAGCATTCCTTTCTTGCACTGTGCTCTTCGCACAGCCAAAGCAGGAAGAGCAGCGTCCACCGCTGACAAGGATTCTCTTTGTCTTTGATGGAAGCCAGAGCATGTACGGGCGATGGGAAACGGGTGCAAAGATTGATGTTGCCCAACGCCTAATGGGGCAAATGCTGGACAGCCTTCAAGAGATTCAAGATGAAGGCAATTTCCAATTGGCCCTTCGTGTATACGGTCATCAGAAACCTGTCCCTCCGCAAGATTGTTCAGATACGCGCTTGGAAGTTCCTTTTGGAAAAGGAAACATCTACAAGATCAAACGTGTACTAAAGAGCATCACCCCAAGAGGAACGACGCCAATCGCAGGTTCGTTGCTCAAGGCCTCGAGTGATTTCCCGGCATGTGAGGATTGTAGAAACATCATTATTCTCATAACTGACGGTGTTGAAGCTTGCGACGGAGACCCTTGTATTGTAAGTAAGCGATTGCAGAAGAAGGGAATTATTCTCAAGCCTTTTGTCATTGGCATTGGTTTGGACGAAGATTTCAAAAACAGCTTTGAATGTGTGGGCACCTATTTTGACGCAGCCGACGAAAACACGTTCAAAAATGTGCTCGGAGTCGTTATTTCGCAAGCACTGGACAATACCACAGCACAAATCAACCTATTGGACATCAACGAAAAACCAACGGAAACAGATGTGCCTATTCTTCTCTACGACCACACCTCTGGCAAAGTCAGAGAGAGCTTTGTACATACCCTAAACTATAAGGGTGTTCCAGATACTTTAGTACTTGATCCACTTATCGTGTACGATATGGAAGTACACACTGTACCTCCAGTGCGCGTAGATAGCATTGTCATTCACAGCGGAACGCACACCCACATTGGCGCGAACACACCACAAGGTGAATTGGTCCTTAAGGCCTCTCCAAGAATGTCAAGCAACATCTCTTGTATTGTGAAGCCACAAGGCAAGGAGACCATATTGCACGTTCAAAACTTTGGAACTGCGCAGAAGTACCTCAGCGGAACGTACGACTTAGAAATCTTAACACTACCACGTATCATACAGAAGGGCGTACACATCAAGGCAAGTGCCTCTACCACCATCGCTGTACCACCACCTGGAATGGTCACCATTCAAACTGGGGTGAGCGGCTTTGGAGCCGTGTTCGTACAGCGTGAAGATGGATATGAGTGGGTAGTCGATCTAAGCGACAGCAGCGAGCGCCAAGTATTCCAGTTGCAACCTGGCCAATACAAAGTCGTCTTCAGAAGCAAATTTGCCCAGGAGACCGGATACAGTAAAAACAAAGAATTTAGAGTGAGCCCTGGCTCATCAACCATTGTGAAAATCAACTAAAATGAAGAAGTACACAGATTCAGGAAGTAAGGATACCCGTTCAGGCTTTGGAGCCGGTTTAGAAGAATTGGGTAAAACGAATGAAAACGTGGTAGCACTTTGTGCTGACCTTACTGGTTCTCTTAAAATGAATGCTTTCGCTGACCAAAATCCTGACCGATTCTACCAAGTAGGTATCGCCGAAGCAAACATGATGGGTATTGCGGCAGGTTTGACCATTGGTGGTAAAATCCCGTTCACTGGAACCTTCGCAAACTTCTCTACGGGTCGCGTCTACGATCAGATCCGTCAGAGCATCGCCTACAGTGGTAAAAACGTTAAAATCTGTGCTTCACACGCAGGCCTAACACTTGGTGAAGACGGTGCAACGCACCAAATCCTTGAAGATATTGGTCTAATGAAGATGTTGCCGCACATGGTAGTGATCAACCCTTGTGATTACAACCAAACCAAAGCTGCAACTATCGCCATCGCTGAGTACGACGGACCTGTATACTTGCGTTTCGGTCGTCCTAAAGTGGCAAACTTCACTCCTGCTGATGCGAAATTTGAGATTGGCAAAGCAGATGTGTTGACCGAAGGAACAGATGTAACCATCGTTGCCACAGGCCATCTTGTATGGGAAGCATTACAAGCGGCTGAAGCACTCGAGGCTGCAGGCGTAAGCGCAGAAGTAATCAATATGGCTACTATTAAGCCGTTGGACGAGAAAGCAATTCTCGCATCTGCCTCGAAAACAGGATGTGTTGTGACTGCTGAAGAACACAACCGCTTTGGTGGTTTGGGCGAGAGCGTTGCTCAGACGCTAGTAACCAATAACCCTGTACCTCAAGAATTCGTAGCCGTAAACGACAGCTTCGGCGAGAGTGGTACTCCAGCACAACTCATGGAAAAATACGGTTTGAATGCTGATGCCATTGTGGCTGCAGCGCAAAAGGTGATTGCTAGAAAGTAATCCTTCACTTAAACCTTTAGTATCTTCCATTCATCTAAAGAACAATGGAGGAAACCAAGAATATCAAGAGCCTCCTATTGCAAGAGCAGTGGGAGGCTTCTTTTTTTGAAATCGTTGAGCAGTACAGCGAACGTCTCCTCTATTGTGCCGTGGGCATTCTTAAGAGCGAATCCTTGGCGCAAGATGCTCTGCAGGAAGGGATGATCAACATTTGGAAAAACCTCCACAAGTTTAAGGGAAGTAGCCACCCTTTTACCTGGTGCTACGCCATTGTTCGCAATGCTGCATTGAATGAGCTGAAAAAGGAAAAGCGACATAAGAGTGCCGATTTAGACAGTGCCTATGCCGCACAGAGCACCGCCGAGCTAAAATGGGACAGCGAACAGATCAATGCCAAGGTACAAGAAGTTCTTGTAGGCCTCCCGGAAAAACAACAGTTGGTATTTGAATTGCGGTATTACCAAGATTTGAGCTTTAAAGACATTGCCGAACTCACAGGCACCTCCATAGGTGCACTTAAAGCAAATTACCACCATGCAAAAAACAAGATGGAAGAAAAATTAATCGGCCTTTTAAACCTTCCATAATTGGCACAACTCTAACTATAAATGGACAAAAAAGAAACATATACAGCAAGTGATGCTCAATTAACAGAGCTCAAAGCCAAGCTTCACCGCATTCCGGAGCAGCATCTCGTGGACCGGACCTCGAGCCCTGTTGTTGCAATGAAGTCGCGCTACTTGACGTTCGTTCGCTGGTCCATGACCGCCGCAGCCACTATTGCCTTAGCCGTACTCTTTTGGCCGAATGCTTCAACAAATGACAGTGAAGTGACCGATGAGATTTTGGCTGAAATGTACAGCCTAGGTTATGTTCAGGCTGAGGACATGTACTCCTTTGTGGAGCCCGATTCGCTCGACTTCGCTGAAGTAGAGATCGATACAGATGTGTATTACGACTATTACCATACAGATTACGAATACTTAGAATTATGAAAAAGTCATTGATTTTTGGCCTCTTGCTCTCAGCAGCAGCGGTCGTGGCACAGCCGAAGATGGGTGATCGTGCCGATCTTGAAAAAAAGAAAGAAAAGATTGAAGCCATTAAAGTGGCCTACCTCACCGAGGAATTAGAACTAACTGTAGCCGAAAGCCAAGCCTTCTGGCCGGTGTACAATGAATTTCGTGAAAAAGAACATGCATTACGTGAGCAGCAGCGAAGCGGCTTTCAGAAATTAAGCGGCGAAGAGCCGTCGGAAAAAGAGGTAAAAAAAATGCTGTACTCTTTTGCCGACACGCATATTGCCATCGAAGAACTGCGCAAGTCATACCTAGAAGACTTCATAGATGTGCTCGGTGCCAAAAAGACAGCTAAACTTCTTCGTGCCGAAAAGGAATTTGGTCGAAGAATGATGGAACGCATGAAAGGCAAAGACCGCCCACGCGATAAAGGAAGACGTCCCGGACCAGACGGCGGACGCCCAATGCGCTAAGGAACTCATAAAAACCACCCCACGGGGTGGTTTTTTATTGGAAGTAAGTGCATCCCAGCTTGATGTAAAACCTGTATTTTTGACGGTCTATGGCCGATATCAAATCTTTGTTTTTAGATCATGTTGCTCAAGTTGTTGGCTCTCCCAGCGGGCTGGTGATTGACCGCGCTGATGGCAATTACTTGTACGATCCTGAAGGCAAAGAATACCTCGATTTTATCTCAGGGATCTCTGTAGCCAACCTCGGACACGGTCATCCCACAGTTGTGAATTCTGTGGTGGAGCAGGTGAAAAGGCACATGCACGTGATGGTCTATGGTGAATTTGCTATTGGGCCACAGGCAAAATTGGCCAAGAAAACGTTAGAGAAACTGCATCCTTGTATGGACCGCGTTTACTTCGTGAATAGCGGTACTGAAGCCATTGAAGCTTCCATGAAGATTGCAAAGAAATATACCGGTCGAAGCCAATTCATCAGTTTTAAAAATAGCTACCATGGTTCTACACACGGCTCGTTGAGTATCCAAGGATCCGATAAATATAAAGGCGGTTATTACCCGCTACTGCCAGATACCATGCAGGCGGATTTTAATGATTTCGCCGTACTCGAGCAGATTACTTCAAAGACTGCAGGCGTTGTGATTGAATGTATTCAGGCAGGTAGTGGATATATTCCAGCAGACCCCTCATGGATTAAAGCTGTGCGTGCGCGTTGCAGAGAAGTGGGCGCCTTGATGATTCTAGATGAGATTCAAACCGGCATGGGAAGAACTGGACCATGGTTTGCGCACTTGGACTATGGCTTCTGTCCAGATATCATGTGTTTGGCGAAAGCCTACGGCGGCGGTTTACCTCTAGGCGCTTTCGTGGCTCCTGAACACATTATGAACGTCATCCAAGCTGATCCAATCCTCGGACACATTACCACTTTCGGCGGTAACCCTGTGAGCTGTGCAGCTTCATTAGGCGTTTTTGAAGCGCTAGAATCTTCCCCTGAGCTCATGGCTGAAATCCCAGCCAAGGAGCAGCATATTCGAGAAATACTCGTTCATCCTAGTATTGAAAAGATCAGTGGTAAGGGTCTCATGTATTGTTTATGGCTCAAGCCTGAAATAGACGGTTTTGAAGTTATTGCTCGCCTAGAAGATGAAGGATTGATTACCAATAGTTTCTTGTTCGCAGAAAACGCCATACGAATCACGCCACCACTGACCATCACTAATGAAGAGCTTGATAAAGGATTGAAGCTAATCCTTAGTGTTGTAGAAGAATTGACTGCCTAAATCAAATCTTTCTGGGGCCAATTGGGCACTCGCCTTTTTCCCTTAAATTACCGTTCGGTAACACGCTAACACTCTAAAACATGACCCGTAAAGTCAAATTAAGCTTTACGCAGATCTTGAACATGAACGTCGGGTTCTTCGGCATTCAATACAGCTTCGGTCTGCAGCAAAGCGCAGTCAACCCCATTTATGATTTTCTCGGTGCCAGTCCGCATGAAATTCCATTGTTAAATCTAGCCGGTCCAATGACCGGACTTATCGTACAACCAATTATTGGTGCGATGAGCGATAAGACTTGGTCGCCAAAGTGGGGACGTAGAAAGCCGTACTTCCTTGTTGGTGCCCTACTCTGCTCCCTCGCACTTTTCATTTATCCATTCAGCTCCTCCCTATGGATGGCAGCAGGGCTTTTATGGATATTGGATGCAGGGAACAACACCGCTATGGAGCCTTACAGGGCTTTTATTGCGGATACGCTCGATGAGGAGCAACAACCTCTGGGTTTTCAAATGCAGAGCTTCTTCACAGGTCTTGGCCAGACTCTGGCTAACCTCAGCCTCTTCATCTTCCCTATGATCTTTGTGGGGATGACCGGAAAACTCCCGACGTGGGTATTTGCCTCCTTCTTCTTAGGCGCCATTATGTCCATTGGCACCATATGGTGGAGCATGCGCAAAACCGAAGAGGTACCTCCAACAGCCGAGGAAATTGAAAAGATTAAAGCCGAGCCACTCAACTTACTTTCTCCATTCAAGGACATCATCAGCGCCATTGGCAGCATGCCAAAGGTCATGTGGCAACTAGCGGCGGTCTACCTCTTCCAATGGTATGCACTGTTCTGCTATTGGCAAAACAGCTCGAAAAGTGTTGCACTAAGCGTTTGGGGAGCTACACCTGCAGATAATCCCGAGGCCTATGGAGAGGCCGTAAGTTGGACAGGATTGGTCAACGGTTGGTACAATATCGTCACTTTCCTAACGGCTTTCCTATTGGTCCGATTCGCTAAAAAACACGGTGCCAAAATGGTCCACTTCGCCTGCCTCCTTCTCGCGGCTGCAGGATTCTTAGCATTCCCACATATTGCCAATAAAACCATGCTGTTTGTGGCCATCACAGGTTTCGGTATTGGTTGGGCCTCTATGATGGGTATTCCTTATCTAATGGTAGTCAATGACATTCCAAAAGAGCGCTATGGCGTGTACATGGGTGTAATCAATATGATGATTGTCATCCCGATGATCTTCCAGAACTTGAGCTTCGGGTACATCCTAAAGAATTACCTGGGTAATGACCCGCGCCAAGCCATCACCTTTGCCGGTGTTCTGCTCATCATTAGTGCACTACTAACGTTGCGTATACATACATCAAAGGCGCAAGGATAAACGAGAATTATAGCATTAAAAAAGGCGCCCACAGGGCGCCTTTTTTTGGTCTATATGTTTCTACTCCTTTATGAATTTAAGGGTCCTTCCATCCTGCAGTTTCAATAGGTACATGCCTGAGGC
>QQUU01000067.1 GCA_003385605.1 Bacteroidota bacterium
AGGTACACTTTCTGTACTTCTCCACCCATTGTACCCCTGTTATAGTATTGGTGAGCCAAATCTCGTCAGCTTTCTGAAGCTCAAACGGGTTAATACTTTCCTCTTTGATTTCAAGGCCAATTTCTTTGGCCCAGCCAATTAGATTCTTTCTGAACACGCCTCTCAATGGTCCATCTTCCAAAGGAGCAGTCTTTAAAATATTGTCCTTTAAGACAAAGACATTGGCCGCGTTTGCCTCGACTAACATCTTTTTATCATTTACCAATAGCATTGCATCAAAACCATTTTCCTTGGCAAAAATGCCCGCAAGGACGTACGGCAGTGAATTGGAAGATTTCAATGTAGACAAGAGACCCGGCTGAATGTAATGGTCCTTAAATAGATCAACCTTCAATCCTTTCGATGTCCAGGTATAATCTTGAGAACTCAATTCTTCAAGTTCCATCCACCAAACGCATTCGTTGTTATCATCAGGCGTATACTTACCTTCAGATTTACGAACGACCTGTAGTCTCAATCGTCCATCGGTTACTGCTACTTCTTCAGCTAACCTGTTGGCTTCGTCAACGAAGAATTCCGGGGTAAACTCCATCGGTATAGGCATTCGAAGGATTCGCATACTGGCCATCAAACGGAAGTAGTGATCTTCGACAAATAACAACTTATTATCGCGCATGCGGATGGTTTCAAACACGGCATCTCCGTACATCGTAGCTCTTTTCACGTCTTGAACAGGCAATGCGTTCAGCTCGATAATATCCCCTTGATAATTGATCATACTTGTTGTCTAAGAAGCATCAAAATTAGGGCAAAAAAAATCCCCGCCTGCAAGGCGGGGATAACTAAAAGTTATGAGGAGATTACTTCACAGTAATTCTTCGAACCGCAGCTCCTTGCTCCGTCTCTACTTTGAGGATATATACCCCTGAATTCCATGCCGTAAGATCCAGTTCTGTCGCATTGCCAAGGCCTTGCTTTTGAACAACTACACGTCCTGTAATATCGAATACCGTTAGCGTTTCAATAGCTACATTATTTGCAGTAACCACATTCATCAAACCAGTTGAAGAAGGGTTCGGATATACCTTCATTTCTAAATCAAACTCCTGAATTCCAGCTGGAACACCTTCCGCCTGAAGTACAGTTGCCATACGTGGTACGATAAAGGCCATTACTGTATCAATCCAAGCTTGCGAAGTAGCTGCGTTATTTGGATTTGCAGGGTTCTGAGAAGCGTAAGGGTCATTTGGATCATACCAGTTCCATGGTGCTGTATTTACAACCCATGGTTGAAGTGCATTTGTTGGTGGAATCTCGACAGTGTAAATACACTCTTCACCGGTTGGGTTGGTACTTTGCTCATCAACCCAAATCTGATCCGTGTAGTTCTCATTCAAGAATACATCGTTGTTACCGAATCCGTTCGCTGCCTTAATAGCACCGTAAGAACCCGTAACACTAACAACCGGGAAGAATTGCTGACCAATAGGTACGTATACCATACCTGTATCGTAAGGTGCAAAGAAGTCAAACTTGCTGTGGATACTCAACATTGGAACATCACCTTGCTCCAACCAAGCACCGTCACCTAGAGCACCACCCATATTGATCACCATCAATACGTCATCTGGCATACCTGCGTGGTTCACGTAGTTACGTCCTGGAGAACTGTAGTCCATTGTAGGAAGACCTAATGTGTTTTGACCAGTAACGGTAACTTGACCACCGTAGCCGTCAATATCACCTACAACTGAAGTATCTACATATGGATCCCCTACAGTCACAGTGCCACCGAACATACCGATGGTATCTTGGTATTGGAATTTCGAAGGTACAGTCACCTCAGAATGCTTGTCGATGGTAGCATATGCAAAGGTGATGTATCCACCAGAGCCTTGTCCTACCATAATCGTGTTAGAAGCATTAATACCGTAAGGGTTACCCGCCCCCACTTGAGTAAGGTTCAAGTAACGCACCAAAGATTTGGCATCCTGGATGGAGTAATACACTGCAAGCAGGTTGGTACCACGACGCAAATCAAGGTTCGTGCTGTTTGCCAACCAACCTAAACGGTAAGAAGCAGCAACAGCCACATAACCCATTCTTGCGAATCGAGTACACATTTCCACAACGGCACTATCTTCTTTCGTTCCTAGTGGTGAACCGTTGAGTCCTTTAGGAATGAAAGATCCTGTATGCCATACAATAACAACTGGACGATCCGTTGCCGTATCAACTGCTGGAGAAGGCATGTAAAAATCTGCCTGCAATGGTTGAAGATTTGTTCCGCCCAATAAGGCAGAATCGATGTACGGGTTAAAGTTTACACCGTACGCTACGTTCGTTGACGTTACTACGTCAGCTTCGCTAAAGATTGGAGTCGTGTAGCGCTGTGCGAATACACTTGACGACATCAAAAGCGCGCAAATAAAAAGTAAAGTCTTTTTCATAAGCAAGGTTTTGAAGGGGGGTTAATTAATTTGAATACTTAGATAGGCCAACCTCCCTACTAAAGGCCCTCCAAATACTTGATACACTTTGTTATTCAGTGCATTACTAGCACCTATTTTATACGTAACAGTTGTTTTCTTGTTATTGATCAAATGGTTACGGGTCAAGGAGCACTGCGCATCTACTAAACCATAAGAAGGAATACTTCCTGTAAATTGAGGCGAACCTTCAAACAAGAATCCTTCTACCCATTTGTAATTCACACCTGCACCCAGCAATTTATCCTTGTCATTCTTGATTGGATAGTTTCTCAAATTCCATCCAATATTGAATTTGTGCTCAGGTGTATTGAAGGCTGGTACAATGGGGTCGTTTACCGCCGATGTAAGTTTGTTCCAGCTGTAATTACCACTAAGACTGTGGTAATCACCAATAAATGTGTTTAATCCTATTGAGAAGCCTTGGGTAGTAACCTGTTCGGTCGCATTGGCCGCTACACGGTATACTTGGAGCTCTTTCAGTCGGTCGATAGCCGTCGTACCTTCCACGATCTTTGCACCGATGATGTAGCCGATGAAATCGTTGTAGTTGCTGTAGTAATAGTTAGCGTCAACAAAAACACGCTCAAACAAGGTGGCTCTCCACCCTACTTCAGCAGTTCGTACTCTCTCGGGGCGAATTGCATCCACATCGAAATAGCCAAAATCGTGCGTCAAACGTTCGTTTCCTGGCTTTGCGAGGTAGTCGACAATATTATCCAGGGTTACGAGTGAATCGAACCCGTCAAGATTACCTAACAGTACTGCTCGACCTACATTGTAATTCAAATATTGATCTGCCAGTGTAGGGTTTCGAATTGCGCTGCTTAAGCTGAAACGGAATGTATGATTTTCATTAGCCTTGTAGACAACAGATGCCGCTGGACTCACCAATGGCTGGAAGTTTTGGTTTTTATCTAAACGGGCTGTAACACTGGTCTTCAGTCTTTCATCCAAATAGAATTGTTCCCAACCGCCATAAATACCGGCTTCGTAGTTCCGTATTACGACATCTCCGGTATCGCTAAAGATGGTACCTGCACTATTTGGGGTATAGAGTCGAACATTACCACCCACTCTAAATTGACCCGCATCAGTATCAAAAGTGCGTTCACCTTGACTGTGGTATAGTGCACTTTTATCGTAGAATCGACTCCCGCCTTCGGTAAATAATGTAGAAGTAATATGTCCTTTTAGCTCATTGAACTCCGTTGTACCCGGCTTTAAATAATTCACAACAGAATAACCGTAAACCGCCTCCATGAAACTCATCACAATGGCATTGGTTGTATCGTGAAGTTGGTTAAAGAAGTCCCTGTTGTTCGCAATAACGTTTTGCATCTCTGCCTCAAAGTCTGCGTTACTCAATGTATTAGAGGGGTAATCTGGCAGCGCTCTTACCTGCGGTCTGTTAAAGATGTACCACATAGTGCGGTATTGATTGCTGTAAAACTGGTCCGGTACAATACTGTCTTGCATGCGAAGCGCAGTGAAATATGCATCATAACTATTGCCTGCATCCTCGTGAGTTGAATATGCACGCCAAAACCACTTACCCGTTTCTTCACGAAGCTCTATGCGGTTTTGAAGGAATAGAATATCCTTCAGACTGTATCTATTATCCCCTTGATAGACGGTAGTACCTGCACCAAAGTTCATTGCGTAGATGCCTCGTACATTGTCATTGAACTTGTAATGAAGTGCCGTGGTCAATTTGAGGTTTTCAGTATCGTAATCTACCAGGTGTTTTTCTTCAATACCTGGACGGTAGAATCTTCCCAGTCCCGGGTATCCTTTAACATCTCCCCCTGCATCCCAGTATTCTTCATCACCGTAACGATTTACAGCATCATATCCACCTGGATTCAAAGCATCGTCGGCGCTAACATCAGTAGGATCGTAGTTCTCGGCCTGCCAATCGTCTGCTCTTAATGCAAAGAGATTGATTTTGTAGGCGAACTTATCATTGACTTTGTCTGCCCAGCGAACACTTAATTCTGTCAGGTTACGCTCCCCTACCTTAAGACTAGAACTAATACCTGTAAAGACAAAAGGATCTTTGGTAGTCATTGAGATGACACCGTTAAAAGCAGATGGACCGTAAAATGCAGTACTTGCTCCGGCAATAACATCCACGGACATGATATCGAGATCAGGCGCACCCAAAAAGTTTCCTAAAGAGAAGTTTAGACCAGGGCTCTGGTTATCCACACCGTCAATGAGCTGAAGTGACCTTACAGGAGAGGTACTGTTGAAACCGCGCGTATTAATGATTTTGAATCCAATACTTGCGGAAGTTAAGTCCACTCCTTTCAGTGTTCCAAGGTGATCGTAAAAGCTAACACTAGGGCTTTCTTTAATGGCCAGTGCATCCATACTCTCGACAGTAAGAGCACTCTTTTCTTGTTGTTCACTTAATCGTTGTTGAACCACACTTACCTCCTTCAAGACATTGCGGTCCGGTTTCAATGTGATGCGAACTGGAGAAGCATTCTGTATTACCACGCGTTGTGTAGCGAATCCCATAGAATTCACTTCAACTTGAACTGGATAATTAAAGATATCCAACGACCAAGCACCATCGAAATCTGTAACAGTTCCTATGTTGCTCAATTCTCCATTGAGTACCACACGTACCGAAGCACCGATGATAGGCTCTTTCTTATCATCAAAGACGGTTCCACGTATCTGACCATTAAGGTATGTCCCTAAGAATAGGAAGATTGCGAGTAGTGTTCTGTTCATGAGGAACAAAATACTAAAAGCTCAAGAAATAAAGGGTGAATAAACCCCTTAATCGAAATGATTAATTCGCTGCCCGTTTCAAGCGATCATTTATGGCACGTCCCAAGCCTTTTTCCGGCAAATAATGTGTCCATATTTCCGTACATCCCATGTCACGTAGCGCTCTCAAGCCAGTAAATAAGCGAGATGCCGCTTCTACGTCGTTTTCAGATTGACTCAAATTGAACACTGTTGAGCCTTCAAGACCCTCGCCCATGATAAGCACTCCCGTTTTAGAGTTATCAACACCATTATAGTGATCGATCAATTCCTGTTTGTTGGAAAAGAGTCGCACACTAACACCAGGATTGTAATGAGCGCTAAGCATTCCAGGCGCTTTCGGATTCGAGGAACTCGTTTGAACTTCTAGAGCCCCGAGTACAGATTCCAGCTCCTCTAATGCCAATCCTCCCAAGCGCAAAACACGCGGATCTCCGCACAGGTTGACAATAGTGCTTTCTAATCCAATGCCACAAGGACCTCCGTCTAGAATAGCGTCTATCTTGTCACCGAGTTGCTCCTGAACATGAGCAGCGGTCGTTGGGGAGGTGTAACCAAATGGATTTGCGCTAGGTGCAGCGATACATAATCCGCTTTTTCGGATGACTTCGAGGGTCATAGGATGATTGGGAATACGAATGGCTACCGTTGGGTGCCCTGAAGTCACCAAATCGGGTACAGTATCTTTTTTCGGCAATACTAGGGTTAATGGACCCGGACTAAACTGTTTAAATAGTGCTACTGCAGCCTCGTTTAATTCAGCCACTTCTTGAGCCTGTTCAATGGAGGCTACATGAACGATTAACGGATCAAAAGAAGGTCTGTTTTTCGCTTCGAACACCTTAGCTACCGATTTGATATCAAGAGCATTAGCACCTAATCCGTAAACTGTTTCTGTAGGCAATGCTACCAATGCTCCTTCAAGCAAAAGTTGAACGGCCTTATCTATGTCCGTTGTAATCGCCATGCTTTATGGAATGTTCAAATATTTATGGGTCTGTAGGCTTACTTTCCATCGCGGATGCTTCATGACGTAATCTACAATGTGGGGCATCATCTCTTCTCGTTTGCTCCATTCTGGTTGTAAAAACAATGCACACTTCTCTCCTACTTTTTCCGCGTGCTCCTCGGCCCATTTAAAATCGTTCTGATTGTACACAATCACCTTTAATTCATCGGCGGAGTCGTAATATTCTTGTTTTGGAGGAGCCGTTTTTTTTGGACTTAAACAAATCCAATCCCAGTTCCCGGTCAATGGATAAGCACCACTGGTCTCAACATGAACTTTCATCCCGACTTCATGGAGCGCATCTACCAAGGGATTCATGTCCCATGTAAGCGGTTCACCACCCGTTACAACGATGGTATCGCTATACTTCTTGGCATTGGCTACAATGCTTGAAATGGGCGTAGGTGGGTGTGTATCTGGATTCCAACTCTCTTTGACATCACACCAGTGACAGCCTACATCACAACCGCCAATGCGAGCAAAATAAGCCGCTTTACCAGTATGCGCACCTTCCCCTTGGATGGTGTAAAATTCCTCCATCAAGGGCACCACGAATCCATTACGCACGTCGGCGCTACTGTAACTCTGAGATGTGGTTATGTCCTTCAAACGATTTAAGACAATTCGGTTACTTTCATCGTATTCATCATAAGCGCAGCTCTGGTCATTGGACCTACACCACCTGGTACAGGCGTAATGAAGCTACACTTAGGCGCTACGGCGTCATAATCCACATCGCCTAACAATCTGAAACCGCTTTTCTTCGTAGGGTCATCTACACGGGTAATACCCACATCTATAACACAAGCCCCTTCCTTGACCATATCTTCAGTCACAAATCCTGGACGCCCCAAAGCTGCAACGATGATATCAGCCTTTTGGCAAACCTCTTTTAGATTCTTAGTTCTTGAATGACAAAGCGTGACAGTACAGTTACCCGGGTAATTGTGCTGGCTTAGCAGGATAGACATCGGAGAACCTACAATATGGCTACGACCAATAACTACACAGTCCTTACCCTCCGTTGGTACGTTGTATCTACGAAGAATCTCAACAATACCCTGCGGAGTAGCAGGGATGTAAGTTGGAAGGTTTAGCGTCATTTTACCAACGTTTTCCGGGTGGAAACCATCAACATCTTTCTTCGGGTCAACCGCGAGGAGAACTTTAGTTTCATCAATATGCTTTGGCAACGGCAACTGAACGATATATCCATCGATATCCTCGTCGTTATTGAGCTTATTAATGGCTTTTAACAGCTCAGCCTCAGTGGTTTCTGCAGGAAGCTTGATCAGTGTTGAACCAAAACCAACCTCTTCACAATCGCGAACTTTCGCATTCACATACGTACGAGAAGCACCGTCCTCTCCTACCAAGATGGCGGCTAAGTGCGGGACTTTCTTCCCTTCTGCTTTGAGTCCTTTTACTTTTTCGGCCAATTCTGCTCGAATCTGTGCCGATGTTGCTTTTCCGTCTAAAACTACCATAGTTTATGTCTTTAGCGCATACCGCGCATCATGTTCATCATTCCACGACGCCCGCCGCCGCTTTGCATCATCTTCATCATTTTGCGCATATCACCAAACTGCTTGAGCAGGTTGTTTACGTCTTGGACTGTGCGCCCCGAACCCATAGCAATGCGCTTTCTACGGGAACCGTTGATGATATCAGGCTGCTGACGTTCTGCTAAAGTCATGCTGTTAATCATCGCTTCAATGTGCTTAAAGGCATCGTCATCAATATCAATATTCTTCATGGCTTTACCCATACCTGGAATCATTCCCATGAGGTCCTTCATGTTCCCCATCTTCTTGATTTGCTGGATCTGATTCATAAAGTCGTCGAAACCAAATGAATCGGTAGCGATTTTCTTGCTCATCTTACGAGCCTCTTGCTCGTCAAACTGTTCTTGAGCACGCTCTACCAGGGAAACCACATCACCCATACCGAGAATACGGTCCGCCATGCGGTCAGGATGGAACACGTCTAGCGCCTCCATTTTTTCTCCCGTACCAATGAATTTGATGGGTTTATTCACGACACTTTTAATCGTAAGTGCCGCACCACCGCGGGTATCACCGTCTAATTTCGTCAGGATAACACCGTCAAAATTCAGCACCTCATTAAAGGCTTTAGCAGTATTCACGGCATCTTGACCCGTCATAGAATCCACGACGAACAAGGTCTCTGACGGAGCAATAGCCTTGTGGATATTGCCAATCTCGGCCATCATCTCCTCATCCACGGCCAAACGACCTGCTGTATCCACGATCACTACATTGTGACCATTACTTTTCGCATGAGCCAAAGCGTTGGTAGCGATGCTTACAGGATCTTGATTGCCTTCTTCCGAGAATACCTCGATGCCCAACTGCTCCCCTAGTACGTGAAGCTGATTGATTGCTGCTGGACGATACACATCACAGGCAACTAACAACGGCTTTTTCGTTTTCTTGTTCTTTAGGTAATTGGCCAATTTCGCACTGTGGGTAGTCTTACCCGAACCTTGCAGACCGGCCATAAGAATAACTGCCGGCTTACCTGCCAAATTCAAGCCTTCAGCTTGCCCGCCCATCAGCTCGGCCATCTCATCACGGACGATCTTCACCATAGCCTGACCAGGCTTCACCGCTGTGAGTACACCAGAACCAAGCGCTTTCGCTTTTACATCATTGGTAAACTGCTTAGCAATTTTAAAACTAACATCAGCCTCCACGAGCGCGCGTCGAATCTGCTTTACGCTGTCCGCAATGTTGAGTTCGGTAATCTTATGATTCCCTTGTAATACCTTAAACGCGCCTTCTAGGCGGTCACTTAAATTATCAAACATATCAGTCTACGTTTGGAATGTTTTCTAATGTTGCCAGGAAAAACTCCCAGCTCTTTTTCACGGATGAAATCTGTGTTTTTTCGTCTGGACTGTGCGCACCACGAATGTTTGGCCCAAACGAAATCAACTCCATTTCAGGATAGTTGGTTCCAAGTATACCACACTCTAAACCTGCATGACAAGCATTTACGCGTGGCTCTCCGTTAAAGAGCTTACGGTACAAATCTGTCATTGTTGTTAGAATGGCGCTCTTTGGATTTGGCGTCCAACCTGGGTAGGACCCGGTACACTCTACAGCACAGCCAATGGACTCAAAGTTTCGAGCAATGGCACGCGCTAAATCCATTTTTTCACTTTCCACCGAACTACGCGTTAGACAAAGTATAGTTAACTCACCGTCCTTTAAAAGAACACGCGCCGTGTTGTTCGAGGTTTGAACAAGTCCTTCGATGTCCGGAGACATGCGGTAAATACCGTTCGGGTTGGCGTACAATGCAGTGACTAAAGCACTCTGAAACTCTTTACTTACAACCTCTAGCGGGTCATCTATTTCTTCCCAAGCCAATTCCAGATTCGGATCCGTCGTACCATGTTCTGCAATGAGCTCAGCACCAACCTCGCCCAAGATGTTTTCAAAAGCATCTATTTGAGTATTTGGAACTACTACTACAGCTACGCTCTCACGAGGTATTGCATTGCGAAGACCGCCACCGTCTAAAGAAGCTAAACGAACAGTCTCTCCAAGACGGTCCAGCACTCTATTCATCAACTTATTAGCATTACCTAAGCCTTTGTGGATATCCATACCACTGTGTCCACCACTTAAACCACGAACCACCAGTTCGAAGGCCGTAGCATCTTCAGGAGAAGGCTCCATATTCACTTTACGAGAAGCATTGATATCGATACCTCCAGCACAACCGATGGTTAATTCATCGTCGTCTTCAGTATCAATGTTCAAGAGGATCTTCCCGTTCAGCATACCGCCTTTGAGCTCTAGAGCACCCGTCATACCCGTCTCCTCATCTATAGTAAACAACGCATCTATAGCTGGATGTGGAATATCCGTAGAACTCAAAACAGCCATGATATAGGCTACGCCCATACCGTTATCCGCACCCAAGGTTGTTCCACGTGCTTTTACCCAATCACCATCAACATACATGTCAATACCCTGAGTATCGAAATCAAAGTCTGTATCGTTATTTTTTTGGTGCACCATATCAAGGTGCGCCTGAAGAACTACAGGTGTACGATCTTGCATACCTGCTGTGGCGGGTTTACGGATAAATACATTTCCGATGTGATCTACTTCTGTAGGTAGGCCCAAGGAATTTCCAAAATCGACCATGAACTGGATAACACGTTCTTCCTTTTTAGAAGGACGTGGTACGGCGTTCAAATCTGCAAAATGGTTCCAAACGGATTGTGGCTCTAGGCCTCTTACTTCACTACTCATATTACATTCTATTCGGTACTTGGATGCCCAAGCAATTCATGGATTCTTTAACTACCTCTCCTACTGCTTTACTTAACGCCAAACGGAAGGTGATGGTTTTATCATTCTCAGCACGAAGAATGCTGTTGTTTTGATAGAAGCCATTGTACTTCTTCACCAACTCGTACGTATAATTCGCTAGGACTGCAGGACTCAAATTCGCCGCTGCCTTATTCACCATATCTGGGAAATCGAGGATGGCCTTGATCAAAGTCACTTCATCTTCATTCGGAGTAATGTCAGACCAAGATTCGTTATATGCACCTTCTGCTTTGCGCTGCAAGCTCTGTATACGAGCATAGGTGTACTGAATGAAAGGACCTGTATGTCCATTGAAATCAATACTATCAGCCGGATTAAACAGCATGCGCTTCTTCGGATCAACCTTGAGGATAAAGTATTTCAAAGCACCCAATCCTAGGGTTGTAAACAACTGCATTTGCTCATCCTCACTAAGGCCATCTAGTTTGCCCAACTCCATAGAAATGGACGCTGCATCGGCCACCATACTGTCAATAAGATCGTCGGCATCGACTACGGTTCCCTCACGCGATTTCATTTTACCCGTTGGCAAATCAACCATCCCATAGCTCAAGTGATGCAGCTTATCTGCCCAACTATAGCCCAAACGCTTTAAGATGATGAACAATACCTTGAAGTGGTAATCTTGCTCATTACCCACAACGTAGGTCATTCCCTCGGCATCGAAATCTACAAATCGTTGAATAGCGGTTCCGATGTCTTGCGTCATATACACCGAAGTACCGTCGCTTCGTAGCACAAGCTTGTGGTCCAAACCTTCATCTTCTAGGTCAATCCACACTGACCCGTCTTCTTTCTGATAAAACACCCCTTTTTCAAGGCCCTTCATCACATCGTCCTTTCCAAGAACGTAGGTATTGCTTTCGTAGTAATTCTTATCAAAATCTACCCCGAGTTTCGTGTAGGTAGTATTAAAACCGTCGTATACCCAGCCGTTCATGGTTTTCCATAGGTCTACCACTTCCTCATCGCCCTGCTCCCATTTTAGCAACATTTCTTGGGCTCTTAGAAGCGAAGGCGCTTGCTTCTTGGCCAATTCTTCAGACATACCACCAGCAACCAATTCCTTGATTTCCGCCTTATACACCTGATCGAACTTCACGTAGTATTTACCCACGAGATGATCGCCTTTGAGCCCACTGCTCTGAGGAGTCTCACCATTACCGTACTCTTGCCAAGCCAGCATCGACTTACAGATGTGAATCCCTCTATCATTAATGATCTGAACTTTCACAACATCCACACCGTTTGCCTTCAAAATCTGGCTTACCGAATACCCTAAGAGGTTATTCCTGATGTGGCCGAGGTGCAACGGTTTGTTGGTGTTAGGAGAGCTGTATTCAACAATGTATTTACCTTTGCTTGCAGGCGATGGTAGACCTAGGTTTTTAGATCCGACAAACGATTCAAAATCAGAGACATAACTGCCTCTATCTAAACTTAGATTCAAGAATCCCTTCACCACATTAAATGCAGTAACAGCACCTGATTCTAAGAGCTTTTCTCCAATCTCATTGGCCACCATTTCTGGTGCTTTTTTAGCGGCTCTTACAAACGGAAAAACGACCAATGTGAGGTCGCCTTCAAATTCCTTTCTGGTTTCTTGTAATTCCACCGAGGCTTCTACCCCGTATAGTTCGTGAATTACTGACCCTATGTTTTGTTCTAAGCTCATGAGCTACTGTTGTTTTGGCAAATATATTTCAGCGAGCATGCATCTTGCACTTCCCCCGCCAAGAGTTTCTATGGTTGTAAGGTCTGAGTGAAGAATTTTATGGTACCCCTCTATTTGTGCTTTCTGTGCATTAGTGAGACAATTGAATGCACTTGTGCTCATTACCAAATGTAAGGCATCTCCTCCTCCCTTCACCAAAAGCATATTTCCACCAAATTGGTGCTTTTGGGCTTCTGAGATCTCGATCACCTTTTTTCCACTTTCCTGTATTGTATTGGTGACCATCTTGCGTTCTACCAGGTCATCTATAGCATCTAGACAGAGGACCGCGTATTTATCCGTCATACACATGAGTACATTGGTATGGTAGATGGGCTTGCGACCTTCCGGAGTGTCTTGGAAGGCGCTAAACACTACGGGTTGGTACTCGAATCGGCCACAGATTTCTTCAAACAAATGCTCATCAGCACGTTGACTTCGCGCCATATAGGCGATTTTTTGGTCGTGATCAAAAATGATACAACCGGTTCCCTCCAAGAAGGCACCCTGCTCTTCAGCATCTGACACATCCAATACTTCACCAATGACAAAACCCGCTTTAGTGAGTACTTCTTCAATATCTGAGCGGCGCTCTAACCTCCTATTCTCTGCTTTCATTGGATAGAGCACCACACAGCCGTCCTCGTGCATACTAATCCAGTTGTTCGGGAAGATGCTGTCCGGAGTATGTGGCTGCTCGTCGTCTTGAACGACCAATACTTCAACGCCTGCAGTACGAAGCTTGGAAACAAAGGTGTCGAATTCGGCTTGTGCCTTGGCATTGTCAAGAGCAGCATCAGTTGCAGCATCCTGCTGCTGGTAGAAATTGTCAACCGCAGTTTGAGCATTCATCCCGAACCGAATAGGACGAACCATGAGAATGGTATTTGTAGCGTTCTTCGTCATTATTCCTCGCGTTCTAATGGCATGGTGCTACAACGTAACAAACCGCCCATCTTCACAATTTCATCGTAAGTAATTGTGTGGACAGTATAGCTTCTTTCTTCTAGCCAATTCTTCAATCTACCCGCCGCCGCACTAATCAAGACTTCTTTAGGCCCGATGCTAAAAACGTTAGTATGAAGATCATAGGCTTCATCATCGGTGCAGTAGAAAATATTATCCGTGCCGAAATGGGATTCAATCCATATTACATCAGCTGCATTCTTGAAAAGATGAGGCGCGAGCAATAGTGCATCGCCCAAAGGTTGGAAGGCACAATCTAAATGCAACGAGCCCTTGCGAGGATCTACATCGCTCTTCAGGAGTTCAAAACCTTTGAAATCGTAGGCTGGAAACTCATCTTGAAGATAGTCTAATCCTGCTTCATTGGTCCTTGCCGTTTTATATTTATTGAAGGTTGCCTCGTTGCTTAAGCCTACAAAGACATAGCGCTCATGCACAATAACATCGCCTCCTTCTGCGTAACAACCGCTCGGCATCATAATGATGTTTGAAGAAGGTATTCTGTCCAAAAGGGCGTTTATTGCTTTTACCTCACTTGCTCGATCTTCAATAACATTTGGCAAAATAAACTGGTCGTCGATGACAAAACCGATGTCTCTTGTGAACACTTGATTGGTTGCATCGAGTACATCTGGACGCAGCACTTCCACCCCGAGCGACTCAAGCTTCTCCACTAAGGAATTCAATTGTACCATGCAATCTTCCATCTCTGGATACGTTCCTAATTCTACGCTTTCTCTACTTCTAGCGTCGTAACAATTTTCTATGGCTGGTTTAGGGCCCATTTTACGGGCGATTCCAACCATTACAGATCTTAATCTTCCGTACTCTGATTTAATATTTGGGTGTATTTGCATGTGATGGGTTAATGGACGACAAAAATAGATGAAAAGTGTTGATAACGCTATGAAACTAGGCGCTTTTACTAACGCCTAACCAATTATTTTTGATAGTACTACAATTGAAACTATGGCCAAGAGAAAAACCGCGTCCAAAAAGAATAATCCTCCTAAAATTGTTGGAGCAATCAAGCAGGCAAGTCTTGGCGTAAAAGAAGTATCTGACGACCCTACAACGAAAATCTTCTTAGGGGTAATGCTCGTCTTTATTGGCGCCTTTCTATTCTTCGCACAGTTGAGTTTTCTTTGGAATTGGTCCGCAGATTTTAGTTTAAACACCGCCAATAATGAGGCGCTACAAGACGTTGTCGCTCGAAATCTTTTTGGAACTCTAGGGCATAGCATTGGCTGGGTTTTAATGCTTCGTGGTTTTGGTGTAGCGGGATTCTTGGTAGCGTTTTATGTCTTTGCCATGGGATTGCGATACGCTTTTGAGTTTCGAAGATTCAAGCCTGTTGGTTTATTAAATCATGTCATCATTACTGGGCTACTTATTAGTGTGCTTATTTCTACACTTGTCTCGAGCCACCCAACTGTATTGGGAGGGATTACAGCCTACTACCTTGCCCATCTTTTAGGTTTAAAGTTAGGCGCAGTGGGCATTTACCTGTTGTTGATTGGTTGTGCCGCACTGTATGTTATTGCCACTTTTAAGGTGAGCCAATTGAAATTTCCATCAAGGGCTGCCGATCCTAGCGCACTGCAAGAAGATGCTGTAGGCAGCGCCATGGCTGAAGAAGAAGAAGAATCGGTACAAACAGTTTCTTTTGACCAGGAGGAGTCTATTCCCGAGCCTGTTATTAAGACCGAGTTGGTTGAAAATGAGCCGGAGGAAGAACTGAAGGTTGAATTGGCCCCACAACCTGAAACTAGCGAAGTTCTCGTTTCAAATGATCCTGCTCAAAAAACGGATGAGTTTGATGTTAAAGTCGAGGTGCATAAGGAAGAGGAGGCGACCAAAAAAGAAATCAACCAAAAGGTCAAGGACTTTGGAGAATATGATCCTACCCTTGATTTGAGCAGATTCAGACTTCCTGGCATTGATTTACTTCAACAATACGGCGACGGTCAAATCAAATTTGATAAGGAGGAGATAGAGAAGAACAAGAATAATATTGTAGACACTTTAAGAAACTACAACATTGAGATAAAGGAGATTAAAGCGACCATTGGCCCAACGGTGACACTCTATGAGATTGTTCCAGCAGCGGGTATTCGTATTTCCAAAATCAAAAATCTTGAAGACGATATTGCCCTAAGCCTTGCAGCATTGGGCATTCGAATCATCGCCCCAATCCCTGGCAAAGGAACTATTGGTATCGAAGTACCCAATGCTAAGCCACAGATGGTGAGCATGAAGCAGGTTATTTCAAGCAAGCGCTTTCAACAAGCCGATATGGAGTTACCAGTGGCTATGGGACGTACCATTACCAACGAAAACTTTGTTTTTGATCTCGCCAAGATGCCGCACTTGTTGATGGCTGGCGCTACAGGTCAGGGTAAGTCTGTGGGTTTGAATGCCATACTAACGTCTTTGTTGTACAAGAAACACCCCTCTCAACTCAAGTTTGTGTTGGTGGACCCGAAGAAGGTGGAATTGACTCTGTACAACAAGATTGAACGTCATTACCTCGCTGTACTACCAGATTCTGACGAAGCCATCATTACTGATACAACCAAAGTGGTAAATACCTTGAACAGCCTCTGTATTGAAATGGACAATCGATACGAGCTATTGAAATCTGCCATGGTTCGTAACATCAAAGAATACAATGCGAAGTTCATTTCGCGCCGATTGAATCCTGAGGAGGGACACCGTTTCCTGCCTTACATCGTGCTGGTGATTGATGAGTTTGCCGATCTTATCATGACCGCCGGTAAGGAGGTTGAGATGCCTATTGCCCGACTTGCACAGCTTGCACGTGCCATTGGTATTCACTTGATTGTTGCTACGCAGCGCCCTTCGGTGAATGTAATTACAGGTATCATCAAAGCGAACTTCCCTGCCCGTGCTGCCTTCCGTGTTACCTCGAAGATTGATTCTAGGACCATTTTGGATGCAGGAGGTGCGGATCAGCTCATTGGAAAAGGAGATATGCTTTTCTCTCAAGGGTCCGATTTAATTCGTCTCCAATGTGCCTTTGTCGACACCCCGGAAGTCGAAGAAATCTGTGACTTCATTGGAAATCAGCAGGCCTACCCTACGGCTTATCAACTTCCTGAATATGTCGGTGAAGAAGGCGGCGGTGTTGGTGATATTGATCCGTCAGACCGCGATGTACTCTTTGAAGATGCCGCGCGTTTAGTAGTCGCAACCCAGCAAGGGTCTACTTCTATGATACAACGTAAACTCAAGCTAGGCTACAATCGAGCAGGTCGAATTGTGGACCAATTAGAAGCTGCTGGGATCTTGGGTCCTTTTGAAGGATCTAAAGCAAGACAAGTTTTAGTTCCTGATGAGTTCGCATTGGAACAGAAATTGAAAGGAGATGCGTAAATTGCGCCACATGAGAATTATCGCCCTACTACTACTTCCATTTTTGACTTTTGGACAAAGTCACGAAGAGGCTAAAAAGTTGTTGAACCAAGTGTATGAGAGCACGCTCGCACTGGAGACACAACACATCACTTTTACCAATACTATCGAAGTGCCGAGTAACGGTGGCATGAAAAAGCGCAGTTCCAACGGTGAGCTCTTCGCAATCGGCCAGAAGGTTCGTGTAAAGACAGATGCCTTTGAGTTTTTGTCAGACGGTTCTAAAGCATATCTCATCTATCCAGAAGACGAAGAGATCGAAGTTGCTGCTACGGATGAAGAAACAAGTCTAGCGCCGGCCGACATTCTCAAAAATTATCAGAACGGTTACAGCTATAAAATGGCGGGAAGAGCCACGGAAAAAGGCAAAACCATACAATACATCCGACTGAAACCCGTTACTAGCGAAGAAGTGAAGGAAATTTTAATCGGCGTAAATATGAACACCATGTTGCTTGACAATTACACACAATTCGGCAACAACGGGTCCAATAACATATTTACGGTAGATACTTACCAAGTGAATACAGCGCTAGATGCATCTATGTTTGATATCAACAGTGCAGAATTCTCAGGGTATTACCGACTTTAGAGATGAATAAACTAGACCTATACGTCTTAAGAAGCTTTATAAAACCATTGATTCCTACCATAGGAATCATGGTTTTTTTCTTTTTGATGCAGATGGTCTGGAAGTACATCGACGATCTTGCCGGCAAAGGGATAGCATGGTATACCATCCTTGAACTTATGTTCTACTGGGCAGCGAGTGTAGTGCCGTTTGCCCTTCCGGTAAGTGTTCTGTTCGCCTCCCTTCTGACCTTTGGCAATTTTGGCGAGCATTACGAGATGGCTGCTATGAAGAGCTCAGGCATCTCCTTATTTCGCGGTATCCGTTCCTTGATAGTCTTAAATATTCTAATCGCCTTAGGTGCCTTTTTCTTTTACAATAATGTCATTCCTGTGGCCAATTTAAAAGGGCAAAGTTTATTGGTCAACATCTCAAAAAGTAAACCTGCATTTCATATCACGCCAGGTATCTTCTACAATGGATTTGAAGGATATAGCATCAAAATAGGCGAAAAAGAAGGCGACGAAGAGCAATTACTCCGGGATATCTACATCTATGATCACAAGGAAAATAAAAAGGGAAATCACAAAGTACTTACAGCCGCCTCTGGCATCATGCGAACTGTTGGTGGCAGCAGGTATTTAGAAATAGAGCTACACGAGGGATCAACCTATGAAGATATTGTCAAGAAAGACAGAGCTGAGCGCCGAAAAATGCCGTGGGCACGAAGCGCATTCGACACTGCCTACATACGCTTTCCCCTCGATGGATTTTCGAACGACGACCTCTACAAGACTAGAAGGCGCGACTTCATGATGCTCAACACGTCACAGCTATTGGCCAAGACAGACACGCTTGAAGAACAGATGAAGAATCGACAAGCGCACTTTGAAAAAAACCTGAATGGTAAGTACAAATTCGATTACGTCGACATAAGTACTGGACAGCCTGAAGTATTGAAGCCCAACCTTATGAAAAATCTGCTGAGCGGCATGCGCATACGAGCGTCACAAAACGCCATACGCTTGGCGAGAAGCAACCTTGACTACTTACGCCAACAGCAGCGTGAAATGGACTGGCGCGAAGAGATGTATATGCGTCATTGGATAGAGTACTACAAGAAATATGCACTTGGAGTAGCCGTTTTGATCATGTTCTTTATCGGCGCCCCATTGGGCAGTATCATTAGAAAAGGCGGTATAGGATTGCCATTGGTTATTAGTACCATCGCATTCCTAATCTTCCATATACTGAATACCACATTTGAAAAAATGGGTAGAGAAATGCTCATGGATGTAGAGCTAGCCAGTTGGCTACCTTCTCTAATTCTAGCTCCTGTTGCATTGTGGCTTACCTATAGTGCTTCAACCGATCGAGCATTGCTTTCTGGTGAATGGTTCAATATCATTTCGTCGAAACTGCGTAAAGGCAAAGCCAATGCGTAACGTTCTCATACTTTCAAACAAGGTGCCCTACCCTGCCAAGGACGGAAGTTCTATCGCTATGGCTCGCTTACTAGAGAATCTAATTGAAATGGGAGATTGTTCTATCACCTATGGCGCGATCAATACAGTCAAGCATAGAAAGAAAATTCAAGATTTCCCACAGAACGTTTTGAAGAAAATAGCCCTTAAAACATTCGAGGCAAATACTTCTCCTACGGTCTTTAACGGAATGAGTAACCTGCTTTTTTCTAAACGTCCATTTCATACGGTACGTTTCCATTTGCCTAAAGTTCAACATTGGCTCAATAGCTTCGAGGGCGACTCTTTTGATACCGTGATATTGGAAGGCGCTTTTATGGGCGACTACCTTTCGGATGCACAGCGCGTTGGTAAACGAGTTGTTTTACGTGCACACAATCTAGAACACCTCATTTGGGAGCGCACCACTAAAAACGAATCGTTTGCATTAAAAAAATGGTACTTGAATCTTCAAGCGCAACGGCTGAAGAAATTCGAGGAAGTATTAACAAAAGAGGTGAATGCTGTTTGGAGCATTAGTCCGGTAGATTCGAATTGGTTCGAAGCGCTCAACACGAAAACGTTCTTCGTGCCAGTATCCGTTCATTCTAAATCTATGTCTGTAGACATCCAAGCGAAAAAGTGCTTCTTCTTGGGTGCTTTAGACTGGTTACCTAATCTTGAATCTGTCGAATGGTTCTTAACGAATGTTTGGCCCTTAATACATGCTGCAGATCCAAGTATTGAATTTCATTTGGCAGGCAATAAAACGCCCTCACACTTAATGGATGCTAACCTACCTGGGGTGACTGTTCACGGAAGAGTTGCTAATGCTGAAGAATTTGCTAAAAATCACGGGGTTAGTGTAATCCCGCTGCTCAGCGGTTCCGGCGTACGAATCAAGTTACTAGAAAACGGTTGTCATGGTATTCCAACGGTATCAACGAGCATAGGAGCTGAGGGCTTATATAGTGGATCTGACAATATTCTACCTTTGGCTGATGATGCAAAATCTTTCGCCAGACAGGTGGTTAGATTATGTACCGATACCCAGAAAGCCAAGGATGTCGCGAAGGCGTTGCACGAGGATATTAGTCGTAGATTTAGCAGCGCAAATTCCATTGAAGCAATACTCTCCGCATGGCCCAACTAGGAGCATATATAGCATTGATAAGTGTAGCCCTAATTGGGTTAACCTATGGCCTCTATCCCGCTGTACGATTGATGCGACTTCGCAGATCAAAACAAGGTCCTCAAGATCTTGAATTCCAGCCGGAAGTCTCTATAATTTTTGCTGCGTACAACGAAAAAGAGGTTATTGAGGAAAAGATTCACAGCATCTACGCCACGAGCTATGACACTAAGAAGATCTCTGTGTTTATAGGCAGTGATCAAAGTAACGATGGTACCGACGAGATCATCACCTCGCTTCAATCGAAATACCCAAGCTTGCATCTTTACCGAACCACAGAGCGCACTGGGAAATCGGGAATCATGAACATCTTGGCGGAAAAAGCAACAGGTAGTATCCTCATTGCGACCGATGCCAATATCATCTTCAAAGAAGATACGATTGTGCAACTTATCGCATCTTTCCATAGCGAAAAGGTTGCCGCAGTAGCAGGAGCGCTGACCTACAGCGGTAAGGCATCAAACAATACAGCCAAGACTGAAGGGGCTTATTTGAACCTGGAAAATGCCATTCGACAAAGCGAAAGCCAGTGCTTTGGATTTTGCTTGGGTATGGAAGGTGGCCTGTATGCTATTCGCAAGAATTTGTGGAAGCCTATTCCTAAAGCTACTTTCATGGAAGACTTCTTTCAAACCATGCAGCTTTTGGTCGATGACTACAAAATCGCTTTTAATCCAAAAGCCATAGGTTACGAGGAGGTCAGTACGTCACTTGACGAGGAGTTCAAGAGGAAAATCAGAATATCATTGGGCAATTTTCAAAATCTGAAAAGATTTAAAAGTATGCTCTTTAAAAAGTTCTGGCCTTTGGGGTATGCCTTCCTTTTACACAAGGTTCTTCGTTGGTTTACTCCACATATCATTATCGTTTTACTCCTCGCCTTAATATTGAATCCTTTCACCCAGATATACGGCTTGGTCCTACTAGCAATTCTACCCGTTCAGTTTCTGTTGGTTAAATTCAAGATACATGGCCCTATCGCTTACTTTTGTGCCATGAATGCGGCAATGCTTATTGGCCACTTTCGTTATTTAAAAGGAGTAAGCTCAAGTGTTTGGGAGCCCACAAAAAGAATTCAAGAATGAGTTTGAATACCATAGAGGAAGCCTTAGAAGATATTGCCAACGGTAAAGTTGTTATCGTCGTAGATGATGAAGACCGTGAAAACGAAGGTGATTTTGTGGCGGCAGCCGAATGTGTTACGCCCGAGATGATCAACTTTATGGCCACTGAAGGGCGTGGGTTGATTTGTACACCAATTTTACCGCAGCGCGCTGAAGAATTGGACTTGCCACCTATGGTTCAAAACAATACGGATCCAAACAAAACTGCATTTACAGTAAGTATTGACCGTATCGGCGAAGGATGTACCACAGGAATTTCTGCTTACGACCGCTACATGACGGTAAAGTCGCTCGTTGACCCTACAATCAAACCAGAACAACTGGCTCGTCCGGGTCACATTTTCCCGCTTATCGCAAAGCCTGGTGGCGTTTTGCGTCGAGTAGGACATACAGAGGCAGCTGTCGATTTAGCTCGACTTGCCGGGAAAGCACCTGCAGGTGTGATCGTGGAAATCATGAATGAAGACGGTACCATGGCACGTCTACCCCAACTTAGAGAAATCGCTAAAAAACATCAGCTCAAAGTCATCAGTATTGAAGATTTAGTGGCTTTTAGGATGGAAAAAGAGAGCTTGATCGAATTGGCAGAGAAAACTGAGGTAGATACGCCTTACGGCCACTTCACGCTACATGCATTCGAGCAAAAGACGAATGAACAGGTCCATATCGCATTGACCATGGGTGAATGGAAAAAGGAAGATATCGTTCCCGTACGTATTCAAAGTGCGGGCATAGCGAATGATGTTTTTCACTCTTTAACATCGAATGAGGCGACTAATTTCCAACGCGCCTTGGCCACTATCTCGAAAAGAGGTGCAGGCGCTATCATCTACATGAATCAAGAGCGCAGTGCAAACCGAATCTTGCAGCGTATTCGTCAATTCAAGGAAGATGGCAAATTAACATCTACTGGTTCCATGAAAGATGCGCGTGATTTCGGTATTGGTGCCCAAATCATTCATCAGCTTGGAATAAAATATATCGATTTAGTTACGAATAACCCTATCAAACGTGTAGGTGTAGCTGGGTACGGTCTCGAAATAGTCAAAAATTCGGCATTGGAATGAGAAAGTCAAATTCCATCAAACTAGCCTTTAAGTTCTACCGCAACCATAGCTCTGGTATGCGATTAGAGAATCTATTGGCTTTGGTGGCATTTTCAGGCATTCTCGAAACCCTTCCTATTCTCGCCTCCCTCCCACTGCTTCGCGCTGTCTTTCTTGGACACGAAATAATTGCGCTCGGCGCTGTTGAAAGTGGTTTGGTGAGCTATAGCATTGGCTTAGGAGTACTTTTATCACTTCGTTTTTTCATTGGCCGCTGGGCACAATATTCAAATGCTAGCGAGCGTATTGCTTTGCTAACAGAGTTCAGAAAAGAAACACCCGAGGAAGAGCGACAGATCCAAAAAGTCAACTACGGAAAAAGTGTACAAGCGATTAACTTCTTACTTGTAGGTTGGAGCCAATTCATTCCCGGTCTACTATTCACACTTCTTGGCCTTTACTTATCTCCAGAATTTGGCGCTATCACTTTGGCGATTATCGCCGTATGGATGCTAGTCATTTCAAAAATTAAACGGCAACAAGATTTTTGGCATGCCAAAGGAAGTGAGTTGGCAAAAAAAATTGATGTCCTTAATGTTGCCGAATTAGACGAGCTACAAAGCCACCGACTCAAGGCGGCGAAATGGGATGCTACAAACAAAAACCTCCGCGAATTAGTTATCATCAGTTCGCTAATTGTTTCATTAGTAATCAATAACTCTTTAGGCATGTCGCCAAGTTTTGATTCCATTTTGATCGTCATTGTCTTTCTACGCGGATTGCAACAGCTGTTTACAGCTTACATCATGTCCCAACAACTTTCAGGGCTCACCAATTTTCTGGAGAAAGCGTGACCCATGTTCCGTGTTTTTGGGCACGGTGTTTGTACTTTCGTACATAGTTAAAACCAATTCATAATGAAAAAATTCCTAAGCCTTCTGGCAGCTTCGCTATATCTCGCAAGTTGTCAGACGGACACTGTAGGTGCAGATAATGTTGATATTATCGCAGAGCCAGTAATTGCGCTTCCGATAGGTGATATCGACCTCACTCTAGACCACCTGCTTGTACCGGACGATTCCCTAATTTTTGACGACAACATGGACTACAAGCTTGTGGTTGCACAAGACTCTGTTTTCTCGTTGAGCGTTGATGATTTAATTTCTTTACCTGCCCAAAGCCCTGCCACTAGTTCCATCTCTATGGGAACCATCGGAGTGAACAACGTAACCATGAATACTGACATTTCATTGGGGACAGTTGCCACGGATGCAGGATTAACCACAATAAATTCAGCGCACGGTAGCAATGCTCCATTCCCAACAATGAATGAGAGTAATATTGGAACTTACGGTGGTGGTGGATTTGGAACTTTCACAAGTGCATCGTTCTCAGACGGTTCTATGACACTGACGTTGACTAATGACTGGCCTACTGTTGTAAGTATGGGAGTCGACCTTGTAGACAACACAACAAACAATACCATTCTTTCATTCGCATTATCTAATGCTGCTGCCAATGGCGGTACAGCCTCTGATACGGAGAGTCTTGTTGGAAAATCGCTTCCAAACAATATCGGATTCAAAATTACCTCATTGAGCTCTCCGGGTACCGGACTCACTTCAGTGGCTATTGATACAGCAGATGCCTTGACTTTAGATGTAAGCACTGCTGACCTTGCTGTGTACACTGCAGTTACAGCCTTGACTACACAAGATATCTCTAACGACACGCAATATGTCGATTTGAGTACAGGTGGTAGTGAAGAGTTAAGAGAACTCATGTTCAATACTGCAAGTTTTGATTACGAATTCACTTCAACTCTAGCGGAAGATTTAGAATTAGGCATAGGATTTCCCGGATCTGATAAGAATGGTGTTGAAGTGGATACCACCATTACAATTCCTGCTGGCCAAACAGTAATGGGTGCCATCAGTCTGGATAACACCATTTTAGATTTGACTACTGATCCTTCACAAGACCACAGTAAACTTCCTATTTCGGTGAGTGCGACACTTGTTGGTTCAGGTAACCAAGTATCCATTGATAGTTCAGATGCCTTGGATATGACTTTTGAAATGACCAATCTTCAATTTGGGCACATCAAAGGATTCTTTGGTACACAAACTATCACCATTGATAATGGGTCTGTACCACTTTCAGTCGATTTCCTTGAGAACTTCGACGGAACAATTACCTTCTCAGAACCATCCATCTCAATGGATATTACTAATTCTATTGGTCTTCCTATTGAATTGGCTTTAGATTTCGATTCGTATGCAAACGGAACGGCTTCATCGTTGAATGGCCCTGATTTTGTCTTGCCTTATCCAACTATTTTAGGTGATACTGAAACTGGCACATTAACTTTTGACAATACAAACAGCCAGATCACAGATGTCTTTACTCTTCCTAAAGACAGTATTGTATACGGTGGTGCAGTCAATGTGAACCACGATACGGCCACATTTGGTACGGAGAACTTTGTAACGAATACAAGTGCGATTGCAGGGGACTTATTAATGGAGTTGCCTTTCACTATTACGGCAACAGGTTTAGCTTTTGGTGATACCCTCGCTGATGATCTTGATTTGAGTGGTTCAGTTCCGGAAAACATGGAAGTTCAGAGTATTCAACTCTTCATGAGCAATACGACCACCCTTCCATTAGAAACCACCGTAGCTCTCAAGTTCTATGATGCGAACTGGAACGAAGTGCATATGGAAACAGTAGATCTACTCATTAGCGGTGTTCCAAATGCCAATGGTGTCGTAACGGCACCAAGTACTTCTGATGTTACCATAGACTTAAATGGTGCAGCACTTGAAGCTGTATTAGGCGCAAAATCAGTAATTGCTGAAGCGACTATGGACACTTATAACGGGGGTTCGGACCCAGTGAAACTGAGAACAGATGCTACCATCGGTATTTCTTTAGGGGTACAACTTGAAGTAAGTCTAACACTCTAAAATGACAACAATGAAAAAGTTAATCACACTCTTATCAATTGTCATTACTACAAGTGTAATGGCTCAGAATCTGACCACCTTTGGCCTTTCAGGAAACCCTGATAATATTGTCCAAAACCCAGGTGCAGATCCAATGACTAGTTTTCAGTTGCGTTATGCTGGATTTCAAGCCAATGCAGGATTAAATGCTACTGCTGGGCAACTACTTGGCACGAATGATTTACTTGGCAACATGCTAAGCACAGGTTTATCCTCAACAGATTTCATGCTCGAAACTAATGTCGTCCTGCCACATCTTGGAATTAAGCTAGGAGATAATTATCTATTTGCTGGTACAGAACTAGACGTTACGTTGAATGCGGCTATCGACAATGACCTTATCCATTTTGTGAAATACGGTATGGCGGACGCTTCAGGCTCTTTTGATCCTAACTACAGCGGAGACTTTTCAGATTTAGGCGTTAATTTCCAAATCAACCAAAACACCTATTTCGGATACCAGCGTGCGCTCATGGATAATAAGCTACGTGTAGGCGCAACCTACACGATGCACAACTACGTGACGGGCTTCAATGTAAATGCTACCAACTTCAATATTAGTACTTCAGGCAGCGCTGGAGCACCGAACTCATTCGCAGTCAACTACGATGTTGATATCGCTGGAGGTCTTGATTTTAATAATATTGATAGCCTTCAAAATATTGGTTCAGCAGTTACCCCTGGTGCTGTGATGAACGGTATAAGCGAAAACATCGGAATAGGAAGCATGACATCATCTATTGGCTTTGGTTTAACCTACAAACCTGTTCAAAGAGTGGAACTAGCTTTCAGCATGAACGGATTAGGGGCTGAGACTTTGAATTTCGCGAGTAGAACTTCTAAAACCTGGTCGGGCTCAAGTACTATCGACGGTTTTGAATACACCTCTCAAGCTGGCGATTCTCTATCCGTTAAGGTAGGAGAAGCGGTAAGCCAGTATACGGAAGACCTGAGTGCATCCATTGGTACCTCTCTGAGTAACGGAAACTACCAACAAACACTTCAGATTGCACAAAACACAAATGCTGCAGCTAACTTCTTTTTAAACAAGTACAGCTACATTGGTGCTCATTACACTGCGAGATCTAATTCGTTTAGAGATTTCGAATACTTCGGTTTGAATACCATGATCTGGCTTGGACGTAACCTTCAACTAAAAGGAGGCTACTACCTAGCGTTAGACGAGACGAACGCAGATATCATCAATGCTGCAATTCAGTTTAGATTAACTCCAATCCTACATATTTACGCAGGTTCTAATACGGTTGGTGATATTGCTACAGTTGCGAATTCTTTGATTCAAGACGGCAGCAATCCTCAAATCGGTGCGGCAACTTCTGGTGTGAATCTTAGCGCAGGTGTGAGTTTAACGGTATTTGATGATAGGTTTAAGGCCGATAAAGATGCACGTAGAAAGGCTAAGGAAGGACAAAAGGCTAAAGAAGCTACAGGTCTTACCCCAGCCCAACAAAAGAAAGTAGACGATGCAGCTGCCAATAGCAGCACCAAGAAATAACATCGATATTCATTGCGAGAGCCCGGCCATTGGTCGGGCTTTTTTTTGCTCAATTCTCAGGAAATAATCTTCCTAAAGCTGTGAAGCGGATTATCTTCTACTTCAAGAACAGTATACCTTATTCCATACAGCGCCGATTGCTCTTTAACAAGTTGAATCTGTCCTTCAACAAAAGTGTTTAGTCCTTCTGCATCTTTGAGCGATAGCATGGTCTTTGTCCCAGTTTCAGCATCGGCTACAAAAGAACCGGCGTAAAATTGAACATCCAGCTCTTCCTCGCGAGAAACTAATAATGCTAGTTTAACGAAATGTCCAGCATCTACTAAAGCTCCGAGCTGCTTGGTAAAAGCTTGCAAATCCTCGTGGTATACATCTGTCAATACAATGACCTCACTTCTCGGGGGAATCTGAGACAAGAGCCGTTCTGTCGCAGCGACCATCGAACCATTTCCAACAGACAGTTCACAGCGATTAGCGAGGTGCAAGAGTAATTGCTCCATGGCATCCTCGGTATTCTTGGCCTCGAACAAGACCTCCTCTCCTGCTCTGACATCCAGCAGACCAAGGGCATCTCTTTGTTTACTGAGTAATGCTGCCGATAAGGCAATTTGCCGAACAGCACAAGACCACTTGGTCCCAGCGCTTCCATGCATGGAAGCGCTGGAGTCCAATAAAAAGTAAGCGCGCAGATTACTCTCTGCCTCGAATTGTTTAGTAAGATACTTGTCTTGACGGGCCAATACAGTCCAATCAATGAACTTTGGCGCATCGCCTGGGACATAGGCACGATGCTGCGCGAAATCAAGGCTGAAACCAAAATCAGGGCTTTTATGCAATCCAGTCATGAACCCGCGTACTTTTTCGCGTGCCCACCAATTCAACCCTATGATTTCTTCTTTATTCACTTAATTCATTGCGACCTTTTGTCTGGCCCAATTTGAGAGTGTAATATAATCTAAAGCTACTTCGCTTTTGAAGAGCTCAAGAACAAGAATCAACTTCATTTGCAGCAAGCGAATCCGTTGAATGAGTTCTTCAGGGAATCCACCTTTTAACATTCTCGCCGCATTAGCAATTCGTACGTGATCCAAGAGTTCATTGGAGCTTTGTACAGCTCTCGAATAATAATCCTCAAAAGTGTGCTCAAATCTTGCCGCAACGCCCTGGTCGAGTTCATTGCAAATACTGATGATATCGTCTTTGATTTTAAACGCAAGATTAAAAGTGCCATTGCTGTGGTAACCTCGCACAAGCTTTTGAATAGTGCGGTTAATAGACATGGCTTCTTGGTAGATGGGTTGTGTGATGGCTGTATTCATGGTGTGTAGATTTTTTCTGTTTCAACTAAACTTTTGTAATGGTTCTTTTTTCGGGCACATTCATCGATGAGCTCCAGATAAAAAGCATTGGTAAACCGCTTCATTTCTTCCGCAGAAGGAAAGACGATTACCTCGTTGGGTAATAATGGTAAGAGTGCACTGAACTTTGCAATATTGAATGTGAATCGTTCAAGGTGCTGTATCTGCTGCTCTAAAACCTGTGCATCGTCGTATTGAACGAGATCTGATGTTAGCGCACGACAACAATCGTTTAATTCTGAAACATACTGATCGCTTGAGTCTCTGAGTTGCGATCTTATGGCATTCCCATATTTCTGAATCTGAAAAGTATTCTTACTTCGAATTAGGCCGTTTGAATTATACATAGAGCATAGGTTTAGGTGAGTGCATTGATGAAATAGTCCGGTTTGGAAATAGGTATGGCCATTGGTTTTGATGAACATCAACCGTTGCATACGTTCCGTGAAGTTGTCGGCTTAAAACAACTTCTCTTTGCTCAATAGCTAATTTTGTGTTTTGCATTTCACAGTGTTTTTATTTGTTCCTTTTTAAATCTACGCAGTTCATCAATCAATATTTTATCCTTGGAAAACTTTAGGTTTTCAACAATCCACTACTTTAGCAGCATGATTATCACCAAGACCCCTTTTAGGATTTCTTTTGTTGGAGGAGGAAGCGATTTAGAGAGTTTCTTTAGCAAGAAAAAAGGCGCCGTACTGAGCACTACAATCGATAAGTACATGTACATCAGCACGCACGAATTTTTCGAAAGAGATAAAATTCGCTGTAAGTATTCCCAAACCGAAACGGTGAACAATGTGGACGAACTTCAACACCCCATTCTTCGAACTGTCCTGAAAGATTTTGATGTCAAGGGTATTGAGGTCAGCTCCATTGCCGATATTCCAGGTGGCACAGGTATGGGAAGCAGCTCGAGCTTTACAGTAGGCCTTCTTCATAACATAAACGCTTACACTGATAACGAGGTAACTAAGGAAAGTCTTGGTGCAGGTGCATGCCGCGTAGAAATTGATCTTTTAGGAGAGCCGATTGGCAAGCAAGATCAATATGCAGCTGCATATGGCGGTCTCAATATAATTGAGTTTCATCCTGATGGTTCTGTACATGTAGAACCCGTGGATATAAGTCAAGAGACTAGGGCGGCATTGAATGCCAATCTCAAGCTTTACTATATTGGTAATCAGCGTAGTGCCAGTAAGATTTTGGCAGAACAGAAAAAGAACACATCCCAAGAGGACAAGTTTAAGGCGCTGGAGAAGATGGTCGATTTAGTGTACGATCTCAAAGAAGTACTTGTAAAAGGAGATCTAGATGCCTTCGGCGATTTACTACATCAGAATTGGCTCTTGAAACAAAGCTTGGCTAAAGGTATTACCACACCCAGAATTAATGATCTCTACACTGCTGCTACTCAAGCAGGTGCACGCGGTGGAAAGCTACTAGGTGCCGGAGGTGGTGGCTTTATGCTGTTTTACGTTGATGCGGATAAGCATTCTGATGTGGATGCAGCTATGGCTGAATTGGACGCTACTCCATTTGAATTCAAGATGGAAACCGAAGGCTCTAAAATCATTCATGTTGAAAGTTAATGCCCGTAGGCGTTGCGCATCAATAATTTATGTACTTTTGCCGCTCAATTATTCATTAATTAACGGGGTTTCGGACCCTTTTAAAACAATTAATTATGGCAACTAAGATTCGTTTGCAAAGAGGTGGTCGCAAGTCGCGTCCTATTTATTCAATCGTTGTAGCAGATGCTCGCGCAAAGCGTGATGGTCGTTTCATCGAAAAACTAGGTACGTACAACCCGAACACGAACCCAGCAACAATCGACTTGAACTTTGATTCAGCACTATCATGGGTGATGAAAGGTGCACAGCCAACAGATACGGCGCGTGCGATTCTTTCTTACCGTGGTGTAATGATGAAAAAGCACTTGCTTGAAGGTGTACGTAAAGGTGCATTGACTGAAGAGCAAGCAGAAGCTAAATACGAAGCTTGGCTAAGCGACAAGGAGTCTAAAATCGGTGCAAACGTGAAAGCGATCGCTGAAAAGAAGGCTGCTGATAAAACCGCTCGTCTAGCTGCGGAAAGCGAAGTAAACAAAGCTCGTGCTGCTGCAATCGCTGCTGCCCTAGCTCCTGCTGAAGAAGCTCCGACTGAAGAAGCAGAAACAGAAGCTGCTGCAGAAGAGGCTTCAGCTGAGGAAGCTGCTGCAGAAGAGGCTCCTGCTGAGGAAGCTGCAGAAGAAAGCGCAGAGTAATTGTGCAAAAGGAGCAGTGCTTTTTACTAGGTAAGATCACAAAACTCCACGGGTACAAAGGGGCGATGGTATTACACATCGACTCATCTACCCCGCAATACTTTAGAGAATTGGAATCAGTATTCTTGGAATTTAACCAAGAGCTGATTCCATTTTTTTTTGCCGAACGGGGCAAATTGAACGGCAAGAAACTCATTGTTAAACTCGAAGATGTCAGTCCTGACGAAGCTTCGAGATTTGTAGGTTGCAACGCTTACCTACCAGAAGAAATGCTTCCTGCACCTAAGGAAGGTTTCTACGACAAGGCCATCTTAGGCTATACAGCCTATCACGGTGATAAAGCTATCGGTACAATAACCGATGTAGTGGAGAATACCGCTCAGAATCTCTTTATCATTGAGCACGATGAAAAAGAGTTCCTTGTTCCTGCCGTAGAAGCTTTTATTCAAAGAATTGAACATCCTGAGAAAATCGTTTATCTTGAATTGCCCGAAGGTTTATTGGACCTTTAATCACAGATGAACGAACAGAAACCATACGATCCAAGGTATTTACACTTGATTTTCAGTGCATTGCTGATGATTCAGCTGGTATTGACCTCCGTAGTCCTCTATGTAGCCAGCGATACAGCTAGCGTCTTTTTATTGCCGTTTGCAGGCAATACATACGCAATTCCTGGCATCGCCTTTGTCCTCGTTCTATTAGGACGTTATGTATGGAACAACGGAATGCGTGAAATTAATACTACTGAAGAACTGTTTACCAAGCTTGAAATTTTAACCAAAATCCATATTTGGAGGTGGGTATTGGTACAATTGGGCACTTTGATTCTTCTCACCTACACACTGATCGAAGGCAACTTCTATTATTTCATTTTTGCCTTGGTAAATATTGTCTATTTCTTCACCTTGCGTCCCAAGATATTTGGACTCGCAGGAGAACTATGAAATTTGTAGGCCCTTTTCAAATGAAACAATTCAGCGTAGCGCACGACAGTTGTGCAATGCGCGTGAATACTGACGGTTGTCTTTTAGGCGCAATTGCTGGTGAAAATCACCACCACGAGTCAGTTCAACACGTATTGGATATCGGTACTGGTAGTGGTGTCATTGCACTTCAAATGGCCCAACGTTTTAACAATGCATTTGTAGATGCAGTAGAAATCCATGGTCCTAGTGCTAAGCAAGCCACAGATAACTTTAAAGGCTCACCTTGGAACAGCAGAATGATCTGCTACCACGAGCCATTACAAGATTTTGAGGCGAGTGTTTCTTACGACATCATCG
Source organism: Bacteroidota bacterium (assembly GCA_003385605.1). Classification (GTDB taxonomy): domain Bacteria; phylum Bacteroidota; class Bacteroidia; order Flavobacteriales; family Schleiferiaceae; genus UBA10364. The sequence continues at coordinate 31,598 of QQUU01000067.1, forward strand.
TCTCGAACCCGCCTTACTTTGAATCGGGCCCAACGAAACTAGATGAAGGTGTTGCGAATGCAAGACATGCTTTAACCTTGGATTTTAACTCCCTTATTCAGCATGCTTCCAGGCTTTTAAAAGAATCAGGAACATTCTGGTGCGTATTACCTGCAGACCGCGCAGATCAGATGATAGAAGCGGGTATTGAAGAGAACCTACATCCGGTATCTATATACGCCATTCGACCCAAGAGCGATCGCGCTGTAAACCGCGTTATTCTTGCTTTTAGCAAAGGAACTTCAGCAGAAACAATCCGAAAAGAATTCGTGCTTTACAAAGCGCCTCAAGAATATACTGACGAGGTTCGCGAAGTACTTGAACCCTTTTACGCTAGTCTTTAATAGCCGCGGTATTCCACCGTTTTCTCCGTGAATTTCACCCCATAATCTGCGGCCAATTCTGCCAAAATAGGATTATACCATGATTTTGTCATAGGGCGTTGCACACCAGCAGGGGCCTTACCCTCCAAAACAATCTTTGTGGCAATACCCAATGGAAGTCCAACTGTGCCAGCCATTGCTGTATTCTTAGCATTTTCTCCTTCTACCCCCATGGAGCTTTCAATCATATAAAGAGATCCGTCTTGCTCCCAACCTATTTTATGATACATCACAATGAGGTCTTTGTCTTCAGGCTCCATGCTCCATACTTTTCGAAGAATGAATTCCAAACACTGCGCAGGAGTACCTTGGTCGAAATCAAAAGTGGAATCAGAGAAAATACCCGCCCATTCAAGCTTTGAGAAAATCTCAGAATCTTGAGGGATATTCAAGTAGTACTTGAGCTTTAATTCAACGCTATCGTGGGGGTTGTAAGCCAAAAATAAATTGGTGAAATCCCTGAATGACATCTGCTTTAGCCCCTTGATTACATAAGAATCATCGGTCATTCCAAGACGAACAAAACAGTCCCAAGCACGAGCGTATCCAGGTCTGCGTAATGTTCCGCGGTACAAGGTCTCCACTTCTGTTAATCCGTAAGCCTCACGGTACTTGAGCGAATCTCTATTGGCTAACCCTTCAAATCGGCCATAACCTTCGACATTCATAAATTCGGTTCTACGAAACACCATGTGTGGCGGGATGTACTTGTATTTGCCTTCTTGCAGGAACTTCACAGCGCCCCCCTGCCCCGCTAAGACTACATTTCTAGGATTCCATGTAAACTTATAACGCCAGGGATTAGTGCCCTCAGAACTTGGACTCAACAGTCCACCAGTAAAGCTTTCGAACAATTTAATTTTACCGCCCTTGTCTCGTATACCTTCTATCAGTTGCATAGCACTCATATGATCGATACCGGGATCCAAGCCACATTCATTCAAAAAGACCAAACCTCGTTGTTGCGCTTCCTGTGAAAGCGCTTCCATCTCCTTGGTGAGATAAGAGGCTGTAATCAGATGTGATCCGTGTTTAAGACAAGCCTTTGCCACCGCTGAATGCATGTGCGCTGGAACCATGCTGATAGTTATTGAACAGCTCGAAATCTCTGCGTCTAGGGCAGCACTATCGGTGATGTCCAATTCCCCTATCGAGCATCTCTCTACTATACTGCCCATTCGCGCTGATGCAACAGATTTATCACGGTCTACTACTCTTAATTCAATACCGTGAGACTGCACTAACCCTTTTAAATAAGGAACTAATTTCTGCGTGCTTAGTCCAGCACCAATGAGTAAAACTTTGGTCATTTACATTGAGATTTCCCCTAAAATACCACACAAACCTCATGTTTCAAATAAAACATTATCAACAACTAATGTTAGTTTTATCACAAAGAAATTTTGGCACTCTCAGCGTATCTTCACGGTATGAAAAAACTAGTTGCTATTTCTGGTGCTTTAGCTGTTGCACTGGGCGCGTTAGGAGCTCACGCTTTAAAAGAAGTGCTAGACCCAAGTTCATTAGAGTCTTACAAGGTTGCTGTGTTATATCACTTAGTGCACACGCTGGCACTCCTCGCTGTAATTCAAGGCAACCACAAGAAAGTAACTGTTTGGTTATGGACCTTAGGCATAGTTCTATTCTCTGGATCCATTTACTTGCTAGCAGTGGATGAACTTATGGGTGTGAAACTTTCGTTTTTGGGACCCATTACGCCCCTAGGAGGTCTTCTTTTTATAGCGGGTTGGCTCAGTCTGATAGGCTCAAACGAGACAAATGTGGATAAATAGTTAGTAGTTCGAGTTAAAAATTAGTTAGAAGCTGAACTCCTATTGAATTACTGCGTTTCTTTGTAGTACCTATTACATTTTAAGAACCACAGTAAAAATGACTTCTAAGAACCACCTAGAAGCTTTAGATGCATTGCATATTAAGGCCAGAGAAGTATTTAGCAACCTTCACCCTGATGTGCTCGAGGCACACAGCATTTCCAAGAACATGGCGGTGCGAACAGCGCACGGAGCCATCGCAATCAACACCGGTAAGTTCACCGGTCGCAGTCCAGAGGATCGCTTTATTGTAAAAGACGCTCTCACCGAAGATACCGTTTGGTGGGGACCGATCAACAAGCCCTTTGACCCTGGTAAGTTTCAATCGCTCAAAGCGAAAATTTGCAAGTACTTAAATGATAAGGACATTTATGTACGTGATGCGTATGCTGGTGCTCACCCATCCTACCGACTGTCCGTAAGAGTGATAAATGAATACCCTTGGTCCAATCAATTCGCGGGTAACATGTTTATTCAACCTACGGCAGATGAGTTGAAGGATTTTCATTCGGAGTGGACTGTAATTAATGCACCTGGTTTTTTGGCCAATCCCGAGGTCGACGGCACACGTCAATCAAACTTTGCCATAATTGACTTCACCGATAAGTGCATCATCGTTGGCGGCACAGGATATACTGGAGAAATCAAGAAAGGTATCTTCTCTGCACTCAACTTTATACTACCCTACCAAAAGAACGTATTAAGCATGCACTGTTCTGCCAATGTCGGGCCACAAGGCGATACGTCTATCTTTTTTGGTTTATCCGGCACAGGCAAAACTACTTTAAGCGCAGATCCAAACAGAAGACTCATCGGGGATGATGAACACGGTTGGTGTTCGGACAATACCATTTTCAACTTCGAAGGCGGCTGTTATGCTAAAGTGATTGACCTAAGTGCAGAAAAGGAGCCAGATATTTACAATGCGATCCGCCCTCATGCGATTCTAGAGAATGTAATCCTGAATGGCGATGGTACAGTAAAGTTTGAGGATGCAACTATTACTCAAAATACACGGGTCAGCTACCCTATTGATCATATCGCAAACATTCAACCGGGATCGATGGCGGAGAATCCAAAGAACATATTCTTTTTGACAGCCGATGCCTATGGGACGCTTCCACCCATTTCAAAATTGACCCCAGGACAAGCCGCCTACCACTTTATTAGCGGGTATACGGCGAAAGTTGCTGGGACAGAAGAAGGTGTTAACGAACCTAAAGCAGTTTTTTCAGCTTGTTTCGGCGCCCCATTTATGCCCCTACACCCCACCTATTACGCCAACATGCTTGCCTCAAAAATGGAAGCCGCGGGCGTGAATGTTTGGTTGGTCAATACGGGATGGACAGGCGGTCCATACGGGACTGGAGAAAGAATGTCTTTAAAACATACCCGTCGAATGATTACGGCAGCAATGCAAGGGGAACTCGATGCAGTTAATTATACCCAACATGAGGTTTTTGGTCTGTATATGCCGACTTCATGCCCGGAAGTGCCTTCTGATATTTTGGACCCGAAAAACACCTGGTCAAATCCAGCGGAATACGATGACTATGCGAACGAATTGGCGTTGAAATTCTCCAACAACTTTAAACAGTTTGAGAGTGAAGCCACAAACGAAATACTTGAGGCCGCACCTCGAGTATTGATTGGAGCAAAATAAACTCCAAGTGTTAGATGTGTCTGTAAGGGCGGCCGTTGGCCGTCCTTACTTGTTTAGAACATCGTTAATAACTCGATCCGTATTTAAGGATTACGCAAAACGTACTGACTTTAAAATGAATAATTTGAAGGAACTCAAAACGTTTGCCCATGCCTGCAAAGCGCAAAAAAGTATCAGCAACAAAGATTTTTGTGCTCGATACCTCTGTCATTCTTTATGATCACAATGCTATTTTTTGCTTCGAAGAGCACGATGTAGTTCTTCCAATCTCAGTATTAGAAGAACTTGACGAATTCAAGAAAGGACACGATTCTAAAAACTACGAAGCACGCGAATTCATTCGGACACTTGATCGAATTACCGACGGCAAGGACTTTACGAATTGGATACCACTAAACGGGGATACCCACGGTAATTTGAGGGTCATTATGGATACCTCGCACAAAGGCATTGACGCCGAAAAGGTGCTAGGGCGAAAAATGGACCACCGTATCATAAATGCGGCGTTGAACATCCAAGATCTAGAACCCGAGAAATCCACCATCCTGGTTACCAAGGACATCAACTTACGTCTCAAAGCCAAAGCCCTTCATTTAAAGAGTGAAGACTATTTGACGGGCAAGATTAAAGACATGGATGCCTTGTACAAAGGCAAATCCGTTGTAGAGAATTTCAACACCGCTACCCTCACCAAATTGTACGCGGAGAAATCCTTGGATATCGATGATGTACTCAAAGAAAACCCTGAGTTCACTCCTTTTCCAAACAGTTATTACGTCTTAAAATCGGAAAATTCCAGCGGCCTTGCCTACTATAACGCCATTGATAAAACGCTTGATCATGTGGAGAAGCGGTCAGTATACGGCATCAAGCCAAGGAATGCCGAGCAAGCGTTTGCCATCCACGCTATTTTGAATCCAAATGTGAAGCTGGTAAGCCTAACGGGGGTCGCCGGAACAGGAAAGACACTTATCGCATTAGCAGCCTCTTTAGAGCAACGCAGAGACTTTAAGCAAATCTATTTAGCACGTCCCATCGTTCCCCTATCCAACAGGGATCTAGGGTATTTGCCCGGCGATGCAAAAGAGAAAATAAACCCATACATGCAGCCGCTATGGGACAACTTAAAGCTCATTAAAAACACCTTCAGCGACAGAGACAAAGAGTACAAGCAACTCGAGGCTATGGTGGAAAAAGAAAAGATCATCATTACTCCTCTAGCCTATATCCGGGGACGTTCTCTTGCGGACATCATATTTATTGTCGACGAGAGCCAAAACCTTACACCGCACGAGGTGAAAACGATTATCACAAGGGCTGGAGACGGTGCGAAGTTTATATTCACCGGTGATGTTGGCCAGATTGACACACCCTATCTGGATGAACAATCTAACGGCCTAAGCTATTTGGTGGACAAGGCGAAAGGTCAAGATATCTACGCCCACGTAACCTTAGAAAAGGGGGAACGAAGTGAATTGGCCAATCTTGCTAATGAACTCTTGTAAATCGGCACAGATTTTGATTTTAACCTAAACACATAAACCTCTATCAACATGATCACTCTCTATACCGCAGTTACTCTCGACGGCTACATTGCAACCACTGATGGAAGTGTAGACTTCCTGGAAAACCCTCGTTACCAGCTCCCTGATGAAGATTATGGGTACGCCGGGTTCTACGAAGGCATTGATGTGGTAGCCATGGGCTACAATACGTACAAGCAAGTGATCAATTTTGAGGGAGAGTACCCCTACCACGGCAAACACAGCGTGGTTTTTAGTCGTACAGATACCGTTGAACCGATAGCCGGTGATATTGAGATTACGGAAGCTTCCGAAGAAAGTGTCATTCAGCGGTTCAAGAGAGAAGGAAAAAATGTTTGGATTATTGGCGGTGGTGCTACAAATGCACGTGTACACCAAAGCGGTCTCATTGATCGAATGATCCTCACCTACCTTCCAATCACGCTCGGTGCTGGAATCCCCCTATTTCGAGAGAACAACGCAAGTTTAGAGTGGAAAAATACAGGAACGCGGACCTTTGCCAACGGCCTCGTTCAGATCACCTTAGAAAGAAGGTAATCCACCTGAAGATTTAGGTCTTCAAGCGAGCCGTTATTCTCGATAATAGTATCACTTTGAGCCCGTCGCTGGGCATCACCCAATTGATTCGCTAAACGCGCTCTTATTTGACTTTCGTTCATCTCTGTGTTGCGCGCCATCACCCGAGCTATGCGCACATGCTCGTCGGCTACAATACTTACAACATGCTCACAAGTAGGGTCGCCTGTTTCAAGAACTAAGGCACTTTCTTTGAAAACCACTGTGCTACCGCTGTTGAGTTTCCAATGTTCAAAATCTTCACGAACGACTGGATGAACTAAGGACTCTAGTTTTTCTTTTAGCGCACTACTGCCAAAAATCTTTTCGGCAACATAGGCCCGATTCAATTCACCATGTAAATAGGCCTGTTCGCCCAATAGCGCCGTGATCCCTTGAACCAAAGTGGCATTAGTATGCATAAGTGCTTTAGCGCGCTCATCACTATAATACACGGGATGTCCCTTGCTTTCAAGCATTGCACAGACTGTGCTCTTGCCCGAACCAATACCACCAGTGATACAAATTACTCTAGATTGCTTCATTGCCCTATGCGTTCAACCCTATTTGGCGTTATAGAAAGTACAGAAATATTCTCTTTCACCGGTTCTGCCACAATAATGTAATTCGATTCATTCTGAACTGCGGAAAGTGTGATAAGCTCTTCGAAGGTTCTCGAAATCAGGGCCTTCTTAGGACCACTGACCCAAACCTCTACATCTACAATTTGACTTCCTAAAACCAGAGGAACTTCAAATTTATGCTCCGTCCACAGTGCGCTGGCTCCACGTACTTCAATTCGCTCCTCGGATATTGAAGTTAAACTGGACCCTAAACCTTCAACAGGAAGATCAAAGGCATGATTACCGTCCCAAAGGAAATCGGGTAAATTCACATGCAATCGCGCTCTAAATACAGCCTCAGGAGAACCAACGACATCAATACTATCTGGATCTACTGAAACCTCGTGCAACCACTTGTAACCTTCAGGCAAACGAATATTTTGTGTTCCCTCAATGGTTATTGGAATACGCGTTCGCTCTAATTCTTCACAGGGAAAAAGAACCTCTGAAGTAGCGGTTGAGAAGGAATAAACGCCACGGTAAATACTATTGAGCTGAGCAATAACCTCAGCACTCTGGACGACAAGCATACCTTCACTTTTTAAGCTGAAAGCCGAGGCTTCTACAACAACAGATTCCTTATCAACCTCCTGTAGTCGTAGCGCATTAATCCCCGAAGCACTTACCTCTACGTTCAAGGCAATCGACGTGTCCGTGATGAATTGATCCGCGACAATAGAAGAAGCACTGTTCGCATAGATGACAACCGAAGTACTGCGCTCTGCTTTACTCACGGTTATAAGCGCCCAAATGACACTAGTCAGTGCTAGGAACAACAAGAACTCTCTATGGAACAAACGTTTGAACATGGGCTAAAAAAACCGGCCAAAGCCGGTTTTAATTATTTCGATTGGTATTGGGCGCTTAGCTCTTTACTAATAGCACTTTTCTCAACCTTTAGTCTCGAATTTTCAGTCTCCAAGACAATGTGGGTATCGCCTACTTCAAGAATCTTTCCGTGAATGCCTGAAGTCAATACAACACGATTGCCTTTTGCAACCTCACTGCGGAATTTCCCTTCTTCCTTTTGTCTCTTCATCTGCGGTCTGAAGAAGAATAGGTACATGACCAAAACGATCATGATTAGGGGTAAAAAGCTCATGGCACCCTCTGCCCCAGCTTGTAGTAGTAAATGTGTCATTACTTATTAGAAATTACGGTTGATGTAATGTTCAATACTTTGGTTTGCGGTACGGCATTCGTTGTGAGCGTTACGCGCTTGTCTTGCTTGCCCGCTCGTCCTGATGAATTAAAGCTCACTTTGATTTCACCCGTAGCACCTGGTGCAATAGGTTGACGTGGCCACTGTGGTACTGTACATCCACACGAGCCTTGTGCATTAGAAATGATTAGCGGACCCTCGCCTTCGTTGGTGAATTTGAAGGTATAGTTCACCACTTCACCTTCTTGAATCTCACCGAAGTCGTGAAAGTCTGATTCGAATGAAATTGCTGGAAGTGCTTCCATCATTGTTTCTGAAGCTGGCTCTGTTGGTGCTTCAATTCTATCTGCAGCACTGTTACATGCTGTAAACACTAATAATCCTGCGGCTAGTACAACTAGTTTTTTCATTGTATTTAGTTTATTCAATTATTCCTCGACCTACCTTTTGGAGCAAGCCTTCTTCACGCAAATTAGTAACGATTTTGTCAAGTATACCATTGATGAATGAAGAACTTTTTGGCGTGCTGTATTCTTTTGCCAAATCTAGGTATTCATTCATGCTCACCTTAACGGGAATCTCCTCCATTCCTCGCCATTCTGCAATACACAATTTCATAAGCACCACATCCAATTTTGCAATGCGGTCACTCTCCCAGTTTTTACTCTTGCTTTGTATTCGCGCCTCACTATCCACGGCGAATTCAAAGTACTTGCGCATCAACAGCGCTCCGAAAGCAGCATCGCCCTCGTCCTTGTAAAGGTTAGGGATGATTAATCCTCCTTGGTCGTTCCAACTGGAAATGACCTTACCACTCATCATCTGAGCCGCATCGACATCATCGCTCCAACCCACATGCATATCTTCATAAATATCGTGGAGCAACTCATTCTCTGCAATATGCTCTTGGTAGATGTATTTAATGAAGCGCTTTTGTGCTCCAAAATCATCACGCATTGCCAATAACTTATCGTATTCCTCACTTTCAAAGACTTGTTCCCAAAGACTTCTAAAGTGGTTGTCGTAGGCGCTCCAATCCGCATGCACACCTTCGCTAAAGGCAATCAACCTCGCATCGTTACGAACAAGATCAAAAAATGAAATGTCTGTAAAAGCTGAAATACGATCCGCCAACGCACTATCGGGCACCTTACGGCTACGCACCTTTTCAAGTCGATCACTAGCAGTACTGTGAATACGCAATAAGGCATGGATGTCCCAAATGAATAAATCGTGTACCTCTTCTAGACTCTTGTCTAAGTTCTTAAGCAATGTCGCAGCACCAAGTTCATTATCTGAAGCATGGGCATAGAGGTGGTGCAGAACCTTAATTCTGATGTGTCTCCTTGTGATCATAAAAATTGGAAAATATTGGGCATACGATTCTTGCTCAACAGAACTGAATTCATCAAAGTCTTGTTATTTTTGAACCACCGCATGCAAAGAGCTTTTCTTTGACACAAATATACTGCGGAACGCACCTACGAAACGATATGCAAGCACTAAAATATCTTAACAAATACTTCATTAAGTACAAGTGGTTGCTCGGCGCTGGGGCATTCTTTGTCATCGTATCTGTCATCTTCAAGCTCTTCCCTGCCCTATTGATTCGCAATAGCTTCGATACGATCGCGGAGGTCATTGAAAATTACAAGACAGGAGCTGTTCAAAATGAGCTCGTTAGGTGGGAACTCATCAAATACGGTTTGTTCATCATTGCCTCGGCAGTGTTACAGGGGATATTTATGTATTTCATGCGTCAGACCATTGTGGTCATGTCACGACACATTGAATACGATTTGAAAAATGTGGTTTTCGAACAATACCAGCGATTAACCCAACGATTTTTTAAGCAAAACAACACGGGCGATTTAATGAATCGCATATCCGAAGACGTGGGAAAAGTCAGGATGTACGTGGGTCCGGCCATTATGTACGCACTTAATACGGGGTTTACGATCATTTTAGTCATCTCAATCATGATCAGTGTAAGCCCAAAATTGACACTGTTGACCTTAGCTCCCCTCCCTCTTTTAGCTTTCCTAGTGTATAAGGTGGCCAATTTGATTAATGTTAAATCACTTGCTGTCCAACAGCAACTGAGCACGCTGAGCACTTTCGCACAGGAGAGTTTTTCAGGCATGCGCGTCATTAAGTCCTACCACAGGTTACATTGGTTCAATGCGAAATTCAAAGCGGAGGCCATTGAATACCGTTCTGTGAATGAAGAACTCTTCCGTGTAAACGCAACGTTTCAGCCCATCATGATACTCATGGTAGGTATCTCAACGCTCATCACCATTTTCGTTGGTGGTCAATTGTACTTCGCTGGAGAGGTCAGTGCAGGAAACATCACCGAGTTTATCTATTACGTGAATCTTCTGACTTGGCCCATCGCCTCCATTGGCTGGGTGACGAGCCTCGTGCAAAGCGCAGCGGCCTCCATGGAGCGCTTGAACGAATTCTTATCCGAGGAACCTGATTTCAAATCAGGCGATTACCGACCGTCTAGTTTCCAAGGTACAGTGACTTTCAAAAACGTCAGCTTTACTTATCCAAACAGCGGTATTAAAGCCTTGAACAACGTGAGTTTCACCCTGCAAGCAGGCCACAGCCTTGGCATCTTAGGCAAGACAGGTTCTGGAAAGAGCACCGTCACAGCCCTCATGGTTCGCCAATACGACCCTACCGAAGGCCAAATATTGATCGATGGTGTCGATGTCAAAGACTGGCACCTGCCGACGCTTAAAAAATATCTCGGATGGGTCCCACAAGAAGCCTTCCTATTCAGCGACACGATTGCTCGCAACATCGCCTTTGGATTGGATGAATTCAACCAGAACCAAGTCGAACAAGCTGCTATGGCCGCTGGTGTGCACGACAACATCATTGACTTCCCAAAACAGTACGAAACAACCGTTGGTGAACGAGGTGTTACCCTAAGTGGCGGACAAAAACAGCGCGTGAGTATTGCTCGTGCCCTGGCAAAATCTCCGAAGCTCATGGTATTTGACGACTGTTTAAGTGCAGTAGATACTGAAACAGAGGAACTCATTTTGGGGAACATCAAAGAAGCCACCGCTTCCATTTCCTCAATGATTGTAGCACACCGAGTAAGTAGTGTAAAGCACTGCGAACAGATTATATGTCTGGAAAATGGGCAAATCATCGAAAAAGGCACACACGAAGAACTCGAGATTGCAGGGGGACATTACAGCGAGCTCATCAGTCTCCAATTGGACCAATAATCCAATAGCCATAGGAACTCAGGCTGTTAATTTCTTTTTTAGCATTTGGCAATGCATTCACTTACATTTGAGTGCTTGTAAACGATAGATCCATGGGTAGAATAATTGCTGTTGCCAATCAAAAAGGAGGCGTAGGAAAAACCACTACAGCCGTTAACCTCAGTGCTGCACTAGGCGCTTTGGAGAAAAAAGTACTCATCATTGATGCTGACCCCCAAGCAAACGCTACGAGCGGCTTTGGCCTCTCGCACGATGATGCGACACAAGGCACCTATGAACTCATTGAAGGAGCTAGTAAAGCCGCTGACCTGATCCACACTACCGACACACCGAATGTAGATATTGTCCCAGCCCAGTTAGATCTAGTCGCGGTTGAGTTAGAAATCATCGACCAGCCTAAAAGAGAATTTTTCTTAGCCAATGCGCTTGAATCGGTTCGCGACAATTATGATTACATCATTATCGATTGTGCGCCATCTTTAGGACTCATCACCCTTAACGCACTCACCGCAGCCGATGGGGTTTTAGTACCTATCCAATGTGAATATTATGCGCTTGAAGGTCTGGGCAAACTATTGAATACGATTAAAAAAGTGCAAGAGCTTCACAACAAACACCTGAGTATTCAAGGCTTGTTGTTAACCATGTTTGACTCTCGTCTACGCCTCAGCAACCAGGTTGCGGAAGAGGTGAAAATCCACTTTGAAGGACTAGTATTCGAAACCATCATTCACAGAAATATTAAGTTAAGTGAAGCGCCATCGCACGGCGAGCCTATCATTGCCTACGACGCAAGCAGCAAAGGCGCTGAGAATTACCTAACTTTAGCACAAGAAATAATCGCAAAAGGAGCGTAATACTATGGCTAAAAGAGCAATGGGAAAAGGGCTATCTGCCATTCTTGGCGATGAAGCAGCAAAGGTCAATAAAGTAACGGACAAAGGGGCAGAGAAGCTTGTTGGTTCTGTTGCGTCCATTCCTGTTGATAGCATCACTACCAACCCTTTTCAGCCGCGTAGCAACTTTGATAACGATGCACTTGTGGAGCTCGCTCAAAGTATCTCCGAAGTCGGAATCATTCAACCGATCACTGTTCGTAAGAATGGGATGAAGTTTGAACTCATTTCAGGTGAACGTAGGTTTCGCGCCTCGCAGATGGCAGGATTACAAGAAATTCCGGCCTACGTGCGTTTGGCGGACGATAGACAACTCCTTGAACTTGCCATCGTTGAGAACCTTCAACGTGAAGACCTCGACCCTATTGAAATGGCCTACTCGTGTAAGCGAATGATGGACGAACTTGGTCTAACCCAAGAACAAGTGGCACAGCGTCTTGGTAAGGGACGTTCCACGATCACAAACTTCCTGAGACTCCTCAAGCTTCCGGCGCTGATACAAGCGGAATTAAGAGATTTACATCGAAACGAAAGCGCCGACGAAAACAACGATGGGACTACTAATGTGGTCTTCACCATGGGTCATGCTCGTGCCTTACTCAACCTACCCACCGAAGAAACTCAGATAGATATCTATAAGAAGATCTTAAAGGAAGGACTTAGTGTTCGTAAGGTAGAGGCCATTGTCAAGGCTATAAAGTCTCCTGAGGTTCCTCAACCCAAACCAGAGAAACCGAGCGAACTGCTTCGTTTAGAAGGTCAATTGACTGAATATTTTAGTACCAAAGTAGCCATCTCACAAGGCGCTAAAGGAAAGGGTAAAATCCAAATCGACTTTACTTCCGACAAAGAACTAGCTGAAATTATAGCTAAACTAAATGGTTAAGAGATTAATCATATCTCTATTATTATCAGCTTTTTACAACCTAAGTGCGCAGGAAGCTGATACGAATACTGTTGGTCATTCAGAACATCTACATACTGAGGCTGCAAAGCACAATATCAAGAGAGCCACTACCCTTGCACTCATCCCTGGAGCTGGTCAAGTTTACAATAAGAAGTATTGGAAAGTTCCCTTGGTTTGGGGCGCAATTGGCGGAGCAGGTTATTACTACTATGACCTTGATCAAGACTTCAAAGCCTACAAAAGTGTTCTACAGCTCATCATCGATGAGCCAACGTTAGTTACAAGAACGGATCTTGAAACGGCACAACCACAGCTTTTCAGCGGACTGCCCGCTCCTTTTTACCAAAATACTGCTGAGGGGGTCGCTTTGGAGGCTATTGGCTATATGGATGCCCTAAGAACACAACGCGAATATGCTTTCTTCGGCATCATCGGTGTTTACGTCTTAAGCATCTTAGATGCGAACATTGACGCCCATCTCTACGACTTTGATGTCAGTGATGATCTCAGTCTACAACCTGCCATTATTCAAACGAATAATTATGCGGGAGCTTTCGCGAGCCCCGGTATTAAACTCACATTGACTTTGCCATGAAAATATCCATCATAGGTTACGGAAGAATGGGTCAAGCTATAGAGCGCATGGCCAAGGACAGAGGACACGAAGTAGCCTACATCAACAACGGTGAGTCCATTGATTTAGAAGCAGTTAAAGCTACAGATGTAGCTGTTGAATTTACGCAACCCGATGCCGCTTTGAAGACAATTACTAGTATTCTAAGTACAGGGACTCCCGTGATAAGCGGAACAACAGGCTGGCTGGATCAGAAAAGTAAAGCAGACGAGGCTGCTCAAGAGAACGAAACGGCCTTCCTATATGCATCTAATTTTTCGCTCGGTGTCAATCTATTCTTCGTTATCAACGAAAAGCTATCGGCCCTGATGAAGGACCATAAAATGTATACACCTAGCGTTCACGAAATACACCATACCGGTAAAAAAGATGCACCATCAGGTACTGCTATCACTACTGCTCAAGGCATCATTCAAGCTTACCCGGAGCTCACAAAGTGGTCACAGACCAAAGAAGTTGGCGCATTACAGATTACAGACGACCGTATAGACCCGTATTGCGGCACCCACACGGTAACCTATGAAAGTAGCATCGACAAGATTTCCTTAGAGCACCATGCACACACTCGCGAAGGGTTTGCCCAGGGGGCTTTAATCGCTGCCGAATGGATACAAGGCAAAACAGGCATCTTCGGAATGAGAGATGTACTTGGTCTCTAATACTTTCACAAAAGACTAACAGATTAACGAATTCGAATAGCCTAATTTCACCACATGGAATTTATCATCTTCACACTTGTCCAAGCCCTTTGGTTTGGTGCCGTCAGTTGGAAATTTTACGTTGCCGCTGAGCGCAAAGCCTGGGAGGCTTTTATCCCTGTTTACAACACCTACGTACTGGTAAAAATTGCTGATCGTCCAACCTATTGGGTGCTCTTGTATTGTATTCCCGTGGTTGGTGTAGTGATGGGTATTATCATGATTTATGAGCTTCTCCACGTCTTCAAATTCAGAAAGACTTGGCAAACGGCTGCAGTTATGGCCACCTTCGGTGGGTATTTAGGCTACTTGAACTATAAAGAGAAACTCAAGTACTGGGGCAGAGACGATCAATACATTAAGAAAAACTTAGGCGATGGTGTGAACAGCATTTTCTTCGCCATTGTAGTGGCGACAGTCATTCGCTCTACCACCTTTGAGGCATATACCATCCCGACTAGTTCGATGGAGAAGAGTTTGATGGTAGGAGATTTCCTATTTGTGTCCAAGATGCATTACGGAGTGCGCGTGCCGATGACTCCCCTCTCACTTCCTTTGGTGCACAACAAAGTACCTTTTGCCGGTGTACCCTCTTACGCAAGCTGGCCTCAGATTCCTTACCTAAGACTCCCTGCCATTTCTCCGGTTAAAGTCGGTGATCCAGTGGTCTTTAATTACCCCATGGACAACATGCCCGTTGACAAAAAGGAGAACTATGTCAAGCGTTGTGTAGGGACACCCGGAGACAGTTTGGAAGTAATCGATACCAAAGTTTTTGTCAATGGAAATGCCATGCAATTTCCGGATAGAAGTTTCCCTCAGTTCTTGTACTATGTGCAGACCAACGGACAAGGTTTTAGTAAAAAGCGTCTAAAAAAGGACTTTGACATCAATTACCTCACCTCAGAACAGCAGCGCAGGTACCCTACAGATCAAGACGTCTATCAGCGTACTCAGACGGATTACATCATGTTCTTACAAGAACAACACGTCGATGATATCCTGGCTTTACCGAATGTAGTCAAGGTTTGGCCGGTTATTGCTAGTCGTCCAGGTACTCCTATAGATTCTACTAAACCTGCAAGTCTCCTGGAGATTGAGGCGGGTCAAGCCCAAGAAATTCTATTCCCCAATCCCGATACAGGTCACGGTGAACGTCCATACAACGACACATGGGACAACTTTGGTCCTATACTCATTCCTGCCGCAGGTCAAACTGTGGATTTGACGGAGAAGAATTTGAATTCTTTCCGGAGAATCATCGGCGAATACGAAGGTCATGATTTGAAAATCAATAAAGACGGCCAAGCTTTTATCGACGGAGAACTGGCAAGTACCTATACGTTTGAGAAGAACTATTACTGGATGATGGGAGACAATCGCCACAACAGTTTGGACGCTCGAAAGTGGGGATATGTTCCTGAAGACCATATTGTTGGAAAGCCGGTGTTCATTTGGATGAGTTATGACAAGCATGGTGAAGGGTTTGAAAAAATCCGTACTGATCGCGTTTTCACTACTGTTAATGGTGAAGGCGAACGTCAGAGCTATTTCTGGCATTTCATCGTATTGCTTGGATTGTACCAAGTCGTTCAATTCTTGAGAAAGCGCAAAAAGTAAATATGCTGACTGTTCTTTCTACTGCATACTTCCCTCCTGCTTTATGGGTAGCGCATGCAGTACAGGGACACGCATTGCTGCTTGAAGCGCACGAATCTTTCCAAAAACAGAGCTACCGTTCTCGAACAGAAATTGCTGGTCCCAACGGAAGACAGATATTAAGTGTACCGGTAGACCGAAGTATTAAGGAGATACTTTCCACTCCAGTATCTTACGGCGAGCCGTGGGTGAAAAACCACCTCAGATCTATAGAAACGGCCTATTCTAACGCACCTTTCTTCGAAGTTCTGTTTCCAGATATCGAAGCGATATTTGAGCAAGAGTACCAGACGCTTTGGGAGTTAAATAAGCGTACTATTGAGCTCTACTTTTATTGGCTAGAATTAAAAACTCCGTTGGATACTACATCATCTTTCGAGTTAGACTTTGCCGGTATCGACGCGAGGGCCTTGCATCCAAAGAAAAATTCACAGATTCAGTTTCCACAATACCTACAAGTTTTCCAGGAAAAAAATGGCTTTGAAAGCAACTTGAGTGCTTTAGATGTGTTCTTTAACTTAGGACGTAGTTCTTGGGACTACTTTCAAGAATTGAACCTTAGACAGAAATAACCCAAATACCACCATGAATCTAGCATTCAATAAAAACGAAGACGAGCTAAAGCTTTTGGTACGTGAAATGGCACGTCGGCATGCTATCATTGAAAAAGGAGGCGGTGCCAAAAAATTGCAAAAGCAACGCGATGCAGGCAAAATGACAGCTCGGGAACGTATCTCGTTCTTGGTAGATGCAGGTAAGCCTTGCCTCGAGATAGGTGCATTTGCTGGTGAGGAAATGTACCAAGAGTATGGAGGCTGCCCTGCGGGAGGTGTTGTCGTGGTGCTTGCCTACGTCCAAGGCAGACAATGTATCGTTGTTGCTAACGACGCATCAGTCAAAGCAGGTGCCTGGTTCCCTATCACGGGTAAAAAGAACCTCAGAGCCCAGCAAATTGCCTTAGAGAATCACACACCTATTATCTATTTGGTAGATAGCGCGGGCGTGTTTTTGCCGCTTCAAGACGAGATATTCCCAGACCGTGAACACTTTGGTAGAATATTCCGTAACAACGCCATCATGAGCGGGATGAACATTCCTCAGATCTCAGCCATCATGGGAAGCTGTGTGGCTGGAGGAGCTTATTTGCCCATTATGAGCGATGAAAGCCTAATCGTTAAGGGCAGCGGTAGCATATTTCTTGCGGGAAGCTATTTGGTAAAAGCTGCTATAGGTGAAGACATTGATAATGAAACTTTAGGCGGTGCTGATACGCACTGCGACTTAAGCGGCGTCACGGATTACAAATGTGAAGACGATGCAGAAGCACTGACCACTATCAAAGACTTAGTCGATAAAATGGGCGCACGTCCGACAGCAGGTTTCAGTAAGGTAAAGGCTAAAGCGCCGGCTAGACCGAGCGATGAAGTTTATGGTCACATTCCTTTCGATGGAAAGCCGTTCGATTCAAAATTGATTATCGAATGCCTTGTTGATGCAGATAGCTGGAAAGAATATAAAGCTACCTACGGCAAGACCATCATATGTGGTTATGCCAGAATTGATGGATGGGCAGTAGGTATTGTTGCCAACAACAGAAAGGTGACGAAAAATGCGAAAGGCGAAATGCAATTTGGCGGAGTCATTTATAGCGATAGTGCAGATAAAGCCTCTCGTTTCGTAGCCAATTGTAATCAAAAGAAAATCCCTCTAGTCTTCCTTCAAGACGTCACTGGCTTTATGGTCGGCAGTAAAAGTGAACATGGCGGCATTATCAAGGACGGCGCCAAGATGGTCAATACTGTTGCCAATAGTGTGGTTCCTAAGTTTACTGTGATTGTAGGCAACAGCTTTGGCGCCGGAAATTACGCAATGAACGGTACCGCGTACGATCCTCGCCTCATTTTGGCTTGGCCTAATGCAAAACTTGCGGTGATGGGCGGAGCCCAAGCCGCAAAGGTCCTCCTGCAGATTGAAGCTGCCAGAATTAAAAAGAGCGGTAAGGAATTGAATGAATCGGAAATGGAAGACCTGAAAAAATCCATCGAAGAACGCTATGAAAAGCAAACGAGTCCGTATTATGCAGCGGCTCGTATGTGGGTAGATGCGATCATTGATCCTGCCGAAACACGGAATTGGCTCAGTTATGGACTTGAAATGGCCAACAACAACCCCGAGCATAAAGTATATAACCCCGGAGTAATTCAAGTGTGATGAAAAAACTATGGCTTGTTCTTGCAGTAATTAGTGGACCATTGTTCGCCCAAAACACTTCGTTTGTATCGAAGAAAATGACGGCGGAGTTTGTCGGCACCATTGACCCTGCCCAAAATTCTTCACAAGCCTTAGGATTTTTATACCCGACCGGCGCCCCTGTGCCAGGTGGGGACGGATATAAAAGTTTTATTGCTCAGCAGAAACAACTGCAAGACTACCGTAATTTCCCGCAAGTGCGATCTGCAGCTAAAACACAGACCACTCCTACCCCAGTAAAAGGCTTTGGCACCTCATTGTACCGATTAACACCTGCAGGGAATCCATACGACTACACAGGTGGAATCCCGAACGACAATGCAATGGCCATCAGCAAAGACGGAATTCTCTGCGCAGCTGTAAATTCTATTTTTTGGGCACTTGACTTGAATAGTGGAGAATTGCTCATGCCAGGTCCTATTGGCATCAAAAGCCTGCAACAAATGGCTGGTGGAACCGCTTTCGAGAATTACTACGATCCTAAGTTGATTTATGATCCTACCCAGGACCGATTTGTACTCGTGTTCCTAAAAGACAACGATGCTGCCAACAGTAGAATTATCGTCTGTTTTAGCTCTACGAACAACCCTTCTGACCCATGGCACGTTTACCGATTAAACGGCAACCCGCTCAACAATAATAGATGGACAGATTTTCCAGCAATTTCATTAAGTGAAACTGGACTGGTTGTAACTGCGAATTTGATCATACCAGGCGTAAGTTGGCAGGTAGGATTTGACGGTTCAGTAATTTGGCACCTTGACAAAATGGCGGGCTTTAATGGTCAAGATGTAGGTGCTACTGTCTATACCCAGATTAGCCATAACGGCAAGTTTACAAGGAACCTCCACGCGGTTAGAGGCCACGACAATATTGCTGACCAGCTTCAGTTCTTATCCAACCGAAACTTTGATCTTCAGAACGACACTATCTTCCTGATTACACTTAATGAGGGAGCAGATACTACCATTGATACCAAAGCGTTGATTACGAACCTCCCCTACGGTGTTCCGCCCAATGGAAAACAAGGGGACACAGATACATCAGATGCAACAAAGGGCCTTCAGACCAATGATGGGCGCGTTTTAGGGGCTATTCAAAAGGACGATTGGATTCAATTCGTTAGCACCACCACCCACGGTAATAACGCCAATGCGGGGATCTACCACGGTTATATTTCGAATGCCCAGGGTGAAACTCCTCAGGTGAGCGCTAGAGTGTTTTATCACAGCGACAGAGATTATGGCTATCCAAACATTGCCTGGACAGGAGCGCACCCCGATCAAATTCAATGCCTCATTGGGTTTAATTACACCTCCATACAAGGGCATCCAGGCGTTGGGGCGGTGCAATTGGGTAACGATACCACTTTCTCCGACCCTATTGATCTAAAAGCCGGTACCACATATGTAGACCGTCACAGCGATAGCTATGAGCGTTGGGGCGACTATTTCGCCATTCAGAACATGTACGATGCCACTGGCGAGCTCATTCCTTCAGAGGTATGGATGGCCGGATTCTATGGCGACGGACCCCAACAAAACAGAACCTACATCGCACAGGTGTTCGGTCAAGATACCCTTGTGCCACCCCATCCAGACGGTGGTGTAGCTTTCCCGAACCCTATTGTTGAGGGACTTTTGCTTACTGTACAGTTCAATCTAGAAGTTCAGCAACAAGTCAAGGCACAGCTCTTCAATACCAATGGACAATTCGTTCAAGATTTAACAGGACGGTTGTTGCCGGAAGGTCCTGCTGAGCTGCTTATTGATATGAACGGTCTAGCCCAGGGCACTTATATAGTTAGATTGACCGGGGATCAAGGTTTTTCTAAGGTGGAGAAAATCGTGAAGCTCTAGGAGCAAGTACTCGTGATTCCAAAAAGTCTCAATATAGACACAGAATAGGCGTGATTTTTAGGTAGGTTTATAGCACGAAAACCAAGAACCTATGTTTATCACGAAGAAACCAAGACAAAAGCCGGCGGCTGTCATTGAGGGATTTCCTCAACTGCCGTACGACGAAGACGCCTCTAACGATTCAGTAGAAGAGCTCTTCAACTAAAGACACTGCCTCGCTTTCGCGGGGCATTATTTTTTATCAAACTTTCTAAATGCGTAGGAAATCCTATAGACTATAGCCGAAGTACCAATACTCACAAATGCGATTGCTGGATTGATCTTTCCGGCAGTTTCCATCATATAGACGCTAACCGAAAGGCTCACAATGGTCATAATAACCAATGAACGCACTACACTCTGTCGGTGATGCTTACCGGCCCAATCGTAGAATATTACGGGTGCTATTCCTATTCCAAGGGCTTTGAAAGTGACCACAATATCCTCTATCCTTTCGAAGAATAATGCAATTAATAGCGCAAGAATACCAACAGCCACTAATGCTTTGCGTATTCGGCCAATACCTGAGGCTGCATCTTCATCTTTTTTCGGAAAAAGATCGTTCGTCACATTTAAACTCAACAAGAAGAGATAGGTATCCGAAGTAGATAGAATAGCCGCAAAAAAGGCGATCAAAACTGCCACCTGGAATTCAGGCGGAACCAGTTCAGTAAAAGTCCTTAAGACCATCATCTCGGCATGCTCGTTTGCCACTGCACCCGAGATAGGAAAAGAGCTACGAGCGATAAGTCCAACGTAAGTAAGTGCCACGGTCAATAAAATATTGATGCCCGCTCCTACACGGAAACTTTGCTTTACCACAACCTCATTCTTCATGGCAAATACCTTCTGCCAATAATCCTGCGTTGCAAAAGGCGTCAGAATACCTAAAAGCAAGAAGGCAATGATGTTCACTGCCCCAGCGTTGAAGGGCTGGTACATTTCTTCGGGAACATCTCCTCCCTCATTAATGGTTAGTGTAACGAGGATAAGAACTAAGAATATTACCAAGAACTGGAAGATGTCTGTCTTAACTACCGAACCAAAGCCTCCTACCAGCAAATAGGTCAGCACTGTAATCAACATACCTAGTTTAGCCCAGGTTACTGGTACTCCTCCCAATTCATTCAATAAGTTCGATCCTACCAATAATTGGGTAGACAATAAACCCACGTACCAAACGAAAATGACGCCAATGACCCAACGCGCGGTCTTGCGACCATAACGGAAAACGAAGTAATCGGTTAGTGTAAAGAATTGGTGTTCTAAAGAAAGTCGATAAAGCTTTAAGGCAAATGGTATAAAAAACAGAAAACCAAGTGTATAGCCCACAAATATCCATGCTGCACTAATCCCGTAAATGTATACAAATGACGTGTAGACCATCAGCGTAACCGCGCTGACAAATGTCCCGCTCAAGGTCATTAGCGACGGGAAAAAGCCCATATTACGACCACCCAGTGCGAAGTCATCTACTGATTTTTTAGAGGTCAGTCTACCCAAGAGAATTCCAACAATTGTAAAACCAATTAAGACGAACCAAAGAAGATTAGAACTGATCATAAGAGTGCATTTAGGGTAAGATAGTATTAATCAAACAGAATGGGGTTAATCGGTGAATTAATCACCTCGCCTATCTCAGCACCTGGACACCAAGTTTCCCAATCATTTTGTTGACCTGGATTCTCAGGTGCCTTTAGCTTCATGTGTTTGTCCATGTAGATCACTGTCATCACCTTGCGCATGTGCGATGTAGTATTCGCTCCTGCCCTATGAAAAATCCAACCCGAATGGAAGCTGATTTCGCCAATGTCGAAAGGGGCTACTACATGTTCAAAATCTGTGACTTTTAAGCGTTTTTGAATCGTAGCCTCACTATCGTCGCTAATACTTAAATCCCTACCCTCGAGTATTTCTTGACTACCAGCACTGAATTCTAAGGGGCCCATTTCTAAAGGTGTTGCTTGAAGAGGCACCCAAGCTGTTATGGTTTTGTCCGAGCTCAAGGGCCAATAGTATTGGTCTGCATGCCACGGCGTAATTCCACCTCCTGCCTCTTTAAAAAGGGCTTGGTCGTGGTACAATCGAACCCCTTCTACCTCCATGAGTTGTGCGGCGATATGAGCCATTCTTCGACTGCTCACAAACTTTTTAATCTCCTCATCTAATTCCCAAAGGTTGAACAGCTGAAGGAACGCTTTCCCATAAGTGTCCCTTCCCTCTAAAGGAGTTTCCTGTTGGTTGACTTCATTCACCTTTTTGGTAATTACCCGATTGAAGTGGGCAATCAGTTCTGGCGAAAAAACATTCTTCACCTTGATGAAATTATTCTTCTTGTAGAACTCAACCTGCTGTTGATTGAGCTGCAGTTCTTCATTTAACTCTAGTTCTAGATTCATGAGTTCCAGATGGATTCGATCTCCTCAAGAGATTTATTCTTGGTTTCAGGGATGTACTTTATGGTAAAGAAGATTCCAAAGGCAATACAGCCTATGAATAGCAAATATGGCAATGCTCCGTTAAAGGCTGGACTATTATTGAGTTCGCTCTCCACCACAACCGGAAAGAATTGAGATACTAAGTAGTTCGCAATCCACTGTACGCTTACAGCAATAGACATACCGATCGAGCGGGCATTGTTCGGGAATATTTCGGAAAGTAGTACCCAAACTACTGGTCCCATGGATAATGAGAATGAACCAATAAAGAACAGAATACCCAACAGCGATAGAAGTCCAACATTATCTGTCATAAGCGTAACTGCTAGTAATGAGAAACCGGTAATCATACCCACACATCCTAAGAGCACTAGTGGCTTTCTCCCCCATTTATCCACTAAATACATTGCGATAAGGGTACAAACGACGTTTACGGTAGCCAAAAGAACCTGTTGCTTTAGAACATCATCAGGACCGAAACCGAGTGCTTTCTCGAAGATATCGGCGCCGTAGTATAGCACTGCATTGATGCCCGTGAATTGCTGGATAATAGACAACACACTCCCTATTACAACGATTTTACCAACGTTGCTTTTAAAAAGATCTGTCAAGGATAGCGCGCCTTCACTTTCTTTAATTGCTGTCGAAATTTCAGAAATGGTATCCTCAATCCCGTCTTCACCTTGATGCTTAATTAGAATGTCTCTAGCCTCATGCTCTTTTCCTTGCAGAAACAACCATCTCGGACTCTTTGGTACGATAAACAGCAACACTAGAAAAAGTAGACTTGGCACGAGTTCCGACCAAAACATAATGCGCCATCCGGTTGAAACATTGTAATCTTCAGTTTGACCTTGACCAATGAAATAGGTAGTGAGGAAGACGAGTAAAAAGCCAAACACAATGCCCAATTGGTAAATGGTAACCAACCTACCGCGAATATGTACAGGTGCAAGCTCAGAAATATACATGGGCGCATTCATTGAAGCAATGCCTATACCAAGCCCACCTATTAATCTAAAGACAACCAAAAGGCTCACGGATTGAGGCAGGAAAGAAGGCAGGCCAGAACCCCACGCAGAAACGGTAAAGAGAACTGCAGATAGTATGAGGCTCACTTTCCGTCCGTACTGCTTACTGAGGATTCCTGCAACAGCTGAACCTACAAAGCAACCAATGAGTGCACTACCGACCACCCAGCCCTTTTCAAGTGCGGTCAAGTCAAAGTTCTTACTCAAGAAGTATTGTGTACCATTAATAACTCCGGTATCGTAACCGAATAGTAAGCCACCGATTGAGGCTATTACAGTAATTAAGATTAAGCGAGTATTCATTTCAGAGTTTTCGATTGCCAACAAGATACAGCAGCAAACTTTTACAATGAAAAAAGCCAGCCGAAAGACTCGACTGGCCATTGCTTAACCCTCGTTAACACTCTATTCATAACTAGGTAAAACAGAATTGTATTCAAAGACCGCTTCTTCTAACTCTTTGTTTCTAAGCACTTCTCGGAAGACCACGGCACCTGCAATTAACACTCCTTGCACAGTTGCTCTACTATTATGCTCAGCCTCTAAGTATGAACCATACACAGCAAATGCCCAGAAGTAGTTCCAACCTCGAATCCTACTGGCTTTTCGGAAATGGCGTAAGGCATCAGAATCGCTAATTCGTGCTAGGCGTTTTGCCTTGTAAAGTGGGAGTCTTTCCCCGTTCATAGTGAGGCGAAGATTTTCATATTTCATTGGAGGAGTAACATATACCTCTCTTGACGATTTTGAGTTCAAGGGTTCAGGAAGTTCTTCATCAGATATCTGTGTCACCGGGCTCTCCTCTTCTTCTGTGATCACTGGTTCTGGGACAATTGACTTTTCAAGACGCTCTAATTCCTCTTTCTCTGAAGCATTGGATTCCTTTTCAAATGTTGCTATCGATCTATTGTCAACACTCAACGTATTGGTTGGCTCGCTTGCAACGATTTGAGAATTCTCCTCAAGACTCTCAACTCTATCTTCATGGATGGGCTTACTGGCAGCAATAGGCTCGATCGGTTTTTTTACAGGACGATACTTTGGCAATTTTCCACCGTTCCTTTTGATGAAGTTTTTTAGGTTTCTGATTTCCTCATCAGTCAATTCCCAACGAACCGCATTCCCATACCCAAGCATACAGTCTTGATAATCCATTCGATTCGCGAAAAAGATTTTTAGATCTGGATACGCAACTGTCAAATCATGGAATTCTTGTGGAGTAACCGCGACCTTCAACTTCGCTTCTTTATACATCGTTGAGGTGACCGATCCGTATACCACATCATTGATCAGCAGTTGCTGTGCACTCAAAAAACTTGAGAAAAATAGAAGAAGAATTAGTTGAAGTTTTCTCATAACATCTTGCGGTTAGTACCAACAAGATGAAATAAATCGTTAACAGAAAGACCTTCTAATAATCCCATTACAAGATTGTTTTGGTCTATTCACCAGACTAATTCATGCTAAAATTTCCAGAAAGATTCACTTATGAGACACGAAAAAGGGCTGCCTTCTTAAAGCAGCCCCTAAGTAATAAGTCGGGATGACAGGACTTGAACCTGCGACCACACGCCCCCCAGACGTGTACTCTACCACCTGAGCTACATCCCGGGTTAGGGCAAATATATGGTGACGAAGTATTGAATGTTGTTAGTGGCGAATAAATTCAAGCACTACTCTACTCCATTCTTCGTCGCCAATAGCCCATCTTAAGCCATGGCCAACATCTTCGTAAATGGCTTCTGTAAAATAGGATCCTTCGTGCATATACATAGCTGCCTTCGCAGTTTCATACGGTGCCGTTTTATCAGCAGTACCGTGCATCCAAAGCAATTCCCCGTCATAATTGGCTAGATCTTCGCCAATATCGAATTTATAACTGGTTATCATCGATGATGGAAGGCTTAACCCTGAGGTGTTTTGCATGATTACATTTGACGTAGACTGAGGAATTTCCATGACAAGTTTGTCAATAGGAATGCGTGAACCACCTGCGGAGGCTGGACCTGCAGCTAAAGCTCCTAGGGAACTTGCAAATACTATCATACGATCTGATGTAAGCCCTTGGTCTTCTAAAAACTCTAAGACTGCATCATAATCAGCTGCCATAGACTCCGCACCAGTTGATTGCCCTGTACTCCAACCGAACCCTCGATAGTCGTACATGATAAAGCCATAGTGGTGTTGGTCAACCAAATTGGCAAAGAGCCCTGCGGTCTGCCAAAATTGATCCATTGAAGCAGCATTACCGTGCAGATAAACGATAATAGTGTCCGTTGCAATCTGTGCAAAATCACCTAAATACAACGAGTAAACAGTATCATCGTCAGATTCAAAGTTGAGCAAATGAATTTTGCTTTCGTCTACATGATATTTACTGTCTAACCACTCGTTCTTAAAGTCATATGTTCCATCACCGCCTGCAAACATGGCAGCACTGATATCGCCATCACAGGAAGTAAATAAAAGACTAGCTGCTGAAAGGAATAAAAATAAGTATCTCATCATTTAGAAATTTAAAGCTACACCCCAGTAAATGCCTCGTGCACCCAAACCTAAGGTATTGGGTACATCTGCCTGTGGCACCAATATTTCACGGGTAGGATTTAGGATTTTGTATTCAACCTGGGCCTCAATCCAACGGTAACGAAATCTATAACCAGCACTAAAGGATGGTGCTAGAATTTGACCTCTTCCGTATTCGGTAAGGAACCAAGTAGGGTCGATCCACGTGTTTGCTGAAGCGTTCAGAATGTGAGGACCTCTGTGCCAATATGCATTTACTCCCGTTTCAGGATATAAGCGAAAAGCATAATCACGCGTACTCATCAATGCTTGTGCACCCGTACTCCAAGAGAGCGCTGGTTCTAGGCCATTCTGTTCGCGCCATAATTTAACCTGACCTCCCTCTACGTGGGCTGAGCCTAAGAGTGCACTAGAGATTTGAACGCCACCATAAACCGTGCGATTCTCGCTTACTCCTTTGGCCGCGTAGGCTCCTAAAATGGGCAATGACCCATCATTAATTTGGGGTCTTCCCAGTGTTCCACCGATTTGCCATTGTCCTTTATCCAAAGGTTTTACAATCTTCGTAGGTGCACAGCTACTCGCTAGGATCAACGCTAAACACGCTAAGGAAAGGCGCACTGTTTTCATTGGTTTATAACTCATTAATAAAGTCTATCTAGATATAGTTTATAGGGTTCTTCTAATCGAAAAAGAGACCATATTTTTGAAGGCACAAATATAACCTTACATGGAACAACACGATTGCATCATCATTGGTTCAGGTCCAGCTGGATATACAGCCGCCATCTACGCAGCGCGCGCAGATTTGAAACCACTTATGTATATGGGTCTTCAACCAGGAGGCCAGCTGACCACAACAACTGAAGTTGATAATTTTCCGGGATATCCTCAAGGTGTTGATGGCAATGCCATGATGGAAGATTTAAAAAATCAAGCAGAGCGTTTTGGTACAGAAGTACGCTTTGGTCTTGTCACCAAGGCAGAGCTTAATTCTGAAGAAGGCGGTTACCATACATTGACAATTGACGAAAGCACTCAGGTTCAAGCACGTACAGTAATTATTTCTACTGGGGCATCTGCCAAGTACCTCGGATTGCCTGCTGAAGAAAAATTCATGGGCTTCGGCGTTAGTGCATGTGCCGTTTGTGATGGCTTCTTTTATAAAGGACAAGAGGTTGTTGTTGTAGGTGCAGGAGATACCGCAGCTGAGGAGGCCACCTACCTCGCAAAGCTCTGTCCTAAGGTGACTATGCTTGTTCGTCGTGACCAGATGCGAGCTTCAAAAGCAATGCAAAACAGAGTACTAGCTACAGATAATATTGAAGTGCTCTGGAATACAGAGACTGTTGACCTTTTAGGTGATGACAAAGGTTTGACAGCAGTTAAAGCCAAGAACAATCAAACGGGTGAAGAAATTGAGATTCCCGCTACTGGCTTCTTCGTTGCTATTGGCCACAAACCAAATACCGACATCTTCAAAGGCCAGATTGATATGGACGATACAGGCTACATCATCACCAAACCAGATTCAACAGCTACTAATTTCCCAGGCGTCTTCTGTAGTGGAGATGCGCAGGATAAAATCTACCGTCAAGCAGTGACTGCAGCAGGAACAGGCTGTATGGCTGCTCTTGAAAGCGAGAGATATCTAGCCGCTTTGGGACATTAAGTTAAAACTGACGATTAGAACAATCCCTTGTGGCCTGGCTGCAAGGGATTTTTTTATGGTAATGGAATCCAAAGTCCCGAAGGCATCCAATTCTTTTCAAGCGTCAAGAACTGATCGGTGCCCGCCGTAAAAATCGCATTTGGAGTTTCAGAGCCAGGGCACAATCGCTCTCTGTGCTGTTCAATCCCATCAACATAGGTATAAAGTATCCAATAGTATCCCTGCGGTATTTCAGAAGCGTCAAAGCGTAGCGACCATCCCTCCCATCGATAATGAAGATCAGACAAATCGTAAAGTGTTTCCCGAACAGTAGAGAATGGGCCTTCAAAAAAAAGTTCGCCCATACCCATACGGTTATAAACTACGACCTCTGCCCCATCAAATGGATAAGGCTGAAGGTTGTATTGGCTCTTTCGAATGCCTGGATGTGATATACTGTAGCTCTCTCTTCCTGTGGCCAATTCATATATTGCCGCATCCTGATAGGCATCTAAGAATACTACATTCTCTTTCGAGTTAATCTCGAGAACGTCTTCCCTAAAATGGTCGTTCAAAGACAGTACATCTCGAATTGAAGGAACCCAAACCAAGGCATGAAGTATCACAATTAGATAGGCAACATTTCTTGTACGTTTTGAATTTGGTAGCTCAAGGACAGGAACTACCCACATAAAAACAAGCAGCCAGTGTACTTCGGCACTGCCGTTGTATGCCCCCCAACCAAAGAGTAAAACGGAACTCATTATTAGCGCTTTACCCCATAGCGGCAATTGTCTAAAGAACAACACCAAAGGCCACCACAACAGGCCTCCTAACCCTATATACTCAAGTAATGCATAGATGTTAGATGAACCAAACCTCCCACTGAAATGGTACCTGAAGGTTACCCAGTCCATACTCATTTGCCACCATAAATATGGTATCATAAGTACTAACGCAATACCGATAGCGATGTATAAGGTCCATTCTTTTCGAAGGTGCCAATAGCCGACAGCCAGTGAGAAAATCAACAAGAATCCATGGAACTTTGAATAGCCCAAGACGGCTATGCACACACCTAAGACTAAGGCATTAACTAGATTTCTTGAATTGGCCCACTTCCTAAACGAGTGAAGCACCATAAAACCAGCAATCACCATTAGCGTATCAGGCAAAGCGCCTCCCAAGAATAAGTGAACTCCTGGTATGAAGATCAACTTGCCTATTGAACGTTCCTTACCAAGAAAGACAAAACCTAAAGCCAGTATTAAAAATGGCACGCGTAAATACTCCGGGGAAACCGCCCCCATCATCCAGGCAACCAAGGGCGGATGGTCGAAGTAGCCCAAAGACAGGTCTCGAGACCAACTAAAATAATACGCCTCGTCTGCGGTGATGGGCAACAGAAATGCGTTTCCTAGAAGCAGGACAAACGCTAAAAAACGGAATTGATTATTTTGGAAAATATCCTTCACTACTGCAATGTAGCTAAAAGGAGTTTATCCACTGAAAACACCCTTTGCAATCAAGTACGGTAGAAGAATGTAGAGCACCACACCCTTTATTAAAAAGAACATGAACATACCTATTGCTACGGGTAGGCCCACGGCTTTTATACCTTCCTTTAACCCTTTGTCACGAAATACTTGCAAGTATCCTCGCAAGAATTTAGGGGTCATTGTAAATCTTCTTTTTGCCAAAAGGTTCGTTGTTTTAACGATCTTCAAAATTACTGGTGAACACCTTCCGTTATAAGCCGGATTCTGTACCCTTGCGGGCCCTTATCATTTATCTAGCCCTAATCTCACGATTAGGGTCAATCTGCCTACCCCTCGTGCAGCAAGCTCTCGACGGATCGCCGAGTCCAATGGAACACGATATACATGACATTTCAGCGCGTGAGGTTTACCAAGCCACTTCAGTCACCTGAAGTGCGGTGGGCTCTTACTCCACCCTTTCACCCTTACCCGAAGGCGGTCTACTCTCTGTTGCACTAGCTGTCCTCGCGTTAGCAAGGCCTTCCCGTTAGGAAGCACGCTATCCTATACTGTCCAGACTTTCCTCTTCAAATAGAAGCGATAAGGCACGGAAAATACAATTCACCAATAATTTCAAAGATCGGACCGCAAAGTTAGTGCTTGGAAACTAAAATCTGCACCTCTGTGGCACCATATCCGCCATCTGCAAAATCTGCGAAGTAATAACTCAATCCACCCATTCTAGATAACATATGATGAACCTCGTCCTTCAGTCTACCCGAGCCCTTACCGTGAATGATAAGAACCTTAGCAACCTTCCTCCTCTTCGCCTCATTTACTGTTTGA
Source organism: Bacteroidota bacterium (assembly GCA_003385605.1). GTDB lineage: Bacteria > Bacteroidota > Bacteroidia > Flavobacteriales > Schleiferiaceae > UBA10364. The sequence continues at coordinate 61,559 of QQUU01000067.1, forward strand.
CGGGCCTTGTCCAGTTGATGATTCAAGATTTCATACTTCGTCCATCCAGATGTACTCTCAATCAACTCGTGACTGTGCAGATCAATAATTAACCGATCTACTTGCTGTGCAGCCGGCTGTAACATACGCCGCTTCTCATCTTTTACCGGAATATGCCCTACTTCCATGGTTTGATACGGTAACAATTCATGTGCTTCATAGCCATGCTCAAATCCGAAGGTATCCTCCACATAAATAATAGCACCTTCTACCCTAGTGACTACTGCGGATCCCGCTGCATCCTTAAATCGAACTTTATCTCCTTTGCTGTATTCCATAACTAAAAAACCCCGGCCGATGGCCGGGGTTCAAATTATATCAAACTTTCGAGATTACTCGACAGTAATGCGCTCTGTTAGCGTTCCTTCATCTGTTGTGAATGTGATGAAGTATACACCTGCCGACTCATTGCTGAGGTCAAACTGATTGTTGTATACACCGTTCACTTCTACAACTTCTGTAGAGATCACCTGACCGACCATGTTCACGATAGAGATTTCAACGTCTTTCGATTGCTCAGTAGCAAACTCAACGTTAAACAATCCACGCGTTGGGTTCGGGTAGATGCTCAAGCTTCCGTTCATGAAGTCTTCATCAACACTGATCTGGTTCACATCGAATGTGAATGTCGCCGTATCTGAAGTACATGGACCGAAGGCAATGATCGTCACCGTCTCACCTGCATTATTTGCAGTGAACGTAACAGTACCTGAAGTATCCGAAGATGTTGGACCATTACCGAACTCAACGTATACACTATCCGCATTGCTTGTACCTGAAGTACTCCAATTCGCAGTCCAATCCGTTGCAGTAATCGTTGCGTTAGCTGTATCTACACTGATTGCCGCTACAGGATCTGGATGTACTTGAATAGTAATTGTAGAATCCTCACGAGGACAACCACCAACAGTAACTTTCCAGTTGTAGAAGAAGTAGTGGTAGTTCGTCAATGAACCTTGATCAATACTTACCTCCCCTGTCGGATTCGTAAACGGATAACCAGTCACACCAAACTCACGGTAAAGTCCACCTGTAGTAGACGATGCCGCATGCATGTTGTAACTACCTGCAGGTATAGGCGCACCCAAGTACACTTGTTCAGCAGTATTACCCGTAGCTGTCGTAGTTACACTACCAGACCAGACCATTGCACCAGTCGTCTGATCAGTAATGTTGATTACTGTCGTACCGGCCGCATTAGGATATAAGGTTACACTGTCAAGTGTAAACTGCTGCGTTGCTGAGAATTTAAGACCCACATTTCCGAAGAATGTATAATTACCACCACCGGTACCGATACCGTTGGTATTAGCAATTTCCGATGAGGTAGATTCTGCACTCAACGTCAATGTTGTATCCTGAGTAAGCACCAATGAAATAGTTGAATCGGCATCAACAAGTCCCAATGTATCTCCCATGCTATTGGTCCATAGCAATGACCCAGTTGTTGGGTGGGCAATACTTAGATTGATGGTTTCGCCGTCACAGGCAAATTCAGGAGCAATTGGCTGCACCTGCTGTGCATCACTAATAGTTACTGATTTGCTCAATGTATCATTGTATGGACGGCCGTCATTGGTAAGCTGCGTATATGCAACCACAGACATTGGACCACCCACGTAATTGCTTACATATCCTAGGATGATTGTATCCTTACCACCAAATGGAATTGATAGGTTTGTAGGCGATTGAGAAAGCGTCTGACCCAATACATCGGCACTCACTGTGAGTGATGTCAATGTATTTTGACCATAGTTGGCAATCTCAACACTTACCATGAGGCTATCGTCACCACATGAACCGTCACCAGGACTTAACAACATTGAAATTGCTGCATCGTCGCCAATAACATCGAATTCATCTGCACCTATATCTACAGTTGTAGAACCAGACATAGGACGAGCATCACCATCGATGTCCACAGTAATACCTACAGAGTTGTCACCAGCATCATTAGCTAGCGGACCGAATACATGCAGGTCATTTGGACCGGCAAAAATTGGATCGCCAACAAGGGTGTTCTGGTGCTTCGTTGTATCCACATTAGCAAGTGACGTTGAATCCGTTGGATAATTCGCCGTACCATCATTGATGTAAGCCAATGTTGCACCCGTGCTGTAGAACAAGTTGTAATCTATCGACGCACTTGAGAGGTAGCTGTATAAAGCATACGACCCACTTGTGAAGATGTTATTACGGATGTCTGTACCTGAACCGTTGTAATAGTCGTAAAGACCGTAGTAGGTACCCACACCAGTGTTGTGGTATACACCAAGATCAGAACCATAGTACACACGCAATCCGTAGTAACCGTTCATAAACATGTTGTTCGAGATTTCACTATCAAACGCTGCCAATGAAGAAGTCCCCCAGTAAGAAGCGTATACAGAGTAGTAACTCTCCACCATATTTTCTGTCAATAAACCACCGTCTATCTGATACATGTATGCCGCGTAATTGTAGGTATTGGTAAACCCGTCTATCGTGTTACCAATCACCTTAATGTTACGTGCATAATAGAAATAGATACCGTAGTAGTACGCATTGGTAATATGGTTGTTTTCAATGGTTACGTCATGTGTTGCGCCTAAACTACCTGAACTTCCGTAGAAGGCCATAGACATATAACCACCATTGATCTCATTATCACTAATTTCTAGATTCGTCTCACCAACTGTTGGTGAGAAGTAAGAAGTTGGTGAGCTTGAAGCTGCAATGGCAATGTTTGAACTTGAAGCTGCATTCGACGCTTCAATCAAACAACCCGTTATAGAAACACTATCTGTTCCATTCAAACGTACCGTAAATCCACTAGTAGACATGATGTACAGGTCTTCTAGATGAATGTGTGATGCACCGTCAAGTACAAGAGCACCGAGAGTATCACCAGTAGCATTTGCACCAGAGAATGTAATGGTATTCGATGCACTCACACCATTGATTTCACCAATGGTTCCACCGTTAAAATAGCCATTCTGGAACTCGAAAGTGACTGCACCACCGATACCACAAGTATTAAGTACAGTCAGTACACTATCCATGGTCGGGAAATCACCCGTTGCACCCACGGAATACGTACCTGCCGCTAATGGACCTGTACATTCAGTAGTGAATGTAAATGGACCGTACCAAGTACCTGGATTACATACATTCTCAACATAGTAATCGTACGTTGATACTGGGCTTAAACCAGTTAATGTATAAGGTGCAGAGATACCAGATATTGTAGTACCTGCTTGCGCACCTGTACCTGTTCCTTGGATGAATCCAGAAGGACCATATTCTAGGTTGAATGAGTTATTGCCAGTAAAGCTCCATGAAAGATCAGCTGAAGAATCAGTTATGTTGCTTTCCATGAAGTTGTACGCAATACAAGAAGGCAATGCTTCAACCTCTACACTATCTAAGTAGATGTAGTTGTAAGAACCATCAATAGAATAGAATAAGAATGCTGGACGCTGTGCACCAGCTGGCACTACGTTAGAATCCAAGTATACTGAGTATTGCTGATACGTATTGCTGGTGACGTTCATATCAAGCGCAACAGCCGCACTCTTGTAATCACCCATCGTACCTGTTGTGGCAACTGCCATCTGTCCTTGGTAGAACGTAGAAGAAAGTCTCGCCCAGAACTTCAATACAGCACCGTCAGTATCTAGATTCTCAATCATTGGTAGAGAAACTACTACTGTATCGCCCAAGACATTACTTTGGCGGTTGTACATGTACCCAGATCCTGAATAGGAAGCAAAGGTGGATGTTGAACCGTACGAGTAAGAATTACCAGGGTTATCATTCACAGAATACGTCCAACAATCTGGTAAGTTCGGATTTGTTGAATTACCGTACGAAGTTGGTTTATTTTCAAAACCGTCCGCAAATGGAATCGTCGTTGGAGAACATGGTAAGTCTAAAGTGACCGGTCCATACCAAGGTGAATTAACACCCATAGCGCTACAAACCGATTGGAAGTAGAATTCATAGGTTTCTCCTGGCAGTAGCATATTGTTCGACCAAGTCGTTCCGACAATGGTATCGTAGGTACCTGTACCCTGCGTGAAGCCTGCAAGACCCCAATCAATCAAGTACTCATCTACAACAGAGCTATCGCCCCAAGAGATTGTACCTGATGTGTCTGAAGTAGCCGTTGCTACAACATCATATACCTCTGGACATTGTGGTGCCTGACGAATCTCTACACGGTCAATGTACGCACGGTTGTATCCGTATGTGTAACCTGAGTTAGCCATACCAAAGGCCACGATAGCAACGCTGGCAGCATTCGATGGTACATTGTCTAGATCCATCGTATAATCAGCGTACGACGTAGAAGTAAATTCGACCGTATCCATAATCACCAATGTGCTTAAATCACCTGTTGAGTCAACAGTACCGATTGCCATTTTAGCATTGTACGCTGCTGAGGTAGAACTAGAACGAGCATTGAAGATGATCTGTTGATCGTTATTGGTCAAATCTGTCATCATTGGCAAGATTACCGCGTTGGTATCGCCAAGAGCTGTACTTGTATTGAACTGAGAATAGTAAGTACTCAAGTAAATGTAGGCACTGTCTGTGGCCGTATTACCGTAGTACCAGTACTTATCTACGTAACAGTAATTGAATGCATAAGAACTTCTGTTTTCGTGCTTCCAACAATCTGGTAAATCTGGATTTGAAGAAGAACCAGTACCGTCAGAGTAACCAAAGTCTTCGTCGTATGGAGAGGCAAACCAACCACATTCTGTCTTGAATGTAAACGGCCCTACCCAAGTTGAAGTTCCGTCTCCTGTAGAAGAACAGTTTGCACGAACATACGCGTCGTAGTATGTGTTTTGCGTAAGGTTCGTAGCAGTAACACTAGTAGTAGTCGAAGTATAGGATGTACCCGTACCTTGGGTAAAGCCCATAGGACCTACTTCAATATCAAACGCTGAAGACGATGAAGACCAGTTTATTGTAGCCTCTGTTCTTCCTGCAGATGAAAGTCCAAGACTAATCGGCTCCGGACATGGTGGAATGTCTGTGATTTCTACATCATCAAGACATACATAATCGTAAGTACCAATTTGACGCATGAATGCAAATGCTACACGCGCATCCCCAGTTGTTGCACCGTCTAAGTAAACAGTGTATTGGCTATACGTTGTGTTGGGTGCATAAATAGTGTCAATGATTCTCAATGATCCTGGTGTACCAGAGGCATCCGTTAAACCAATAATAACCTCACCTGGACGACCCGCCGAAGTAGTACGTGCGTAGAAGGTAAGTTGCTTAGTTGCAGAATCTAACCCTTGAATTTCAGGAGTCATTACCATCGTAGTATCCGCGTAGCTCGAACTTGTAGATGAGCTAGACGAACGATAAGCGTACAGGAAGTTAGAACCTGAGTTCGCATAGAACGAGTAGTTTCTATTGTAGACGTATGGATAATACACTGAGCTTGTAGTGTTCGTGTAGAACTCCCAACATACTGGCAAAGATGGATTAAAGGCTGAACCGCCTGAGGTCGCATCAAAGTTTTCCGAGTAAGGTGTTGCTACCACTGCACAAGGTGTTGTGAAAGAAACTGGTCCTAATGTGTCAGAATACGATGTAGAACTACATGAGGTAACTGCATAAGCTTCGTAAGTACTCGAAGCGGTTAAACCTGTAAGTGTTGCGGTACCGCTACTTACTGAAACTGAGCTACCCGCGTTGTACGGATTGAAACCTGCTAAGCCATATATTACTTCAGTAGTAGCTGACGAGTTACACCCCTCACCTACTGTTGCAGTCGCTGAAGAACTAACGTTTGAAACAACTAATGAAGTTGGTGCGGCACATGCAGAGAAGCCAGTTGGCAGATCTTGTACTTTGATATCATCAACAATAATATCGTTGTAGAATGAGGCCGAGCCGTTGAACTTATTTACGGTAAAGCGCAAAGCGATATCGTTGTTAAGTGTTAGACACGAAATGTCCACTTGAACTTGGCGCCAGCTGGAGTTGTCGCTCTGACCTGACCATACCGTGTGGTAGTTCTGTCCGTCAAAAACATCAACGGTGAGTACGTTATTGCCAACGTATGTACCGGTATTGTTTTTAGCCCAGTAAAATTCGATAGATGGTGTAGTTAATGTGCTCACATCAATCGAATCCGTCGTAATGCTTACAGCACACGGATACGGCGATGATCCATCAACCCACATTGCGTACGAACCCGTAGCCCCTGTATTGTCTATAAACCCTGAAGCACCATAGCCCGGTGTCGAGGTCGTAAGTTTCCAAGAAGCATTAGAGGAAGTACTGTTACAGGTGTTTGACTGCGTCCAGCCCGTTGGAAACGAGGTCCCCGTAAAGGCTTGAGTCATTACCTGCGCTTGCACCGAGTACCCTAAAAAACAGAATATCAATGCATTGAGCAAGAGTAATTTCTTCTTCATGATAGAAAGATTAATGATTAAATGATTATGGTTTTGCTTAACACACTTAAGTTCATAATAATCGCAGCGAATTCAAAATATTCGTCGGTTAATTCTTTTTTTCAATTAGAAATCTAGAAAACAAAAAAGCCCCGGCTTTCGCCGGGGCTTTCTGCTATACTAAACTTATCGAGATTACTCGACAGTAATGCGCTCTGTTAGCGTTCCTTCATCTGTTGTGAATGTGATGAAGTATACACCCGCCGACTCATTGCTGAGATCAAACTGGTTGTTGTATACACCGTTCACTTCTACAACATCTGTAGAGATCACCTGACCGACCATGTTCACGATAGAGATTTCAACGTCTTTCGATTGCTCAGTAGCAAACTCAACGTTAAACAATCCACGCGTTGGGTTCGGGTAGATGCTCAAGCTTCCGTTCATGAAGTCTTCGTCTACACTGATCTGGTTCACATCGAATGTGAATGTCGCAGTATCTGAAGAACATGGACCGTAAGCGATAACAGTTACAGTTTCACCAGCGTTGTTCGCAGTGAAGGTTACTGTACCAGCAGTATCAGTAGATGTCGTACCGTTAGAGAACTCAACAGAAATGCTATCCGCATCCATAGTTCCCGAAGTACTCCAGCTTGCAGTCCAATCCGTTGCCGAAATAGTTGCGTTAGCTGTATCTACAGAAATCATTGCTACTGGATCTGGGTGAATTCCTACAGTGAATGTAGAATCTTCACGATCACAACCGCCCATAGTAACTTTCCAATCGTAGAAGTACTCGTACCAAGAGCTACCACCGTTTCTATCACCTGTAATAACTACGTTACTATCAGTTGAGTAGTATGGGTAAGTCGCACTCAAGTTGTCGTAAAGACCACCTGTAGTCGTACCGTTCAACCAGATTTTGTACGAACCAGTACCTAGAGAAGCTCCTAGGAATACTTGCTCTGGGCTGTAACCAGTTGCTGTCGTAGATACAGTAATGCTGTAAAGCTGTGCACCTGTTGAAGCATCTTCGATTACAATTGTTGAGTTACCAGCTCCTGAAGGGAACAATGTAACACTGTCAAGAGTCATTGCACTGTATGACGTGAAGCTCAGACCATATGCACCAGTGTAGCTGTAACCAGTACCTGGAGTTTTCTGACCAACACTATCAGTGTAGTTAACTGCACTTACAGTGATCGTGGTATCCATCGTCAAGCCTGGGATAGTAATTGTAGAGTCAGCATCAACAATAGCGATTGTATCAGAACCTGAAGCCCACATTACTTTACCCATTGTTGGGATAGTTACGCTTAGATCAACATCGTCACCAGAACATACGAAGTCTGGGTATACTGGAGATACTTGCTGAGCATCAGCGATATCTACAGAAGTACTCAATGTATCGTTGTTTGGACGACCGTCGTTAGTCAACTGCGTGTAAGCTACAATTGACATTGGACCACCAACGTAGTTGCTTACATATCCTAACATGATAGTGTCTTTACCACCGAATGGAATAGACAATCCTGTTGGAGTAGCAGATAATGTTTGACCTAGTACGTCTGCACTAACTGTCAGCGACGTCAATGTGTTTTGACCGAAGTTACCGATCTCTACACTTACCATGAGGCTATCGTCACCACACACACCGCTAGTTGGGCTAACCAACATAGTCAATGAAGCATCGTCACCGATTACGTCGTACTCATCAGCACCCATATCAACTACTGTTGAACCAGACATTGGACGAGTATCACCATCGATATCTACTGTGATACCTACTGTGTTATCACCAGCGTCATTAGCCAATGGACCGAATACGTGCAAGTCAGTAGCACCTGCGAAGATTGGATCACCTTCAACAGAGCTCATGTGCATCGTAGAGTCTAAGGCTTGTAGCTGACCCAAAGAATCAATGTACGTCAATGTGTAAGGGCTACTCACGTAGCTGTAACCTAGGTAAGTACCTGTACTGTGGTACAAGTTGTAATCACCGAACGCATCCGTGTTATAGTTGTACAATGCGTACGTACCACCCACGAAGATGTTGTTGCGGAAGTTTACAGAAGAACCGTTGTAGTAATCACGTACACCAGCGTATCCACCGCGTGCAGTGTTGTGGTATACACCTACACTATCACCGTACAATACAGACAATCCGTAGTATCCTGCATCAAACATGTTGTTTGAGATTTCAGAAGACTGCGTTGCTGCAGAAGTAGATGACAAGTAGTATGCGTATACACCGTAGTAACAGTCACTCACGTGGTTCAGTGAAATTACTGCACCATCTACCTGGTATGGGTAGATACCGTAAGCAAAGTTCGAACCGAAACCACTCAAATGGTTATCTGAAATAGTTACATCTGTACCGTAGTATACGTAGATACCATAGTAATATGTATTCTCTACAATATTACCTGAGATTTCTACATTCTCGTTACGACCAGCGGAAGAACCGTATAGACGAATCGCGAAGTAACCACCATCTACATGGTTGTTAGTGATTGTCAAGTCTTTCTCACCAGTAGTCGTAGAGTAAATAGATGTGCTACTTGCAGAAGCAACGATACCGTTAGCTAATGAAGAAGTAGTCGCACCAATTTCAATAGTGTTACCGTCAATAGTAACATCTTCAGTTCCATTCAAACGGAAACCTTTGCTACCTGGTGCGTAGATGTAAAGATCTTCGAACACCATGTGCTTAGCTCCTTCAAGAACGAATGCAGCATCACCACCAGCAGTAATTGTATCAGCAGCAGAACCACCTTTGAAGGTAATTGTGTTTGTTGCCGAAGAACCGTTGATTTCGCCGATAGGCTGTGAAGCAATGAATGAACCTGCTTGGAATTCGAAGGTGACAGCACCGCCGATACCACACACATTCAATGTGCTCATAACGCTATCTAAAGTTGCGAAGTCACCAGTAGCACCTACTGTGTAAGTACCTGCAGCCAATGGACCTGTACATTCCGTAGTGAATGTAAATGGACCGTACCACGTACCTGGGTTACACGCATTTTCTACGTAGTAATCATAAGTCGTGTTCGGGTTCAGACCAGTCAATGAGTAAGGTGCAGAAACTGAAGATACAGTAGTACCTGCTTGTGCACCAGTACCAGTTCCCTGAATGAATCCAGTAGGACCGTATTCTAGGTTGAATGAATTGTTACCTGTAAAGCTCCAAGAAAGATCAGCTGAAGAATCAGTGATGTTATTTTCAGCAAAGTTGTAAGCAACACACGCTGGCAATGCTTCAACCTCAACGCTATCCAAGTAAATGTAGTTGTACGAACCAGAAATCGAGTAGAACAAGAATGCTGGACGTTGAGCACCTGCCGGTACCACGTTAGAATCCAAGTATACTGAGAACTGCTGGTAGGTATTATTCGTCAAGTTCATGTTCTGAGCAACTGCAGCAGTTTTGTAATCACCAGTTACACCTGATGTAGCTACTGCCATCTGTCCTTGGTAGAACGTAGACGATACTCTCGCCCAGAATTTCAATACTGCTCCATCAGTATCAAGGTTCTCAATCATTGGAAGAGAAACTACTACTGTATCACCAGCAACATTGCTTTGACGGTTGTATAAGTAACCAGAACCTGAGTAAGAACTCCACGTAGATGTAGATCCGTACGAGTATGAATTACCCGGGTTTGCATTTACAGAGTAAGCCCAACAATCAGGAAGGTTCGGGTTAGACGAGTTACCGTAAGAAGTTGGCTTGTTCTCAAATCCGTCCGCAAAAGGAACTGATGTTGGAGCACAAGGAATATCTACAGTAACTGGACCGTACCAAGGTGAGTTAACACCCATAGCGGAACATACTGATTGGAAGTAGAACTCGTAAGTTTCTCCAGAAGTCAACATGTTGTTCGACCAAGTTGTACCTACAATTGTATCGTAAACACCTGTACCTTGAGTGAAGCCTGCAAGACCCCAATCAATTAGGTACTCATCTACAACAGAGCTATCACCCCAAGTTATCACAGCAGATGAGTCAGAAGTAGCAGTAGCTACAACATCATACACCTCTGGACATTGTGGTGCCTGGCGGATTTCTACTCGATCAATGTAAGACATATGGTATCCGTAAGTGTAACCAGTGTTTGCCATTGCGAAGGCAACGAGAGCAACACGAGCACCATTTGCAGGTACGTTATCTAAATCTAATGAGTAGTCTGCATAAGCAGTACCAATAAACTCGACAGTATCAATGATTGATAAAGTACTCAAATCACCCGTAGAATCTACAGTACCTACTGCTACTTTGGCGTTGTAGGCAGCTGATGTAGAACCAGCACGTGCGTTGAATAGGATCTGCTGATCATTATTCGTCAAATCAGTCATCATCGGCAACAATACAACGTTAGTATCGCCTAGAGCCGTCTGAGAGTTGAATTGAGAATAGTAAGTTCTGAAGTACATGTAAGCACTATCCGTTGCTTGGTTACCCGAGAACGAAGAGTATGTTACGTATGCGTAGTTGTACAAGTAATCGCTTAAGTTCTCACTTGACCAACAATCAGGTAGGTCAGGGTTCGTGTAGCTACCGAATGATTTCTTGTAGCTAAAGTCTGCACTGTAAGGCGAAGCAAACCAACCACACTCAGTTTTGAATGTAAATGGACCTACGTATGAAGAAGTACCGTCACCTGAAGATGTACAGTTTGAACGAACGTAGGCGTCGTAATAGGTGTTCTGCATCAAGTTTGTTGCAGTAACACTATTTGTAGTCGACGTGTATGATGTACCCGTACCTTGTGTGAAGCCCATTGGACCTACTTCAATGTCGAATGCAGCTGAAGAAGAAGACCAGTTAATAGTGGCTGATGTTCTTGTTGCTGAAGCCAATGAAAGACCAATTGGTTCTGGACATGGTGGGATATCGCTAATCTCAACGTCATCAATACATACGTAATCGTAAGTACCAATCTGACGCATGAATACCAATGCAACACGTGCATCACCAGTAGTAGCTCCGTCTAAGTAGACAGTGTACTGGCTGTACGTAGTAGTTGGTGCGTATACTGTATCAACAATCTTCAATGAGCTTGGCGTACCAGCTGCATCAGTAAGACCAATGATCACCTCACCTGGACGACCTACTGAAGTAGTACGTGCGTAGAACTTCAATTGCTTCGTTGCAGAATCCAAACCTTGGATCTCTGGCATAATTGCCATCGTAGTATCTGCGTAAGAAGATGAAGTAGATGAACTTGATGAACGGTAAGCATATAGGAAGTTAGAACCTGAATTCGCGTAGAACGAGTAGTTTCTATTATATACGTATGGGTAGTAGAATGAACTAGTAGTGTTCGTGTAGAAATCCCAACATTGTGGTAGAGAAGGGTTGAACGCAGAACCTGTAGTTGCAGCGTCAAAGTTCTCAGAGTAAGGAGTCGCTAGAGCAGCACACTGAGTGAACTGACCCAAAGAGGCAGTCGCAGCAGAGCTATCAGAAGCTGAACACAACGTAGTTACATAGAAGTCGTAAGAAGTTGCTGGCATCAAACCAGTGATGTACGCTGTATCAGCATAAACCCACATGGTATCACCAGTACCTGGAGCGAAACCTGCAGTATCGTACTCTACCAAGTGGTAAGCGTACGATGAAGTACCATCAAACGATAGTGCTGCATCTGTCGAACCAGTAGTTACAGACAAGTTTGTTGGAGCGATACAAGAAGCAAGTGAGTTACACTGCAAAGAGTACTGCGTCGCACCAATTGTCATGTTGTTACCTGTTGGCGATGAGTAAAGAACAGTACCGTAAGCATCTGTTACTTTGTAAGTACACTCACTGGTGTAAGAACCACCATTTTGCCAAATGAAATGAGCTGTGTCTTGGTAAGGAATAGTAAGCGCGTAAGAAACGAAGCTACCGCTAGACATGGTGAATGTTGAATCACCACCCGTGAAGCTCACGTCGATTTCGTTACCGTTCCAACCGTCACCGTAAGAGTCATACAACTCTAGGTAAACAGTTCCACACATCTGTGGTACTGGAGGAGTCGCACAGTAAGCAGTATACTGCGTCGATCCGATGGTCATGTTGTTACCAGTAGGCGACGAGTAAAGAACTGTACCTGCGGCATCAGTCACTTTGTACGTACACTCACTAGTGTATGACCCTCCATTTTGCCACACGAATTCCGCTGTATCGAGATAATTCACCGATAACGGAATTGAAATGAAGCTACCCGAGGAAAGGGTATACGTAGAATCACCACCGGTGAATTTTACGTCAATCTCGTTGCCGTTCCAACCGTCACCATAAGAGTCATACAACTCCAGATAGACAGTACCACAAACTTGCGTTTGAGCAAATACTGAACTCCCTGTGAAGAAAGCCAGCACGAGCAACAACGAACTAGTTAGTAATTGTTTTTTCATAGCTATCAAAGCATTTTAGTTAAGCAAGCCCCTAAGATTGGAAAACTAACCTGCTAAAGCAAAGATTTTGACCGTTAATTCCGCCAATGAAAATGGACATTGAATCCCGCGGGGAAATGAGAAGTAATACAAGCGACACTTAAAGCGGAAAAGTTATCAACAATTGAGATGTTAGTCACTGAAATACAATAGGTTATACTCCTGTTAGATAAAAGCACTACCTGCTTTTTTAAGTACAGCGTAACCCATTATCGAGCATAGAAAATTGCACACTTCGCAAGATTTACAAGAAAAAAATATTGATTTACGAAGTTAGAACCCCCTAAAATGTAGTCAAATCAATGCGTGGCAAGTGTTCAAAGTACACACACTGCACGTGAGCAATTTTTGACTTCGAATTCGAACGATTTTAACGAGCTGACCCGCTCTACTTTGCCTAAATACAATTCTGTTTTTTCGAGACGAACACGACTATAAAATGGACGATTGCCTTAAAAATGAAAAACCCCAGAACGCGATGCGTTCTGGGGTCTTACTTCTCTCGTGAACCCGACAGGATTCGAACCTGTGACCGTCTGCTTAGAAGGCAGATGCTCTATCCAGCTGAGCTACGAGTCCAACCCTTTTACCACGGTTGGTAATCCGTTGAAATTGCTTTAGCCGAAACAGGATCCCGAAGGATCCTGTTTTGGCTTTGTCGGGAAGACAGGACTCGAACCTGCGACCCTCTGGTCCCAAACCAGATGCGCTACCACCTGCGCCACTTCCCGAACATTAATGCAACTTTCTTCGCGGAAAGACTGGGACTCGAACCCAGGGGACGCGTTCGCGACCACAGCTTAGCAGGCTGCTGCATTACCACTCTGCCACCTTTCCGTTAGGGTGCGCAAATTTATACTAGAAATCTTTTTGCGCAAGACAAATTGATGAAATAATTGCAAGTAATTGACTATTCCGCTTCGGGGTATGAAATTCTCACGTGGTAAACGCCTCGAATAAAGCGTTTAAAGGCCTCGCGGATGGTATTGATTTCCTTCATGGTGATTTCAGCGTTGTCATACTGCCCCGTCGATAACTGATGCCCAATGACCTTGTCTATCATCTCAGAAAGGTTTTGCTCAGTCTTCTCCGGAATGCTGCGCGTAGAGGCTTCTACAGCATCGGACATCATGACAATGGCAGTCTCTTTGGAGAAAGGCTTAGGACCTGGGTAATGGAATTGATCGAATTGGTCCGTATCGGGATGATCCTCCTTGTACTTGCGGTAAAAATATTCAACCCTTGACGTGCCATGATGGGTACGAATAAAGTCGATAACGATATCCGGTAGTTTGTATTTCTTGGCCAATTCTATCCCGTCATTGATATGAGCAATGATGATTTCAGCACTTTCCAAATAACTCAATTCTTCGTGCGGAGAAGTGGTAGAGCTTTGGTTTTCAGTGAAGTATTGTGGGTTGGCTATTTTTCCAATATCATGATACAATGCCCCGGTACGTACGAGCAAGGTATTGCCCCCAACTATCTCCGTGGCAAACTCTGCCAGATTCGCCACTTGCATGGTGTGCTGGAAAGTACCTGGAGCCTCCTTGGAGAGCAACTTGAGTAGCGGACTGTTGGTATCGCTCAGCTCGAGAAGTGTCAAATCACTGACCACACCAAAGGTGCGTTCAAAGAAGTAAATGAGTGGGAAAATGAACAATAAAATGAGCGTTCCGCCCAAGGAATAGGCCACCGGAAGAAGACTTTGTGTAGTCCAATCGGATTCACGAATCAAATGAATACTCAAATGCACGAGCAAGAGTACCACCATAATCTGAAAGGTACTTTGGACCAATTGACTGCGCTTGTAAATACCGCGAATGAGAAAGAGCGTAATTAATCCAGCGGAGAACTGAACGGTAACGAATTGGACCGAAGAACTCACAAAAGGTAAAAGTGCTACCAACATTATGGTATGTGTGAAAAGTGCCAATCGGTCTGAAAAAAAGCTTCGAATAATCACAGGCACCATGAGTAATGGGACGGCTAAGGCGCTGACTGAATTTATCGACTCTAATAGCAAGGCAAAAACCATCCCCGCGGTAAAGGTGAACATGTATAAATTCAAGGATGAACTGTGCGCCAGGACCGCATTGTAATGCAACCGCAAAAAGAAAGCTAAGCCAATGAATATCAATACTATATAGAGAACCGAACCCAGTTTTGAATAAATACTAGAGTCGCTTTGAGTTCTGTCGTAGCTACGCTCGAGTGCCTTCAAGGTCTCGTATTTCTGTTCATTTACTGTGGCCCCTTGAGCAATGATAATCGTGCCTTGAGCAACCAATCCTTTATTGGTGGGCAAGAGTGCGAGTTTTGCCTGAAGTGCACTGTCGGTTTTAGATTCATTAAGGCTATAAGTGGGCGGTAGAACCAGCGCTTCCGGCAGTCCATAATTTGCAACTAAAGAGGACGGTGTCCATGCACTAGATAGATCAATCCGGGTGCCGTCAACGAGGTACAGACGGTGGTTCAACGCGGGGTTATTGGGCACCACTCCCCTTTTCTGCCATAATTCGAGTTCGCCATGCAGGGAAGAATCAATGTTAGCATTGGCAAGCCACTCGTCTACACGGTAATGATAGTCGTAGTAAAAGTCCTTGTTTTCAATGAGGAATTTTCGGTCCGATTCCAATTCTTCTTCACTCTTTTGAAGCACAAAATCCTGTGGAGCCACCAAATCCTCCTCTAGCCAAATCTGACCCAGTCGGTAATCGTATTTGAACTGGGCACCGCTCGGTATACTGATGTAAATCAATGCACTAGAGACTATGGCAATGAGGGAATAATACAACCACTGCTCACTTATTCTAAACCAATTCGGTGCTTTCATGTAATTCTTGCCGTTTCTAGGGTCCAATTTAGTAGTTTAGAGGTGTGTTTTTAAGCACAGAACCAAATACATTACAGAACTTATGAAAGAAGTTGTCATCGTTAGTGCCGTTCGAACGCCCATTGGGAGTTTTGGAGGTGCATTAAGCGGGATAAGTGCACCCAAACTAGGTGCAACGGCTATTTCTGCAGCCATTGAAAGAGCAGGAATCCAACCTAAAGATGTCGAAGAAGTACTCATGGGCAACGTACTCCAAGCGGGTATTGGTCAAGCGCCAGCCCGTCAGGCTGCCATTTACGCAGGAATTGGTGACCACGTTCCATGTACGACCATCAACAAAGTGTGCTCTTCAGGAATGAAGGCAATCATGATGGCTGCACAGAGCATTAAATCAGGCGATGCCGATATCATTATTGCCGGTGGTATGGAGAACATGAGTGCCGTGCCCCACTACCTAATGAGCAGCCGTCATGGAGTTAAATTAGGTAATACGCCATTGGTTGATGGTTTAGTTAATGACGGATTGACCGACGTCTACAACGACCAGCATATGGGTCTTTGTGCTGAATTATGTGCATCAGAGCACAACTTTAGTCGTGAAGATCAAGATGCCTTCGCCTTAGAAAGTTACCGCCGCAGCGCAGCAGCATGGGAAGCTGGAAAATTTGCTCAGGAAGTTGTCCCTGTTACAGTTCCTCAGCGCCGTGGAGACGATGTTTTAGTCGATACTGACGAAGACTTTTCAAAGGTGCGTCACGACAAGGTGCCTACCCTACGTCCAGTGTTCAAAAAGGACGGTACCATTACAGCGGCAAATGCATCCAACATCAACGATGGCGCTTGTGCCATGGTCATTATGAGTGCAGATAAAGCAGCTGAAATGGGCCTAAAACCACTGGCTAAAATTACGGGTTATGCGGATGCAGCCCACGAGCCAGAGTGGTTCACTACGGCTCCTGCCAAAGCCCTACCTAAGGCACTAGCCAAGGCAGGTGTAGATCAAAATGACGTCGATTACTTTGAGTTTAATGAAGCGTTTTCTGTCGTTGGCTTGGCCAATATGAAAATTCTCGGGCTCGATGCTACAAAGGTGAATGTGAATGGGGGTGCAGTGAGTTTGGGCCATCCATTAGGCGCCTCAGGTGCGCGTATCGTAAATACCTTATTATCCGTACTTGAACAGAACAACGGAAAGATTGGTGCCGCAGCCATATGCAATGGCGGTGGTGGTGCATCAGCAATAGTCATTGAGCGACTGTAAGAAAAAAATAAACCACGGAAGCCCCGGTAGCCTTGAGTTATCGGGGCTTTTTTGTGTATAAATATTGTGTGGGGTGCTGACGACCTGTGCTCCCTGCCCTATTTTTGAGTTATGAGCGCAGCCCATTATGCATTTGCTTTCCTCTCCTCTACCCCAATGAGAGCTGAACCTACAGACCGAAGTGAAATGGTCAATGTAGTGCTCTTTGGCGAAGCATTTGAAATACTCGAACGACAGCCAAAGTGGATCAAAATCCGACTGCAACACGATGGATATGAAGGTTGGATAGACCCTCAAATGTGCACCCTCATTTCGGAAGAAGAATACGAGCATATTCGTACTGCACCCAAGTATTTCAACAGTGCTACAGCCAGTGAAATCAAAGACGAAAACGGCCGTGTTTTCTCCTTAACCAAAGGCGCCTGTTTCCCAGGCCTAGAGGGAAATGAGGTTAAAATTGGACCCCGTAAATTCCATTTTGACGGACCGCTACAAAACAGTTCGAAAAATAGAAGTACCCTTATCGAGACAGCATTGTCGTACACAGGTACACCCTACTTGTGGGGCGGCAGAACCACCTTCGGCATTGATTGCAGTGGGTTTACCCAGATGGTGTACCGGTTGAACGGTATATACCTTCCGCGGGACGCTTCACAGCAGGCAAAAAAAGGAACCACCTTGAGTTTTCTTGAGGAATGCCAACCGGGTGATTTAGCCTTCTTCGACAATGCAGAAGGTGCCATCGTTCATGTGGGAATCGTGATGGAAGATTACAAGATCATTCACGCCTCTGGTCGCGTAAGAATAGATACGCTTGATCACAGCGGCATTTACAATGAAGAGTTAGGTAGGCACACCCATAAATTGAGAGTGCTGAAGTCTTTGGTCGATTAACGAGCAAGTTCTTTTACAATATCCCCTACTGTTTCCCAAAAGCGATCTAAACCGAGGAGTTTCTCCTCGTACCAATTCATGATTTCGGGCCAATGGTTTTGGTCAAAAAACGAGACATTTTCAAGGTGGATCGAAATCCTTGAGATAGCTTCACCACTGTCGTAGCTTGTGTTTTCCTTAAACGTAGCCTCCTCGCCCCACTCCGCGGCAAGTAACCTGCCGAGTTCCACAAATTGGTCGAAAATCAAGCGACGTATTTCTTCATCCCTATGCTGAATGTCGATAGCGAGTCCAACATTGGGTAACGTGAGCATTCGAAAATATACTCCCTTAACCCCGGTGCGGTAGGCCTCCCATCGGTTTCCACCACCACCTACACTTTTGTGTGAACTCATGTGGCGCGTAAAGCGTTGAAAGAACAAAGTATTGAGCTGTTTTTTTTCGGCTCTGCTAAACATTTTTAATCTTTAGGTCGATGGACGTGCAATATCGTAAACTTGATGGAACCCCTGTGAACGATTTAGCTTCGTACACTAAAGATTACTTGCGCAAGCATTCGGAGGTCAGCCTAAGTGTGGGAACGGACTCTCAGAATATTGGTGGCTCAAGCGTTTACGCCACTGTTGTTGCGTTTAGACATCCTGGAAAAGGCGTTCATTACATCCTGACTAAGAAGCGCGAACCGATTATAAGTGACATGATCACGAGGCTATTTAAAGAAGCCGAGGACAGCATCAAGGTCGCGGAATACCTCAAAGAGAATGGCGTTTATCAACCCATTACTATCGATGTGGACTACAACGAAAATGAGGAGCATCGCTCCCACAAATTAATCCCTATGGTCAAGGGCTGGATACTAGGTTTAGGGTACCAAATGAATACCAAACAAAACATCCAAGTGGCCTCCGTCGCAGCGGATCATCTGCTATAATTTCAAGAGGCAAAATAAGTGTCCAATTTTCATCTGATTTCAGACTTAAAATGAGTCTAAATAAGACGTTGGGTTGTACTTTTGTCTCAAATAAGACTTTGCAATGAGAGTACAGCGTGCTTTCCTAACCGCCACCTTACTTTTTTCTATAACTCTATCTTCCTTCGCCCAAGGTGTAGGAACCGTTCAAGGAGAAGCTCTTGACGCGCTGAATCTCAGTCCTTTAACAGGATGGGAAGTTGACGTAATTCAAGGACAATTTAAACGAGTTACGACCGTTGATGAAGAAGGCTACTTTGAATTTACTGAGCTGCCTACAGGCTTGTACAATGTGCGTGCACTTAGCCCACAAGGACAAATTCAAACCCTTCACGAAGTCTTGGTTCGTTCCACGAAACCGACCTATGTTGAACTGCTCGTAGAACGTGTAACATCGTTGGATGAAGTTGCCGTACGTGCCGATGCTTTTCACCGAACACCCGAGACGCCCCTAAGTATTAAGAACATCAATCGTTCTGAGATGATGCGCATGCCTGGCGCTGTGCTTGACCTCAGCCGCGTGATACAAAGTTTCCCGGGAGTTCTTCCTAAGCCGTCGTTTGGCTACGCCATCGCTATGCGCGGTGGTGCGCCCAACGAGAACCGATATTTGTTAGACGGCATCTCCCTGCCTACTGTCAATCACTTTAGCATCCAAGGCGCCTCTGGAGGTGCTGTAAGCTTGATCAATTTGGATCACATCCAGGGAATGGACCTCATTACGGGTGGATTTCCGGCCGAAGTTGATGACGCATTATCTGGGGTTTTGCAGTTGGAAGGACGCAATGCCCGAACAGACCGTTGGGGCATCCGTGCAACACAAGGGGGAACAGATTACGGGATCACTTTTGAAGGTCCTATCGGAGAGAATACCGCCGTGACACTAAGTGGCCGTAATAGCTTTTCGCAACATTACTTCAGATTGTTCAACATTCCGGTATTGCCGGCCTATCAGGACGCGCAGCTTCGCATCCGTCACCGTATTAGCGAGAATAAGGACCTCACCATTATTGGTGTTGGTGGATGGGACAAATACCGTCTGTATACTGAAGGAAGAGGGAGCGACGCCTTGCTCTACAACGTTGGATATATCCCAGAAGGCGAACAGCAAACGGAAGTGCTTGGTGCGCGCTACCGAGTGTTTAAAGACAACGGACGATGGGAATATGTGCTCAGTAGAGACCACGTAGGCAATCAGGCAGAGAAGTTTGTGGGGAATACGGGTACGGAATCGGACCGTCAACTGGATTATCAAAGTGGAGAAACTAATACGCGTTTCAATCTTTCACATCATGTTGTGAGCGATAGCTGGCAGTGGAAATACGGTTTAAATGTCGTTCACAGAGATTATAATCTAGACATGTGGAACGTACGTTACAACAATGCTTTAGGCGTTGCGCGAATTGATACAGCGGATTACGAGCAGCAGGTAAGTTTCCAGAGCTTTGGTGCGTTCACACATCTGACCAAGAACTACCTCGACAATAGATTGAGTACCAGTGCGGGGCTGCGTTTGGATATGCACAACCTGAACTTGACCACCATAAATCCATTAGCACAGCTCTCTCCTCGCATGAGTGCGCAGTACCACATCAACTCAGATTGGGCCGTTCAAGGGAATCTGGGACGCTATTCGCAACTGCCGCCTGCCATCACGGTGTTGGCAAATGCAGCTAATAACTGGTCGAGGTACAGCTATGCCGGTATTGTAAACCAAGCGGCAACAGGTATCGAGTTTCAGAACGGCGAGACCTACCGCTTCTCTCTCGAAGGCTATTACAAATACTACAGCAATATGCCGTACCTGTGGGACGATCAGATGTCCTTCTCTCAGGCCATTGGTGCTTATGTTGCTGTGGGCGATCAGGTAAGCTCCTCAGTGGCCGAGGGTCGTGCTTATGGACTTGAGTTGTTCCTGCAGCAAAAACTGAAAGGAACCTATTGGTGGACCATGAGCTATAATTTTGGATTTAGCGACACGCGTTTAAACAGCAGCCAGGATTGGACCCCAACAGTTTGGGACAACCGACACAACATCAACCTAGTATTGGGTAAAGTTTGGGGCAAAGGCTGGCAGATTGGAGCGAAATACCGTTGGGCAACTGGTACGCCTTACACGCCGTTTAACCCGGAAATTAGCGCTATCGCCACGAACTGGGACGTACTGCAACGCGGGGTTTTCGATGTGAACAATGTGATGGGGGAACGATTGGCAAGTTATAGTGTGATTGACGTACGTTTAGACAAGACCTACAACAAGAAAAACTACAGCCTGACTTGGTTCTTAGATTTACAAAATTTCACGTCGTCTGACATTCCGTTAATGCCCTATTTGACGGTAGAAAGAGACGAAGAAACGCGGGCACCGTTAATGGATCCTTCCACTCCTGGTTCGTACTTGGTCAAGACCATTGCGAGCGATACAGGTAGATTGTTGCCGACCATTGGTTTAATCCTCGAGATATAATCGGGATTCTACTACCTTTGGGCCTTTAATGAAGGATAACACTTTAACCTATGCTACGTAAGGTCCCCATTTTTATTGCGAATACAGTACTTGTATTGACCGTTCTGTGTGCCTTTGGATGGGTGGTTCGCGAAACTACCAAGGGCAAGCAATGGGTGCCGCACCGAGTGAGTCGTTCCATTACCTTTTTCACTACGCTTCCGGACCGATTGATGATTGCAAAAGCAGCCGTCGAGCGCTTACCGCTGGTATATGTTCCTTCTCCAGAAAATTTCGAGCCTGTAAATGAGCTTGAAGAAGACGTGAAGGTCTTGGTCAGTTATGCCAATGCCAATTGGAAACGCACCATCGCCATCAAAAACCTTAGGACTGGTGAAGAACTTAAAACGTGGAATGTAGATCGCCTAGCCAACCCTCACAACCGCATCATGCATTCCTTGATGCTTCCGGACAGCAGTCTCATTTATTCGTTGAATGGTGTAACTGGTCTGATCAAGATTGACAAGAACAGTGAACGCCTGTGGAAGCAAGATACCATTGCGCACCACCATGCCATCAACATGGGTGTAGATAACACCTTTTGGGCGAATACGTACAGCAAAGACAAGGGAGAGCATATCTACTACGGGGCACGCTTTAGTATTGACGGACGAGAATTTCCGTTCATCGACAATACCATTACCCAGTTCGACGCAGAAACTGGCCGCATCTTATACCACAAGAGCGTCACGGAAATTCTCATCGAAAACGACCTCACGCATCTTCTGATCAAATCTGATTCACCGGGAGATCCATTGCATATCAATGACGTTCAACCGGTTCTAACGGACGGGGCTTACATGAAAAAAGGCGATGTATTTCTTTCCTCGCGTACTAGTTCTTGGATTATGCAATTCCGCCCTGCCACAGGAAAGGTTGTAGCGCTTATTGAAGGGCCTTTTATGTCACAGCACGATGTGGATATTGAATCCGATTCCACCATCATTTTCTTCAATAATGGCGGACAAACACTTAAAGGAGACCGCCCAAGCCAACACCGACTTGCCGAAAACCTGATCGAAGTAGCCCCTCAATTTTCTGGAGTAGTTCGTTACAATCTGGCCAGTGGAAAATTCGAGCGTATATATCCTGAACTCTTTGCTCAGAACGAAATATTCTCCTTCACAGAAAGTCTAGTGGAAGAACTACCAGGTGGTGGGTATTATATCGAAGAGCAGAACTCTAGTGTGCTTTGGGTGTTGAAAGATGGAGAAGTGAAGTACAAGAACATCCTTCCCTCACAACACGAAGGACACCACCATTTGGCCAATTGGGGCCGAGTAATGCCTTAATTCCTGCGACATGACCTTTGACGACATTATTCAATTCCGCCGTTCTAACAGAAAATTCAAGGCCGACGAGCCCGTTCCGTCAGAAATCGTAGAAAAGGCCTTAGAACACGCCTCATTGGCTCCAAACAGCAGCAATATGCAACTGTGGGAGTTTCATTGGGTGCGTGATGAGGATAAGAAAAAGAAATTGGTCCACGCCTGCTTGAACCAAAGTGCTGCCCGTACAGCGCAAGAGTTGGTGGTGATTGTGACTCGCAGAGATAAATGGCGTCACCGTGTACAATGGCACAAGAATTTGATTCTCAAGGATGCCGAGCGCGTAGGTCGTGATGCGAGATCAATCAAATTGCGATTGACCTATTACACCAAGCTCATGCCCTTCTCCTACATGAACGATGGATTGGGCATCTTGGGTTTGTACCGCCGATTACTTTCTTTCGCCATCGGATTATTCAGACCGATTTACCGTGCTGAAGGACATGCGCAACAACGTATCACAGTGCACAAAAGTGCTGCGCTAGCTGCAGAGAACTTCATGCTCAGCATGGCCTCTGAGGAATTCCACACGTGCCCTATGGAAGGGTTTGATGGGGTTCGTGTAAAGCGAATCCTGGGGTTGCCGCGACGCGCTGAAATCAACATGGTCATTGGCTGCGGCAAGGGTCAGGATGATGGGTTCTGGGGACCGCGACGCCGTCTACCAAAAGACGAGGTGATTAAGGTTCATTAAGCACCAATTCGGAATAGACTACCTTTGAAGCGCTGAACAATACTTGTTCTGCCTAAACACTCTTTATGACATTTGATTCTCTAGGACTCGACGACCGAATCCTATCTGCCTTGGAAAAGCAAGGCTATACCCACCCCACTCCTATTCAAGCACAGAGCATACCGCTTCTTTTAGACGACTATGACTTGCTGGGAACGGCACAGACCGGCACAGGAAAAACTGCAGCCTTTACCATTCCAATTATTCAGCATTTGCTCGAGCGTAAAAGCAAGAAGCGTCGCATACGAGCGTTGGTGGTTACACCGACGCGAGAATTGGCTTTACAGGTTGCTGAAAATGCAAAACGATACAGTGCAGGTACTCCTATTCGAACTGCCGTCATCTTCGGAGGTGTAGGACAAAACCCACAAATAGACCAGCTCCGTAAAGGGGTAGATTATCTTGTGGCCACACCAGGACGTTTGCTTGATCTGCACAACCAAGGGTTCGTAAATCTAGATTCTCTATCGCATTTTGTGCTAGACGAAGCCGATCAGATGCTTGATATGGGCTTCATTCACGATATACGTAAGCTGTTAAAGATTATACCGCAGCGCCGACAAAGTCTGTTCTTCTCTGCAACTATGCCCAAGACGATCATTGAGCTTAGCAGTCAGATTCTAAAGCCCAATTATAAGCAGGTGCGCATCGCTGTGGAAAAACCAACAGCCGAACGTGTTTCCCAAGCCGTGTACTATGTGGCCAAAAAGGAGAAGCCGTCGATGCTTCTTCACTTGCTTCAAGACATGGAAGGTTCCGTATTGGTTTTCGGTCGTACCAAACACGGCTGTGATAAAGTAGTACGCATTCTCAATAAGAAAGGGGTGAAAGCTGCAGCCATACATGGTAACAAGAGTCAAAATGCCCGCCAGAAAGCATTGAAGTCGTTTAAAGCCGGTGAACTAAAGGTGCTTGTAGCTACGGACATTGCTGCACGTGGTATTGATATCTCCGGACTTGAACATGTGGTGAATTACGAACTGCCCAACATTGCGGAAACGTATGTGCACCGGATCGGAAGGACAGGACGTGCCGACGCCTCTGGCGCCTCCGTTTCGCTATGTGCTGCCGATGAGCGTGAATACCTGAAAGGCATTGAAAAGCTCATCAAAGCGTCTATTCCACTCGTAGAAGAACACCCCTTCACAGCCGGTGCTGCGGAAGAATGGTCAGATCCTGAGAATAGAAAACCGAAGAAACCTGGGCAGCGCCCACCGCGCAACAAAAAGCCGAGACCTAATGGCCAAGGTAAATCCGGTAGACCTGCAGAAGGTGGCGGACAGCGCAGTAAAAAAAGACGCCCAAAGCGCCCAAGAAGAAACTAGTTTGCATAAAAAAGCCCCGCTGAAACAGCGGGGCTTTGTATTTGAAAATAGGTCGCAATTAAGGACTTACTAGATTCACGCTGATATTCACGTAGAATGGGTTTGTAAGGCCATTCATCTGTGCATATGCTGGAGTGCCGTCGATAAGACCAAAAGCACGGTAGATATCTGGTCCAGATACCAAGCGATCAACATCGTAACGATAGTTGATGCGGTACCCCGCTTGAATAGACATCCAAATGAAGTCCTTCAAAGAGAACTCGTACACCGCACGTACGCGGATTTCACCACGACGGATTTCCAAGCCTTCATCTCTCAGTTGTTCAAACCCTGGTAGGTTTTCGTACATACGGAACGATTGTCCTTGCAACTCGTATCCTAGGAACACCATGTTACGTGGATTTATCGTTCTTCTTACGTGTACACGGGCTGGGAACAATGCTTCAGTTCCCCACTTGTTGTTCGCACTCGTCTTGTTGTAAAGAATCACTGGGATATAATTCAACTCACCTACGCGGTAGGTACGTGCTAAACCAACACCCCATTGCTTCTTTTCAGTAGGACGTTTACCCCACAATGCCGCAGCAGAATACTTCAAGTACTGCGCTGGCATCGCTGACGCACCGTATGTACCACTCATATCTGCTGAACCCTGGAACAGGATGAACTGTGTATCGTCCAAAGGCTTATAGATTGTTGTACTGATACCAGAAGTACGCAGCCCGTGCTCTGAAAGCGATTGGTGCAACGGGTTATCAGATGAAGTTGGTGCTTCAGCGTAGTTGTAAGACGTGTTCCAATAATTGGCGCCCATCTGCCAAACTAGATTGGTTTGACTAATTACAGGAAGATTGAACCCTGCACGGATACCTGCAGTTGAGTTTACCTGCATCGCATCACCACCCTCGAGAGTAGTTCCGTCTGCCATGGTAAGATCTCCTGCTGCAATAGAATACGGACCTTGGAAGTCGTAGCCAATAGAGATCAATTTCGCCGGGGACAAACCCTCAATCTTAGCATTGGCATAACGCTTCATACTCTCGTCCTCGAAACCGAGGTCCTCGTACAAGCTCCAATCAATATCATCATCCGCAGTCCCGTCTGTTTGGGCAAAGACTGGCGTTGAAGTAAGGACGAATACTGCCGTCGTTAACTTCAAAAAGTTGCGCATCATAGATTACTTTTTCTTCTTTCTAGAAGGCATTTTCAAGCGCTTCCATACATCTGTACGGCCAATAGCCTCTACACCAATGTATCCACGCATATCCAATGTATTGATATCACGCATCGTGATGGTTCCTTGGTAGGTTGAGCCGTTGTTCGGATCATACAAAGTACCCTCAGACCACTGGTCATCACCTTGGTAAACGAAATCTTTACACATACGGAATCCTCTCAATGGCACGTTGCGCAAGTCTGGGTTAGGGTTGTTAATATCTGTTCTTGGATTTCCATCCGCATCATTCGGCTCGATAAGCCATACTACACGACCGTAGTACTTATTACCAATGCGGTCAATTTTGATACGTGAGCGGCCGTTTGACGGTTCCCAAATACCTACTAGACGATCCCCTGGATCTTCTGATTTTTGTGGTAGGTCGAAACTTAATGTTCCAAATGCTATGACAGCTGAAACTGCCAAGAATGTTAGTTTGCGAAGCATGGTCTTCTATTTTATGGTTAATTCAAGTGTAAAATTCAATTTAAAGTCACGGTTACCGTCCCAGTAATCTTCTGCGAGGTCAGCATCAAGTACGACATATACCTTGCCTTCTTCCATGATTTCTCCTAATTCAGCCTCAGGAGCCACATTTAATGACGCTTCAGTAGCACCTTCGTCCAATGGATTCTTAACAGCAGCTTCCTGCATGCTTACATCCTCATTGTCGCTAGCGAAAGAAACAATGAATGCATTGATATTGGCAAATCCCAGCGAATCGTTAGGAGTAACTGTAGCAGATGTCAAACGTGCATCACTAATTCTCATGCCATCGACATAAGCCTCACCTAGGGCTTCCGCTAAGTCAATAGAGATTTCAGCTTGGCCACTGTTTGGGCCAGCAAATAATGGACCTTCAAGACTAAACTCCAGGTCGTTTACCGAATATTCATGGATCTCGCCAGGGCCAGAGCAACTAGCTACCATGAAGACTGAAATTGCAACAATTCCAATCGTTCTTAGATATTTAAACATGTTCAATTGTTTTAAGCACGGAAATATAAAACAATAAAAACAGCCTTTCCCCCGCCCTTGTTCATTTTTTGTGACCGGCCCAACCTCTCGTAGGTGTTTTTTTTATTTCACTGAGGATTAGTAACTTAACTGTGAAATACAAACCAAACAACAAAACCTTACGCACACATGGGTGCCTTTGCTATGAAAGCTCAGCTCGAAAATTGGTTCTGGCACAGTTGCTTCACCTTTCTACACCTGTGGAATTCTGTTGCTTCTGGTAAGTTCTTCTTCTACACGGTCAACAATCCTTCTATGCACTACGGAGGTGCTTTTCTCGACCGCAAAACAACGCTTTTACGTCAACTAAGAGAGGACTGGATTCCAAAAGGATTCTCGCATACAGGTAAACTCGACAAACTTCCAAAGGGCATTGAATTTCCGGTAATTGCTAAACCCGATAAAGGGGTCACTGGCATCGGTATTAAGAAATGCCGCAGTTTAGACCAACTCAATGCCTATTTAACGGCTGCCGGTGCCATGCGAATTCGTATAGAATCGTTTGTGGATCTACCTCTAGAGTTTGGGGTGATGTTTTATTACCATCCCAGAACAAAGGAATCAGAAATCTCAATCGTAGAAAAACGATACCCCAGGGTCATCGGTGACGGGGAGCGAAAGCTGAAAACTCTCATTGCACAAGCGGCTCGTTGCAATCGGAAACTGAGGGTTGAAGAAATCCACCATAGATTGAGAAAACGTTTAAATGAGGTACCTGGAGAAGGAGAAGAAATCGTACTTGACTATGTTGGAAACGGAACTAATGGCTCTACATTTCATGAAGTGCCTATGGTCGGGAATGCCGAAAAACTTCGTGCGTTTCTAGTTGAAGAACTGTACGTTCAAGCTGGAATATGCTTTACGCGGATGGATGTAAAGGCCGCAAGTCTCAATGCCCTACTAGCCGGGGATTTCATCTTAATTGAACACAACGGCGTCAAATCGGAACCGCTTCAGATTTTCATTAAGGAATTGCCTATAGCTGTTCGATACAAGTACTACAAACATCACTTTAGAACAATGCGCAGTATCTCTCAGCAACAGCGGGAATTAGGGCATAAACCTGCATCGTTTCTAGAGGGTATTGTAGAGTTCTACCGTCAGCGAAAACGGTTTCATGTTATAGCTGATGTAGTAGATTCAGCTGCGCAGGAATTCTCAGCCTAGTCTATTCTAATGTCATAAACAACCACCTTCTTCCAGAGGTGTCCGTATTCCTTGATAAAGGCTTGGTGCAATGGATGATTTTGATAAATATCTTGATCCTCTGTACTCCCAAAATACATAGTCTCTGAGACGTTCCAATCGCTCACAACTACCTCACGCTTCATCGTAGAGGCAGGTTCTCCCGTGGCAAGCATCTGTACTTCAGGAATTCCACCGAGAGTTGCAAGGCCCTCCTTCAATGCTGCTTTATCTTCCATGGAATCAGGCTGTTCGAGCCAAAAGAAAACCTGATGAATGATCGTTCCGGAGGGTAGTGTTGCCTCTTGAGCGAATCCGTTGTAGCCCGTGAATAGTAAGGCGAATAGAAAGATGTATTTCTTCATGATACGAAATGTTAGCAGCTAAAAATGTACGAAGAATGTTCTACCTAAGCTTTGGTATCTTGCGCTTTCATAAAACGTAGCGCTTGTGCATCCACAGAATCCCTTCCAAAACAACTACAACTTCAATCAACTGGTGAATGCCGTTCCGGAGTTGGAAGCCTTTGTAGTTCCGGGGAAGTTTGCGAGAAAGAGCATTGACTTTAGCAATCCTGAGGCCGTTTACATGCTCAATAAGGCGCTGTTGAAGTGGCGTTTTAATGTGAATTGGTCCCTAAAAAAAGGACACCTCTGCCCTGCCGTTCCTGGCCGGTTCGATTACTTATTACACGCTAGAGATCTACTGCCTAAAATAGAAGGAAGACGCGTGCGCATGCTCGATGTAGGCGCGGGTGCCTCGCTGATCTATCCCCTACTCGCTACGGCAGCATTTAACTGGGAGTGTGTAGGTTCAGAGGTCGATAAAGAAGCCATTAGCTATGCTAAAGGACTAGTGCGTATGAATGCCAATATGATGGGTACGCGCATCCGAAGACAAGAGTTCAAGAGCCAATTACTTCAAGGCATCATCGAGAAAAAAGAGACTTTTGACATACTGGTCTGCAACCCACCGTTCTACAAGACCAAAAGTGACGCCCTAGCTGCCAACACACGTAAAAACAAGAATTTACACGGAAAAGAAGAGGCCAGTCACAACTTTGGTGGTAGTGCCAATGAGTTGTGGTACAAAGGCGGTGAAGAGGCCTTCTTAAAAAAATTGGCCCTAGAAAGTGCCGAATACGGGCAGCAAGTTCAGTGGTTTACCTGCTTAGTTTCGAAAAAAGACCACCTGCGTACCTTCAAGAGATTCATCCGTAAAGGCAACCCCACCGAAATCAAAGTGGTGGAAATGGAACAGGGCAATAAGGTGAGCCGATTTGTGGCGTGGACCTTTCAAAAAGAGGAAGATGAGTCAGGCGAATAATCCCCTTCATGGCGTTAAACTGGCCCACATGGTGGAAGCGCTCGTCGAGTATTGGGGTTGGGACCAATTAGCCCTTCGTATCCCAGTTCGATGCTTCATGTTCGATCCTTCGGTAAAATCGACGCTGAAGTTCCTAAGAAAGACGCCTTGGGCGCGTGCGAAGGTGGAACAGCTCTACTTAGACACCTTTCCTAACGGCGTTGAAGAAAAGCTGTAATTCTGCCTTATCTTACCGGTCTAATTACCCAGTAAAACATGAAAAGAGTATTGTTCATGGGAGCATTGGCAGCTATTGCCCTGAGCTCCTGCAACCCTCAAGAAGAAATGCACACCGAAACAGATCACAGCGACTTTCAGTGGCAGGTGGACCGCTTTGCAGATATCAAAGTACTCCGCTACCAAATCCCATCGTGGGACGACCTCACTCCACAGCAACGCATCTATGCCTACCACCTCACTCAGGCCGGATTGGCAGGGCGCGATATTATGTGGGATTGTAATTACCGTCACAACCTAGAAATCCGTCGTGCACTAGAAGCGATTATTTCTAGCGAAAGTGTCGACAAGGCATCTGCTGAATATGCAGATTTCGAAGTGTACGCCAAGCGCGTATTCTTTGCCAACGGTATTCACCACCACTACAGCAACATGAAGTTTGCTGCTGACTTTGACCAAGATTGGTTCCTTCAAACCCTTGCAGGCCTTGGCATCGAGCTATCTGAAGAAGCGCAGCGCGCCATCTTCGACCCAAGCTTTGATGCGAAAAAAGTAAACCGTGCGGACGGTGTAGACCTCCTACTCGCCTCTGCCGTAAACTTCTATGCACCAGATATCACTCAAGCAGAAGCTGAGGCGTTCTATGCCGCGAAAGAAGATGCTGATCCTGCACGTCCAGTAAGCCACGGTCTGAACAGCCGCCTCTCTCGCGATGAAAACGGTGAGATTTACGAGGAAGTGTTCAGCGCCCGTGGACGTTACGCAAGCAGCATTAAAGAAATCATGGGCCACCTCGCGAAGGCTCAAGCAGTAGCAGAAAACGAGGACCAGGCTAAGGCACTTGGTCTGTTGATCGAATACTACGAAAGTGGCGATCTCACCAAATGGGACGATTACAACATTGCGTGGGTAAGCACTACGGGCGGCGATGTAGATTACATCAACGGTTTTGTGGAAGTGTACAACGACCCTATGGGCTACAGAGGTTCTTACGAGACCGTAGTTCAGGTGAAAGACTTTGATGCCAGCGCACGTATGGCAGTGGTAGCGGATAATGTTCAATGGTTTGAGGACAACAGCCCTATCATGGACGAGCACAAAAAGGAAAGCGTTGTCGGTGTCAGCTACAAGATTGTTACCGTAGCTGGTGAAGCTGGTGATGCCTCTCCTTCTACGCCTATTGGTGTAAACCTTCCAAACGCGAACTGGATTCGTGTAGAGCACGGTTCTAAATCTGTATCACTAGGAAACATTGAAGATGCCTACCACGCAAGTGCCGGTAAGGGTATGGCCGAAGAATTTGGCTTCTCTTCGATGCACAACGAGCGTGCCGAGAAATACGGTGAACTAGGTTCTAAGATGCACACTGCCCTTCACGAAGTGGTGGGTCATGCATCAGGTAAAATCAACCCTGGAGTGGGTACACCAAAAGAAACTTTGAAGAACTACAGCTCAACCTTAGAAGAGGCACGTGCCGACTTAGTGGCATTGTACTTCATCTTAGACGACAAGATGCAGGAGATTGGCTTGATGGAGAACAAAGAGCCTGGCTACGCCGAATATGACAACTACATCTCAAACGGTATGATGCTGCAATTGCGCCGCATTTTGCCTGGAGACGATATCGAAGAAGACCACATGCGCAACCGTCAGTTGGTAGCCTCATGGGCTTTTGAGCGCGGACAAGAAGAGAATGTCATCGAGCGTAAAGTTATCGACGGTAAGACCTACTTCGTAGTCAATGATTACGACAAACTACGCGGGTACTTTGGAGAATTGCTTCGTGAGATCCAACGTATTAAGAGCGAGGGTGATTTTGAAGCCGGAAGAAATCTAGTAGAGACCTACGGAGTAAAGGTAGATGCGGAACTTCATGCAGAAGTATTGCGTCGTTCTGAGCCTTTGAATCTTGCACCGTATAGCGGTTTTGTAAACCCTGAAATGGAGCCTGTTATGGAAGGTGATAGCATCATCGATGTAAAGGTCACCTACCCTATGGACTTCTTGGGACAGATGTTGCGCTACGGCAGCACCTATAGCTTCGAATAACACGCTTCTGAGTATTTGAATAAAGGGCGCCCGGTTTGGGCGCCCTTTTTTTTATCGCTTAACCAAGCTGCTTGATGTGTGTTTTAGTGTAAGTTATACCATTGACGAGAACAATGGCTGTTAAATTGAGTATCACGGCAATACACATAGAAAGCCAATCGTCAGTGGTCGTTAAGAAACGATATGTGATTAAATAGATGGCAATACCAATTACTGCCTTACTAACATTTGGTTTGGCAGCTAATGGAAGTACGTCGGGCACATGAGAATCTTGATGTTCCGGACCCAACCAAAGCAAATGAAGCCCCCTTTGCAAGCCATATCGACGGAAATTTGAATACAGCTTTTTAAAAAAGAACAACTGTATATTGATAAAGTCTCTTTGTGGCAGCTCGGTGGTCAGACCGTAATCGGGCTTTTCCTCGTACGCCATAAATGAACCAAAAAGCTTGTCCCAAAAAATGAATACACCGCCATAATTCTTGTCGAGGTATACCTCGTTGGAAGCATGATGCACCTTATGGTGATCAGGCATTACCAATACATGCTCTAACCAAGGTATGGTCGAGATAAATTCCGTGTGTAAATAGTATTGATAGAACGCATTGAGGTAACCACACATGATGACATATTCTACGGGAAGGCCTAAGAACACCAATGAGGAATACATAATGCTTCGTATCATGAACCCGAGTGGGCTTAAAGCGAAGTTTACACTGAGATTATACTCGTCGCTTTGATGGTGCACTAAGTGAATGCCCCACATAAGGGAAATTCGATGTCCCATTCGATGAAATAGGTACCATATAAAATCGACACCTATAAAGGTCAATACGAATGCAAGAATGGATTTTTCAATTCCAGGGAATAACCTCCAACTCACCACCTGCTCTATGAGGATGAGGCTGCGTTCGGTGAGGTATAATCCCATGAGGCGGTCAAAAAATCCCAGAGATAGATTGAGTAATGTTTGATCCCATGTGAATTTATACCCGGTTTTACGCAAGAAATAAACCTCCAAACCAAATATGGACATCGCGATTGGCACTATGATAAAAAGGAAACCCAATGACATACTGAAAAGTAGTGCCATACAAAACAGCAGGAGTACGCCATATTCATCAAGTTCCGTGTAATTAGGTGTTAACCTGGCCCGTATAGTGCCCATTTCAATTAAAGCTGTTTCATTTATGAATCGTTTTAGTTGGATTAAAAGAGGTATCTTAATGGCACCAAGACCCAGCGCATGCAACAAGAAATAACCATTCGCTACACGCTTCATGAAGATTGGAGGACGAAGGCGATTGTTCCAATAGCTATTGAGGAGAAACTCGAAGAACTCTTAGAATCGGCCTACGCTCCCTATTCAAATTATCCCGTTTCAAGTGTTGTCCTGTTAGAGAACGGACACACAGTGGTCGGAACCAATCAAGAGAATGCGGCATTTCCAGACGGATTGTGTGGAGAGCGTGTTGCTGTGCTAGCAGCTAAGGCCGCATTCCCTCATGAACGTATCAAAGCCATTTATATCATGACTGGTGAGCAAGAGCGGTCTCCGGCTGCGCCCTGCGGTTCATGCAGGCAAGTGCTTCACGAAACGGAGTTAAGGCAAGAAGTGCCCTACCAATTGTTCCTGATGAATAGAACTTCCGATGCCCTTGAATTCACGGGCGTACAGGATTTGCTACCCTTCAGTTTTACCTTACCTAAGAACCTATGAAAACAAAAAAAGAAATCGTCGACAACTGGCTTGTACGCTATACGGGAGTAGCCCTTGAAGATTTTGGGCATTACATACTCTTGACCAATTTTCAGCATTATGTAGACCTCTTTGCGCAGATCACAGGAGCAGAGGTACAGGGCAGAGATAAAAGTATGAGCAGTGCCACGCACAACGGCATTACGATGATCAACTTTGGAATGGGTTCTCCTAATGCTGCAACTATTATGGACCTACTGTCGGCCATAGAACCAAAGGCAGTGCTGTTTTTAGGGAAATGCGGCGGACTGAAAAAACGAAATTCTATCGGTGATTTCATATTGCCTATTGGTGCTATACGTGGCGAGGGTACATCCGACGATTATTTCCCACCCGAAGTACCGGCTATGCCTTCATTTGCTTTGCAAAAGGCCGTATCGACTACTGTGCGTGATAACAACATCAACTATTGGACAGGTACTGTCTACACCACCAACCGCAGAGTGTGGGAGTTTGACGACGAGTTTAAAGAATACCTGTTGGCCATACGGGCCTACGCCATTGATATGGAAACAGCCACCCTATTCACGGTAGGATTTCACAATCACATCCCAACTGGTGCACTCTTGCTTGTAACAGATTCACCGATGGTTCCTGAGGGCGTGAAAACCATGGAAAAGGATAAAGTAAATTCAAGAAAGTTCGACGAAAGCCATGTGCAGCTTGGTATTAAGAGCCTTGAACAACTCATCAATAACGGGAATACCATACGCCATTTGAAGTTTTAAAATCTTTGCTAAAATCTTTCATTAAAGGGTTGTTTAGAACGATTCTAGATAGTACGTTTGCCGTGTTATTTAAAATCAATCTAAATAATTCGGATGATTACCCCACTCCTATTTGCAGTCAGTTTCTCAGCGGCGGAACCTATTGACACTACCCTACCTGCTCCGGTAGAGTTAGAGAGCATCACCATCACTTCCACGCATTCGAAAACCAACCACCGTTCCTCTTCAGAATTGGTCTTGCCTATGATCGAATTGGCCCGATTCAATGTGGTAGATGGTAACACTCTATTGCAATCTCAGCCCGGGGTATATACTCAACAAGAAGATGGCTGGGGTTTGAGGTTGAACATCGGTATCCGCGGAACGGGTGTAGAACGCTCCTCACGCATAACACTAATGGAAGACGGAATCCTCACCGCTCCAGCGGCGTATTCAGCCCCTGCAGCGTACTATTCACCAGTACTTTGGAAGTATGAGCAAATTGAAATTCTCAAAGGCGGCGCTGCATTAATTACGGGTCCTCAAAGTACTGGGGGTGCAATTAATTTTGTCACGGCTACACCGCAAGAAAACGACTACCATCAAATTAGAACGACTGCTGGTGCCTTTGGACGACTCATGGCGAATGCACGTGGGCAAGTTACCTTAAACGATCGAAGCCAATTCTTCTATGGGTTAGGCAGAAACGGTGCAGATGGATTCAACAATATTGACGGTCAGCGATATGGCGGATTCGGATTAAACGATGGTTACTTCAAATGGATACAGCACCTAGACGATAATGATATACACCATTTAGAGGTATTCGTTGCAGGAACCACTGAACGTTCAAATCAAACCTATTTAGGCCAGAGCCTTGAAGATGCTTTAACCAATCCGAACGGACGCTACATTGCTAGTGCTTTGGATAACATGGCCATGGAGCGTTCAATGGCTCGTCTTGGCTACACCATCAACTTGAAGAAAGGCTGGTTACGAGCAGACCTGTACCGTCAGTTCGTACACAGAAATTGGTATAAACTAGATAAAGTATCCGACGGTTCTTCAAGCGTAGGTTTATCTTCAATCCTTGCTAACCCGCAAGACTATTTGGGCTTCTATGAAGCTCTAAGAGGAAGAAATACAGACCCTTACACCGCTACGCTTAAAGCAAATAATCGCTATTATTTAAGCCAAGGACTTCAGCTAAGAGGGCAACTAAGTCAACGTGCTGGGGATGTAATTTTCAAACATGAAGCCGGTTCAAGATTCCATTACGACCATGCAGATAGATTTCAGCAAAGGGACACATATACCCTATCAGAAAAAACGCCTGTATTCCTAGAAGAAGGGGTTGCAGGGTCGGCAGGAAATAGATTAGATGCAGCAAGAGCATTTAGTGCTTACGCAAGAACGACTGCTTCCTGGAATTCATGGAGCTTGCAATTAGGACTTCGCGGAGAACATATTGAAAGTTTCCGAACAGATTGGGGCAGCACTGATCCAGAACGTGATGGATTCGACTTGAGCAAACGCTCGAATAGGACTCAAACGCTTCTTCCAGGAATGAGTATTAGTAAGGAGCTAGGTAATTGGAGCCTATTTACGGGAGTTCATCAGGGTATGACTCCGGCAGGAAGCAAGGACGGTGTACTTCCAGAACTTAGCCTCAATACAGAATTTGGTATCCAGAATATAAAGCAACCTATTGCACTTACCGTCTTCCACAGTGAATACGCAAGGCTATTGGGCTCTGATGCAGCATCTTCAGGCGGTTCCGGTACTGGTGAGCTGTTTAACGGTGGAGCTGCGCAGATCAGCGGAATAGAGGCACAATGGGCTGGCCAATTTGGCAAGTGGAACCTACAAACCTCTGCAACTTATACAAGAGCTGTGTTCACCGAGAGTTTCAGTAGCGAGTTTGACGGATGGGGCAACGTAAAAGAAGGAGACATCCTTCCATACCTGCCCGCAGTTCAAGCTAATGCACAAGTACTTTACGAAAGTGGTAAGTGGAATACAGGTCTTCAACTGCAAGCATTGGGCGCACGTAAATCAGCCTCTGAGCTCGATGAATATGATCTTCCAGCGGCGTTGGTAGCGAATTACTCGATCAACTATAAGTTCAGCAAGGTGTGTACGCTGCAAGCCGGCATCCAAAACATCACAAACACCCGTCACATTGTTGCGGCAAGGCCCGCAGGATATCGCACCTTTACCCCTAGAATGTGGACTTTAGGATTAGCTTTAGATCTATAACTATAGAACAGAAAGTACCCTAATTGCACCGCCACTGGATTTTCCTGAATAATGAAGGATGATCTGTTGGCGGTTTTTGATATGCTTAAATCTATGTGTTGCCCCAGCTTCTATTCTTTCCGTGAAAAGAAGTGCACCGCGTAAGTCGTAGCCTGTTAATATGAGACTCTCCGTAGAGGTGTTTTTCACTTCAAAACTGCCGCGATGTGGGTTTGGATAAACAGAAAGTTGAATCGGCTCCAATTCTTCCAATTCTAAAGCTCCATTACTAGCATCTGGCGTCGGCATCGAAAATAACACCCAGTTCGGTGAGGCATCGTAACTGCGTCCGTAGCTCACATCCGTAGTCTGTGGGCCGTAGCTGATATAATCAACCGTATCTGCTGTTCCGTTTGGATCATAGAACAGTGCAACCTCCTCCCCAGATTTAGCAAGCTTGAAAGGCATATGATACGGGTCGACAACAGCCTCATCAGAAGCCCAGAATAAGACGAAATCACCAGCAGGTAGCGATACTGCGGGCAAACTGAATTTAGTAGGATTGCCTAAATCGTCCGTAAGGCCATAATCGCCCAGATAAATAGGATCAGATGATGCATTATATAGTTCAACCCAGTCATAATATTCACCGTCCGTCGCAGCTATTGTACCGTTGTTGCTTGCCATGATTTCGTTGATGACTAATCCGCTAGTCGGATTTTGGAAACCAAGGACGTGGTACTCATGCCCGGCCCGTTCAGGCGAAAACTTGCCAATTGTGGTACCGTCAGCATAGATATAATAGTGTTGTTGAACACTTGAAACTGTAGTAAAAGCACCATAAACTCCGTCGTTTGCCGCTCCATCTCCATGCAGTCCATCGTCATACATCTGTTGACGGTTGAATCTTTCTTCAACATCATTCCTTGTGCTTACATACACTGCGTTAGCGTTCAAGACTGAAGCCGTTATGGTACCCGTAGTACTTGATGACATTGTAGCTGTGATGTTTGAGATTTCCGGTTGCGTCGCAGTAAAATCGGAAAGTCCAAGAATGTAGGTGCTACGCGCATTCATTAGCGCCGAGATCCCTGGAGCAGAATTTCCGCCTCCTGGGCCGCCACCTCCAGGTCCACCTCCACCCGGTCCACTGCTAACATCCGTGGTAATGTTGGATTGAAATTGGGCGTATGTAGTTAGTTTATTTGGATCAGAATTCACCGCACTATCAATAAAGTTGTGATAGTACTGGGCTTTGGTGTAATAGCTGCCATCACTGAAATTCTCCTCCATGATGGTCTTCAGGTGCGCCAAATACATGCGTTTGTACATAGGCACATTGAGTAGTTTCTGTATCAGTGGCCATCCCGCATCGTTTGCGTGCAATAAATGCGTCATTTGAGCTTTCGAAGTAGTATTGCTCAGATTAATAGTACCAGTCATGCTGAACTTTCCAAAACTTTCATTCAAATCCCAGATAATGGGATAGAACTGACGACTCTTGGTGCGGTACAAATAGTAATTCTGTTTGAACCCACCGGAATAGCTGTCCAAATTGACTAAAGCATTATTAAACGCATGCATCCACAGAGCTTGATCCACTTGAAGAATATCTTCTATGGCTGAAACATTGTTCTTAAGCGTATCCATAAGGTGAATCAACTCTGCCCAACCTGCATCCGACTTTAGTTCGTACGAGTCGTAATAATCTGTACTGTCGTTTCCGTCGTAAACTAAATCAGGGTAGGTAGTGGTTCCAGGACCCGCACCTGCCGGGGGATTGCACTTCACGAAGGTGCGCTTTTTGGAGCCCAAGTAAGTATCAACAAATCTTTTCGTGATTGCCTCCGCGCTGGTATACAGCCCCATTTGCGACCCATTCACGTAGACTACAGCATAATTCGCTTTTGGAGCAAACATATACTGGCGAGCAATGTCATAGGAAAGTACTTCCCTTAAAAAAGAAGGATCCTTAGAAACATTACTCAGTTTGATATCTGTGAATCCTTGATAATCATGGTTCTTATAAGTGTCCAATTCTATATGCCAAGGATTCTTAGTTTGGTTAGGCTGATACGTGGAATTCCCTTTGTACTTCACCCCTACACTATCATAGAGCGTCCCGTTGATACTTACAGACTGAGCCATAATGTAGCCCTCACTGCCTGCTTTGGCGGTATCTAACATATAATCCCAGTTGCTTTGTGCAAAGGTGATTTGAATATTAGTGATGTGTGTAGAATCGTAAAGTCCTTGGGCGTTTACAGAAGAGAACGACCCAATCAAAAGGGCTAGGAAGTAGAGGTATTTGCGCATGTTGGCGGATTTAGTTAGAGGCAATGTTACATTGATTATACAACTTATTGAGCATTCTATTTCAAAAAGGTTTAATCGATATGAAATAAAAAACCAACCCGTTGTGGGCTGGTTTCCTGAATATTGCAGAGAGGAAGGGATTTCTTGCCTTCAGCAAGAGAACCCAAAGGAGGAACTGTCAATCCAATAAAAGCCCGCTGAGGCTGTGCATCATTGTCTTTTTTTTATACCCTCTCATTCGAGCAAGCTCTATTCGGAGCATAAAAAAACCCACTCATTACTGAGCGGGCTTTTCTTGAATTGCAGAGAGGAAGGGATTCGAACCCTCGATAGGCTTGCACCTATACCAGCTTTCCAGGCGGGCCCTTTCAACCACTCAGGCACCTCTCTAGGGACTGCGAAAATAGGCATCGGACAATTACTAGACAAACGCGCGCAAACCCTTATTAAGTGTACATCTTACACTATATTTAGGGCAATGAGAATTACCGCCATTTCAATACTACTATTTTGCACCTTGTTCGCTCAAGGTCAGAGCGATACATTCTTTGTTCTCCCTCCACTTCTCGAGTGGGAAGGCGGCGATCACGACATCAATCTGAATTTCTCCACCACCGAACCTAGCGCTCAGGTGTGGGTGTACAATAGTGACATGTCTCTTTCTCAGAACCTTACCGTGACCTCAGGAAACGTAGCTACGCTGAGTTTTACCACACCTGTAGCTGGACTTTTGAGCACCTATGGGGCACGAGAATTGAATTGGCCCAACTCAAAAAGGTACAAAGACGCTTTATTCATTGAATCCACTGCACCGGTTACGGTAACCGAACAAATTGTAGAACCTTTCAACCAAGAAATCATCACCGCGAAAGGTCGGAATGCGTTAGGTAAAGAGTTTTATGTGGCCAGCCAAACTCTCATTACGACAACCGTTAGCGGTACATTCTTCGGATACCATGGTATGCATTACATCAGTGTTGTGGCCATGGAGGACAATACAGAAATTAAATTCAAAGCAGCAGACGGCAATGTTTTCACAACAGGCGCTGATAGTGTTGTTTTCACTTTGAACCAAGGCCAAAGTTGGGTAAGTACGATGGAAGACGACCAGCAATTGCTCGGCACACGAATTACAGCGTCAAAACCTATCGCAGTAACAGCAGGCGGCAATCACTTAAAAAATGCTTCGGCCAACCACGGGGATGCCGGATTAGATCAAGTTACTCCTGTAGAACTTCTCGGGAATAAACATGTAATTCTGCGCGGATTAGCCTACCATCCAAACGATTATATCATGTGTATCGCCACAGAAGATGGCACCGATATAAGCGTTGATGGAACTCCCATTTTGACCAATGCCAATGCCGGGGAATCCGTAACCCACAGCATGGTAGGTTTAGCTACACAGCCTGGACGACCGTATGTCGTCGAAAGCAACAATCCTATCTACGTATTTCAAGCTACTACAGGTACTGTAGGCAACGAACCAGAAATGGGAATGGCACAGATTCCCCAGGTGAATTGTACCGGGTCTAATTTTATCCGTTACAACAGAGCACCTGGTCTCGCCACTGCTGCGATGGTTACCATACCAAGTAATGCCGTCGCCTCTTTAGAATACAATGGACTATCGGTAAGCTCAAATCCAAGTGTTACGGTGCAACAGAGCGCTTATGACGCGAGTTGGTCAGGCGTATTTATAAATTCCAATACATTAACCAACAACTTCACTTTGGAGTGTCCTACCCCATTTCACGTGGGTATAATAGCGGGGCAAGGTACCTCAACAGGATTGTATGGGTACATCAGTGGTTTTGATGATAAATTTGAACTTTATGACCCTACAGATCCTTCTTCGACGGATATCATAGAGCTTCCCAAGCAGTGTGCTGATACGATTCCACTTATTTTCGGGTTTAATTCTTGCTCCGACAGTATCACAGTGATCTCAGCAGCGCTGCTCCAAGGTCAAGGAGTCTTATTAGACGAGAACCAGCAAGACACCATACTTCGAGTGGTTCCTGAGGAAGGATTCAGTGGCGATGTAATCGTTGCTGTTACAGTACGTGATGGCTCCGGTGGTGAAGAAAGTATTGAATTTAGGTTTGAACATTTGGGCAAGAACTACGACCCTATTACGGTGCCTAACTTCATCACACCCAACAACGACCAAATCAACGATAGGCTCACTATTCGAAGTGATGACTACCTTGACCTGTTTGACATCACCATTTACAGCAGATGGGGAACTAAAGTGTACCAAGCCAATACTATGAGCCAGGCCTGGGACGGTCGATTGAACAATACCGATGTAGCCCCTGGGGTGTACTATTACACCATCAAAACAGAAACAATATGCGGTCCGTACACGAAAGCGGGCGCAATACACGTCATTCATTAATGCAAGTATCACGAACCTACAGACATCTTCTCTTGGGATTCGCAATGCTTTGCGGCCCTTTTGGCTTCGCTCAGAGTGATACTTACTTTGCCTTTCCTCCGCTTTTAGAATGGCAAGGAGGCCAGCACATCATCGACTTACAGATCAGCACCAGTGCGCCGTCTTCAAGTGTTTGGATCTACAACAGTGATACCAGCTATTCCAACACACTAACTGTGACCCAAGGAAACCTGACAACGGTGACCTTTAGCGGGATCAACAATGCCATGCAAAGTACCTACGGGGCCCGAAATTTGACCTGGACCAACCAAAAACGCTACAAGGATGCTTTGTTTGTGGAAGCGACTCAACCCGTAACAGTTACGGAACGCATCCGCCATCAATACAATCAAGAGATCATCACCGGAAAGGGAACCAACGGCATAGGTCAAGACTTTTACCTCGCCTCTCAAACGCTCATTCAGACAACAGTAACTGGAAGCTACACGAACTATTACGGACTCCACTATGTAAGTGTGGTAGCGCTCGAGGACAGCACGGACGTGCGCATCAAAGCGCGTAGTGGCAATCTCTTCGACAACGGTAGAGACAGTGTCATCTTTACTTTAAATGCAGGACAAAGCTGGGTGAGCAGCATGCTTGATAACGATCAGTTGCTAGGAACTCGAGTAACCTCAAATAAACCCATTGCGGTGACAGCCGGCGGGAATCACCTAAAGGCTACCAACGCTAACAATGCAGATGCTGGTATCGACCAGGTTACACCTGTAGAACACCTGGGTCTAGAACATGTGGTTCTGAGAGGACGCGGAAATACCCCGCAAGATTACTTCATGTACATCGCTACTGAAGACAGCACGAACATCACTGTCGATGGCAATGCAATTATGACCAACGGTGCGGCAGGTGATGTTGGTACTTATTCCATGGCGGGGAATGCTTCAACCCCTGGCAAACCCTTCATCGTGGAGGCAGATCGACCTATCTATTTATTTCAAGTGACTACGGGAGCGAATAACAGTAATCCAGAACAAGGGATGGCACAGCTACCTCACGTGGATTGTACAGGCTCAACTCGTGTGGTATACAACAGAGCATCGGGATTATCGACTTCGGCATTAATTACCATACCTACTTCTGCTGTTCCAAATCTTAATTACAACGGTTCAGCCATTCAATCGTACACCGGGATCACTTTCCAGCAAAGTACATATGACCCAAGCTGGACGGGAGTGTACATTGGCGACAATATTCTAACAAACAGCTTCACCTTAGATTGCCTTACACCATTTCATGTAGGTGTTCTAGCAGGCTCCGGCTCAAGCACTGGCCTGTACGGTTATATCAGTGGCTTTGACGATGATTTCAAACTGCTTGATCCATTCTCAGCACTACCCGTAGAAGATGTTCCGCTTGGAGCACTTTGTGAAACCCCTATCCCACTATTCTTCCGCTTTCTAAGTTGTGTAGATAGCATCAATGTGGTTAGCACAACGCTGCTTCAAGGAGTAGGCACTGTGGTCGATTCAAATGCTGCCGACACCGTGATGCACGCACTCATTGATCCGGCATATAATGGACCTGTAGAGATCAAAGTAGTGGTAGAAGACGGACGAGGGTATAGAGACTCCATCTACTTTGACTTTAACTATTTCGGGACTACTTATGAGCCCATTCAAGCAGATTCAGCGAGCGTATGTGCTGGTCAGCCCGTTGTTCTCGAGGTGGATGGCGCTAATCCTGACTTCTCTTACTTGTGGTCTACAGGAGATACCACTGCAAGTACTACTGCTTATGATCCAGGATGGGCCTGGGTAACTGTGGATTTAGGTGATTGTCAGTTCCACGATAGTATCTATTTGGTGAACGGTTCACTGTATACACCAATCACTAACGATACCGCATATTGTGATTCACTTACCATCGATTTTGACAATCCCAACCTCTCCTCTATGTACTGGATCACCTTGGACACCTTCGCGACAGAACTCCAGTTCGATTCCACTGCAATCTACCCTTACCTAAGTACAGACATTAACGGCTGTGAAAACGAAGATACCTTCCGCTTCAGAGTGATCGCAGAGCCGTATATAGATGAAGGGTTTGGTTGTCCTAATTACACCCTCACGGCTACTGGATATACCCAATTCATATCCTTGTCCCTCGGAGAACAAACCTACACAGAACCTGTTCTAGATACCCTTTTTCCTTTCGCCGGCTCGCACGAGATAACGCTTGTGGCCATTGATAGTTGTGGAAATCTAGACACCATTCAGCGCGTACTTGAAGTAGATTGTTTGGACAACCTTCTGATGTATGTTCCTACAGCATTCTCGCCTAACGGTGACGGTGTGAATGATGCCTACTGTTTGAGCAGCTCACTTCCGACGCGAACTGAGTATGCCATTTATGACCGCTGGG
The DNA here is from genome assembly GCA_003385605.1 of Bacteroidota bacterium. GTDB lineage: Bacteria > Bacteroidota > Bacteroidia > Flavobacteriales > Schleiferiaceae > UBA10364. Next base: position 105,150 of record QQUU01000067.1, read on the forward strand.
GGAACGAACTGTTCCGCGGGCCTTCAACGGAGTGTTGGGATCCCATAGCATTGGGACAAGAGGTTCAGCAAGGTGCGTACTCCATGCGGACTTTTACCAAGCTGCCTTCCGACCAACTACATATCGACGAATTCACCATATTCATCCTTCCATAATGCCGCTTCAACTTCCAAAGGCGGTCATTTTCGACATGGACGGAACATTGATTAACAACTATCCGTTCCATCTCAAAGCCTGGCAAATCATTTGTGAAAAGTACGGTGCGCCTCGCTCTATTGACGAAATCATTAAAGATTTACACGGGACCAATTTTGAAGTCTGCCAAAACTTCTTTGGTAAGGATATCACATTTGAAGAAAGTGAGCGTATTGGAGATGAAAAAGAGGCCTTGTACCGTGAAATTTACCGTCCGCACATAGCACCTGTTGAAGGCTTGATAACGCTTCTACAGTTTTTCCATAATAGCGGTATTCCCATGGCAGTAGGCACTATGGGCAACAAGGCCAATGCAGACTTTACGCTTGATACTCTAGGAATTCGTCACTTTTTTAAGGCCGTACATACTGCAGAGGAAGTAAGCAAAGGAAAGCCTGATCCCGAAATATTTCTCACCTGCCTTAAAAGCTTAACCCAGGAGTCGTTACAAACCCATGAACTTTGGGTATTTGAAGACACCTCCAGTGGTATTACCGCCGGAATCAATGCAGGAGGAACGGCTTTTGGTATTCTTACTAGCAAAACCGAGAAAGACTTAAGTGCTTGTGGTGCAACACATTGTGCAAAAAACTATGAAGAGATACTCAAATTGGTCTGTTAACATTTTCTTGACTTTGCCCTTTATACGTATTTTTGACATGCTATCGCACACACAACTATGTCATACCTAGACACAGCAATAGTCATCGCTTGGCCGGAATGTACGGCACGAGGAGACGAAAGCATTCTTATTCTCTTGCGTAAGGCAGGTATCGTCAAAAACCTGAACATGCGCGTTGGTCACGCAGCTATCTGTCTGATTAATCCACAGACTGCAGAAGTGTTGTACTATGATTTCGGCCGATACATAACGCCACGTGGATACGGCAGAGCGAGAAGCAAGTATACCGATCCTACTTTAGTTTTAGAGACAAGAGCCACATTTGATGAGGATAAAAACTTAACGAATGTTGAAGATATCGCTCAGGAATTGGATGCCAAATCCAAATACACCCACGGCGCAGGCCCTATGGTATTTTCGGTAAGCAAGACGATCAACTTTGCAAAAGCCAAGGCGTATGCAGATGAGATGGTGATGCGTGGTTATTTCCCATACAACGGCCTTGATAAAAGTGCCTCGAACTGTGCCCGTTATGTTACCGAGGCTATGAAGGCAGCCAATGAAGACGGTACCGTGGGCAGTAAGCTAAAATATCCATTAACGGTTCGACCTACGCCGCTATACAACGTAGTTGCTGCAAGCACTGAGGACAGCATCTATAGTTTTGAAGGAGGTACATTGCAGTTTATGCAGAAATCGCGAAGACACAGTATCGCAGATATTACTTCGGGATTGCTAGAAAGCTCCTTTACAAAGTATACAGAGTCGCGCCCTGATGATTCGATACACGGCGAGATTGAAGAACCAGCGCGTCCTTCATCTTTACCGCAATCTGCAAAATGGCTCGGCGGACTAGGAGAAGGTGCTTGGTTCCACATCAATAAGATTGGCCCGCACAGCTTTGAAGGCATCAAATACGATAAAACAGGTGTTGTAGAATTTGAAGGCACCTACAGCAATGAAGACATCGAGCTGCCCGAAAATCCTGAAGCTACATATGCTTCTCATTACGGCTTCTACTCCATTGAGATCGACGGTGTCATTCATAGATTTTACCGCAAATAGATAAAAAAAGCCCGGCGCTGTGCGCCGGGCTTTTTCTTTACTTACTATCCCACGGTTAGAAATCAATCTTGTAGTAGAATACCGGGAACAATCCTAACTGGTAATTTTCCGCTACCTCGCCAGTCTCAGGCAGGTAAGTCAATGTCAAGATGTTCTTGTTGTTGGTAATGTTCGAAATATCCAAAGCAAACTCGTGAGCGAGGTTCATGAAATTCCACTTGTAACCCACCTTGAAGTCTAGACGGAAGTAAGGACGGTACTGGTTCGAATTGAACGTAAAATCGTCTATAAACTCAATTTCTGACGCCTGCGCTGAAGCATCCTGATCAATATCACCGAACCAACGTCCACCAATAGAACTCACTTTTGTTCCTAGGTTGAACACACCGTATTTACCCACCTGGTAATTCTTTGCCATGATGAAGTTGAATGCATAACGGCCGTTGAATGTAGTATTCACCCAAATATCGTCTGAGGACCCTGTCCCAGCAGCGGCGATGTTTTTAGAGCCTTTGTACTTCGCATCGAATACAGATCCTGTAAACAAGCTGTAGAATCCGTTGCGGTAGTAGTGCTCAGCAGTAAATTCTAAACCGTAGTTGCGACCCACACCTTCATTTTCAAGCGGCTCTGCCCAAAGACGGCCAAACCCAGTACCACCATTAACCAACGAGAAGTAAGAAGGCACCATCTCAACAGGTACATCCCACAAGTACTGGTAATAAGTTTCAAGTTTAATACGTACTGGGTAATCAAAGTTGTGCTCCCAACCAGCAACAAGGTGCGCACTCTTAGTAAGTCCCATCCCTTTGTTGTATTCAGTTCCATATACCCCGTCAGCAATGGCTTGAGGTGTCGCTTGAGAACCTCTGTAGTAGTAGAGGTAAGAACTCTGCATTTGACTATGGTAACCAGCACCCGTAAAGAATTTATTGTGCTTGTCTACATCATAATTGAAACCTACACGCGGCTCAATTGGACTTAATGTATTGTCATTAATGTTCGAGTATAGCGCAGTTAAACCTGCTGTCATCGTGAGCTTATCTGTCAATCTGTTCTTGTAGCTCACGAACGGTTGGACAACTGCGTAACCGTCTGAAGAAAAACCGCCGTCGTCTGTACCCCAAGGGAATTCCCATGGCGAAATTTCACCGGTCAATCCATTGACGATTCTCGTCGAATCCAAATAATCCACCATCACATAATCGACATTCACACCCGCCTTAAAGCTTTGACGTGCGTCGATCTTCTTCGTGTAATGACTGTATCCATGAATCTTGGTTTCGTAGTACCAATAGTTCAAGATTTTCGGTGCAGAATCTACGCGGTAGTAAAACTCGTCCGCCGCCACAGTATCAATACCGCGAAACACCTTGGTGTTTAGGGCATGAATAGCAGATCTTGATACCGCTGCACCACTTTTGATGTAGCTCGTTTTATCTAGGCGCTTTAAGTGTGTTGCACCTACAACGCCCATGTGTGTATCGAAGAATTGGTCACGATCAACAGTACCAATGCCTTCAAAATCACCTGTGACAGGGTCGCCATCAGTTCCTGAAATATCAATAACCAAGTTGGACGTACCGCCCATACCCCACAAGCTAAATTTGGAACCGTCCTTCTGAGGGAAAGTCACTCTAAAGGCCCCATCTGCATAGTTTGGAATGGCTGTAGTACCCAATGGAATGCCCAAGGTGGATGCCATACCCAATGTCGAGTAGCGCCCTAGTACAAGGTAAGACGGTGCATTAGGCTTCTCTTTGCCTAAACGACCCTCAGCCATCAATTCTACCCCTAAGAGACCGAACTGAAAGCTTCCTTCAAACGGTGTAGCATTGTTACCATCGCGCATCTCTAGATCGAAAACACCGGCAATAGCATTTCCGTACTCACCCGGCCAAGCGCCTGTATAGAAATCACCGCTTTGGATGTATTTGTTGTTAAGAATAGTCACCGGACCACCACCAGTACCTGGAATGGCAAAGTGGTTGGGGTTAGGAATGTTGATTCCTTCAAAACGGTACAGGATACCTGCTGGGGTGTTACCACGAACAACAATGTCATTTCGAGTATCGTCCGAACCCTGAACACCGGCAAAGTTGGTTGCCATACGAGCAGGTTCCCCACGAGAACCCGCATAGAGGTTTGTTTCTTCTACAGAGAACTTACGGGCACTCACTACGGCCATCTCGTTCTTTACATCGCCGCGGGGTGTTGCAACGACATCCACCTCGTCAAGCTTTACTGTGCTTTCTGTCATGGCGATGCGAATTACGGCTTGCTTCGCAGAGTTTAATTCTACAACAGCAGAAGTAGGCTCATAGCCGAAGAGTTGAACAGCCACAATCTTGCGGCCAATCTCTACATCCATTTCGAACTGTCCGTACTCATCAGAAAATGCCTGGACATTATCACAGATAAGCATGGCATCTGGAAGGGGCGATTTACTTTCAGAATCGACCACTGTACCACGAATGGTTTGAGTGAGTGTTTGCGCTCCTAAGGTTGAACTAACTACCAACAGAGCAAAAAGAACTAAGCGTCTCATAGTTTTGATTTTGTATAGCGACAAGTTAAAGGAATTGCGCCGCTCAGCGACTTTAATAAATCTTGAATTCTGAGATTTTCACTAACAACTGTGTAAATCATAGCTCAAATTGAGCCACTTTGATTCATAAATGAATCAAATCACTTGAAAAACGCAGAAAATTGCTTGTGACCACGCACGTAAAATTGCCACACCATGCTGCCCGAATAGGTCCCCTTTAATTTCTTCAAAGGCAACAAGGGCAACCCTTTATACGACATTCGTGTGCGTTGAATTTTAGTGAACCTGCCGTAAAAGGCAAAGTGCGCTCGCAGTATGGCTAAAGTATGTTTAGGTTTTCCTTCGAGAACGAACTTCACTCCTGCAACTCCATCTAAAATCAAACGTGCAAACACAACCCCCATAGCACGAAGCTGCGGAAGGTTTTTCACGAGGATGATCAAGTTGTTGCGAAAGTTTAAATAGGTTTTTCGTGGAGAATCGGCATTCAAAGTTGCCCCGCCAAGATGATACACCTCAGATTTAGGCTCCACCCAAACCTCATAACCGGCACGTTGCATGCGCCAGCAAAGGTCAATCTCTTCCATGTGCGCGAACAGCATAGGATCTAGCTTACCTGCTCGTTCAAACGCCTCCATATTCACGGCTAAACATGCGCCTGTCGCCCAAAATACAGCACATGCATCGTTGTACTGACCACCATCTACTTCAAGCTCATGAAGAACCCTTCCGCGGCAAAATGGATAGCCTAAAGCATCAATAAATCCTCCAGAAGCCCCAGCGTATTCGAACTTTTCGGGCTCACGATCCCAACGAATCTTTGGCTGTACTGCCCCACAATTAGGATACTTCTGAAAATGTCCCATGATGGGCTCCAACCATCCAGGAGTCGTTCTTACATCGCTATTTAAAAGCACTGCATACTTCTCCTTCAAAGGCTTCAAACCTTCGTTGTAACCGCCTGCATAGCCTAAATTCTCACCGGTCTGAATAATCTGAACCTCTGGAAAATGTTTTTCAACATAGGCAACGCTGTCGTCACTGCTGTCGTTATCAATCACATATACCGGATGTGGCTTGCTGTCTTCAACAACGCCTGGTAAGTATTTTTCTAATAAGGCTTTTCCGTTCCAATTCAGGATGGCAACCGCAATCTTTTCTTTCATCCGAGCTTAAAATCTATCGAACCACGTTCCTTGGTTACCAATAATGATGGAATTAGAAATTCGCTCTCCAAAGTTATCCCTGCTGTATTGGGTAGAGGTCGCATCAATATCAGGGCCTGCATTGGTGTGGCGTGTCAAATGATACTGCCACTTATGATCCTTCACCTCACCCAAGGCAGAACTGTGTATGAGTGTGTATTGACGGCCTATGAGCTCTTGATCTACAAAGATGAACACCTGATTCTGTTGCACCGGAGTACTAGAACTCTTCAATTGATCGTATTGCCACACTTGATATGGATAGTTACGACCGTCAAACGAACGTTCTTCAACGAGCGAAGGCGCACCGTATTGGAGGAACACTCGGCCCATCTGAGACCTATAACCTGGTACGGTTCTACTGCCGAACTCTTGATCAACTTTATCGACCACTACCAAATACCCTTTCCACTCCCCTAAAGGATCCATCGCATTTTTCTCCGTCCAAAAATTCACGATGAACGATGCAATTCTAGCCGTATCCTTAGAGTCTTTTAAGTTGGTCATTATCCGACGTTGCGACATTGTCGCTACAGGCGCAATCATACGTAAGTACTCATTGACCTGAGACCACTGTCCCCAGCCATTTTCAAATACGGCACGTGTAATGCTCACCTCGGGGCCGTTCCACGCTGCTTCATCCGCCTTGTCATTGTACCAGTAAAATGGGCTACTGCGCTCAGCAACCGTCTGACCAGTACTGTCTAACATCACAATAGAATATTCATATTGACCGCTTTTCTGGGAAGAAAAGTCAATTTTATTGTAGACCGGAGTACTCCCATTCTTACAACGCGCAAACCCAGAAGTCCCTGGAATAATATTCCCGTAAGCATCCGTCAATTTGTACTGGAGGATGTACTTACCATTACCCACATAGGCTTCCGTATACATGCTTAAGCTCGATTCATTTTCAAATACCGGCAATCCTAATGAAGCCACTGGAACAACTGACACCCCTCTCTTCACATAATTCGCAGGTACCTCGTCCACTTCATCGAGCAAGACGGGCTGAGCCAACCAAAAATCACTGGCAACATATTCGAGAGTATCGCTAAAGCTCCAATCACTATTGGACACCTCGTCGTATAGAAAGATCTCCAACGGTCGCTTAGCTTCCTGTTTCGCATCATCAAAAGTGAACGTACTCTTTTGCAACATTAACGGCGCACTCGAGGCCGAATCTTCACTGGTATATTCAAATCGAACTACATCTACTTTGCCCTCGAAGGACAAAGCCAACTTAAAACGAGCATGCCAGAGCGAATCAGCATCCATTTCAAAAGCAATGGTGCTTGCGTCAAGCGTACTATAAAAGTCCACATAAGGACCTTGAGTCTCACTCACATATTGGATAGGCTGCAATCCAAAGCGCAACTCCTGCGCTTTAATTGAAGTAGTTAGTACAAGTAGTAATATGACTTTCAGGAAAGATTTCATCATCCTCAAAGATAATTGCAAAATTGCCCTTGCAAAACACGAATTCCTGTTTAAATTTGCCGCCCACTCAGGGAGTTCTCGAACTCTCTATCGGAGAGATGGCAGAGTGGTCGAATGCACTGGTCTTGAAAACCAGCGTACCGAGAGGTACCGGGGGTTCGAATCCCTCTCTCTCCGCAAAAAACACCTGAAAACCAGCGTTTTACGCTGGTTTTTTTATGCCTATACGCGAACGAAGCTTGCTTCAGTGAGCAGAATGGGCACAAAAAACACAGAACGCCAAAGGCGGGCTGCTTTTCAGTTGTTTTTGGAACGGTTTCCCCTCCAGGGATCTTTTAAGCGAAGCGAAAAAAAATCCCAGCCACCGTAACAACTGGGACTTCACTAGTTAATAGCTCTACTCCATAACACCAACGTCTTCAGTACAACGTTCTTCGACCGAGCAAGAGCAGTTTTCGCAGCGAGCAACCTTGTTCGCTGCTACCCTCTCCTTTTTGGCATCAGCAATGACTTTCTTCACATCAAGCCAGTTGTCTCTACCTTCAAGAACCTCTAAGGGAGTATATATTCCATGGGCAGAATGTGGCCGATTCATGTAAGCTTCGATTGTCGAACTGAGAATCTGCTCTAACTGTAGTCCGTCTTTAGCGATGTGAACAGAACCAAATTCATTTTTCAAAGTGTGAAACACTCGCTCTATCATAGAATTAGAGGCCATTACACTCTTCCCTGCGATCCAATGTGTCACTTTAAAATACATATAAAGCAGATCAGTCTCCATAATTTTCTTGTTCTCACTGCCGCCATCTGTCATGTAAATGAGCTTATCTGCATTATGATTTAAAAACGCTTCTCTCAACACATCGGCTGATATAGACTTCCTCAGCTTATTAGATAATCGCCAATTCACAATTCCTCTAGACTTATTATCTACGATGCAATACAAATACCACTTTTCGCCGAAGACGGTTTTAATAATTGAAACATCAGCATGCCAGATATCATGAACATTTTTAGCTCTGATTTTTATGGCTCGTGGCTTGTAGGTTTTCATTTGTTTCGTTGTGGTTAAATCTTGCACGATGTTATAGAATGAACCTCGCCCCATAGCTATTTGGCCCTTTCGAATGGCATGCGCATAAATAACATTCTTATTCTCACCACCGGCCATCACTAGCTGCCGACACAACTGTCGTTCAGCATCCCTTATTTTATTTGGGGTTCGTCGAGCGCAGATTTTATCAACCGTTAAGGAACAATTCATCTCTAGGATATTCTTCCATCCCCAATATCTATTTCTGGAAATACCAGCATGCTCAAGGAAATATTGTTGGGTGACTAACCCATCAAGTCCTTCAACCACTTCCACGAACTTTTCTTTATTCTCGCCCAACAATCGAGTAAAACTCCTGACGCCCATGGCCTCTTTTATAAAACTAACGAAGGTCATATAGGAATCTATGGCCTGCTTACTGCGTTCCAATTCTTCATCGCGTCTTGATAGATATTTAATCACCGTTGGATGCTCTGCCCCATTTTCGAATTGATTAACAAATTTTGAAATGGGTGTCTTTCGCCATTCAGAAAGCGTTGCTCTTGGAATTTTGCGAATGTCACTTTTTGAAAAGTGTGTTAGCTCCTCACCGCAACAAACGGCAAATTTGAGCTCTAATGGATACTTTGAATTACCATGCATCATATTTAGAATTTAAAAGTTCAAATTCAAACATGAAGGCCTGCTACTGTAAGGCAAAATGTTCGGTATTTACCGAACACACGTTTGGAATCACGTGTAATTCCAACACATATAAGGTTCATTCAATACCTAATAATTGGTAAAATCCAAGTGTTCGGTAAATAAATAACCAATCAAAAAATTGCACATATAATCGTTAAGCCCTATGTTTATAAGGCTTTGAGAGAAGGACTAAAAACTCATGACACCGGTAAAATACAAAATCTCCGAGGGTTCGATTCCGTCCATCACCAGGGTAGAAGACCAAAGATCTTGTCCGATAACGGCTCATGTTATATCTCTGAGGATATAAAAGACTTCATGAAAGAAAAAGGCATCACGCAAGTGCATGGAGCACCCAATCATCCACAAACACAAGG
>QQUU01000007.1 GCA_003385605.1 Bacteroidota bacterium
CTTCGTAAAGACCAAGCCGATTACATCGGTGTGAAGGTTGAAGGACCGTTCAAGCCAGAACACTACAGATACTAAGAACTAGTGATAAGGAAGCCGCTTCAAATAGAAGTGGCTTCTTTTTTGGCATAGTTTTTCTGATATTTAAGGAAACAAAACACCCGCATGCGCAACTTAAAATTTGCTCTTCTATTCACCTTGGCTCCGCTGTTTTCTAATGCGCAGGCAGAATTGACTTTAGGGGAGATCGATATGGGTATTCTTGCGGGCTACCACACACTGCTCACAGATCCTACGGCGTTTGTTCTGGGCGAGGAATATGAATTAGGGGGTTACCTGCACGACCTAGATAATGGGGGTGTCCTTGCTTTTACGGCGTCCTACATTCGCAATGGTGCCTTTGGGAGCAATTATGCGCTTCCTCAGTACAGCTATAATGTGGGTCGATTCACTTCTGCAAAAGTGCGCTTCGGTAAATTGTGGGAGGGCGATGTATTTGATATTTTCTTGAATGTTGGTTTTGGATACATGACCGGTGCTGATTATTCTGAAAAGACCGGTCTAGTGGATTTGTTGTTTATCGATCCTGACGATCCGGTGAATGTATTTACTATTCCGATCGGCATGGACATTCAATGGTACGGCTTTGACGGCAGTATCAATGCACTGGGTTTGAAATACGAGATCAACGGGTGGAACAACTACTTGGGGGTAGGATTTACGTACCTGTTGTAGTGTCTTTGGTTCGTCGCTCGTATGCACGCATCTTTTTGTGGGTTCACATTGTGAGCCAATTCTTCATGTGGATGGACGAAGGCTATTATGACTTCCGCTGGATGTCCGACGGTTGGAATTGGGTCATTTATTTTGTGTACACGTCGCTTATTACCGCTTTTAGTATTGCGTTTCATCGCGTCGCTTTTAGGAATTCCAAAAGGTCTGGAATGAAAATAGGGGCTTCCGTGTTCTTCGGTTTTGTCCTCATGGCAGGTTTATTACTACTGCTCTATATGAATAGTAATTGGAAAGTCTATCAAGACTAGCAAAGTAGGGTGGGTGGAAATTAAAAACCCCCGGTTCGCGCAGCGAACCGGGGGTTTTTAATGTGTTCTACAGATGTGATTTAGCTTCCGCAAGCCTCACATTCTGGGTTGTCAATGCTGCAGGCTTTGGGTTGCTCTGCTTGCTCTAATTCTTGAACGAAGCTTGCGAAAGAATCGTCCATTCCGAAATCGTTAGTATTCATTGCGTAGTGTTTTTGTTTAGACTCATACCTAAACTACCAAATCGATTTACAGATTCAAGACCTTCTCAAAAAGCGTTATTAACAATTTCATTTTTTGATTTTGTGGGAGTTAGCCCTCAAATTTTTAATAACTCAGTCGACTGTTTGAAAAAACTTCAAGAAGGAAAATGCAATTTGTAGTCAAATCGTACTCCCAATGTTAACGAACCGTTACCTCCATCTCCTTGTGGTTAGTTTCACAGCGCTTGTGATACATGCACAGACCAATGCACGCACTGCGTATGTGTTAGAGTATTCGCAAATCGCCGTAGATGAGATGAATAGAAGTGGAATACCAGCGTCGATTACGTTGGCGCAAGGAATTTTGGAAAGTGGTAATGGCCTTAGTGAATTGGCCAAGAAGTCAAACAACCACTTTGGAATCAAATGCCACGGCAGTTGGACGGGCGAGAAAGTCTACCACGACGACGATGCGAAAGGCGAGTGTTTCAGGGCCTATAAGGAGGTTAGATACAGTTATGAGGACCATACGGATTTTCTGGTTCGAGGATCGAGGTACGAGTTCTTGTTTGAATTGGACCCAACAGATTACAAGGGTTGGGCGAAGGGCCTAAAAAAGGCCGGGTATGCCACTGCTCCGGACTATGCGGACAAGCTCATTCGCATCATAGAGCAAGAAGAGTTACACCGCTTTGATTTTGCCGCCACGGCGCCGTTACTAGCCTCCGAGGATACGCTCTCCGTAAAAATAGAAGGTCCTACTTTGAATGCAAAGGGCAAGCCCGTGACCAATGCGAAGAAGAAATTCTTAATTCATAGAATGAAGCACCACGAGAACGGAACGCCTTATGTTGTGCTTAAAGCGGGGGAGACCTTGGAAGATTTGGCAGATTCGTTGCACATGAGAGTTCCAGTTCTTCTAAGCATCAATGATGCCTCGTACGAAACAGTATTTCATTCGGGCGAAGCGGTGTACATCGACTACAAGAAACCTCGCTCAAAACAGAAGTTTGTGATCGCTTCGCAGGGACTAACCATGCGTGCCATCAGTCAGCAGCACGCAGTATCGCTCGATAAACTATACAAATACAATGATTTTCCGGTCGGCCGTCAGCCTCAGAAAGGGGAGCAAATCCGATTACGTCCTGTGGGATTGCTCGAAAAGTTCAAAGATTAAGAGCGGCTGCGCAGCTTATCGATGGTATAGGTCAGAATAAACACTCCTGTGCTCACTGTACCAATAAGTAGTAACGTTGGGGCGCCCATATAGTGGAGAACCTTAAATAGTGAACTCAGAAGGAGTCCCGAAGCTCCTACAATTCCGCTGATTCGAACAATCTTTTTCATGAACACTAACATACGCTTTTCGTGTTATACATTTGCGTTGTCTCAAAGGGGTGCCCAGAAAGTCGTATGACCTACGGGCTGAGAACATACCCATAGAACCTGGGCAGGTAATGCTGCCAAGGAACGATAAGCAATAATATGTGTAATACACGTTGTTGCCCCTTGACGTGGTTTAAAAACCAAATTCATGAATAAATTCATGTGTACCGCAGCTGCTTTAGCTTTCTCGCTATTTGCTACTGCACAAGAAGTAGCCGATTCGGCTAAAATCGACATTCTCCTCCTTCCAAATGTGGAACTCAATGAGGTGAATGTACTGGGCACTTGGGCGCAAAAGGACGACCCAATCGCACAGATCAACTTAACGGAAAAGGATGTTGAAGCGCTAAACACCGGTCGCGACCTTCCTTATGTGTTACAAGATGTTGCAGGCGTAGTTAGTTTCTCTGATGCTGGAAACGGTATTGGGTACACCAACATGCGTGTTCGTGGTTCGGACATCACGCGCATCAACGTAACGGTTAACGGCATTCCTATGAATGACGCGGAGAGCCATGGTGTGTTTTGGGTGAATACACCGGACCTCATGTCTTCCACAAACGCCATTCAATTGCAAAAGGGTGTCGGAACCTCTACCAACGGTTCTGGTGCTTTTGGAGCAAGCCTTGGTCTAAGCACCTTGGGTGCTGGTGAAAAAGGCGGACGTATTACCTTGGGTGCGGGATCCTACGGTACGCAACGTGCTACCATGGAAGCAAGCACAGGAAAGACGGCAAGCGGTTTTTGGATGAATACGCGCATCTCTTCCATCACTTCAGACGGATATGTGGAGCGTGCATCTTCAGACCTACAATCGTACTATGTAAGCGCTGGTTTTGCCGGTGGCGGTCATTACGTTGAGGCCGTGCGCTTTGGCGGTGGCGAACGTACCTACCAAGCTTGGTATGGGGTCGATTCTACCACCATGTATGGTGGCGCTTGGGATGCTGCACCTAGAACTAACGCGGCTGGTGCCATCTATGACGACATGTGGAATGTAGTGGGCACCTATGACGACCAAGTAGATAATTACGGCCAGGAGCATACACAGTTGCACTACCGTTATTCCAACCTCTTTGGAGGAACTTTTGCGGCGGCTTTGCACCACACTGCAGGCGCCGGTTATTATGAAGAATACAACCAAGGTTTAGTCTTGGGATTGAGCTTCATGGACTTTGGATTAATGCCGTATTACACAGCTACAGGCGATACCGTTGCGTACGGAGATGTTGTTACACGCAAGTGGTTGGATAATGATTTTTATGGAGCCACTTCATCGTGGACCTATGAAAACGGCGGCCAGCGTGTACAGCTTGGCGGTGGCGTGCACCGTTATGAGGGAGCGCATTTTGGTCGTGTGATTTGGGCAAACAATCCAAACGTAAGTACCCTTGATGGGGATTACTATACGGGTGATGCCGTTAAAGACGATGCGAACATCTATGCGAAATACGCTGTGACTAGTAACAACCTTTTGGTCTACGCAGATGCACAATACCGTTACGTGAATCACAGTTCAAACGGTGGCTCAGCGACGGGTCCGGCAAACTTCGACCGTACTTTCAATTTCTTTAACCCGAAGGTAGGTTTGACCTACAATCTTGGTGGAAATCAAGTTTTCGGAGCCTACGCAGGTGTAGGTCACCGCGAGCCGAACCGTACAGACTTACAGTATGCTGCTGATGCCAATGCATTGCAGGCAGAACGTATGTTGGATATGGAATTCAATTTCCGCAACTCTGGCGAGAAGTGGGCTTTTGATGTAAACGCCTACCGCCAGCAGTACCAAAACCAATTGGTCTTGACAGGTGCGATCGATGCGCAGGGGTATCCAATTCGTGAAAATGTCGGTCAGAGCTTCCGTCAAGGAGTTGAGTTTACTGGTGCGTATGAGCTGACCTCGGCGCTTTCAGCGACAGCTAATGTGGCGTTAAGTCAGAACGAGAATGTGAACTGGGTGAGTGATCCTACCTCTTCAGTTGTGAATAATACGCCAATTGCATTTTCACCTGGCGCAGTAGCTAGTGCTCGATTAACGTATGCTAAGAAAGGTTTTGAGGCAACGCTTTGGAACCAATACGTGGGCAAGCAATACATGTCGAACGAAGGGCTTGAGGCACACAGTCTACCGGCCTATCACATCATCAATGCACGTACCTCGTACACTTGGAATTGCAGCGATGTACAGCGCTTGATTGGATTTGTGGAGTTCAGAAACTTGGGCAACACTTCTTATGCAGCTAATGGATACATGTGGGGCGATTTTGCGTACTACTACGCACAAGCGACTTTCAACATCATGACTGGTTTGACCTTCGAATTTTAAGCAAGCCAATTCTTGAAACTAAAAACCCGCGGGCCAAGCCCGCGGGTTTTTTATTCTAATCAGCCTGCATCGTACGCAGGATTTTTTGCAATTCTGACTTGACATAGCCCAGTTTCTCCAGGGCTTCTACTTTGGCTACTGCCGATTTGCCTTCGTCTTTCAAGTGCTTCTTGGCGCCCTCAATAGTAAAGCCGCGCTCCTTGACAAGATGATTGATTGTGCCAATGACTGCGACATCATCCTTGGAATACTTGCGTTTACCAGAGGCGTTCTTTTTAGGATGTAATTGTTTGAATTCGCGTTCCCAATAGCGAAGGTTCGATGTATTCAGACCAAAGTGTTTGGCCACCTCACCAATGGTATAATACAGTTTGTCCGGCAGTTGATTCATACTATGAAGGTATGAACTTATTGACTATTAATCGAAACTCTGGTTCGAGTGAGAGCTGATTTTTAGCATTTCCTCGTACTGTTCTGCGCTAAGGTCGTTGAAGAAGTAGTTGATTGGATTGATCTTACGACCGTCTTTAATGACTTCGTAATGCAGGTGTGGTGCCGTAGATGAACCGGTTGATCCTACATAACCAATGAGATCACCACGTTTCACACGCTGTCCACGACGCACTTCAATCTTACTCATGTGCGCATATAACGTTTTGTAGCCAAAGCCGTGGTCAATCACGATGTGACGACCGTAGCCCGAGCGGCTGCGTTTGTAGGTGCTCACTTTTCCGTCACCGGTCGCGTAGATTGGCGTCCCCGTAGGCGCAGAGAAGTCCGTTCCCCAGTGCATCTTGCGCACTTTATAGATCGGATGGATACGGTAGCCGTAGCCAGAAGCCATGCGTTTCAGATTCTTATTCGCCACAGGTTGAATAGCAGGAATAGAGGCAAGCATTTGCTCTTTGTTGCGCGCCATCTCAACGACATCGTCGAAACTTTTGGTTTGAACATAAGCGCGCTTGGCAACTTGATCCAACTTCTTGCGGGTATCGATAAGGAGCTCGGAATTTGAGAATCCTTCGAGGTTTTTATAGCGATTCGCACCCCCGAAACCTGCAGTACGCACTTCTTGTGGGATAGGCCCTGCCTCGAAGATGGTACGGTAAATTTCATCGTCGCGTTTTTCAATATCAGAAAGTACGGTGGCCAATTCTTCCAACTTACCGTTCATCAGGTCGTATTGGATGACCATATTGTCCAATTCGCGCTTCATTCTGCGCTCCTTTGGACTCTCAAACCACAGGTCGGCCGCTGTGTAGAAAACAAAGCCAAAAGCGGCTGCCGCGATGCTAAAAAGGGCAACTTCTTTAACTCTCTGTTTCCATGTACGCTCTATCTTTCTGTAAGACAGTGTTTTAGAATCGTACGTGTATTTTACTTTAGCCATACTTAATGCGTTATTTTTGCTAAGACGCAATATTGACGCGAATATTGTGCCACAAAGAAACGAAATTAGATAAACACTTAACCGTAGCTCTCTTTTAGAGAATTCACAATATGCTCACTTCGAAAGAAATACGTCGCAAATTTTTACAGTACTTCGAAAGCAAAGGACACGAGATTGTGCCTTCTGCACCTGTGGTAAATAAGAACGATCCAACCCTCATGTTTATCAATGCGGGAATGAATCCGTTCAAGGATTTTTTCCTTGGAAACGCCACACCAAAAAATGCACGTATCGCAGACACACAAAAATGTTTGCGCGTCAGTGGGAAACACAACGACCTTGACGAAGTAGGGCACGATACCTATCACCACACCTTGTTTGAGATGTTGGGTAACTGGTCCATTGGCGATTACTTCAAGAAGGAAGCCATTGAGTGGGCATGGGACTTATTGACCAACGTTTACGGTTTGGATAAGGACAGATTGTACGTCACCGTTTTTGAAGGCGATGCCAAAGACGGCCTGCCGCGTGACAACGAAGCCGCAGATTTATGGGCGCAATTCGTTCCAGCGGAGCGCATTCTTAATGGAAACAAGGCGGATAACTTCTGGGAGATGGGTGAGACCGGGCCTTGTGGACCTTGTTCTGAGATCCATGTCGATCTTAGAAGCGAAGAAGAGCGTGCTAAGGTTTCTGGTGCTTCTCTGGTAAATAAGGACCATCCACAGGTCGTGGAAATCTGGAACCTCGTATTCATGCAGTTCAACCGCAAAGCAAGTGGCGAGCTAGAGAATCTACCTGCACAGCATATTGATACCGGTATGGGCTTTGAGCGCCTCTGTATGGCGTTGCAGGGCAAGCAGTCCAATTACGATACAGACGTCTTTACACCACTCATTGATAAGGTCGCAGGTATTTCAGGTATTAAATACGGCGCCGAGGAAGCGACGGACATCGCACAACGCGTGATTGCAGACCACATTAGAGCTGTGGCTTTTGCCATTGCTGATGGACAGCTTCCAGCGAGCTCAGGTGCGGGCTATGTTATTCGCCGCATTCTACGTCGTGCCATTCGTTACGGGTTCTCTTATTTGAATTTGAAATCACCGTTCATGTTCCAATTGGTCGAAACCTTGGAAAGTGAGATGGGTGAATTCTTCCCAGAATTGACCGCCCAACAAGCGTTGGTAGAAAAGGTCATCGAAGAGGAGGAGCAGAGCTTCTTAAAAACTCTTGCACAGGGGTTGGCGAAGCTTGAAGAGTTTTTAGCGACTGATGCTAAAGTATTAGACGGCAAGCGCGCTTTTGAGTTGTACGACACCTACGGATTCCCGATCGACTTAACGGAGCTCATCATGCGTGAGAACGACCGCACCGTGGATATGGCTGGTTTCACTGAAGAGATGACAGCGCAGAAAGAGCGCTCTCGTGCAGCCACCAAATTGAGTACAGACGACTGGGTGGAGCTTGAAGAAGACGATAAAGAAGAGTTTATCGGATACGACTACACCGAGGCAGATGTGCGTATCACACGTTATCGCAAGGTGAGTGCGAAGAAAAAAGAGTTTTACCAATTGGTCCTTTCAATGACCCCGTTCTACGCAGAAGGTGGAGGTCAAGTAGGGGATACAGGAACCTTAACGCAAGGCGAGCGCACCATAGCCATTACCAATACCAAGAAAGAGAACGGGATCATCGTTCATTTCACGGATACTTTACCTGAAGATCTTAGCGGAACGTGGCAGGCACAAGTGAATACTTCGGACCGCAATGAAACGGCAAAAAACCACAGTGCAACACACTTGATGCACGAGGTACTTCGTGAAGTTTTAGGCGAGCATGTGGAGCAGAAGGGCTCTTTGGTACGTCCAGATTATTTGCGCTTTGACTTTTCGCACTTCCAAAAGGTAAGCGCGGAGGAATTGGCCACCATTGAAGCAAAGGTTAATGAGCGCATTCAAGCCAACTATGCGTTGGAGGAATACCGTAACATTCCTATTGCTGAGGCGAAAAATATGGGTGCGATGGCCCTCTTTGGTGAGAAATATGGCGATACGGTTCGTGCCATCAAATTTGGTACCTCCGTGGAACTGTGTGGAGGAATCCACGTACCAGCCACAGGTTCCATAGGCTTGTTCAAATTCATCTCTGAAGGGGCAGTCGCTGCCGGTGTACGCCGTGTGGAAGCTGTAACCGGAAAAGGCGCACTGGACTATGTGAACGCGGAATTAGCGAAGTTGCGAGCGGCTTCAGACATATTGAAAAACCCGCAAGATTTTGCCGGTGCATTGCAACAGTTGAAAGACAAAGAAGCAGCTGCACAGAAAGAGATTGAAGCATTGCGCAAAGAAAAAGCGATGCATGCGGTGAAAGATTTAGAAAACAGTGCGGTGGACCATGCAGGTGCTCGCGCGATTGTTTCTCGCACCGCATTAGACGCGGGTAGTGTGAAGGACCTTGTGTTCAAACTAAAATCGACCCCAAATACATTAGTAATTTTGGGCAATGTAGCGGGCGGAAAAGTTACGCTAAGCATTGGGGTGAGCGACGACCTTGTTGCCGACAAGGGCTGGCATGCAGGTAACGCTGTTCGCGCATTGGCACAGCACATCCAAGGCGGTGGCGGTGGCCAACCAGCATTTGCAACGGCAGGCGGTAAAAACCCAGAAGGAATTGATAAAGTATTGGCCGATTGGCCAAATCATTTTGCATGATGAAGAAATTATTGAGCATTCTTGCGCTCGGTTATAGCGCATTGGCCTTCGGTCAAACCGAAGAACCTATTGAATATTTCACAGACAGCGACGTAAGTGATACACGCTTCTCTTTTGCAGCAACCTATGCACCTGCATTTGCTTCTCGTCGCCTTGCGCTGTACGAGCCACAAATGGACGGTGAGGAGATCTATGCATTGAATAGTGAAGGTGCCTCGGGAATCTTGGGACAGCGCTACGGAATTATGTCTTACTACGAGTTGCGCAGCATCTTTCATTTGGGCATTGGGTTCATGACCGAACAAACCGGTTACATCACCAACGACTATGCGGTCTTTGATCAAAATGCGGTCGTTCAGGATACCATTGGTGTATTTGACGCACGCACGGACATTCAAGCTATCACAGTGCCAATACAGGTGATTTTCCATACACAGATGACTGATGCCTGGGCCCTACAAGTGGTGCCTTCGTACGATCTCACGTTTTATCAAAAGATCGACCGCAATTGGATCGGTGAAGGAGTGCCTTCTTACTCTCAAGATGCCGTAGTAGGTGCACTGGGTACCATGTACCAGCGAGGTACAGACATTAAAAATCACAAGGGCTTTAACGGAACCATCGGTTTTGCATTAGGTAGCGAGTTTACCATTGCAAGCAATCTGGTGTTCACTGTTCGCGGTGAGTTTAGATTGGCCGCTTTGCCGATCAACAAATTAGACGTTGGTCTTAGCGAGGTGCCGTACAGCGTTGGTGGAGCGTTCGGCTTCCGTTATTATCTGTAAAACCTTATTGCATAAAAAAAGCCCGGGCATCCGCCCGGGCTTTTTTGTTTGGAATCAAAAATTTTATTCCGCGCTCGTGCTGTCTGCTGCCTCTTCTGAAGCTGCAGATGCTTCCTCTTCACTAGGTGTTTCGCGGCTCTCGTTGAGCATGTTTACCATACGCTCGGTAATGTCGAAATCGGTATTGGCGTAGATGATTTGTCCGCCCTCTTCGTAGAGCAGGATGAAATCTAGATTGAGTTCATCTTTCAATACGGCGATGGCTTTATCCATGTCCTCGCGCATCATCTTGGTTAAATCTTGCTGCTTCTTGACCAGTTGTGCTTGTGCTGCCTGCTCTACTTGAAGGTATTGCTGTTGCACACGCATAAGATCTGCTTCATTGGCTTCGCGCTGACGAGCACTCATCTTTGGTGCCTCTTGCTGGTAAAGCGCAATGTTCTCTTGCAAAGTTTGCTGGCGACGCTGAAGGTCTTCTACAAGCACCTTTTCTTCCTCGATAAGCTCAAGGGCCAATTCCTCAAAGTACTCATATTGACTCTGCAAAGAGTCGATACGTACGTAGGCAAGGCGAATGCCACTATCTGTATTTTCTACTGCGGCAGGCTGCGAACAGCTCGCCATCATGCTTAGGCCTATAGCGGCCAAAAAGAACTTTTTCATTTTAAAAATCTAGGTTGTTCAATACGTTTTCGTCTACGAGCTTCGGCACGGTCACCTTCAAATTCGGGGTACGCTCCATCTCGCGCTCGATGGCGAATATAGCTTCTTTATTTCTAGCCCACGACCTTCTCGCGATTCCATTGTTTACATCGTAGAGCAACATGTTTTCAAGCTTGCGCTCAGCTTCCTCAGAGCCGTCGAGCAACATGCCGAATCCGCCGTTGATCACTTCGCCCCATCCAACGCCGCCGCCGTTGTGAATACTCACCCAGGTAGCGCCTCGGAAACTATCGCCAATGACGTTTTGGATGGCCATATCTGCGGTGAAGCTCGAGCCGTCGTAGATGTTCGAGGTCTCGCGGTACGGACTGTCTGTACCACTGACATCGTGGTGGTCACGGCCCAATACAACGGGGCCAATCTCTCCAGCGGCAATGGCTTTATTGAACGCGCGTGCGATCTCAATGCGACCTTCGCTATCGGCATACAAGATGCGCGCCTGAGAGCCTACGACCAATTTATTTTCTTTGGCGCCTTTGATCCAACGAATGTTGTCGTCCATCTGCTGGCGAATTTCTTCCGGCGCCTTGGCCATGAGTCCTTCAAGGATTTCTTGGGCGATGGCATCGGTCTTATCTAAATCGGCCCCATCGCCACTGGCACATACCCAGCGGAACGGACCAAAACCGTAGTCGAAACACATTGGGCCCATGATGTCTTGCACATAAGACGGGTAGCGGAAGTGCTCGCCGTCTGCGGCCATAATTTCTGCGCCGGCGCGCGAGCTTTCCAATAAGAATGCGTTACCGTAATCAAAGAAGTACATGCCGTTTTCTACGAGTGCATTAACCGCCTTCACGTGACGCTTCAAGGTCGCTTGGATGCGTACTTTGAACTCTTCAGGGTTGTTCGCCATCATTTCGTTCGACTCCTCATAGCTCATGCCCTGAGGGTAATATCCTCCGGCCCAAGGGTTGTGCAGGGAGGTCTGGTCAGAACCCAGGTCGACGTGCACGTTGCGCTGCACCATGCGCTCCCAGAGGTCCACGATGTTTCCTATGTAGGCGATGCTTCGTGCGCGTTTTTCCGCCTGGAATTCTAGTGCCATGTCGATGGCCTCATCGGTGCTGGTGGTAATCTCGTCCACCCAGCCTTGCTCGTGACGCTTGTAGGCTGCCTTTGGGTTAATCTCTGCGGTGATGCTCACCACACCAGCGATATTCCCTGCTTTAGGCTGCGCGCCAGACATACCGCCCAAACCCGCAGTGACAAATAGTTTTCCTTCCGGACCACCGCTAGATTTCATGCGTGCCGCATTCAGTACGGTGATGGTTGTTCCGTGCACGATCCCTTGTGGACCAATGTACATGTAAGAACCGGCCGTCATTTGACCGTATTGGGTAACGCCTAGGGCATTGAATTTTTCCCAATCGTCCGGCTGGCTGTAATTCGGAATCATCATTCCGTTGGTCACTACGACACGCGGTGCTTCTTTGGAAGAAGGGAAGAGGCCCATCGGATGGCCGCTGTACATGTGTAGGGTCTGCTCCTCAGTCATTTCGCTGAGGTATTTCATCGTCAAGAGGTATTGTGCCCAATTCTGGAACACCGCCCCATTACCGCCGTAGGTGATCAGTTCCTCCGGGTGTTGCGCCACCGCCGGATCCAGGTTGTTCTGGATCATCAACATGATGGCCGCCGCCTGAGGCGTTTTGCACGGATATTCTTCAATACCACGAGCATGCATGTCGTAAGAAGGCTTGAAACGGTACATGTAAATGCGTCCAAATTCCTTGAGCTCCTCTAAAAATTCTGGGGCCAATTCCGCATGCCACTCCTTCGGAAAGTAGCGCAAGGCATTTTCCAAGGCCAGGCGCTTTTCGCCGGCACTCAAGATGTCTTTGCGCTTAGGCGCTCGGTTTACTTCCGTTCCAACGGTGCGTCTTGGCGGCAATTCTGCGGGAATACCCGCTACTATCTCTTGCTGAAAGGTGGTCATTTTAGGCTCCTTTAACTCTGTGTGTTCCTTTGTCATATCCGTATGGGCAATGCTTGCACCCGCTTTGGCAACAATAGCCGCGTTTGAGGTGGTATTTTTCAGTAAACACGATATAGCCCTCTTCGGTTTTGTAAAAATCCTCCGGGTCCAATTCCTTTTTAAACATCGTATCTACAGCATTTGGGTCTGCTCAAAGTTACATCACCGTACCTTTGCGACTATGAAATCGGACCAATTTCCTTTCAATCTACCCTCACCACTAGAAAAGTTGCACCTGCAGGGGCGCGATTTATGGATAAAACGCGACGATCTCATCCACCCCATAGTCTCCGGCAACAAGTGGCGTAAGCTCCAAGGATTCTTCAAAATACTAGCACCTGGAGAGCCTATCACGACCTTTGGTGGTGCCTTTAGCAATCACTTGCCGGCCGCAGCTTTCGCAGCCAAGCACTTTGGTCATCCCATCACAGGTGTGGTGCGCGGCGAGGAATTGAACGCCTCAAGCAACGACTTGCTGAAGTATTGTCAGGCACAAGGGATGGCCTTGGAATTTGTTCCTCGCAGTGCGTTTAGGTCCTTACGCGAAAGCGGTTGGACGGGATACGAGGGCAGAGTACTTCCTGAGGGCGGTGCTGGGTTGCACGCCATGGAGGGTTGTGGAGCGATATGGAAAGAATTGGCCCATGAACCCGATCACCTCGTGCTCGCCTCAGGTACAGGTACCACCGTATCTGGCATTCTTGCGGCGATGCCTCCGTACTGCAAAACGAAGGTCCACGTAGTGAGTGCTGTGAAAGGCGCCCACAAAGAACGCGCCGCAGTGCAGCAGCAGGCCTTGGCAAAACACATTACCCTTCACTGGGAAGATGAAACTCATTTTGGCGGCTTTGGAAAATGGTCGCCTTCACTGCTCGAGGAGGCTGAGAATTTTGAGCAAACTACGGGTATACCACTGGATCCCAACTACAACGCAAAGGTGTGGGCATACCTCCAACGCACCAGCTTACAAGGAAAAGTGGTGTGGATTCACACCGGCGGCGTTCGATTCTAACGGACAGATTCGAACAATCGGAGCACTTCTTGCTCTACCTCTTCACTGTCCCAATTCTCCTCGACACCATCCATGGCTAGAATTTCTTCCATGATTCGATCGTGACGCTCTCCTTCGGCCTTTGCTTCATGGTACGGGATGTTGGTGAACTTCACCAAAGTGTAGAGCGGCGTCCATTTGTCAGGATGATTGGCTTGCACCTTACGCTCTATTTTTTTGCGCAATTGGAAGCTTGGATCGGCCACCAGGTCGCGCATTTCAATGAAGTTTCTCAAGCTTAAGTCTACCAGAGCATTGCCTGCAGGCACACGTTGTTCTGTGTAGATTTCCAGTACTTTTTTCATGTCGGAATCTCCGTGCTCATCGAGCAGCTCCAAGAATACGCGAACATCTTCCAGCGATCCATTCATGCCCTCGCCATAGAAAGGAACGGTGGCATGTGCGGCATCACCTATGAGCATGGTATTGGCGCCCCAATGGTAAGGTTCACAACGAATACACGCCAAGGCCGACGTAGGGTTGCTTTCCCATTGCTCCTCTAAATTAGGAATGAGCGGGATGGCGTCTTTGAAATACTTCTCGAAGTAACGCATACCGTCTGCCCCCGTTTTGAGGTGGTCCAATCCGTATTCGCCGTCGAACGGTGCGAAAACCGTTCCGGTGAAAC
This sequence comes from Bacteroidota bacterium, assembly GCA_003385605.1. Classification (GTDB taxonomy): domain Bacteria; phylum Bacteroidota; class Bacteroidia; order Flavobacteriales; family Schleiferiaceae; genus UBA10364. Next base: position 14,225 of record QQUU01000007.1, read on the forward strand.
CGTTGTCTGTATTGGCCAGTCCCATCAGCATGAATTCGCGGCGCGGCCAGATGTGCAGCGCATCGATGTTGAGTTGCGGTGCTCCGTTTTCGCCGGCAGGAATATGAACTTCCTTATACCCACTGTCAATAAACTCTTGGCTGTAATTAAAGCGCGGTTGCTTCATCAAGGCGCCACGCACCGAAGAGCCTGTTCCATCCGCCCCAACGATGAGGTCGGCTGAATAGGCATTGAGCTGTTCGCCTTGCTTCATATGAACGGTCCCCGTGTTGAAGTCCACATGTTCACAGAAAGCGTCAAAGGTGATTGTTACATTCGGCAGCGCTTCGGCCAATTCCACCAAAGTTTTATTGAACTCGCCACGGCTAATGCTGTGAATAGCTTTGTTGTCAATGTTGTAGGCAAAGTAACTCTCGTTGCCTTCGAGGTCGTGGATCTGTCGCCCGTATGCCGGGACCACAATCTTACGGATCTCTTCCTCTATGCCGGCGTAGGCCAATGCCGTCCAGCCCCTGTGACTAACGACAAGGTTGATGGATCTTCCCGAGCCGTAACTGGATTTGCGTGGGTCCGGTCGTTTTTCAAAAACCTGAACCTCGTAGCCTTTTTTACCCATGGCGTAGGCCATGTATGATCCTGCCAAGCCGGCACCGACGATAATCACTTTTTTCATGCTTGCTGTGCTTTGAGGTAGTTCAACAAGATTTCACCAAAGGCGCGAATGTCCTCGAAGTTATTGTAGAGCGGAACGGGTGCCATGCGAATGACATTGGGTTCGCGCCAATCGGCAATTACGCCGTGCTCCATTAAATAGTCGAACAGCGGTCTTCCGTAGCCGTGCACAAGCAAGGATATTTGTGCGCCGCGCTCCTCTTTTGGAGTGATAATTTCGAAATTACTGCCCGATTCTTCTGCCACAAACTCCAACACCTCCTGCAAGTACCCTGTCAGCTTTCTGCTCTTTGCACGCAGGTTTTCTACGCCCGCCTTGTCAAATAAATCCAGGCTTGCACGAAGCGGTGCCATCGCCATTACTGGGACATTCGAAAGTTGCCAAGCTTCTGCCGTAGGTATAGGCTTGAAGGTTTCGGGCATTTCAAAACGAGTTTCTTTATCGTGTCCCCACCATCCTTCGAATCTTGGGATGTCGGCCTTGCCATGGTGGCGTTCATGCACAAAGTACCCGGCCGTTGCCCCAGGACCTGAGTTGATGTATTTGTAGTGGCACCATGCGGCGAAATCTACATTCCAATCGTGCAATTTGATGTCGATATTTCCTGCGCCGTGCGCCAAATCCCAACCGACCGTAATGCCTTTGTTTTGCGCATAGGTGGTAAGGTGTTTCATGTCCATCACTTGACCGGTGTAGTAATTTACCCCGCCGATCATCATCATCGCAATTTCTTCTCCATGGGCATCGATAGCGGCCATAAAGTCTTCCTTGCGAATGTGGTGTTCACCCTCGCGCGGTCCCACCTCGATCAGGTGTTCTTTTGGATCTAATCCATGGTAGCGCAGTTGAGAGGCTAAGGCATATTGGTCCGACGGGAAGGCTTTAGCTTCGCACAAAATCTTCGTGCGCTTGCCTTCCGGACGAAAGAAGCTTACCATCAACAAATGCAAGTTGTTGGTCAGTGAACCCATGACCACAACTTCTTCAGGTTTGGCGCCCACGAGTTTTGATAGGCTTTCCGAAAAGAATTCATGGTACGGCATCCATGGGCGACGGGCATGAAAATGTCCTTCTACGCCCCAGTTCTTCCAATCCTCAAGTTCCTCTTCGAGGTATTTTTCGGCCAATTTTGGCATCAGCCCCAAGCTGTTGCCCGTGAAGTAGAGCGTTTGCTTGCCGTCGATCACGGGGAGGTGAAATTCGTTGCGGAAGTGGGCCAATGAATCATTGGCGTCGAGTTCCTGTGCGTGTGCTTTACTGAGTACGTTCATGGTTGTATTATGGGTGCCTTAAAGGTAGGGCAAAAGCAGTACTAAGCCCAACAGCAGCCACGGCAGACCTTCAAGAAGAAAACTGTAGTAAAGATCTCCGAGTTCAGCGCGGGCTACAATGATGGTCACTGCGAAAAATGTGTAGAGTAGAAAGGTCGGCAATAGGGGAAGCCCAAAGGCCAAAACAAGGATGGCGAAGCTTATCCAAATAGCAGTATGAGCAAGGTAGATGCTGTTTCTTGGGCCTAGTAAATGCGGCAACGTCTTGATGCTCTTTGCATCCAGTTTCACATCCCTCACATCGAAAGGAATGGTGAGTGCCATGGTCCAAAAGAAGCGCTCAATGAGCCACCAGCTTCCCGGTTCTCCGTTCCAGATGGCGGGCAAGAATCCAGTAGTGAATGCCCAGACGAAGGAAATCACGAAGAGTTTTAAGCCAGGAACCGAGCGCAAACCACCGCCTTTCTTTTTCATGATCCATGGCAGCGGGTAAAGCAACGCCACAGCGGCACCAATCACATAGTGCAGAAACAATCCAAAAGAACCGATGCGAACGAGTTCGATACAGGCGAACGCAGCGCCTCCGACAATACTCAGCTTAGTAAGGTTGGGCATGCTCTTTCTCCATGCGGTAATTTTCGAGGTCTGGTCCGCCTGAGAAGGCCCTTCAAAATAGCGCGCAAACCCATAGACGACAAGGGTTCCGGCAGCATTCAGTACAGCAAGACTGTCGTGGTGCGCATCAATGAGAATTTCGGTGGTTTTGGTCAATGCATAGACCGCACCTGCCACCCAAAAATTGGCATAGACAAACACCCGCAGGAAACCTGCAAAATTGTTTATAAAACCGTTGAAACTTCTTTCCATTCTTGTGTGTTAAAAGTAAGGTATGTAACCTATGTGTATAGTACTTTTGTAGTATTAAAATCAACCCTTATATGAAGCGCAATTCATTTGCCTACCGCCACATCGGACCGAAAGCCGTAGACGTTGACCAAATGTTGTCTGCCATCGGCGTCGATTCTATCGATACGCTCATCGATCAAACGGTACCTGCTGCCATTCGAGCAGCCAAGGATTTAGATTTAAGTGAAGCAATGACCGAAGCTGAATTTGGTGCCCACATTACTGCGTTGGGTGAAATGAATTCAGTGTTCAAGACCTACATCGGTATGGGGTACCATCCGACGGTTTTACCTGGAGTGATTCAAAGAAATATTTTGGAGAATCCAGGGTGGTACACTGCCTACACGCCGTACCAAGCCGAGATCGCTCAAGGTCGTTTGGAAGCTTTGATGAACTACCAGACTATGGTGGTTGATCTAACAGGCATGGAGTTGGCGAATGCGTCACTTCTCGATGAGGCCACAGCTGTGGCTGAAGCGATGAGTATGTTCTATGGAGCAATGCCACGTGCGAAGAAAAAAGCAGGCGCCAACAAATTCTTTGTGGACAATAACACATTCCCACAAAGCATCGCGCTTCTAAAAACGAGAACCGAACCTATTGGGGTTGAATTGGTTTTCGGTGATTATAAAACATTTGAGCCAACGGAAGATTTCTTCGGTGCTATGGTTCAGTACCCTAACGCAGACGGTTCGGTAGAAGATTACCGCGCTTTTGCAGCAGGATGTAATGATGCAGGAGTACAGCTTGTAGTGGCAGCAGATTTGTTGTCATTGACCCTACTTACGCCTCCGGGAGAATGGGGTGCGGATGCTGTAGTTGGTACTACACAGCGTTTCGGTATTCCACTAGGATACGGTGGTCCTCACGCTGCATACTTCGCAACGAAAGAGAGCTACAAGCGTCACATCCCAGGTCGTATCATTGGTCGTACCATTGATACTGACGGCAATCCGGCTCTTCGTATGGCATTGCAGACGCGTGAGCAACACATTAAGCGCGATAAAGCAACTTCCAACATCTGTACAGCGCAGGTATTACTTGCAGTAATGGCAGGAGCCTATGGTGTGTACCACGGTCCAGAAGGATTGATGGATATCGCGGAGGCCATTCACCTGAAGACAGCAACATTGAATGCGGCCGTAAAAGGGATGGGACTCACGCAAAGCAATACACATTTCTTCGATACGCTTAAGATTGGCTTGAACAACAGCGAAGCTGCCTCATTGAGAGCATTAGCGGAAGATGCGGAGATTAACTTTAACTACATCGACGCCAAAACAGTAGGTGTTTCGTTGAACGAAACCACTACCGATACCGACGTTGCTGAAATCATTGCAGTATTTGCGGCGGCTGAGAAAGTTGCGGAGATAACTATGGATGAACTTGAAACAGCAGTTCCAAGTGAATTGGCTCGTTCTTCAGCGTTCATGACCAACGAAGTCTTCCACAGCTACCGCAGCGAGACGGATATGATGCGCTACTTGAAGTATCTAGAGCGTAAAGATTTGGCGCTGAACCACAGCATGATTTCTTTGGGTTCTTGTACTATGAAATTGAATGCGGCATCAGAAATGATTCCACTTTCAAATGCTTCGTGGAATGGGCTTCACCCATTTGTTCCTACAGAACAAGCGGCAGGATACATGCAGGTCATCGAAGAACTTGAAAGAGATCTGTCTGAGATAACTGGATTTGCAGCGACTTCATTGCAACCAAACTCTGGTGCCCAAGGTGAGTACGCAGGTCTTATGGTCATTCGTGCCTACCACCAAGCGAACGGCGACCACCACAGAAATATTGCACTTATTCCATCGTCAGCGCACGGTACAAACCCTGCTTCAGCGGTGATGGCCGGGATGAAGGTGGTGGTTGTAGGTTGTGACGAGCATGGAAACATTGACGTAGACGATCTAAGAGCAAAGGCAGAGCAGCATAGCGACAACCTAAGCTCACTAATGATTACATACCCGTCAACGCACGGTGTATTTGAATCAAGCATCAAGGAGATTACAAGCATCATTCATGAGCACGGCGGCCAAGTATATATGGACGGTGCCAATATGAACGCCCAGGTAGGATTGACTTCTCCAGGACTTATTGGTGCGGACGTATGTCACTTGAACTTGCACAAGACCTTTGCCATTCCTCACGGAGGTGGTGGTCCAGGTATGGGGCCAATTTGTTGTGCTGCACACCTCGCACCGTTCCTTCCAAAACACGATGTGATTGAAATGGGTGGTGAGCAAGGTATCTCGAGCATCTCTGCTGCTCCATGGGGTTCTGCATTGATCCTTTTGATTTCTTATGCTTACATCAAGATGTTGGGTAGCGAAGGCTTGACAGACAGTACCAAATATGCGATCCTCAATGCAAACTACATTAAAGAGCGTCTAGCTGGCTCGTTCGATGTGTTGTACACAGGCGAAAATGGCCGCTGTGCGCACGAGATGATCTTGGATTGTCGTCCGTTCAAGCGTGATGCAGGTATTGAAGTAACAGACATTGCGAAGCGATTGATGGACTACGGTTTCCACGCGCCGACGGTAAGTTTCCCTGTGGCGGGTACGGTGATGGTAGAGCCAACAGAGAGTGAAGGTATTGCTGAGCTAGACCGCTTCTGTGATGCGATGCTTAGCATCCGTGCAGAGATCTCGGAGATTGAGAAGGAAGAGGTAGACGCTACCAACAACGTAATGAAGAATGCGCCACACACGCAATACATGATTTGTGGTGACGATTGGAACTTCCCGTACTCACGTTCAAAAGCTGGATTCCCACTTCCATTTGTAAGTGAGAATAAATTCTGGCCGACTGTACGTCGCGTGGACGATGCCTATGGCGATCGTAACCTCGTATGTACGTGTGAGCCTATTGAAAGTTATATGGAAGAAGCTTTAGGTTAAGTCAAAGCAAATTCTAGGATATAAAAAACCCCCGCGGCTGCGCCGCGGGGGTTTTTGTTTACGTCAATTTTTTCATTGTCTATTTCCCGGAAATCGCTCTAACATCTGCACCGGTAGGCTTCTGATAGAGTGCGAGATCAAAGTGGCGTGTAGCTGCATAGAGGTGGTCGAAAATATCCGACATGATGCCTTCGTAAACCGCCCAATCCGTGGTCGCAGTGAAGCAGTACACCTCGATAGGTATTCCTTCGGTGGTGGGTTGCAACTGACGTACCATGAGCGTGAAGTCGTTATTGATGCCGCTATGATTGCTCAGATAGAATTCAATGTACTTTCGGTACAGACCAATGTTAGTTTGGCGACGCCCGTTGAGTAGGCTCGCACCTTTAACTTTATTCTGAGCATTGTTTTTATCGATTTCGCTCTGGCGCTCGTTCATAAAAGAAGCAATCAAATCAACTTCTTTGAGCCCATCCATAAGACCTTCATCAAGGTGGCGAATGGAGGTGATATCTATGTGGATATTTCTTTTAATACGTCGGGCACCACTTTCTGCCATTCCGCGCCAATTCACAAAGCTGTCTTGCACAAAGGCGGTGGCTGGTACAGTGCTAACCGTCTTGTCAAAGTTTTTCACTTTCACCGTCGTCAGGTCTATACTTAGTACGTCGCCATCTACACCGAACTTGGAAAAGGTAATCCAGTCACCCACCTTGACAAGATCATACATATGAATCTGGAAGTTGGCCAAAAGACCTTTGATGCTGTCTTGAAAAACCAGGATGAGTATGGCTGTTGTTCCCGCAAAGGCACCAAGAACGGCTCCAGCGGATGTGCCTGTTAAAATGGATATAAGTGCGATTGCAGCTCCGAAGAAGGCCAACAAGCGAATGACCTGTGAGATCGTACGAATGGGTGTATTCGAATACTTTTCGTGTTGGTTTAGCCAGTTCTCTAGTGCCCGAAGTGTTCGATTAATTACCGTAACGACCAGAAGTAGAATGTATACTATGACTGCCTTTTCAAAGTAAGGAATCATGCGAGGGACGTCGCTGAGAATGTATGTTAGGCTAGTAAATACTATGGCCGCAGGCACCAAATGCGCAATGCCCTTAAAGACCTTTTGCTCAAAGAAGTAATCGTCCCAAGTCGCCTTGGTACGCTTTACTGCGGCATGAATAGCACTCACTAGAAGTTTACGCGAAACGAAGTCCGCTACTAAAGAAAGTAGTGCCAATAAAAGAATATCTATACCGAGGGCAATCCATTCGATATAGCGTTCGTCGATATTTTGATTGGCGAGCCATTGGCTTGCCCAGTGAATTTTTTCCATTAGAACGGGTGGAACATAGTTACGCTATCAAATCTAACTGAAGTTGCGTAAAAATACCCTAATCCGTACACGGTTGTATCATCTTGTCTGCGAATATTCCCAATCTGAGGGCTGTAAGGCACACTGAAAAGACCGCCACCGCCAATATTATTGGCCATGATAGTCAAGTAGTCAAACATGCCAGAGCTCAAAGTTCTCGTCTCGTATACGATGTTGATCAAGGTATCGCGGTACACGGTATACGGAGGACCGATAAAGTTGAATCGGCTTACCTGTGTGCCTTCGACAAATTGATCGTCGTTGAAAATATTGATCTCTGAGTTCAAGCTCATTTCGGTTTCTTGCGGTTCAAAAGGACCTACCAAACCGTTTGGTGCATATACTTTGGTCGTCCAATAATTCTTGATCCAATACGCGTTGCCTCGGCCTTGAGGATCGTTCCAAAGCGCATAAGGGCTGTAGAACGACGAGTCAGCATCGGCATAGAAAACAGAATCTCCTGTACGGAAGTCCACCCAGCTGCTGTCGTCTTCTAAAATCTGGAACATAGGTGCTAGGAAAGTAAACGGCTCGTTAGTGCGGTCTGGGGTACTCTCCCAAAGACCCGTTGCATTACCGTAGCCTTGCGGTACATCGATGAGCATGTGGTAAGAAACCCCTACTTCAGAAAGTAGCGTGGTGTCTTCGTAGCGGCCCGGGCTGACCTCGGTCAATACGCTGTAAAGACTGTCTTCTACATAAACCTCTATTATGGCTCCTTCAATTTCATTGGGGTCTTCCGTAGAAAGATAGGGCGAGCTGATGGCGAGGTCCACATAGGTGCCAACGCCTTCGACATCAGTGACTGAACCACTCACGGAAATGAGCGAGGTACCATCGTAGGCATCTGTTTTTACCTTGTCGGTAACATCTATTTCACAAGAGGCGAATACGGTCGCAATAATTGCTGGAATAATGAGCTTTTTCATGATTTAGAAGTCTAGGGTGTAGGTAATGGTTGGAATAGCTGTGGCAAAAATCGAAAGCTGCGTTGCTTTTGTCTGTCCTGTCGGATCGCCGTTATCGTCCAATTCTTCTTCAAAGAAGATGCTGAAAGCATTTTTGCGGGCATACGCATTGTACACACCGAAGTTCCAACTGCCTTCCCAATCTCTGTTCTTCTTGTTCGGGATTTTTACGTCCATACTTAAATCTAAACGGTGGTAGGCAGGGGTTCTGCTATTGTTTCTGCTGAGTGCGAAAGGATAAATGATTCCCTCAAATTCACTGCGTGCCTCTGGGTAGGTGTACGGCTTACCTGTCTGGTAAATGAATGAACCAGAAAAGCTGATGTTTGGTTTCCAAGCGTAGGCAGCTACAATGGCAATGTCGTGTGGTTTATCCTGGGCTGCTCTGTACCACTCTCCAAGGTTGATCCACTCCTCAGGTGTCGCGCCAAGGTCTACCTGCAACTCAGAACGGCTGTAGGTGTACGCAATCCAACCCGTTAAAGCACCAATCTTCTTGTCAAGTTGCATTTCAATACCATAGCTTCGGCCGCGACCGGTCATAAGGTCTACCTCAATGTTGTCTACGCCGGTTGGCTGTGCACCGTTTTTGAAGTCTACGAGATCGCGTAACGTTTTATAGTATGTTTCAACGCTCAACTGCCACTCGCCGTTGGCAAAGTTTCTGTTCCAACCCAGAGCGACTTGGTCCGCAGTTCCAGGCTTAATGAATCGACCTGCTGGCCTCCACGTGTCAATAGGAAGGGAAGAGGTGGTGTTAGAAATCAGGTGAATGTACTGACGCGTTCTGTTGTAGCTCGCTTTGATGGCAGAATTCTCTGTCGTTTTAAAGTTGATACCGAGACGAGGCTCGATACCTTGGAGGCCGTCGTAACCTTCGATGAGTTCGCCACTGGCATAAGAGGTGGTATCGACGATGAGGTCATTTCGGACGGTTCCGTTCGCGGTAGGGGTATAGTTGATGACGTCGCGCTCGCCAAAGTTGTAGAATGAGCTGTAGCGCACACCGCCTCGAATCGTAAGTCGGTTGTTGACCTTCCAATTGTCTTCAATGTAAAAAGCAGGTTCTACCGCATATTCGTTTTGCAGCTCAATGTTGATGTCGGTAAGGTTGCTGTCAATGTAGTCGAACGTGGTTGAGAACGGTTCGAAATCATACACGGTTGCTTCCGCACCATAGTTTACCTGGTGGCTCGCATTCGGGAACCAGCTAAAGGCTACTTTATTTGTCTGGTTCTTGATGTAGGCAACGTTGTCAATTTTCGCTTGAGGAAAATCGAAACCAATGGCATAATCGTAATCCGAATAGATCGTGCTGACGTTTAAGAACAACTTGTCGTTGATCAGGTAGTTCCAGCGCCCAGTTAAACCGAGGTTCCCCCAGTTGAACTTCACGAGACCTGGAACACCAAAGGCATCCTTTCCGTAGTAAGCGCTCAAAAACAGCCTGCTCTTATCGCTGAACTTGTAGTTGACCTTGGCATTGAGGTCGTAGAAATTTGCAATGATGTTGTTGATGTCGTCGTTCGGGCTTGCTTTCAAGAGTACATCCTGGTAAGAACGACGTCCAGCAATCATAAAGCTCGCTTTATCTTGAACAATAGGACCTTCGAACATCACTCGAGAAGAGAGTAGCCCTAAACCAACAGTACCGCCATATTCCTTGGTATTACCTTCTTTTTGACGAACGTCCAATACCGAAGAAAGGCGACCGCCGAAGGGTGCTGGAATACCGCCCTTGTATAATTTCAAATCACGAACTGCATCTCCGTTGAACACCGAGAAGAACCCGAAAATGTGTGAAGAGTTATAGACGGGTGCTTCATCCAACAAGATGAGGTTTTGATCGGTTTTACCACCACGAACATTGAATCCAGAGGCGCCTTCCCCAACCGTTGTAACACCGGGGAGTAGTGTGATTGAGCGGATGACATCAAACTCTCCCAAGAACTGAGGAATGGTCTTTATCTGCTTGGCGGTCAACTGTGTGGTTGACATTTCCGCACGGTTCAAATTCTCGTCAAGCTTTTTGGCCGTCACTTGAACTTCTTGCAACTCGTTGGTTGCTTCTTTCAGTTCAAAATTTACCGTTTGACTGGCGTTCAGATTGATTTTTTTGGTCATCGTCTCGTAACCAATGTAGCTGATGGTAAATGTGTATTCACCTGCAGGCAGGGTCAAGGAGTAGAAGCCGTAAATATTTGTTACGGTTCCTTGTCTACTTTCATTGACAATAGAGGCACTGATTAATTCTTCACCACTCGCCGCGTCGCGGATGTATCCGCTCAGAGTAACGTTCTGAGCCTGAGTAGTTAGGGTAAATGCTAGTCCTAGGAAGGCAAGCCATTTCTTCATAATGCGGAGGTTTTCTAACCTATTAAGGATTGAGGTCCAATTTTGTTCCGCTAATTGTCAAAGTTTGTGCCAAAAGACTTCGACAAACCCTAATCTTTCAAAAAGAGTTTGAATCCTAAAATGGTGCCTGTTAGACTGCACCCGATAATGTTTGCAAAGATCAATGGAAAGTCACCTATACTAAGCCCGTAGATGAGCCAGCAAAATTGGCCCGTGAACATCATGATATACATGGTCAAGCTGAGGTCTTTCACCTTTCGCTGCTTGATGATTTTCCATGCCTGTGGTACAAATGCTGAGGTCGTCAATACCGCCGCTACGATTCCGATTGTCGCGATCCAATTCATGCCGCCAAAATTACGCTAATTACCACTCGATAAGAATGCTATGCCCAGTGATTTTCTTCATGCCGTCCAGGAGGTCTTCGCCCTGGATTAGTGCATTATCCACATAAATCCGTGCATGATCCTGAACAGGGGTCATAATGCTCCACGGCTCATTTGCTGTTTGGAGAATTTGCAATTGGTTTTTATTCCCGTTTTCTCCTTTCACAAAGCTTATATCAAGTTCGGTTATATCCTCACCCTCACCGATGACCACGCCCTTTAATTGAGGTCTCGTCCAACTCGTTGGGAAATGCGGGTCAATCTCCACGATTTTCTTTTCAGCCATTGGGTAAATGCCAAAGAACTGGCGTACTATCGGATAGCCAAAACTGTAGATGTTCCAAGCTTGGCACATCATCCCGAAATCTGGACTCACTTCATACATGCTGCCAGGGTGGGCATATCCCCAACTGCGGGACATGCGGTGCAAATAGTCCAAGGCTTTATCTGGACGTCCATAGTTGTTTTCAGCAACCGCTGCCACCCCCGTAGGTAAGGTCATCACTGCCCCAACATAGGTAAAGGTCTTTTTGCGTTTGGCAAACCCATCGGTGTCCGTACCTGCACTTTCATCGCGATCAATACCGGTGACAAACATCCCAAACGGATTCGTGTATTGCGCTGCTTTATCCAACGCTTTCAGGGCATTTTCCTCAGGTGCAAATCCCACTTCCATTGGGGTATTGACGATCCAGTTATGGTGGACGCTGTATGGATTCATCTCACCTGCTGAAACCGCTGCTGCTTTTCTGGTAGTTTCCAATTCCTCTACGGCCCATGGCTTGTTAAGGCCTTCGGCTCTTTCAATAGCGCCGTCAATAAGCTCCAGAACTTGGGCCTTGCTTCCTCTGACGTCGGCATAGGCGCCAGCACCTTCTACCCAATAATTTTCATTGATATAAGCGCTTAATTCGGCTGCACTGCGACCTGCCCATGCTGCGACTTTATCATCGCCTTGAAGCAACGCACTTTCGTAAAGTGCACCCCATGCTTGTACGGTATATGCGGCTACGTCGATCATTTCGCCATTCATGCCGTGAATCTCCATCATCCCATAGCCGTCAGGAATGCCGTTGCCATCAGCATCTTGATCTTCGAGCCATTGCATGCTTTGAATCATCTGTGGATACATTTCATCGAAAAATACTTTATCGCCACTCCAGCGATACGTATCGTAACACGCCGTTACAAACTGTGGGGTTTCGTTGAGATTCCCTGGGTTAAATACCGCGCCATTGGTGGACATTTCATGGATGATTTGACCCGTGCCGTTGGTGCGCTCGGAGGCTTTTGCAAGCAATCGCAGCATGCTTTTGCTGAGGTCGTACCGCCCGACCGCATTTAGACCAAGAATACTGAATTCTGAATCGCACCCAAAGAACCAAGGGTAATCTTCAATGCCCGCAGCGAATCCATAACCAAGGGTATCGGCGTCCATTTCCAGCCAAATCGCGTTGTGTTTTAGCCAGCGGAAAACGGTCTCGAGATCCTCTTCACCCGCGCAGAAAAAACTGCTATTTCCGCTGAGTTCAAAATGCTTTTGTTCTTTTGAATACCACAGGTCGCTCCAACTTTCAACTGCGGCCAATTCCTCGGTGGCTTCCCCCGCGGTGAGTCCTCCGGCGATGTAGAACTGATGAGTTTTTGACGGGCTGCTTACTAGGTGTGTGGGTGTTATTGCTCCTTTCGAGGAAGCGCTAATACGTACTTGCCAGCCATTTTTAGAATCGGTGGCGGTCCATTGGTTGTCCACTATTGCAATGACGTCAGTGCTGTCGATCATGTTTGTGCGCTCACCGAGCCAAGTCGGTCGAAGGTCTACTTTCGGATAGAAGAGAAGTTGCGCCTTAGGGAAGTCGCTCATATCATATTCGACCACCATGCCTTTGGCAGGGTCGGGAATGAATTGGGTGCGAGTAATGGTTTTGCCTTGGATGTTGTAGGTGAATATGGAGCCTAGGGCAGTAGTGCTATAGGTGGTAGCGCTGTCCAAGTAAATGGTATCTCCTTTTTGAACCATTGCGGCAGAGAACCCGTCTAGGAGTTTGATGGGATGTGCCCAAAGACCGCCCATCTCACCTTTGATGTGCCAACCCATATCTGGGAAGGTGCCGTCTTGAAATCCGACGCAATACGCATGGTTTCCAGGGGTCATCTGCTTAGAATGTAGGTAGTTTGTGTTGCCTTGGAGGGTTTCCATGGTGCTCATACGTTCGACCAATGGATAGTCCAGCTCTTCGGTTTGAGGCGTTGTACATGCGGCTAGCACTAGGCTGCAGAGGATGAAGAGCCTAGTATTGTTAATAACTTGTTGATAACTATCTCTAAGTACCATAGTTTGTGGGTTGCAGAGTTGTCTGAATTGGCAGTGTAAGCTACTTTTGCAGCATCTTAATAAAACAAGAATACAACATGTCTCAATTAGTTGGTAAAATCGCTCAAATTATCGGTCCTGTAGTGGACGTTCGTTTTGAGGGTGCCGCAGGCGAGCTTCCTAAAATTTACGAAGCTCTTGAAGTAACAAAATCAAACGGCCAAGTCGTTGTTCTTGAGGTGCAGAAGCACGTAGGTCAAGAAACCGTTCGCGCCGTATCTATGGATTCTTTGGATGGATGTCAGAGAGGACAGGATGTAACCGCAAAAGGACAGGCAATCACAATGCCTATCGGTGATCAAATCTACGGTCGTGTATTTAACGTAGTAGGTGAGGATATCGATGGTATCGGTGGTGTTGACCGTTCTAAAGGTTTGCCAATCCACCGCCCAGCGCCTGCTTTCGAAGAGTTGAGTACATCTACAGAAGTACTTTTCACAGGTATTAAAGTAATTGACCTTATCGAGCCTTACGCAAAAGGTGGTAAGATTGGTCTCTTTGGTGGTGCCGGTGTAGGTAAGACGGTATTGATCCAGGAATTGATTAACAACATTGCAAAAGGCCACGGTGGTCTTTCTGTATTTGCCGGTGTTGGTGAGCGTACTCGTGAGGGTAATGACCTTATGCGTGAGATGCTTGAATCAGGCATTATCAAATACGGTGACGATTTCATGCACGCTATGGAAGAAGGCGGTTGGGATCTAAGCAAAGTAGATAAAGAGTTGATGAAGGACTCTAAAGCAACCTTCGTATTCGGTCAGATGAACGAGCCTCCAGGTGCACGTGCACGTGTTGCTCTTTCAGGTTTGACATTGGCAGAATACTTCCGTGATGGTGAAGGCGACGGACAAGGTAAAGACATCCTTTTCTTCGTTGATAACATCTTCCGTTTCACGCAAGCAGGTTCTGAGGTATCGGCACTTCTAGGTCGTATGCCTTCTGCAGTAGGTTACCAGCCAACGCTAGCTTCTGAGATGGGTGCGATGCAAGAGCGTATTACTTCTACTAAGAACGGTTCTATTACTTCGGTTCAAGCGGTATACGTACCTGCGGATGACCTTACGGATCCGGCTCCTGCAACAACGTTTGCTCACTTGGATGCAACAACGGTATTGTCACGTAAGATCGCTGAGCAAGGTATCTACCCTGCGGTTGATCCACTAGATTCTACTTCTCGTATCTTGACTGCGGACATCGTAGGTCAAGAGCACTACGATACTGCACAGCGCGTAAAAGAGACATTGCAGCGCTACAAAGAATTGCAGGATATTATTGCGATTCTAGGTATGGAAGAGCTTTCAGAAGAGGATAAACTAGTAGTGTCACGCGCTCGCCGTGTTGCTCGTTTCCTTTCTCAGCCGTTCCACGTAGCAGAGCAGTTTACAGGTCTTCAAGGGGTGTTGGTAGATATCAAGGATACTATCAAAGGCTTCAATATGATCTTGGACGGTGAGCTAGATCAGTACCCAGAGGCTGCCTTCAACTTGAAAGGTACCATCGAAGAGGTGATCGAAGCTGGTGAGAAAATGTTGGCTGAGGCTTAATCCAACTAGATTATGTACTTAGAAGTCATCACACCTGAAGCAGTATTGTTCAAAGGCGAGGTAAGCTCAGTAGTGCTTCCTGGTCGCGACGGTCTCTTCCAGATCTTAAAAGATCACGCACCAATCATCTCAGCTTTGGGACCTGGTACGGTGAAGATTCGTGTTGCTGACGATACGCAAACGCTAGATACATTGAGCTCTCAGGTTATTCTTGATACTTCTGACGATAAGCTTTGCACCGTAGAGGTGAAGGGCGGCGTCCTAGAGTGCAAGAACAACAAGATCTCAGTACTCGCTAGTTAATTAGGTAGCGAAATAAATTTTCTAAAAACCCGCGGCGCAGCCGCGGGTTTTTTTGTGCTTTTCATTCCGGATTTTATG
The DNA here is from genome assembly GCA_003385605.1 of Bacteroidota bacterium. GTDB lineage: Bacteria > Bacteroidota > Bacteroidia > Flavobacteriales > Schleiferiaceae > UBA10364. Next base: position 29,361 of record QQUU01000007.1, read on the forward strand.
TGTGCTTACTCTGAGCCATCGTTATATCTTCGCAGACCAACACACAATGAAATGAGAAAGACAATGCTCCTGTGTGCCGTGCTTCTAACGGTATCATTAACTGCACAAGAATTTGGACAGCGCAAGGGTTTCCGAGGAATCGTCGCCAAGAAGGATAAGCCGACCTTACTCAACGAGGTCGAGGTAAGTACTTCTGCAGCAGGGGACACCTATGCGACAGCGGCCCGTACGGTGACCGTATTGACTGCGAAGGAAATTCAAGAGCTGCCGGTGAACACGATCAATGAGGTGTTGGAATATGTTGCCGGATTAGATGTGCGTCAGCGCGGACCGCTGGATGTACAATCGGATATAGGTGTGCGTGGAGGAACCTTTGATCAGGCCTTAGTCTTGGTGAATGGTATCCGTATGAACAACATGCAGACCGGCCACCACAATATGAATTTACCTATTCCCCTAGCTATGATTGAGCGCATCGAGATTCTTCACGGAGGCGCTTCAAGAGTGCACGGCGTGGGAGCGATGACGGGTGTGATTAACATCGTCTTGAAAAAGGCACAGACGAAATTAAATGGCGGTTACCGCACGGCTGTCGGTGCACACGGCCTTCAACAGCATGCGTTAAACGTTGGGTTGAAAGTGGGTAAATGGGGGGCCTTGGTGGGCATGCAGCGCGATCAAAGCAGCGGCTATGTGAATAATACAGATTTTGAATCGGACCGATTCACGCTTGCTCTAGAAAGAGATATTACCTTCTTAGGATTCCAAGGCGGTTTGAGCCTGCTTTATGCAGAGAATCAAAAGGCTTTCGGTGCAGCAGATTATTATACAACGACCTTCCCGGACCAATTCGAAGCGACTACTACGACGCTGTTTGGGACTTCATTGAAGTTGGCGAAAAACAAGTTGAGCTATGCGCTCGATTTGAATTATGTCGGCGGGACAGATCGATTTGAATTGTACCGCGAGACACCAGGGCAGGGCGGCTTTGATGCTTCTTATGTGGCGTACCAGTTCGATTTGAATACCACCAGGTTCTACCGCCCAGCGACGCAGGATACCGCAGCAGCTTGGTATACCGGGCACAATCATCATAGAACGGGTGCCTACACCATTAATGAGCGTGTGACCTATGAATGGAATCCACTGCATACCACAACAGCGGGCATTAACCTTCGTTACGACGATATCCGTTCAAATGCCCTTGGTACTATCGGTATAGTAGACCAAACCCCAATCCCTGGATGGCCGGGCTCATATACGCGATACCAAGATCAACTCAACATCAGCTATTTCTTGGAACACCGTTATACCTCTGGACCGATGCGCGTTACCGCAGGTGTAATGTTGAATCAGCGCCAATTGGGCGACGAGAATTTTGTAAGTGCTTGGAGCCCTGGGGTTGATGTGGCGTACAAATTAGGAAAGGTCACCACGGCTTATGCTTCGGCGGACCAAAGTGTGCGCTATCCAACCTATACAGATTTGTATTATGCCCGTGGCAATGCTTTTGGTTCCATCGATCTGCAGCACGAGAGTGCGCTTAATCTAGAAGCCGGACTTCGTAGAGGAGTAGATAAGAACATTCGCTACAATGCGGCACTGTTCCACCGCCGTTCTGCCAACCTCATTGATTGGGTGACTTACCCGGGTAACGACACAGCTTATGCGCAAAACATTACCGCCTTGAATCTAACGGGTCTTGAGGTCAACTTCGGCTATTATGCCTCCAAGCGTAAAGATTTTGTGCGCAGCGTAGTAGGTTCCGTTCTTTTGATGAATGGTTCTTCGCCTGAGGTGGATTACAGCTCTTTGTATGCGCTGGACTACTTGGCGGCCAAAGCGAACGTTACGGTCAATAACAGATTAGGTAAAGGTCTGTACTTGAAGTGGGCGTTGACTGCTCAAGATAGAGTGGGTACTTATAGAGATGCGAGTACTGGTAATGAGGTGGCGTATGCGCCGTTTGTTATCGCTGATGCTAAATTGTACTGGGCACCGATTGCGGGAATCACGCGTCGCCAAATCCCGTTCCAAGCCTTTGTCAACATCAATAACGCCTTCGGCACTCAATACTACGATCGGGGCAATGTGGCTCAACCTGGACGCTGGATCAGTACCGGTTTCGAATTGCGATTTAGATAAGTCGAAAATTTTCGAGCATAAAAAAAGCGCCCCATTCGGGCGCTTTTTTTAATGAAGAACAGGATCAATCTCGCGGTCGATACTCTAAATAAACGGTGTCGCCTTGGGCGGTATATCGATCTGGTGTTTTCAAAAAGAAGCCGCCATTAATCTCTTGGTTTTGGGAGTTTAAAATGCTCGTTTGAGCAATCTGACCGTAGCCGTATTGAATCCAATGCTGCGTTTGAAAGGACATGACGAGCTCTATAGCTTCAAACCGGTCTCCAATCTCAATTTGGCCTGGAATATTGTAATTGGTAGCCACTCCACTCGCTACGGGAAACGAGGTGAGGGAGTAAGTTAAATCTGAAAAATCACCATCAGGAAGACTGTCCATTCTAGGCACAGCATATATGGTATGCTCAAGACTAAAGGTGTCTACATGAATGATATCGGGCGAAAAAATATTATCAAAATTGGCAGAAACGAATTCAAAGCTACCCAGTAGTATTTGACCAGTGCTGTCTGAATACACATCTACGCGTTCCCAACAGTCGAAGCAATCCGGAGACTTTTCATCAAAATAAAAATACCCGTTTTCATCCGTTGTCGTGGCAGCTAATATGTCATAAGAACCGCCTTCGTCTGTGGTGTATTGAATCTCAAGGTAGGCTCCTTGAATGGGTTTTTGTGTCTTTGTACTTTCAACAATGTAGGCGCCGCCTTCGATGTTTGTAGTGGTAAGCGTACAGGAAGTGATCGCTAAAATTCCCGTTAAAACGGTCAGCTTTTTAAGAGAGATCATTGGTTTTTGGTGTTGGTTAAGTGGTAAGTTATGTTTTTCCTAGCCCTATCTATTTCAACTTCTCATTGTTGTGATGTCGGTCGTGGTCGCGTTCGCGTTTGACGTTCATTTTTTTGTCGAAAGCAGCTTGTAGGTCTGTGCCGGTTTGGTTTGCCAAACACAGCACTACAAAAAGCACATCGCTCAGTTCTTCGCCAAGATCTTTCGCCTTGTCACTTTCCTTTTCACTTTGTTCGCCATGACGGCGTGCAATGATGCGTGCTACTTCACCTACTTCTTCCGTGAGTTGTGCCATGTTGGTCAGTTCGTTGAAGTAACGAACGCCGTGGTTTGCAATCCACTCGTGAACTTCTTCCTGTAGTTTACCGAGCGGCAAATCTGAAGGAACATGGATAGGATCTAGTGCCATTATTCTTTGTTTTTAGAATCGATCCATATGGTAACAGGACCGTCATTTATCAGGTTAACTTTCATATCAGCACCAAACTTTCCACCTTTAACCGGCAGGTTACTTTCGTGCCACAATTGCTCCATGAAGTACTCGTACATGGGCTCTGCATGGGAAGGTCGAGCAGCTTTCATGTAGCTCGGGCGGTTTCCTTTTTTGGTCGAAGCGTGAAGGGTGAACTGTGAGATAACTAAGAATTGGCCACCGGCTTCCATCACGTTTCTATTCATCACTCCCTCGCTATCTGGGAACAATCGCATACGTGCAATTTTTCCGCAGAGCCAATCCGCATCCTCTTCCGTATCGGCAGGCTCCACCCCTAAAAGAACAAGAAGTCCTTTTTCGATGGCGCCTATTTCTGTGCCATCCACTACAACACTTGCTTCGCTAACGCGCTGTAGTAGAGCCCTCATTTAGTTGAAGGCTGGGTTTGGGAAGACGATTAACTTATCGCCATGTACGCGGTACAACTCTTCCATGTTCTCATTGATCGCACGGCCCATACCGGTCAAGCTTGTTGCTTCACCTAGAGACGTGGTTAATATGAGTGCAATTCTGTTGGATTCTGCCATCTCAAGCATGGTAATGTTGCGGCCGATCTTGCCATAGTTTGGGGTGCCGTCATAGAGCGAAGGCATCACTACAAGGTTCTTCGTTGCCAAATCTTCTACGGTAGGAAGTACCTCCTGCTCTTCGGCCATGAGGATCACTTCAACACCACTTTCTTGGCACAGCCTCAGAAATTCTAGAGCGTCTTGATTGTAATCGAACCTGCTTACCTCTTGCGCCTCACGGATTCTAAGATCAAGCGGTCGGTCGTTATTGTCGAAGTACCTGTTCATCGTATTCTGATCCAGCAAAAGGAACGGCACATCAATGAAAACAACTGGCCCTTCTTTGATGCTACCAAGCTTACGTTGAAGCTGATCAGCAGCATACTTGAAGGTTTGTTTATTGATGAATTCAAATTCACTAGACTTTCTCCATTCAAGCGCTGGGTTCACCGGCGGTGGGGGTGGAGGAACGTCTGCTACAGCTTTCTTCTGTGTGCCGCATGAGGCCAGGCCTAATGTGCTAATGGCTAGTAGTGCGATAATGTGTTTCTTCATCGTAATCGTTTAATTGGTTAAGATAACTCTCGTATCGAGTCGGTGCAATTTTATTCTCTTCAAGTGCTTCCTTCACCGCACATTGCGGTTCATTGACGTGCAGACAATTGTGGAATCGGCATTCTTTACTGAGCGCAAATAGTTCAGGAAAGAAATGACTAATCTCTTCCTTCTCCATATTGACCATCCCAAACCCTTTGATGCCCGGCGTATCAATAATATCACCGCCAATAGTTAGTGGATGCATCTCCGCAAAGGTGGTGGTATGCTGTCCCTTTCTGTGGCTATGGCTTACTTCACCCGTTCTCAGGTCCAATTCCGGCTCAATGGCATTCACCAAGGTGCTCTTTCCAACACCACTATGTCCGCTGAGCAAGGTGGTCTTTCCTTTTAGAATTTCTTTCAATTCCTCCAGTCCCCTAGCTTCAGTAGCAGAGGTTTTCAAGACTTTATAGCCGATAGCACTGTACACAGCTTCACGGTACTCGAGCTCCATCAATTCCTCTTCCCCATACACGTCAATCTTATTAAAGACGATTACTGTAGGAATGGAATACGCCTCAGCAGTGGCTAAGAACCTGTCCATGAAACCGGTAGAGGTCATGGGCTGTGCAAGGGTCGTCACCAGAAGCGCTTGGTCCATGTTAGACGCAATGATGTGCACACGCTTACTGAGGTTGACACTTTTACGAACGATGTAGTTCTTGCGGTCTTCAATGGCTTGAATGATGCCTTGGCGTTCGTCTTTTTCTTCCAATTCGAATTCAACGAAATCACCTACTGCGATAGGGTTGGTACTCTTAATACCGGCCACACGAAATTTACCCTTGATTCTACAATCAAAGAGTTCGCGGTTTTCCAAATCTCTGACTTGGTACCAGCTACCCGTACTTTTTAGAACTACGCCTTTCACTGGGCGCAAATTACGGAATTAACGCTTGGCGTACATGTTGTCGTAATACTCCTGATAAGTCCCTGAGGTTACGTTTTTCAACCACTCGGCATTGCTCAAATACCAATCGATGGTGATGGCCAGCCCTTCTTCAAAAGTCACACTTGGCGCCCAGCCCAACTCCTTGTTGATCTTGGTCGCATCAATCGCATACCTACGGTCGTGACCAGGACGGTCTTTCACATAGGTAATGAGTTTTTCACTGCTCCCTTTTTCGCGGCCCAATTTCTCGTCCATCTGCGCGCAAAGCACCTTGATCAGATCGATGTTGGTCCATTCATTAAACCCGCCGATGTTATAGGTCTCGCCGTTCTCACCTTCGTGGTACACGAGATCAATGGCACGGGCATGATCCACAACGTACAACCAGTCTCTGGTATACTGACCGTCGCCGTATACCGGCAATGGCTTTTCTTCTACAATGTTATTGATGAAGAGTGGGATGAGTTTCTCTGGGAATTGGTTTTGGCCGTAGTTGTTCGAGCAATTGGTCACCACATACGGAATGCCGTAGGTCTCGCCATAGGCACGCACAAAGTGGTCCGAAGATGCTTTTGAGGCGCTATACGGACTGTTTGGATCGTACGGCGTCGTCTCTTCAAACAAGCCTTCCTTGCCCAACGTGCCATATACTTCGTCCGTGCTGATGTGGTAGAAGCGCTTGCCCTGGAAATCTTCGTGAATGCGCTTAAAGCTGTTGAGTAAATTCACCGTACCTAAGATATTGGTGCGCACAAAGGCCAATGGATCCTTGATAGAGCGGTCCACATGACTCTCGGCCGCCAAGTGAATGACCCCTTCCGGCTGGTATTTGTCGAACAGCGCATCAACGGCTGCAGCATCAACGATATCCACGCGCTCAAACACATAATTTGGGGCACTTTCGATATCGCTCAAGTTCTCAAGGTTCCCGGCATAGGTCAGCACGTCCACATTGATGATGCGGTACTCGCTGTACTTGTTTACAAACAAGCGAACGACGTGAGAGCCAATAAATCCGGCACCGCCGGTGATGATGATGTTCTTCATACTACTATTCTTGTGGGAGTGATTGCTCAAAATTCCAAGCATCACGAAGCATATCTTCTAAGCTTTTTTCTGGGGTCCAATTCAAAACGCGCTGTGCCTTACCAATGTTCGCGTATACCGCGGGTACATCCCCAGCGCGACGTGGCGCTAGGCTATATGGAATAGCAATTCCAGTGGCACGCTTAAAAGCACTAATCATTTCCAACACTGTCGATCCATTACCAGACCCAAGGTTGATCACATCATATCCCTTGGTCTTGCCGTCGATCAAATGTTGTACGGCCAAAATATGAGCTTTGGCAATATCAATGACGTGAATGTAGTCGCGAATGCAGGAGCCGTCGCGGGTATCGTAATCGGACCCGAATACTTTTAATTCTGTACGCTTACCAATGGCCGTTTCAGTGATGTAGGGAACCAAGTGGTGCGGTTCGCCGTCTTGGAATTCGCCAATGATACTTGTGGGGTGAGCGCCGATAGGATTGAAATAACGCAAGCTCAACACATCCACGGTTCCAGTCGCTGCGGTATCACGGAGGATTTCCTCACCCATCTTCTTGGTATTACCGTACGGGCTTTCCGCAGGTTGTACGGGCGCATTTTCATCCACATGTGGGTTTTCTGGAGTGCCATACACCGTGCAAGAACTCGAGAACACAATGTTGCGAATGCCGTGTGCCTCCATACTTTGAAGAAGGTTAACGGTGCTCAACAAATTATTGTGGTAATACTTGAGCGGCGCCTCAACGCTTTCATTTACCAAGAGGAAAGCAGCAAAGTGAATGACCCCTGAAATATCCGGGAACTCTTCAAACACTGCATCTACTGCAGCGCGGTCGCAGAGTTCAACTTGTCGGAAGGTGATTTCCCTGCCCACTATTTTTTCAATGCGGTCTTTTACTTCGATGGGGCTCTCACTGAGGTTGTCGATGACGACGGGTTCATAACCTGCAGCAATCATCTCCACCACGGTATGAGAACCGATGTAGCCTAGTCCGCCTGTGATTAATATTTGGTTCATGGTTTGGTTACTTTCTTTTGTAGGCTTTGAAGTCTCTATGTTCTTTTCGGTACAGTCGATCTTCCGGCAGGCTCTTAAACCACGCGTAGGTTTTCTCCAATCCTTCAGCGCGCATCACCTTTGGTTCCCAGTCCAGTAGGGACTTCGCCTTGCTGATATCGGGTTGGCGCTGCATCGGGTCATTGACCGGTAGCGGCTGGTACACCACTTTTTGTGTGGTTCCGGTAAGCTTAATGATCTCTTCGGCAAAATCTGAAATGGTGATCTCGTGTGGGTTGCCAATGTTTACCGGCTCGGCATGGTCGCTCATGAGCAAACGGTAGATCCCTTCAATCAGATCGTCCACATAACAGAACGAGCGGGTTTGAGAACCGTCGCCGAAGATGGTTAAATCTTCACCGCGCAATGCTTGGCCTATAAATGCAGGCAATACACGGCCGTCGTTCAATCGCATTCTAGGGCCGTAGGTGTTGAAGATGCGCACGATGCGTGTCTCCAAACCGTGGTAAGTGTGATAGGCCATGGTCATAGCCTCCATGAAGCGCTTGGCTTCATCGTATACCCCACGTGGCCCCACAGGATTTACATTGCCCCAATACTCTTCAGTCTGTGGGTGAACCAAGGGGTCGCCGTAGACCTCAGAAGTAGAAGCCACGAGAATACGTGCCTTTTTATTCAAGGCAAGTCCCAACAGGTTGTGCGTTCCCAAAGAACTCACTTTTAATGTCTGAATCGGGATCTTTAAGTAATCGATAGGAGAGGCCGGTGAGGCAAAGTGGAGGATGTAGTCCAATTCACCCGGAACGTGTACGAAGTTGCTCACATCGTTGTTGAAGAAGGTGAACTTTGGATGACCCATCAGGTGCTCCAAATTCTCCATGTTCCCCGTAATGAGGTTGTCCATGCCCAGTACATCCATGCCTTCGGCAATGAATCGGTCACAGAGGTGTGATCCTAAAAATCCTGCAGCTCCTGTGATGAGTACTCTTGGCATTACTTATGCTTTTTCAGCGATGTTCTCGCCCATTCCTATTCCGTAATAATCAAAACCTGCTTCCGCTACAATCGCGCTGCGGTAGAGGTTACGGCCGTCGAAGACCACCTTGGTCTTCATGGCCGAGCCCACTTTCTCCCAGTTCGGTACGCGGAACTCGGTCCATTCGGTGATCAGTGCCAAAGCATCTGCACCCTGAACCGCGTCCATATCGCTCTCGCAGTAGGTGATGGTATCGCCCAAATCGTGCTTGGCCTCTTCCATAGCGACCGGGTCATACGCGCGAACGTTCGCACCCGCTTTGAGCAGAAGGTTCGCCAATACGATGGACGGCGCCTCGCGCATGTCGTCCGTATTCGGCTTAAACGACAGTCCCCAGAAAGCAATAGTCTTGCCCTGAAGGTCGCCGCCGAAGTAGGCGTTTATTTTATTGAACAGCACACTCTTCTGATCGTCGTTCACTGCCTCAACAGCTTCGAGGATACGCATGGTGTGTCCGTTTTCTCGGCCCGTACGCGCCAAGGCCTTTACATCTTTCGGGAAACAAGAGCCTCCATACCCAATACCCGGGTAGATGAACTTGTTGCCGATTCTTGGATCCGAACCAATGCCCTTGCGCACCCAGTTCACGTCCGCACCCATCTTCTCACACAGGTTGGCAATGTCGTTCATGAACGAAATCTTCGTTGCCAACATGGCGTTTGCTGCATATTTGGTCATCTCCGCAGAAGGGATGTCCATAAAGATTACCGGGTGACCGTTCAAGGTGAACGGACGGTAGAGCTTGTCCATGATTTTCTGGGCGTCTTCGCTGTCTACACCAACCACGATGCGGTCGGGCTTCATGAAGTCGTCGATGGCCGCGCCTTCTTTCAAGAACTCTGGGTTCGAAGCCACGTCAAAACCGAAATCTACATCGCGCAGGTCCAAAGCGTTGGCTACGGCGCCACGCACCTTTTCAGCAGTACCTACAGGAACGGTAGATTTGGTGATCACCACCAGGTAGTCCGTCATGGTCTTGCCAATCTGATCGGCCACAGCCAGTACATACTTCAAATCTGCAGAACCGTCTTCCCCTGGAGGGGTACCCACAGCAATAAAAGCAGCTGCTGAACCTTGGATGGCTTCGCTCAGGTCAGTCGAAAAGTGCAAACGGCCCTTGGCATAGTTGCGCTCAACGATCTCTTTTAAGCCCGGTTCATAAATCGGAAGGATGCCGTTCTTAAGGCCGTCAATCTTCTTCTGATCAATATCCACACAGGTTACCTCGATGCCCACGTCCGAAAGACATGCGCCCGTAACTAAACCTACATAGCCAGTGCCGATTACTGTAATCTTCATATTGTAAGGGTTTGTACCGTTCTTTTGGTTAGGCTAAAATACATTATTGAGGATGATGTCTATAGTGTAAATTGCAGCCATATCGCTGAACATGAGAATTAACGTCAGATTTATCGGAATATTCGTCTTTTCCTTGTTGTTTTTTTCGGCCAATGCCCAACGAACAACAAAGGATAGTACGCGCACGGTTCAACTATGGGGATTGTCTGTTGGGGCGCACCAACCCCTGGTGGATATGTCAGAGAATTACAGGTCTTTTGCCTCTGCCGAGGTAGAATACTTAAAGAAGAATCAAGACGGCATTTTTACCGGAGTCACTTTTAAGGCTCTGTATGGCAATTCAGTAAAAGATCCGGCATCTATTTTTACCAACCTCACCGACGATGAAGGTAATTTTCTTGGCGTAAATGGTGAGTTTGCGACCATCCAAGCCGGTTTGAGTGGCGGGCAGTTGCTCTTTCAATTCGGAAAGCTGTTTAAACCTCAGTACAACCCGAATTCTGGATGGGTCCTCATGGAAGGAATAGGGTTGGGTCAGCATAAAATCGGATTGCGTGACCAGCGTGGTACATTACCGCAACTTCAAAGTCCTTTTCTGGAGGGATACGACAGGTTGCATTTAGGAGCCTACTCGAATACTTCGCTCCGTTTCTTGCATTTGGATAACGACGAGCGAGTGAATTGGTCCGCAAGCCTGCACGTAAATTTGGGCATCAGTCAAAATATTCGCGGCTATAACGTGGATCTTGCCGCGAGCGATACCAAGATGAAGTTTGATGCGTTTATTGGGGGCTCGATCACTTGGTTTATACCCGTATACGCGAAGCAGGAGAGTTTCTATCTTGTGGATTAATGATTGTCTATCCAATTCTTTCAAACATCGTCTTCGGACTTTGGCGCAACGTTGCCAAAGCCGGCAGCTGGATGGCTAAAGTCCAGAGTGACAATAGTTGGAAACAGCACACGCCAATTTCCGGTAAGGTGGTTTGGATGCATTGCGCATCGCTGGGTGAATTTGAAATGGGACGTCCAGTTTTAGAGCTATTCCTTCAAAAACATAGCGATTGGCAAGCAGTGGTGACTTTTTTCAGCCCTTCAGGATATGAGCCACGAAAAACGTACTCGAAGGCGAAGGTGCATTATCTACCCATAGATACTCCTTCAGAGGTGAATAAGTGGTTGGATTATGCAAATCCATCACTGGCCGTTTTTGTACGATATGATATTTGGCCCAACCACTTAAATGCCCTGCGTAAAAGAGGCATACCAAGTGTAGTGATGGCTATGAGTGCGCCCAAAACACCTTGGTATCTACACAGAACGTTACCCTTCATCCGAAAGGTATACAAGGAGGGCATACATACTTGGGGCGTGATTTCAGAGCAGGATGCGGCCAATATGAGTTTGGCGGGCATACATTCTAAAGTCTTAGGCAATCCAAAATATGATTACGCGGCTTCATTAGCGGGAAAGGCTTCGATCGAGAAGTTTGCAGCATGGAAGAAGTCCCAGCAGAAACCCGTCCTGCTTATTGGGAGCGCACATCTCGAAGATTGCAAGGCGTTGAATGGTCTAGATTTAAGCGGGTTTTCCACATGGGTTGTACCGCACGAAATAGATGAAGGTGAGGCGATGAAAACCGCTCTTTCTCAATTTACGGAAGATGACGCCGCGAATTCCATTACGGACAAACCCAAAGCGACTTCACTCTTAATGATCCCTGAATTTGGCGTTCTTTCTCGTCTTTATTCTTTGGCCGATGGCGTTGTCATAGGTGGAGGTTACGGCAAAGCAACTCATAATGTTCTTGAGGCCACTGTTCAAGGAAAAGTAGCTGCGAGTGGACCGAATTGGCAAAAGATTGCCGAGAATCACGAACTCGTTGAACTGGGCTATCTCATTCCGGCGCAAAATGAGTCGTCATACCGTCAATACCTTCAGCGTATCGGAACGAGTGAGTTTACTGCAAAAGGCAACGAGGCTCAGCAATGGGTGCTGAGTCAAAAGGGTGCTTCTGAAAAAATTCTGAACGTCTTAGAACAGGCCGTTCAACTCTGAGTCAATCTGCTGGATGATTTCTCCTAGATCTTCAGGGTTTTCCGGGAAATTGTTCTTGTCTACATTAATGATCAACACCTTGCCTTTGTCGTAGGTATTGATCCAAGCTTCATAGCGCTCATTCAACCTTCTGAGGTAATCAATACGAATGCTGTTCTCGTAATCGCGACCGCGCTTTTGAATATGGTCGACTAGTGTAGGAACAGAAGCGCGCAAGTAAATGAGCAAATCCGGCGCTTGCAGGTTCTTCTCCATGATATCGAACAACCCTTTATAGCTATTGTAATCACGCGCTGTCATTAATCCCATGGCATGCAAGTTTGGCGCGAAAATGTGGGCATCTTCATAGATGGTTCTGTCCTGAATAACATCCAAACCGTCTTCGCGAACCTTCATTACCTGCTCAAAGCGTGAGCGAAGGAAATAGATCTGAAGGTTGAAGCTCCAACGCTGCATTTCTTCGTAGAAATCGTCCAAATAAGGATTGTCGTCTACATCCTCGTACTGTGCTTCGTATTTGTAATGCTTGGCTAACAAACCTGTTAGCGTTGTTTTTCCAGAACCAATATTTCCTGCGATTGCTAAGTGCATGGGTTGTATTTTTGTATCCGCAAAGTAATAAAACTGAAGCAAGGAACGATGAAAATTGACTACGTAAAATCGCACATCGAAACCGTCCGCCAAGAACTTATTGATCACGAAGCTTTTTCATGGGTGAGTAACCTAGAAAAGGCAAGGGTTTTTATGGAAAGCCACGTATGGGCAGTTTGGGATTTCATGGTCCTTTTGAAAGGGCTCCAACGTCAGTTGACCTGTGTGGATACTTATTGGGTACCGACCGGAAATCCAGAAGTACGTCGTTTGATCAATGAAATCGTTTTTGGCGAGGAGAGTGATATCGACCAGAACGGTACGGCTGTGAGTCATTTTGAACTCTATGTTCAGGCAATGGCGGAGGCCGGAGCCAACACGGCGCCTATCCTGACGTTCATTGAAGATCTCAAAAAAGGCATCGATCCAAAATTGGCCCTGCGTCAAAGCGATGCTCCAGAAGGTGCTAAAAAGTTTGTGCTCTCTACCTTGGAAGTTGTTGAACGAGGCTCTGCTTCAGAGATGGCTGCAGTATTTACTTTCGGTCGTGAGGATTTGATACCGGATATGTTCATCGAAATCGTTCGCAACCTTAAGGAGAAGTTCCCAACGGAACTAGGACTGTTCACCTATTATCTTGAACGTCACATTGAAGTAGACGGTGATGTACACGGTGCTCTTGCAGAACGAATGGTAACAGAACTTTGTGCTGAAGACGAATCGGCATGGAACCAGGCTAAGGTGAGTTCTGAGAATGCGCTGCGACACAGAATAGAACTCTGGACTTCAGTGATTAATCGTTACGAAGCGCTTCATTCAGCTCAAGAAATTCTGTAATCAGCTTTCTTTCGTTGCTTAGACGGGGAATTTTATTCTGACCGCCGAGCTTGTTCTTCTTTTTTAGCCACTGGTGAAAAAGACCATCGGTTGCCTCGACAAGTTGCAGCGGTTGCAGGAGCATGTTTCCTTTGCGTTTTGCGGCATAATCTGAATTTAACGCTTGTAATTCTTGGTCCAATTCTGCTGCAAAAGCAGCCAAGTCTTGCGGTCTTGTTTCAAACTCTACGACCCATTGGTGGGCGCCGCCTTCTTTTCCTTCCATAAAGACAGGGGCAGCATGAAAATCACGCACTGAACAATGGTGGGTACTGCATGCTTTGGCTAGGGCCTCTTCCGCATTAGTAACAATAACCTCTTCGCCGAAGGCGTTGATAAAGTGGGCCGTTCTGCCGCTCACCTTAATGCGATAGGGCTTTAAGGAAACGAATCGAACGGTATCTCCTAAGATGTATCGCCACAAACCACCGTTGGTGGTGATTACTACGGCATATTCTGTATTCAACGCTACCTCACCAAGGGTAATGGTGGTACTGCTTTTACCGTTGAACTCAGACATAGGAATGAACTCATAGAAAGTACCGCAGCAGGTCAGCAGCAATAGACCGTCAAAATTCGGATCGTCTTGCACGGCAAAAAATCCTTCGGAGGCATTATAGTTCTCCATGAAGGTGACCTGATCGCCGGGCATTAATGCTCGGAATTGTTCCTCGTAAGGGGCAAAATTCACACCGCCGTGGGCAAATAATTCAAGATTTGGCCAGACCTCAAGGAGATTTTCTGCGCCGGTACGTTCGATGACTTTGTTGAACAGCACCAAGAACCAACTGCTTACTCCCCAGAAAGAGGTGATGTTTTGGCTAATGACTTCATCCAAGATGGCGTCTATTTTCTCTTCCCAATTGCTCATCAGCGCCGTCTCGTTGCTCGGGGCGCTTCTGAATTCCGCCCACATCGGCATATTTTGAATGAGTATGGCACTGAGATCGCCGGAGTTGCTTTTTCCGTGAGAAGCAAGCTCTGTAGATCCACCCAAACGAAGACCTAAACCCTCAAAGAGTTTGGAGGATGGGTTGTGGTTGAAGTACAAGGCGAGCTCGATCCTTCCGCCGTTCATGTGTGTGCCTTCGAGGCTTTCTTTAGGAACCGGAATATATTTAGACACACCGCTCGAGGTCCCGCTGCTTTTGGCATACCATTCCACCTTCCCCGGCCATAAAACATCCTTGGCCCCTTCACGCATCTTTTCAATAAAAGGTTTGAGATCGCCATAGTCGCTCAAGGGTACATGTGCTATGAAGTCCTTAATAGACTTCACTTTGTCAAAGTGATGCAGTTGGCCGTATTGCGTGTCTTTAGCCTTTTTAATAAAGTCCAAAAGAACATGCTCCTGACGCTCGAGCGGTTGCTCGATCACCTCGAACAATTCCTCCACATATTTGCGCAGTGTAGATTGTAGGACTTTATTGACTAGCGAATAAAACACGTTTATTTGATGGCTTTGTTACGTTTCGAGTTAACTTCATCGTGCCCAACTAAAATAACTGAAAATGCAATTTGAAGGAACCTTACGCAAAATGTCGACGAATTATGGATCTACCGTTCGTTACAGTTTAAGAATAGGTGAAGATTTACTGTTTATGAATAGGCTCTTGGGCACTACCGTGCGCCTAGAATTTAGCGGTGAATGTCACTGTGTTTGCGGGAAGGTAGATACGAGCTTTTTCAGAATGAATTTCTGTCGAGAGTGCTTTTTCACACGTCCCGAAGCGTCACCTTCCATCTTGAAACCAGAGTTGAGCAAGGCGCATCTTGGTATCGAGGAACGTGATTTAGAGTTTGAGAAGCGATTGCAGCTGCAGCCGCACTACGTATATCTTGCTAAAACAGATCGAATAAAAGTCGGGGTGACTCGAAATACGCAGATGCCTTACCGGTGGATGGACCAAGGTGCAAAAAGTGCGATGATTTTACTCGAAGTTCCCAATAGATACCTTGCCGGAGAGGCCGAAGTAGCCCTGAAGGACCACTTCACCGATAAAACTTCATGGCAAGCCATGCTTAAAGACCTTGGTACGGACGATGACCTCGGTGCGGCCTACGAACAGGCGGCCGAAGTATTGCCGGCATCGTTGAAACAATACTTGTATCAACATCCCGAGGAGTGGCACATGAACTATCCCATACGCCACCAGATTGACAAGGTAAAGAGCGTTAGCTTTAAAGCTGCTGGCGATGTCCTCGAGGGTGAACTATGGGGCATTCGTGGACAGTACCTGATCACTTCTGCAGGAGTATTTAACGTGCGATCACACGCAGGTTATTTGGTGCAGTTGACTATTGATTAAAGTTTGATTTCTTCCCCAACCTTCAATCTGAAATAGCGGCGGGCCCATGCCATTATGCCGTAGAAAACAACGGTGTCTAGCGCAGCACAAATGACTTTAAAAAGCCAGCCGTCTAAAATGTAGCCGCTCATCGTAGACCAAGATTCTACACCTACAAAAAGCACCACTACCACTAGAGTGGTGTCTACTCCTTGCGATAGCATGGTTGAAAAGTTGTTACGCACCCAGAGTTTCTTGCCACCTGTTACTTTCTTCCAAAAGTGGAACAAGCGAACATCTATTAACTGTGCAAATAGATAGGCAAACATAGAGGCGGCAATCACGCGCCAAGCATTTCTAAAAACAGTGTCGAACATGGCATCATCTACGGGAGAGCCATCAATGGCCGGGAATTGCGCCCCCAACCAAAGGATTAACAACACGAACAAGCTCGCTACTAATCCCGCCAAGACTACATGTGTTGTGCGTTTCTGACCGTAAAGTTCACTAAGGATATCGGTGATTAAGAAGGTTATCGGGTAGGGCAATACCCCTGCACTGATCACAAAAGTTTTGAAGCCTAAATCAAGGCTGATGAATTTATTTGCGATGAGGTTGCAGGTAATCAAGGCAGCAATAAATAATGCGCCTAAAATGTAGTACATGCGTTCTGCTACGTGTCTGTTTCTGGCCATTATAGATTTCTAAATGCAGGGTCCAATTTTGCTTGCATCCCAGGATTCTCGCCCAATTCGATCAAATCTTGAATGATGGGGTCTTCAGTGAATTTTGACGTAAGCGCGTTTGAAGCATTACTCATTCGAGCCATCACACCAGAGAACGAATCCAGGTATTTCTCCAAACCTGTCTTCTGTACAGGCAACTCATAAATACGGTAGGCATCCAGACCAGCTTCACCTGCGGCGAATTTGATGGCATCCGAGAGGTTTCCTTCGTAATCTGCCAGCGCATTGTCCACAGCATCTGTTCCAGTCCAGACGCGGCCGCCACAGAGTGGCATGAGGTATTCCATATCCATGTTTCTTCCAGCGGCTACCTTTCCGGTGAAGTCCGCATAACCCTTATCAATCATCTTCTGTAAGATAGCATACTGCTCTGGTGAGGGATGCTTGTAGAGATTAGGGAAGTTCGCCAAAGGATGTGTCTGAACTTCCTCCACGTGCAGTCCTAAAGTTTCGCTCATCAGTTGCTCGGCAGTAAATAGGCTCATGAATATCCCAATGCTACCTGTTACTGTGGTGCTGTTGGTGAAAATAGCATCAGCGTTACAGCTAATGTAATACCCGCCAGAGGCAGCATAGTTGGCCTGACTCACAATCAATGGCTTTTCGATTTTTTCAATGGCGTGGTGAATCATATCTGATGTCAACGCACTGCCGCCTGGGCTGTTAACACGCAAAACGATAGCCTTCACCTTACTGTTTTTTTCAGCCTTTTCAAGCGCCTTGATGATGTTTCGCGTTCCAATGGTGCTCTCGTCGCCAGATCCGTTTCCAATGGTTCCGTTGGCATAAATGACAGCAATTCTATCGGTGGAGGTGCCCTTGCTCAAGCCAGCGGCATAATTTTCCCAAGAGTACAATTCATAACGCGATTCTAGGTCTTCCATTAAGTCTTCTCTGTAGGCGAGCTTCTCCACTAGACCAACCTCTCGGGCACCCTTGGCATCCATACCGACCCAATGGTTGGCGCAAGAATCCAAGGTGTTTGAATTGATGCCTTTGAACTGTTCAAAACCGGCGCTTAAAAACGACCAAAACTGGTCGGTGAGGTTCGATAGTTGCAACCTGTTTTCCGCGCTCATTTCTGAGGTGATATAAGGCTCCACAGCGCTTTTGAATTTGTTGCCTGTTCCACGCACCACCAAAGGTTCGATCCCGAATTTATCAAAGAACTCTTTGTAGTATGTGCTTGAGATACCCACACCTCTGATGTCCATGATTCCTCCTGGATGCAATACCGCAGTATCGCTCAATGCGCTGATGTAAGCGCCTTTCTGTGTGTAGTATTCACCGTAAGAGTAAATAGGTTTACCACTCTCCTTAAATGCGATGAGGTATTCTCCGAGCTCTTCAAGCATGCCGTAGCCGGCAGCAAAAGCACCGTGCTCGATGAGAAGGCCAGAGACCTGGTCGTCTGTTGCTGCTTTTTCCAACCCTAATCGCAGGTCGTTCAGCCCAATACTACTGATATCTTGACCCAATATCTCACTATTTAATGCGGCAAATGGATCATCTACTGTGCGCTCAACAAGTTCACCGCTGAGGTTGATTTTTAGCAGACTGTTGTCCTTTATCTTTGGCACTCCTTCGTCTGAAGAGGCAGCAGCCCCGATCAAGAGCACAAAGCCCAATACGGTGAGTGTTATAAGTGCAGCAATCGTGGCAAAGAAGGTGGTAAAGAATGATTTCATGTATAGAGGTATAATCTTACTTGGTACGAATTTAGGCGATAAATACGGGAATTTGGAATTGGCCCGGAAGGAACTCCAAGAGCACCTTGATATTCCTCGTGCCAGTGCCATTTACCAGACACCACCGTGGGGGTATGAGAGTTCGGAAGATTATCTCAACCAAGCTTTAGAATTTACAACAACCCTAGGCCCTGACGCGGTCATGAATTTGTGTCTAGCTACTGAAAAAAGCATGGGTCGAGTGCGCAGCGGTACTGGGTATACGGACCGGCCAATAGATATTGATATCCTTGTTATTGATGGTGTGACCAGCAACACCGAGTTGCTTGAAGTGCCACATCCAAGACTACACTTGCGGAAATTTGCCTTGATGCCGCTCGTTGAGCTGTGGCCAGATTGGAAACACCCGCACTTGCACCTACGGGCAGAAGAGCTGCTGGAACAATGTACAGACCCGGTAGATCCGGTGGTTATTTCGCAGTAAGTCCTTTGTGGATTTCAAACAAGGCCATACCCGCGCTCACGCTAACGTTGAGGCTGTGTTTAGTGCCGAATTGCTTGATTTCAATCACGTCATCACATGCATCTACTACCGCTTGTTGCACACCCATAACTTCGTGGCCAACGACTAAGGCTGTAGGGCCTTGTACCTGATAATTTCTCAAATCTATGCTGTCCTCGGCCTGTTCTAACGCCGCGATGCGAAAACCTTGTTCTTTTAAGGATTCAATGCACGAGAGGGTATCGTCGACCTTGGTCCACGCTACGGTTTGTGTGGCCCCTAAGGCAGTTTTTTCAATCTCATGATGTCCAGGTTCCGGGGTCATGCCGCAGAGGTAGATGTGTTCGGCAAGAAAACAGTCGGCGGTTCGGAACATGGAGCCAACGTTGTGCATGCTTCTAATGTTGTCTAAAATGAGCACCATTGGGGTTTTTCCTGCCTGCGCAAATTCTTCAGGCGTTAATCTTCCCAATTCGTTATTTCTAAGTTTTCTCATCCGATAGACTCTAAGTACATTAGCGTTTCACAAAGAAAGAGATAAATGGCCAAAAAAGCGGGAAAGAAGCAAACACCTATGATGCGTCAATTTGACGAGATCAAAGCAAAGCATCCCGAGGCACTGTTGCTCTTTCGAGTGGGCGATTTCTATGAGACCTTCGGCTCGGATGCCGAGAAGGCGTCGAAGACATTGGATATCATCTTGACCAAAAGATCCAACGGCTCCGCCTCGGAGGTCGCTCTGGCTGGATTCCCGCACCATGCGCTCCAAACTTATTTGCCAAAATTGGTCAAAGCGGGCCACAGGGTGGCTATCGTAGAGCAGTTGGAGGATCCGAAAACAGTAAAGGGATTAGTCAAGCGCGGTGTGACCGACATGATTACCCCAGGGATGAATCTAAATGCAGATTTACTCTCAGGGAAAGAGCACAATTATTTAGCGGCACTTTATCCAGCAAAAAAGGGGCCTTGGGGACTAGCAATCATTGAAGTGAGCACAGGGTCATTCCATTATGCCGAGCACAATGAGGCTGAAATCCTCAGCGCTTTGAGCTCCTACAATCCAAAAGAAATTATTCATCCCCGAGACATGGAGCGTGGACTTCGAAAGAAGTTAGAGGAGGAGTATTACCTCTTTGGTATCGACGCTTGGGCTTGGGAAGAAACCTATGCATTTGAGCAACTCACGACACATTTTCAAACCAACAGCTTGAGCGGTTTTGGATTAGAAAAAGGGAGTGCAGGTGCAATTGCTGCGGGTGCTGTATTGCATCACTTAAAGCGTAGCGAATACAGTTCGCTGGATCACATCGCGAGTATTTCGCGCATTTCATTGGACGATTTCATGTGGTTGGACGGATTTACGGTTTCCAACCTGGAACTCTTCGCATCAAATGCACCAGGGGGCACATCGACCCTGGATATTATCGACAAGACCATCAGTCCTATGGGCGGCAGGTTGCTGCGTACTTTCCTCGCTCTTCCGCTGCTCAATACGGAAACCATTACCAAACGCCACAATGCGGTCGAAGCGTTGCTCGAGGAGCCCGACTTAATGGATGCGTTATCCGATGCCCTTAAAGGGATGCCGGATATCGAGCGCCTGTGTAGTCGAGTAGCCACTGGGCGCATCAGCCCTAAGGAGATGGCCCGGTTGCGCGAGGCTTTGAAACAGAGTGCGGCGCTCGTGGAATTGGTCCAAGAAAAATCTTGGGATCATCCTGAGCAGTTGCCCGATGTACTTGCACCGCTCTACCAAGAGTTAGCCCATGCTTTGGTGGAAGACCCCACGGCCATTATCGGTAAAGGAGAGGCGTTGCAAAGCGACTACGACACTGAGTTGAGCCGATTGAGAGGCTTGCTTAACGATGCCACAGGAACCCTTGAAGCCATTCGCGTCCGCGAAGCTGAAGCGACAGGTATTCCTTCCTTGAAATTGGCGTTTAATAATGTTTTCGGCTACTATCTAGAGGTTCGAAACTCACATAAAGACAAGGTTCCACAAGAGTGGCACCGCAAGCAAACATTGGTCAATGCAGAGCGCTACATCACTGACGAGCTCAAAAAGTTTGAGGCGGAAGTGCTCGGTGCTGAAGAACAGATTAAAGCCATAGAGCTGCGTTTGTTTGCGCATATAGTAGAGAAGACTAAGGAGCATCTTAGTACCCTGCTGGTACTTGCTCGTTGGGTGGCAACCACAGATGTGCTCTTGAGCTTCGCCGAAGTTGCCAAACGCTACAACTATTGTCGTCCAACTTTTACAGAAGGGGCCAACATTGAAATCGAGAAGGGTAGACATCCGGTCATCGAGCGCATGTTGCCTGAAGACCAGCCGTACATTGCCAACGGTATCGCTTTGCACCAAGAGGATGCCTCTATAGCCATGATTACCGGCCCTAACATGAGCGGTAAAAGTGCCCTTTTGCGCCAAGTAGCGCTCATTCAGATTCTAGCACAAATGGGGAGTTATGTCCCTGCTGCGGCTGCTTCATTGCCGATCATAGACCGATTGTTTGTTCGTGTTGGTGCTTCGGACAACCTTAGTAAAGGGGAAAGTACATTCATGGTGGAAATGAACGAGACAGCAACCATTCTAAACAATGTATCCAAGCAGTCTTTAGTGATTCTCGATGAGATCGGTCGAGGTACCTCGACTTTTGATGGGGTCAGTATCGCCTGGGGGATTGCAGAATACTTGCACCAGCACCCGTTTTCACCGCTGGTGCTATTCGCTACACACTACCACGAGCTCAATGCCATGGCCAATACCTTCAGCAAGGTGCGCAACTACCATGTAGCTGCGGAAGAGCATCAGGGGGAGATCGTGTTTACGCGTCAACTCAAAGAGGGGGGAACAGCCCACAGCTTTGGTTTACACGTGGCCAAATTAGCGGGTATTCCAGGGTATGTGCTGAACAGGGCAGAAAGCGTTTTGAAGGAATTGGAACAGTCGAAATCGAAGGAGGAAGGAGCACCAGATACAGCGGCTTCTGGCCAATTGAATTTCTTTACTCTGGACCGTCCGGAATTGGAAGAATTGGCCGATGAAATTGAAAATGTGGATGTTAACCAACTCAAGCCTATAGAGGCTTTGATGCTGCTAAATACCTTTAAGGAAAAACTTTCAAAAAAATAGGTCTTGCTGTTGCAATAAATTAAAAGGGCTGTATATTTGCCCTCCCCAACGCGAAAGTAGCTCAGCTGGTAGAGCACGACCTTGCCAAGGTCGGGGTCGCGGGTTCGAATCCCGTCTTTCGCTCAAAGACCCTCCTTCAAGCGGAGGGTTTTTTGTTGGAGCCCCGGTGGTGGAATTGGTAGACACGCCGGACTTAAAATCCTGTGGACAGTAATGTCCGTGCCGGTTCGACCCCGGCCCGGGGCACATAAAGCCCGCCTCCTCGAGGCGGGCTTTTTTGTTGTTCATTTCGCGTGGAAAACAACCCTGCTTCTCTTGCGTTGTAAGCCTAAGGAAAAAGCATATTTGTTACATGCAGCAATACCACGATTTAGTAGAAAGAGTACTCGCAGAAGGCGTGCAAAAAGGCGACCGTACGGGTACTGGAACCAAGAGTGTTTTCGGCCATCAAATGCGTTTTAACCTGCAGGAAGGATTTCCGCTTTTGACCACGAAAAAAGTACACATCAAAAGCATTCTTCACGAGCTTCTTTGGTTTCTTCAAGGTTCGACAAATATTGAATATCTCGCGCAGAACAAAGTCCGTATTTGGGACGACTGGCCGTACGCAGCGTATTCAAAAAGTAACGAGTTTGGTGGAGAGGATATTCGTGAGTTTGCTGCTAAAGTTGCCACTGATAAAGACTTTGCGGCGAAGTGGGGCGAGTTGGGTCCGGTATACGGATACCAATGGCGTTCTTGGCCGGCACCAGATGGCGGAAGTGTGGATCAGATAGCACAGGTCATCGACCAGATTAAGAACAATCCAAACAGCAGACGCATCATTGTCAATGCGTGGAATGTTGGTTTCGTGGATCAAATGGCCTTGCCGCCGTGTCACGCCTTTTTCCAATTCTACGTCGCCGACGGTAAGCTGAGCTGTCAGCTGTATCAAAGAAGTGCAGACATCTTCTTGGGTGTGCCGTTTAACATCGCCTCTTACGCCTTTCTAGTGCACATGGTTGCTCAAGTTTGTGGGTTGGAAGTGGGTGATTTCGTTCACACTTTGGGTGATGCGCACATCTATAACAACCACATCGAGCAATTGGAACTGCAGTTGACAAGAGACTTCAGAGCATTGCCAAAATTAAAATTGAACCCTGAGGTCACCTCTATTTTCGATTTCAAGTACGACGATTTTGAAATTGAAGGATACGATCCTCA
This sequence comes from Bacteroidota bacterium, assembly GCA_003385605.1. Lineage (GTDB taxonomy): Bacteria > Bacteroidota > Bacteroidia > Flavobacteriales > Schleiferiaceae > UBA10364. The sequence continues at coordinate 52,269 of QQUU01000007.1, forward strand.
CCCTCACATTCCTGGAAAAGTAGCGGTATAATGATTTTAAAAGCCATCGTAGCCTATGCCGAAAACCGAGTCATCGGAAAAGACAACGACCTCATCTGGCATTTGCCGGACGATTTAAAGCATTTTAAGCGACACACTGCGGGTAAAACGATCATTATGGGCCGCAAGACGTGGGATAGCCTGGGCGGTAGGCCCTTGCCGAACCGCAGGCACATCGTTATTACACGCACCGAAGGTTTTCAAGCCAACGGCGCTGAGGTAGTGCATTCGCTCGAAGAGGCGGTAGCATTAGCAAAAACGGAAGAGGAAGTTTTCATTGTTGGCGGCGCACAGATTTACGCGCTTTCACTTCCCATGATTGATGTCCTTGAAATCACTGAGGTTCACGCCCACTTTGAAGGCGATGCGTTCTTTCCAACATTTGATGAGTCCGATTTTGAATTGGTCACCGAAGAACATCATCCAACGGACGAAAAACACAAACACTCTTTCACATTTAAAACCTGGAAGCGTAAAGCTTCATAACCCTGTATTATGAGAAAACATTTAGTACTTCTATCTCTGGGCGCACTGGCTTCATGTGCCGCACCAGAAACTGAAATGGCGGACGCTCGCCCGGCATTTCCACTTGAGCATTTAGATACGAGCGTACATGCTTGTGACGATTTCTTCCAATACACCGCCGGTGGTTGGAGAGAAGCAAACCCAATCCCTGAAACCGAAGTGCGTTGGGGCGAATTCAACAAACTTCGCGAGGCTAACAAACAACGACTCAAAGAGTTGTTCGCTGAAGTGGTTGCCGGGACCTTTGAAAAAGGCTCTGACGAGCAATTGATTGGTGATCTAGTTGTGAGCGGAATGGATAGTGTAGCACGTAACGAACGCGGTACTTCAGAGCTCGTGCCGTTCTTAGAGGCAGCGGATGCCGTTACCTCGCTAGAGGAGCTATTTGTCCTCATGGCCCAGCACAAATTTTACGGCGTAAGCGCACCGGTCAATGCATATGTTAGAACGGATGCGAAAAATTCGAAAGTCAATGCCTTGTACGTGGGTCAAGGCGGATTAGGTCTTCCAGATAGAGACTACTACTTGCGTGACGATGAAGAAAGTGTAAAACTTCAGGAGGCGTATCGTGCACACATCGAGACTATGGCGGAGCTAACGGGAAGCGAATTAGACGCAGCAGCGATTTATGCCTTAGAATATGCTTTGGCAGAAGCTATGAAGTCGCGTGTTGAGATGCGCGATGCAGACAAACGTTATAACCCGATGACGGTAAGTGAATGGCAGGCCTTGGCGCCTTCGATGCCTGTTGCTGCTTATATGGCGGAATTGGGATTGGACGATAGAACTGTAGTGAACAGTGCCCCTGAATTCTTTTCTCGTATGGAAGCTAAGGTGGCCAATTTTTCACTCGATACTTGGAAGCAATACCACAAATGGCACATCATAAATGGTGCTTCGGGCGCATTGAATGATGCCTTGGAAGTGGCATCGTTTGAATTCTACCAAAAGACGTTGCGCGGAAAGCCAAAAATGAATCCAAGATGGAAGCGTGTTCAAGGCTCAACGGGTATGTTAGGCCAGCAAGTAGGGCATTTGTACGCGGATAGATTCTTCCCAGAAGAGCACAAAGCTGAGGTGGAACAGATGGTTGAAGATTTGCGTACAGCATTCCGTGGTCGTATTGACCAGTTGACTTGGATGACTGATGCTACCAAGGAAAAAGCGCGTAAAAAATTGGACGCCTTTACCTATAAGATTGGGTACCCTGACAAGTGGGAGGACATCAGCGATCTAGAAATCTCAAAGGACAGCTACTTTGCGAATTTGAAAAGTATGTCGGTGTACTTCACCAAGAAGAATTTGGCGAAGATTGACGAGCCGGTAGATAAGAGCGAATGGGGTATGGGTGCACACATTGTGAACGCCTACTACAACCCGCTCAACAATGAGGTTGTGTTCCCTGCAGGGATCTTGCAGCCACCGTTCTACAACCCCGATGCGGATGCGGCAATTAACTACGGAGCCATCGGCGGGGTTATTGGTCACGAATTCTCTCACGGTTTTGACGATCAAGGTGCGAAATACGGACCGGACGGCAACCTTGAGAATTGGTGGACGGATGAAGACAAGGCACAGTTTGAGTCGTTGACGACACAGCTGGCCGATCAATACTCTTCTTACGAAGTGTTGCCGGGCGTTAATGTCAATGGACGATTGACTTTAGGTGAAAACATTGCTGACCTTGGCGGTCTTACGCTCGCCTATTACGCTTACCAAAACTGGAAGGGAGATAAGGAGATTGAGCCGATTGATGGGTTCACGGACGAACAACGTGTCTTCTTAGGTTGGGCGCAAGTTTGGCAGAGCAACGGTCGCGACGAGTACTTCAAAAATCAAGTGACCACTGACCCACACAGTCCAGCGGAATTCCGCGTATCAGGTACTGTGAGCAATATGCCGGAATTCAAGGCAGCCTTCGGTTGTGAAGAAGGTGAAAATTTAAAACCGGCAGGAGAAGAAATTACTATTTGGTAATCGTGACTCATGTTCCGCTAATTTGGAACAGGTTCATTGTACCTTTACACCAATAAATTTTGAATGCAATGACAATCAACGAAGCAATCAACCACGAAAACGCAAGTTTAGTAGACGTTAGAACTCCTGGCGAGGTTTCTATGGAGCCGGTTCCAGGTGCAGTGAATATCCCTCTTGATGAGGTTCCAGAGCGTTGGGAAGAATTCAAGGATATGCCGCGTCCACTGGTCATCTTTTGTAGAAGTGGTAACCGTTCTGGTCAAGCGATTGAATTCCTGAAATCCAAAGGCATCAGCGATGGAATGAATGGAATGGGTGCTTCTGATGTCCTAATAAATTTGATGTAATGCGTAGCGTATTACATAGTATAATAGTCATTTTGGGCTTGGCGACCGTGGGTTGCCAAGCTCAAAGTGTTTCTACTGGGGTGGTAAACATTGATATTAACGTGGCCGATTTTGCGGCGGGTATCGATACAGCCGAAAACGCCTTATTGCTTGATGTTCGCACGGATGCTGAGTTTGCCAGTGGCCATCTCAATGGTGCCACGCAAATAGATTTTTACCGCGACGACTTTGAAGAAGCGCTGTCCAAACTGGACAAGAGTCAGCCTGTATATGTCTACTGCCGAAGCGGAAACAGATCTGGCAAAGCAGCGAAGCAGATGAAGGCTTTAGGATTCAAAGAAGTTTACAATCTTGAGGGAGGCATCGGTGCTTGGGCTCGTCGTGGCCAACCTATTGCAAAATAATATGGCTAGTTTCAAAGAAATCATCTCTAGCGATACGCCCACGTTAATCGATTTTTTCGCCACGTGGTGTGGACCGTGTAAGATGATGCCGCCCATACTCCAAGAGCTCAGCGACCAAATGGGGGATTCGGTGAGAATCCTCAAAGTAGATGTCGATAAGAACCAGGAGCTCAGCCAAGCGTTAAACGTACAAGGCGTACCGACATTGGCTTTGTTCCAATCCGGTAAAATGCTCTGGCGTCAAAGTGGTGTAATCCCCGCATTTCAATTGGCCCAGATCATCAAAGAAAAAGCGTCTTTAGAGGCTTAAATGAAAAATCTGATACTACTTGTTTTACCGTTTCTAGCAAGCTGTGGCTTGTCTTTGGATTTGGTAGAAGAAGCCATTCCGGCACCCGACTATACAGATTTGAGTTATTGGGTGGCACACCCCGAAAAAGTTGATTTATCGGATTCTGTCTATTCTTCACGTCCTTCCAATCAGTTCAATATTCCGGTATTCTTTGTGAGTCCGACTGTTCATTTTCCTAAAAAGGGAGGCAATTGGAACGTGGACCCCTCGACCGATGAAGGAAAGAACGCTTTCAATACACCGGTGCAATACCAGAGCACAGCCTTCAATGTTGCGGGACCCATTTATTCGCCGGCATACAGACAAAGCGCTTACCAAGTCTACAACGTGGCCCCAAATGCGACGACCGTAAAATCATATGCGATTGCTTACGAGGATGTACAATCGGCCTTCATGATTTTCTTAAAGCAAATCGGTCCCCATACACCGTTCATTGTAGCTTCACACAGCCAAGGAACAGACCATCTTATCCAACTCATTCAAAGGGAATTCACCCCGCTATTGGAAGAACGATTGGTTGCTGCTTACCTCGTAGGTATGCCGGTTAACGATTGTGATATACGTATTCCTATTTGCGAAGAGCCTACATCTACAGGGTGTTACACCTCGTGGAGGACCTACCACATCAGCGCGAAATATTACAACAAGTATCCGGTGGAGTGTATAGGAGTGGTAAATCCTTTGTCCTGGACTACAGCACCCGCGAGAGTTCCTGCTTCAATGAACAAAGATGTTTTGGTAAGTGACGAAAAGCCCCTGTTTCAAGAACTGGTCAGTGCCAAGATCAGCAATGGTGTGGTGGTGACTGAGCGTCCTCAATTTCCAGGAAGCTTCGTCATTCGTACTAAAAATTACCACAGGGGTGATATCAACCTGTACTACGGCAACATTCAAGAAAATGTTATTGATCGCTGTGTACAGTATCTGAAGGAACAAGGTCGTCCTGAGTAGGCAATTCATACCAAGGAATGAGCGTTTTTAAGACGAACGCATCTGGGTAATGAACACGCCATTCTGAGAGTGCTCTTTCGGCAGCGCTTACATCAGGAAAAGAGCCAATATGGATTTTAAAATTTGGCTCGCGGTAAACCATGCGAGCATCATTGTCAATTCCTAGAGATATTATATTAGCACGTACGGCATTCGCACCGCTGCGATCGCCGCTAAAAATCTGAATCGTATACCCCTCAAAAAGAGTACTTTTCGAATTTTCAGAGAAATGAAGGTACGCACTATCAAGGTCCATTGGGACATTCAAAGTATCGTTGCTTGCAGTGAAAACACCCTGAGATGACTTCGCATGGCTAGTATGCGCTGTAATACAGATGAGGACTGTGATTAGGAGATGTTTCATATTCTCAAAAGTCGCAAAAAATGAGGACTTATTGCGGCTGAAACGGATTTATTGGAATTTTTGTTCAAACAAGTAGTTATTTAGAATCAATTTAAATTGAAATTAAGCAAAATATACTCGACTCATTCGGGGTCTGTACCTTATTTTTGCGCGACAGTGAATAGCTATATAAAGCCGTATATGTACACTACTTCTAAACTCAAGAGATTTGCATCACTTTTTGCAGTGATAGCACTCATGCTCTTCTCTTCTGTTGCGCAAGCCTTTGAAGGCGATGCCAAGAACGGAAGAAAGCTTTTCAAGCAAAATTGTGCGAGTTGTCACAAGCTCGACAAAAAATTAGTTGGTCCTGCTCTTACAGGGGTCACCGACAAGTACTCAGAGGACTGGTTGCTTCAGTGGATTCGCAACAATGCGGAACTACGTGCTTCTGGAGATGAGGATGCACTAGCCATCTTCGAAGAGTACAACGGTTCTGTGATGAGTGCGTTCCCTGCGCTTAGCGACCAAGACATCTTTGACATCTTGCAATACACGATCGATGGTGATCCTAAACCAGTGGTGACTACTGCTGGTGGCGGTGGTGGTGTTGCAGCGGCTCCTGCCAAAGATTACTCGAAAGAAATTGTTATCGGTCTAGGGTTGTTACTCTTTGTAATGATCTCATTGCTCGCAAGAATGAAGAATACACTTCGTCTTGTGAACGGTCAAGACCCAGTAAGTATCCTTGATGAAGCAGGATGGTTCTGGGGCCGATTAATCAACAATAAAGGTTTTGTTACTGTAGCTACCATCGTAGTGACCATTGCATTCTTGAACCAACTGTACTGGTTTATGATGGGCATCGGTGTAGAACAGAACTACCAGCCAGAGCAGCCTATCGCGTTCTCTCATGCACTGCACGCAGGGGAGAATCAGATTGATTGTAACTATTGCCACAGCTCTGCACGTCACTCGAAGCATTCAGGCATTCCTTCTGCAAACGTTTGTATGAACTGTCACATGTATGTTGACGGCTCTGAAATCACGGATGATGCAGGTAACTTAAAATACGACGGAGAGCGTTCGCCAGAAATTGCGAAAATCTATGCGGCTATTGGATGGGATGCAGACGAGCGTGGCTACATTGAGAACTACGAGCAGCAGCCGATCAAATGGGTGCGTATCCACAACCTTCCAGATTTGGCGTACTTCAACCACAGCCAGCACGTAAATGCGGGTCAGTTGGAATGTCAAGAATGTCACGGTCCTGTAGAGACCATGGAGGAAATGTACCAGTACTCTGAATTAACCATGGGATGGTGTATCAACTGTCACCGTGAAACAGAAGTGCAGTTCGAGAAGAACGGGTACTACCAAGACTTCCACGAAGAATTAACTGAAAAGTACCACGGAGAAAAAATCACCGCTGAAAAGATTGGTGGTTTGGAATGTGGTAAGTGTCACTACTAATCGAGAAGTAAGAATGACTGAGAATAATAAATATTGGAGAGGGATTGAGGATCAATCTAATCCAGAGCTCACAGAAAAGCTAGCGCAAAACGAATTCTCGAATGAGATTTCTAGCGCGGACTTCTTAGGTAATGACGAGGTTGCCGAAAGCCAAACATCTCGCCGTGATTTCCTAAAATTTATGGGTTTCTCTACAGCAGCTGCAACACTAGCAGCTTGTGAGGCACCTATCGTAGAAAGTATTCCTTACGTAGTTAAGCCGGATAGCTTGACTCCGGGATTGCCTTCTTACTACGCTACGTCAATGTTCGACGGTATGGACTATGCTTCAATCCTTGTAAAAACAAGAGAGGGACGTCCAATCAAGGTTGAGCCAAATACGGAAGCGCCTTTCAATGGTGGAACCAACGCCCGTACGCAAGCTTCAGTTTTGAGCTTGTACGACGGTGCTCGTTTGAGAAATCCTAAAGTAGCCGGTGAAGATGCCTCTTGGGGCGACGCTCTCGCAGCTGCTAGAGGTATGCTGACAGACAAATCAGTACTTCTTACTTCTTCTGTAATTAGCCCTGCACTAAAGGCAGCTATCGCGAAACTAGGCTTGCGTCATGTAAGCGTTGATGCAGTTAGCGCTAGTGCTCGCTTAGATGTGTATGAAGGGTTCACTGGAAAACGTGGTCTTCCAACAGTAGACCTAGATCATGCAACTACAGTATTTGCTGTAGGTGCGGACTTCCTTGGAGATTGGGGCGGTCAAAACTTGATGGCATCTTACGCTGAACGCAGAAAGCCAGGACAAGGCATGTTGCGTCACTTGCAAGCTGAAGCTGGTCTATCTATTTCGGGTTCTAACGCAGATGTTCGCGTTAAGACCAGAGTAAGTGAATACGAAGCAGTTCTTGCACACGTATATAATAAGGTTGCATCAGCCTTGGGCTTGTCCAAAGTAAGTGCACCTGCACTGCGTGAAGATATTGCCTCAAGCATCGATGCTGCCGCAACAGAGCTTATCAAAGCCGGATCAGGTGCTTTGGTACTTAACGGCTTGAATACTGAGAATGCAGAGCGCTTAGCCCTAGCAATTAACCTTGCTCTTGGTTCTAAAGCTTTCAATACTTCAAAGTTCGTTTACACGGCTAACGGAAACGACAAGGCTGCTGCAGCATTAGTTGCTGATGTAGCTGCAGGTTCTGTGGATACGATAGTAACATTGGGTGTTAACCCAGCCTATCAAATGCCTTCAGTTGACCTATCAGGCGTTAACGTAGTAGCAATTGCTGACCGCGAGGATGAAACAGCAGCTACTGCGAAAGCTGCACTTCCAGTAAGCCATTACTTGGAATCTTGGTCAGACTTTAGCGCAGTAGACGGTCACTATGCAGTAGGACAACCGACCATTAGTCCTCTTTTCGACAGTAAAAGCGCTGTTGAGATAGTGAATGCATTGGCCGGAGGTTCAGAAAGCGCGAAAGCTTTGGTAGAAGCAAGTGCTGCTGCAAATGCTGGTTCTACTTCTTGGAACGCACTTCTTCACGACGGCTTTGCATCTACGGCAGCTGCTGAAGTAAGCATGAACGGTTCTATGGATGCGAGTATGATTGACGTGAGCGGAATCAATGTGATGAAGCCTCAATCAGGACTTGAGTTCTATACATATACTAAAACGGGTATGGGTGCTGGCGAGAACGCTAACAACCCATGGACGTACGAATTACCAGATCCAATCACACGCTTGTCTTGGGACAACTACATTACTATGTCTGCTGCTGATGCTGTAGAACTTGGTATCGAAGTAGCTCCCGAGTCGAACGGTGCAATGACTGGTAATACATTGAACATTACGGTTGACGGTAACACACTAGAAAACGTTCCAGTATGGATCCAGCCAGGACAAACGATGGGGACTTTAGGTCTTGCAGTTGGTTTTGGTCGTACTGCAGTGGGTAAGGTCGGTAACGGTATTGGTGTTAATGCTAATACATTACTTCCAGCCTCAGCAGCAGTAAGTACTGAGGTAAGTGCTTCAGCTTCTGAAGTTGAGCACGGCTTTGCATCAGTGCAGTTGGCACATACGATGATGGGACGTAAAATCGTAAATGAAATTTCACTTCCAACTTTCATGAATGTTAGTCACGAGGAGTGGAATGAAAAGCCAACGTTCGAGACGCACAGAGGTCCTTTGAGTGCCTTTGAAGCGAATCTATGGGACGATCACGATCACGAAACCTCACACATGTGGAACATGTCTATTGACTTGAACTCGTGTACAGGTTGTGGTGCTTGTGTTGTTGCATGTTCGTTGGAAAACAACGTGCCTGTGGTAGGTAAAGACGAGGTTCGTCGCCACCGCGATATGCACTGGTTGAGAATTGACCGTTACTACTCTTCAGAAATGACAGCTGAAAGAGCTGAAGAAGAAGGTATCGGTGCTATTGAGAAATACGCGAAGATGGAAGTTCCTTCGGAGAGCCCATCGGTAGTATTCCAGCCGGTAATGTGTCAGCACTGTAACCATGCTCCTTGTGAAACTGTATGTCCTGTAGGTGCTACGGTTCACTCGAGAGAAGGTTTGAATCACATGGCCTACAACAGATGTATCGGTACGCGTTACTGTGCGAACAACTGTCCGTACAAAGTGCGTCGATTCAACTGGTTCAACTACAAGGGCAATGAGAAATTTGCCGATGTAAACCCATCACAAGACGATTACGGTCGTATGGTATTGAACCCAGACGTAACGGTAAGAGCACGTGGTGTGATCGAGAAGTGTTCTTTGTGTATCCAGCGTATCCAATTGGGTAAACTAGAAGCGAAGAAAGACGGTAGAATGTTGACTGACGGTGAGTTCACCACTGCTTGTGCACAAGCATGTGGTTCAAATGCCATCGTTTTCGGAGACGTAAACAACCCTGATAGCGAGGTAAGCCACTTGAAGCAACAAGGACGTGCATACCACCTATTGGAGGAAGTAGGTACACAGCCTAGCGTGTTCTACCAGACTAAAGTTAGAAACAGAGCCTAATAAATAAGAAAGCGACATGCATTACGAATCGCCTGTTAGAAATCCGCTCATTCTTGGAGATAAGTCTTATTCAGACATCACCAATGATATAGCGAAACCGGTAGAGTCAAAAGCACCACGTGCGTGGTGGATTGCCTTCTCTATCGCATTTGTCATGTTCCTATGGGGTGTAGGATGTATCCTATATACTATTGGTACCGGTATCGGTGTTTGGGGACTTAATAAAACTGTTGATTGGGCCTGGGATATTACCAACTTCGTTTGGTGGGTAGGTATTGGTCACGCGGGAACATTGATTTCTGCGGTACTTCTTCTCTTCCGTCAGAAGTGGAGAATGGCTATTAACCGCTCGGCAGAGGCAATGACTATCTTCTCAGTTATTCAAGCGGGTCTATTCCCGTTGATCCACATGGGTCGTATTTGGATGGCTTATTGGGTAATGCCTATTCCGAACCAATTCGGTTCACTTTGGGTGAACTTTAACTCACCACTTCTTTGGGATGTATTTGCGATCTCGACCTATCTAACCGTAAGTACTGTGTTCTGGTACGTTGGTTTGATTCCAGATTTCGCAATGATTCGCGACCGTGCAATCAACCCAGTACAAAAGCACATTTACAAGATCCTTTCTTTCGGATGGGGCGGTCAGGCAAAGCACTGGCAGCGTTTCGAAGAAGTATCGTTGGTACTTGCTGGTCTAGCAACGCCACTAGTACTTTCTGTACACACGATTGTATCGTTTGACTTCGCAACTTCTGTGATACCAGGATGGCACACCACCATCTTCCCACCGTACTTCGTTGCCGGTGCAATCTTCTCAGGATTCGCGATGGTACAGACCCTTCTTTTGATTGTACGTAAGATCTTCAAAATGGAAGATTACATCAACATCGAGCACATTGAGATGATGAACATTGTAATTATGGTTACAGGTTCTATCGTAGGTGTTGCGTACATCACTGAGCTTTTCATCGCTTGGTACTCGGGTGTTGAATACGAGCAATATGCGTTCTTAAATAGAGCAACCGGTCCTTACTGGTGGGCATACTGGTCGATGATGACTTGTAACGTGTTCTCTCCACAGTTTATGTGGTCGAAGAAACTTCGTACAAACTTGATTTTCACTTTCGTGATTTCAATCGTTGTAAACATCGGTATGTGGTTCGAGCGTTTCGTAATTATCGTAACCTCTATCCACAGAGATTACTTGCCATCTTCATGGTCTATGTTCTCTCCAACCTTTGTTGACATCGGTATTTATATCGGTACTATCGGGTTCTTCTTTGTATTGTTCCTGCTTTACGCTAGAACGTTCCCAGTAATTGCACAAGCTGAATTGAAAACCATCTTGAAGTCTTCAGGTGAAAACTTCAAAAAACACCACGACGAGCATGGGGCACACTAAACACAATCCTATCGTACGCGCGCTATTCAATGACGACGATGTCGTATTGGGCGCTGTAAAAGATCTCCGTTCTAACGGTTACCACGTGAGTGAGGTTTATTCTCCGTTCCCAATCCACGGATTGGACGAAGCAATGGGTCTTAAAAGAACTCGCTTGAGTACAGCTGCATTCTTCTACGGTTTGACCGGTTTGTTTTTCGCTTCATGGTTGACGTACTACACGATGACCTTGGATTGGCCACAAAACATCGGTGGTAAGCCAAATGCATATTGGTTCTTAAATATGCCGTCATTCATCCCAGTAATGTTTGAGTTGACTGTATTCTTCGCTGCACACTTGATGTGCTGGTCTTACTTCGCAGTAAACAAGCTATATCCAGGTGCTAAAGCACAGAACCCTGATCCTCGCACCACAGACGATCATTTCCTAATGGAAGTTGAACTTGAGGGTGAAGAGGCAGATTTAACTAAGAAGCTCCAAGAATTGGGTGCTCTAGAAATTTCAAAAGTCGAAGCATAAGATGAAAAGAATTACTACCATCATAGTGCTTACAGCTTCAGCCGCACTCGCTAGCTGTAACTTCGATAAATCAACACCGGGTTACACGTACATGGACGACATGTACCAGAGCCCATCTCTCGAAACGTATGAGCCTTCTGCTCAATTTGCAAATGGTCTAAGCGCGCAGCTACCTGTTGAAGGTACTGTGCCGCGCGGGTACCACCCTTACGAATTTGCAAATAGCAATGAAGGATATGAAGCTGCGCGCACCACGTTGGCGCTTCCAGCAGAATTTGATTCTGAAGAAGCGCTTGCTGAAGGAAAAGAATTGTACAACATCTTCTGTGACCACTGCCACGGTGAGAAAGGAGACGGTAACGGTCCTTTGGTAATGCAAGAGAAAATCTTGGGTGTTCCTTCTTATGCATCTTCAAGACTACCAGATATTACTCCTGGTTCTATGTACCATGTGATCATGCACGGTAAAGGAATCATGGGTTCACATGCTTCACAACTTACTTACGACGAGCGTTGGAAAATCGTTCGTTACGTTGTGAAACTTAGAGCTGATCAAGAATAAAACCGCAGAGTAGAAATGTTTGAGTTTAAAACAAAGACAAAACAATTGGCAATCGCACTTACGGTAGTAGGTGCTATCCTTTGGGTCGTTGGATTTGCCCTAAATGGTTCGTCATCTCACGATGCGGGACACGGTCACGATGCGCATGCTACTGAAGTACATGCCGATGCTGGTCATGATACACACGCTGAAGAAGCGCATGCTGACCACGGTCACGATGCACATGCTGAGGAAGCACACGACGATCACGGTCACGAAGCACACGCTGAAGAAGCGCATGCTGATCACGGTCACGATGCACATGCTGAAGAAGCACATGGCGATCACGATGCACATGCGGAGCATGCAGCACATCAAATTGCAAACCGTCCATGGTCTGCTTTGTATGTAGCAGCTTTCTTCTTTTTGGGTCTAGGTTTGGGACAGTTGTTCTTCCTAGGTATTCAATATGTTGCACAAGCAGGTTGGTCAGCGGGCCTATTGAGATTGATGGAAGCACAATCCTTTGCTATTGTAGTACCATTAATTGTAATCGCTCTCATCACTTTCCTTGGATTTGGTCATGTACACCACATGTTCCACTGGATGGTTGAGGGAATCAATGTTCCAGGCCACGAGAACTACGATGCGATCATTGCTGGTAAGCGTGGATTCTTGAACCCATTGTTCTTTACTATTCGTATCCTGATCTACATCGGTGGTTGGATTTGGGCTGCTAAGGTTCTCCGTAAGAACTCTTTGCTTTCAGATACAGGTGACGGCGTTGCAATGTGGAAAAAGAACCGCGGTGTTGCGGCTGCATTCACAGTATTCTATGCAGTAACATCTTCGACAAGTGCATGGGATTTAGTGATGTCGATTGACACGCACTGGTTCTCTACGCTATTCGGGTGGTACACCTTTGCAGGTATGTTCGTGAGCTCTTTCGCTGCATTGATTTTATTGACCCTTTACTTGAAAGGTCAAGGTCATTTGGAGTGGGTAAACGAAAACCACTTGCACGATTTGGGTAAGTTCATGTTCGCATTCTCTGTATTCTGGACCTACTTATGGTTCTCTCAGTTCGTACTTATTTGGTACGCAAACATTCCAGAGGAGGTAACCTATTACATGCAACGTTTCGAGCAGTACAAAGTACCGTTCTTCACCATGTTGGTATTGAACTTCATCCTTCCTGTTTTGGCTGTATTAAGCCGTCCAGCGAAGCGTGTTCCAGGTACTGTAGTTATGGCTGCTGTATTTGTTCTAGTGGGTCACTACATGGACCACTACGTTATGATTATGCCGGGTACGGTAGGTGATCACTATGGCTTTGGTTTGGTAGAATTGGGTCCAATTCTATTCTTCGCCGGATTGTACATCTACGTAGTTCTATCATCAGTAGCTAAAGCGCCATTGTTGCACAAGAACCACCCAATGCTAACGGAGTCTAAAAACTTCCATCAATAATTAGAAAAGACACTAAATAATGAGTGCAGTTTCAATCATAGTATTAGTTGTTTTAGTCATCCTCACCTTGGTACAGGTGATGAGAATCTCTGAGATTTCTTCTGAAATTCAGAAAGGAAAAGACAACGATGTAAGTCCAAAAGACAATGACACCCAAGGGCGTCTAATGTTATTAGTAGGTTTCGGCTTTATCATCAGCGTTGTAGTGATGTACATCGCTTGGGGAAGACACAGCCTTCCAGAGCCATCTTCAGCACACGGTGCAGAGATTGACAGCCTATGGAACCTAAGTATGTTGATCATCAACATCGTTTTCTTTATTGTACAGCCTATCCTTTTCTACTTCGCGTACAAGTACAGAGGTAAGAAAGGAACTAAAGCTACCTACTACGAGCACAACAACCGTCTTGAGCTATTCTGGACCATGGTTCCTGCTCTTGCATTGGCAGTATTGATCATCTGGGGTCTCAATGTATGGAGTACCTTGATGATGCCTGAGAATGAAGAAGAGCCTATCCTTGTTGAAGTATATGCTCAGCAGTTCAACTGGACTGTTCGTTACAGTGGTGGCGACAACGAGTTGGGTTATGCTACAGTACATGAAATTGCAGGTGCGAACATTGTGGGTGTTGATACTCAAGATCCAGCTTCTGCAGATGATATTATCGCCAAAGAATTACACCTACCAGTGGGCAAGCCGATCCAGTTTGCTTTCCGCTCGCAGGATGTGATTCACTCTGCTTACTTCCCGCACTTCCGTGCACAAATGAACTGTGTTCCTGGATCGGTAACAAACTTCCAGTTTACACCAACCATTACAACAGCCGAAATTCGTCAGAACAAAGACGTAAAAGCGCACGTTGAGGAAGTAAACGAGATTAGAAAAGCCAAAGGTGAAGACGTTTGGGATTTCAATTATGTACTCCTTTGTAACAAGATTTGTGGTGCTGCACACTACAACATGCAAATGGACATCGTGGTTGAAACTCAAGATGAATTCGACGCTTGGTTAAAAGAACAAAAAACCGTCGCTGAGACACTGTAAATAGAAGTAATAAACATTTAGCTATGTCAACTACAACGACAACAGAAAAAAACAATCACTTCCAAGATCACTTGATGGAACATCACCACGAGGAGAACTTCTTCACGAAGTACCTCTTTACGATGGACCACAAGATGATTGGTAAGCAGTTTTTGATTACCGGTATGTTCATGGGTATCATCGGTGTGATGATGTCAATGCTTTTCCGTTTGGAGATTGCATACCCCGAGCAAAGTTTCCCAATCCTTGAGTTCTTCTTGGGTAAATGGGCACCTGACGGTGTGATGGATCCGAACATCTATTTGGCTCTTGTAACCATTCACGGTACCATTATGGTATTCTTCGTTTTGACTGCGGGTCTATCAGGTACTTTCTCGAACCTACTTATTCCATTGCAGATTGGTGCACGTGATATGGCCTCTGGCTTTATGAATGCACTTTCATACTGGTTCTTCTTTACCAGTTCTGTAGTAATGGTAGTTTCATTGTTCGTTGAATCAGGACCTGCGGCAGCCGGTTGGACAGTATACCCACCTCTTTCTGCACTTCCACAAGCAATGCCGGGTTCAGGCGCGGGTATGACGCTTTGGTTGATCTCGATGACATTGTTTATTGTATCGTCACTATTGGGTTCATTGAACTACATCGTAACCGTATTAAACATGCGTACAAAAGGGATGAGCATGACGCGTCTACCATTGACGATCTGGGCATTCTTTGTAACAGCAGTTCTAGGGGTGCTTTCATTCCCTGTACTCCTTAGTGCAGCATTGCTTTTGATGTTTGACCGTATGTTGGGTACTTCATTCTACCTCAGTGATATTTTCATGGGTGGTGAGGTATTGAGCTACAGCGGTGGTTCTCCTGTATTGTACCAGCACTTGTTCTGGTTCTTGGGACACCCTGAGGTATACATTATTCTTTTACCTGCTTTGGGTATTTCATCAGAGGTTATTGCAACAAACTCTCGTAAGCCAATCTTTGGTTACCGCGCGATGGTAGGTTCAATCTTGGCAATTGCTTTCTTGAGCTTTATCGTATGGGGTCACCACATGTTCGTAACAGGTATGAACCCGTTCCTAGGTTCTGTATTTACCTTCACAACCCTATTGATTGCGATTCCATCAGCAGTTAAAGCCTTTAACTACATCACTACACTATGGAAAGGGAACATCCAGTTCACGCCAGCAATGCTTTTCTCAATTGCATTGGTTAGTACGTTCGTTACTGGTGGTTTGACAGGTGTTATTCTTGGTGACAGTGCTTTGGATATCAACGTTCACGATACTTACTTCGTGGTTGCTCACTTCCACATTGTAATGGGTCTAAGTGCGATCTACGGTATGTTCGCAGGGGTATACCACTGGTTCCCGAAGATGTACGGCCGTATGATGAATAAATCAATGGGTTATGCGCACTTCTGGTTGACCTTTATTACTGCTTACGGTGTATTCTTCCCAATGCACTTTTTAGGTATGGCAGGTTTGCCACGTCGTTACTACAGCAACACAGCATTCCCAATGTTCGATAATTTGGCGGACATCAATGTATTGATTACCTACTTTGCCATCATCGGTGGTGCTGCGCAGCTGATTTTCATCTTTAACTTCTTCTACAGCATTTGGAGAGGCCCTAAGGCGAAGCAGAATCCTTGGAGAGGTAACTCTCTAGAGTGGACAACTCCTGTAGAGCACATCCACGGTAACTGGCCAGGTGATGTACCTGTAGTGTACCGTTGGGCATACGACTACTCTAAGCCTGGTGCTGAGGAAGATTTCGTTCCTCAAAACGTGCCATTGGCAGAAGGAGAGGAGAGCGGTCACTAGAACCCGTCTCACTTTAAAATATTAGGTCCCCTTACCTCGCGGTAAGGGGATTTTTTGTGGTAATTTGTAACACTATGAACGAGCACTTAGATCCTACAGGAGGAAACTTCACGAATACGGAACGCGAGATCGAAAAGAAGTTGAGGCCATTGAGCTTTGACGACTTTACGGGTCAAGCGGCGGTATTGGAGAACCTTAAGATCTTTGTTGAGGCTGCTAAGATGCGCGACGAAGCGATGGATCATGTTTTGTTGCACGGTCCACCAGGATTGGGTAAGACTACCCTAAGTCATATTCTAGCTAACGAGCTCGGTGTTGGAATTAAAGTCACTTCAGGCCCTGTATTGGATAAGCCTTCTGATCTTGCGGGTCTACTCACGAACCTTGAGCCGAATGATGTGCTGTTTATAGATGAGATTCATCGACTATCCCCAGTGATAGAGGAGTACCTGTACAGTGCGATGGAGGACTTCAAGATTGATATCATGATTGACTCCGGTCCTAGCGCGAGAAGTGTACAGATCAGTTTGAATCCATTTACCCTAATCGGAGCAACTACGCGTTCAGGACTTTTAACCGCTCCGCTGCGTGCACGTTTTGGTATTAATTCAAGGTTGGAATATTACGATGTCGAACTTTTGAGTACCATCGTTGAGCGAAGCGCTGAAATTCTGGAAGTTCCTGCCGAATATGAAGCTTGTATTCGTGTGGCTTCCCGGTCTCGCGGAACACCTCGTATAGCAAATGCGCTTCTAAGAAGGGTTCGGGATTTTGCCATGGTCAAAGGCAACGGAACCATTGATGTGGAAATAGCCGAATTTGGTTTGAATGCCTTGAACGTGGACAGTAAAGGACTGGATGAGATGGATAATAAAATCCTCACTGTATTGGTCGATAATTTTGCTGGAGGACCTGTCGGTCTCAATACATTGAGCACGGCCATAGGGGAGCAGGCAGAGACGATTGAAGAGGTATACGAACCGTACCTGATCAAGGAAGGCTTTTTGCTTAGAACGCCGCGCGGTAGAATGGTTACGGAAAAAGCCTACAGTCATTTGGGGTTAAATCGTCCACAAAAGGGCAATACAGGATCCCTATTCTGATGACGCGGACTGAGGCATCTCAGATTGTAAAACGCCTTGCCAAGGAGCAAGGCTTTGACGCGTGTGGTATTTCTGCTGCAGGATTTCTAGAAGAAGAAGCGACAGGATTGGAGAATTGGCTCAAGGCCGGATACCACGGTACGATGAGTTGGATGGAGAATCATTTCGATGCTCGTTTGGATCCACGAAAGCTTGTTCCAGGTGCAAAATCTGTCATCAGTGTAACGCTGAACTATTTCCCAGAAGAAACACAAGAGGAGGGTACACCCAAGATTTCTAAATATGCGTATGGGCGCGATTATCACAAGGTGGTTCGTGCTAAGCTCAAGCGTATGTTACAAGGCATACAGGCTGAGATAGGTGAGGTAGAGGGCAGAGGATTTGTGGATAGTGCCCCAGTGATGGACCGGGCATGGGCCCGGAAAAGCGGCTTGGGCTGGATAGGGAAACACAGTCTATTACTCAGTAAGGGTGCAGGGAGCTTTTTCTTTATTGGTGCATTGATTGTGGATCTAGAATTGGAACCAGATGGCCCTACAACAGATCATTGTGGTACATGTACTGCATGTATCGATGCTTGTCCAACCGAGGCTATTATCGCACCGACGGTTATTGATAGCAACAAGTGCATTAGCTACTTGACTATAGAATACAAGGAGGCCCTACCAACAGAATATCAAGGGAAAATGGAGGATTGGGTATACGGTTGTGATATCTGCCAGGATGTTTGTCCTTGGAATCGATTCTCTACGCCCCATCAAGAAAAGGATTTTGACCTACGAACCCCAATTAAAGAGAACGATTGGGAAGCGTGGGAGGAAATCACTCATGAGCTCTGGGACGAGATCATGAAAGGCTCGGCCATCCGAAGAACAGGCTTCGAAGGATTCAAGAGAAATCTAAGTTTCGCGAAGAAGTCTTAGTTGATTGGAGCTTCCACCACCTGCAGTATGCGGTAATTCTCTGGGTTGAATACGTAAACCACAACGGCACTATTGGCTTGTACCCAATCTGTATTCCAGGCAAGGGTAAAAGACGAGGTCAACTCATCTCCCGGTACCATAGGACTTACTCCAATTTCTTCGCCCCACGTTGGGGTCACGAAGTCGCGAAGAACATTGTTGTGGACATATTCAGCATCACGAGTGTCATCAGGCATGAGCTGTGGGCTTACAATACCGCTCTCTTTCACCATTACTACGACGTCGAGGTCGTGTAAAATGCCTACTTGAGGTAGTGCACTAACATCAACACTTAATGTGCCGCTGCTTACTGCTGCTTCTACTTGAAGTTCGACGCGTAAGGTGCTGTCCATGGCCTCAGCACTTAGGGTAGGCCAGTTGGAGTAACTCGACCAGTGTGAGTTGCCTGAAGAAGTCCAATTCTCACGGTTCACCATACCCACAGGTAGGAAGTTCGTACCAAAGAAATTTTGAATATCCTTTCCCTCTTGTGTGGTGAAATCTGTCGGGTAATCTGCATTGGTACCTGTAAAGTTACCGGGACCTGCGTGGATGGCAAGACCAATAATTCTGTCCGCCCCAAAGGCGTCCACCAAAGCTTCTATTTCTTTCGAAGCTTTCGGACAATTCTTGCAACGGTGCCCGGTGAAATCTTCAATGAGCACATTTCTGAGCTGGGCGGTGGATGTGGTGTCCTGTGGACCACCGTTTTTAAACGGCTGGTCGATCACATCACACTGTGTGGTCATGAGGCTTAAAAGAAGCGAAGCAAAAAGGAATTGGACCGTCTTTCTCATCATTAAAAGCTTGTAGTTAGGGAGAAGCTCACACCGTTTGATGGAGGCACAACACGACATACACCACCTACACAGAAGATACCGCGCTGTTGGCGCCCGTAGGAGAGTTGGAAGCGACTAGTGCCTGCGGTATAGACTACAGAAGCCAATGGATAGTGCAGTCTCTGTGCCTCGTCCGGGTTGCCGTAGTTGTAAATGTCTTGTACACTGAAGAACCAGTGCGGGGCAATGCTGTACTCCGCTAATGCCATAGCCATAGAGCCACGATCGTCTTTGGTACTCAGGTGTTGAAATTCCGTGCGTAGGTAATGCTTACGCTTCACCTTGTAGAGGCTTTCCAAAATGAAAATATCCCCGCTCATCAGTTTCTGACCGTCTGGGTTTAGCAAGATGCTTTCATCGCCCAAACCGTCTTCCAACACGCTGCGGTTGTAAAACAGATTGAGGTACATAGCATTCACTTTGAGCTTCTTATTGATCTTCTTGCTAAGGGTCACATTGAAGTCGTGGAAATAGGGAATGTCTCCGCGCATCATAGGATCGCTGTAGTAGCCTTGAAGTGTTCTCAGGGTATCCAAAGCAGGATCTACATAATCCTTATCGATGCTCTGTACAACGCTGTAGTTCACACTGAGTAGTGTACCGTATTTACCGCCTAAGGTGGTGTTGCGTTTGAATTTGTAGTTCGCCTCTAGTTGAATGCCTTCTTCCCCATTAATCTGTGTAGCATATTGATACAGCGCAGGTAGGGCATAGGTGTGTACTTGAGCGGTAGGGCTTAAGTAGTTTACCAGCATATCTATGGTAGAACCGTTTCGGTCCGTTCTAAACGACATGTTGTCGATGCGCTTTACGCCCGCAATAATTCCAAGACCGTTCTTGCTGTAGCTCACATTTGCCAGAATGCCGTTCCCGTCTTTATAGATATAGCCGTTATCTGCAGAAGGATCGTTAGCCTTGTAGGCATATTCTACTTGCATCGCCCAAGGGCCCTTTGAAATTTGCGTTCTAACACCGCCTGCGGCAACGTTCTCGGGCAGCACTAAAAACGGATCGTTGGCGCGCTGGTATTTGCTCATGTAGCTACCGCCGACAGTCCATCGTAGACCTGCTGAATCTAGTTTAGGGAATAGTTCTTTACTTAGGTTGTATTCTGCATCAATTCCTCTAAGGAGTCCCGGACTTTTCTCAAAGTAAAAACGCTGACGTCCCATCACTGCCTTCAAGCTTAAGCCACTTACTGGATTTACCTTAATGCGTACGCCGTCCATGGCGTTATCATAACCTAGGCCACGCTCTTCGTAGGAACGGAAGACCATACCTGTTCCGAACTGCTCGTAGAAATTTCCAACGGTAATGTCCAATCCGTCTTGTTTGAATTGTAAGTAGCGGTAGGTGATGCCTTCACCACGGTACCCTTCCGGAAAACCGAGCATTACATTTTGATAGTTCTCATAACGCAGGCCCGAAGAAAAGTTGCCGTCAGTGTACACGAAATTCGCGTAGCCTTGTCCTAAGAAGCGTTCATCAGGATAAAACTCACCGGTTGGGTCAATGCTTTCGTCACGGAGATACAACTGACCGTCCAGTTGAAAATTACCGTGAAGTTGGCCGCCAAAAGTATTTTGCTCTTGCGCAAAGGATGCGGTAGCACTACAAATAGCCCAAGCAAATAAGAGAAGTCTTTTCATGAATTAGTGACTTGGATCGTGACCTGCTGCTACCTCTTCGACAACTTCAGCAAGTTCTTCTTCGTCTCCAGGTGAATATCCGCTGTGCTTCCACACGACCTCACCTTCCTTATTGAGTACTAGAGTGAAGGGTACATTTACAATACCCAAGTTTCTTTTTAAATCTTGATTTTCATCGAGCAATACCGTGTATTCCCATCCCTGTCCTTGGACCATAGGTGCGACACGTGCGGAATTGCGAGAATCATCAATGCTTACTGCGAGGACTTTAGCACCTACCTCTTCTTCAAGGTCAATGGCGTAATCCATAAATGCTGTCAATTCTTTGATACACGGTTTACACCATGTTGCCCAGAAGCTAATGACTGTTGGTCCTTCATCACTGATGGCATCTTGGATGTTGATGCTTTGACCGTCGAGGGTCTTAAGCATAGTACTTGGCAATTCTTGAGCGCCAAGCTGAAATAGACCAATAAAGGCGATTGCGGTAAGAAGTTGTTTCATGTTCTCTAGGGTGTATCAAAAAAAAACGGGGAGCCTTTCGGCCCCCCGTAAAAATAACATATTTAATGCTTAGTGAGCAACGTTCAAACGCAAGGTCTTGCTTACGCCGTTTACGTTAACATTCACAAAGTATAGACCAGCGCTCAAAGCACTTGTTGGTAGCTCAACTTTCTGAGTACCTGCGTCCATAGTCATAGCATCAGTGTATACCGTTTGACCCATAGCGTTTACTACGTTCAACGTTACATCTGAACGGTCGATCAAATCAATCTCAACACCGGCAAATTCGTTTGCTGGGTTAGGGTATACTGCGATGTAACGCGCCATGTCGTCCATTTCGTTTACCCCAGAAGTTGTGTACATAGCGTAAGCGCTCTGCAACACTTCACCCGTTGAGTTGTCTTGCAACCAAACGATGACGTCCATGTTTGATGTACCTACCCAGAAATCGTAAGAACCTTGCGCTGGCGCAGAGTTCACAGAAATCGTAGAGTTTGCGTAGTGCGTGTAAGTGTTACCAGCAGTCATGTTTGCCATGCTGTGGCCGTTTGATCCGTCCATAAACTTGCGGAATACGTGGTAGAACGTAGTCTCGCCATTCGTTTGAACGTTGTGAGAAATCTCTTTCTCAATCATTGCCATGTGCAACACAACATTTGAACCAAGGTTCGCCAAAGCGTCTACAGTAGCATCACACTGGATGTACGTACCAGTTGCACTCCACTCTGCCTCTAGTTCTGCTAGTGCTGGAATGTTCTTCACTAGGTCAATGTTCGCTTGAGAAGTTGGGATGTTAGAACCTGCGTAAACAACATCTGGCACACCGTTGATACCGTAAGCAACACGACGGTCAGCAGCTTCTTGGTTGTATGCAGGGTCGTTACCTGGTGAAGGCCAGTTCATCTGGTACTTCACAGAAGTTACACGACCTGTAGATGTGTTCGCATCGTTATCGTCCAACAGGTCTTTGTAACCTGGGTTGAATGAAGCACAAGGTCCACAAGTAGAAGAAGTGAACTCCTCTGCCAATACTACGCGGTCAGCTGTTGCTGTTAGTACTTCAATAGCTGCGCTTAGTGTATCGTTCGACGTATTTTGGTCGAATGTACCGTTTACTGGAGAAGCGTAAATGTCTACAGTGTAGTTACCTGTAGAGCTCGGCGTCCAGTTTGTTGAGTGTGTCCAAGTGTACGAATCGTAAGGAGCAATGCTCAAACCTGTCAAGTTCGTAGTTACTGCAGTACCACCGTTAACCGAGTAGTTGATGGTTGCTGATGTAATTGTTGTACCACCGTAGTTTTTCAAAGTTCCTTCCAAAGTGAAAGGTGCGTTGTTCAAACCAATTGTTGAAGGCATGTCTAAAGACTCTACTGCTACGTCAAAGTTGTAAGGTGCGAAAACTGCGAAGTCGTCGATAGCCAAGCCGTACAACCAGCCACCACCGTCTTGGTAGTTGAATGCGAACTGTACGTTTGCATTACCACATGCAGCACTAACGTCGATCCATTGGCTTGCCCAATCACCTGCTGGATCAAGAGTAGCAAGAGTTGTCCAGTTAGAACCACCGTCCGTAGTGTACAAGAACTCTGCAACTTCAGTCGCTCCGCTGTAGGTCGCGCCAAAGTAGAACGACTTAAATGTCGCGTGCATTACTGAGTAGTTGCTCAAATCAATAGTATCCGTGATAAGGTACTCGTCTCCTTTGTTACAGTTACAGCCGTCGTCGTTTGTGGCAACGATATTTGAACCTGGATCTGTGATAGTAAAGTAGCTCGAGCTCAAGGTAGAAGCCGAACCAGAAAGGAAACCACCGTCAGTGGCTTGCGTCGACTGCGTCCATCCCGTTGGGATACCGCTGTTGAAATCAGTAGAATAGATAACGCTTTGTCCTTGCGCCATCGCTACTGTTGCAGTACAAACTGCAAATAGGGATAGTAAAAGTTTTTTCATGTAATTGAAATTTGAATGCGGGAATTTAGCAAAAAAAGAGGCACGAAACACCATGCTTGGGTTGGATAACATTGGTTATCTTTGAGCATAGAAATTGTATTAGAAATGAAAAGAACCCTATTACTCCTATCGTTCGTCTTGACTGCTGCTGGTCTAAACGCTCAATCGCTCGCCGTCCATGAGATGGATACAGTGCTTGAGGTAAATTCTACGGCCATGGCAGATTATGGATTTTCTATTGATATCAAGAACGTAAGTTCTACCGATGTGGATGTCTATGTTCGTCGCGCCTACCACGAGATGGATTGTGCATACGACAGTGGTTATTTTTGTTGGGACTACTGCTACGGCAGTGATATCGACAGCTCGATTGGTTACATCAACATACAGCCTGGCGTTGTTAAAGGGGACTTTTCAGGCCACGTATACTCACCAACAACGGGAAGCTCTTGTTCTGATAGCACGCGATACGTGTTCTACAATGGAAAAGACAACAGCGACTCTTTAAGCGTTTGGGTCACCATTTCTGCGGGTCCAACGGTTGGGACGATCGAGTTAAGTGTCACTGAAAGCAAGGTTTATCCTAATCCAGCAGTGAACATACTTCATATTGAAACCCAAAAAGCAGGGACATTTACCTTATTTAACACCTTGGGTGAGGAGGTAAAACGCACCTATTTGGTGCCCGGTCAGAATGCAGTTTCTGTGGCAGATTGCTCCAACGGTATTTATCTCTACAGCATTGATGGCTCTACTTTCAAAAGAGTAGTCATTAACCACTAGGTTTTTTTTGAATTTTAGAAACTGCCGCGCTGCCAGCGCGGCTTTTTCATTTTAGGCGTACGAAAGACCATTTTAAGACGTTATCCTTAGATTGAAATACCGAATATGATTTACTACGTAAAAGGCAATTTTGTTGAGAAGACCGCAACCAATGTGATTGTGGATTGCGCCGGAGTTGGTTACGATGTTCAGATCTCTTTGAATACTTACGCAGATATCGAGCCGTTGGCTGAAGGCTTGCTTTTCACCTACCATTTGGTGCGCGAGGATGCGGAAATGCTCTTCGGCTTTTCTACAAAACGAGAAAAGGCACTTTTTGAATTACTCATTTCAGTGAGTGGTGTAGGTGCGAATACGGCCAGAGTCATTTTAAGTTCACTTGCCCCGGCTGAGGTAGAACAAGCTATTATGTCCGAAGATGCTGCGACCTTACAAGGGGTCAAGGGTATTGGGGCGAAAACGGCCCAGCGTATAGTTATTGATCTTCGAGACAAAGTGGCTAAGGTGGCTGCTGCTGGCGACTCACCAATGCTCGCAAGGGCAGGGGGTGCGCGTGCAGAGGCACATGCCGCCTTGACAACGCTCGGTATTTCTGCTAAACAAGCTGAAGGTGCGTTGAACAAACTACTCAAGCAGGATCCTGCCATGAGTACGGAAGAATTAGTAAGAAAAGCTTTGCAACTGCTGTAAATGCCAAGAAATTGGAAGAAATATATAAGTAGAACGGTTCTCGCTCTACTGTTTATTCCAGTGATGAGCTACGGACAAGAAAGCTCTGACACTACCGGAACAGGTGGTGTTACAGTTTCTTTGCCAGAACCTGCGAACTACGCTAAGGAAATCATTTACGACCCTACTACGGGCAACTACTTGGTATACAAAAAGATTGGTGACATCCGCCTTCCTATTCCCGAGGTATGGACCGTTGATCAGTACCGCCAGTATATGTACGACATGGCCGAACAGGATTACATGGCAGATAAAGCTGCGTTGTACAATCCAACAGGCGATAATCCGCGCGACGGCGAAGGTTTGGTTCCCCAGATTCAAACGGGCAACGAAGCCCTTGGCAAGGTATTCGGGAGCGATCTCGTAGAAATTCGTCCTCAGGGTATGGCTGAAATACGTTTCGGAGGCCGTTACCAGTACGTTGAAAATCCAGGGATTCCAGTACGAAATCAGAAGACCTTTGCCTTTGATTTTGGCCAGCGCATTCAGATGAATGTCAAGGGTAAAATTGGCGATCGTTTGGAACTAGGTGTGAATTATGACACCGAGGCATCTTTTGCGTTTGACAATCAAATGAAATTGGACTTTGAGGGCGAAGAAGACGATATCATCAAGCGTCTCGAGATGGGTAACATCAACATGCCGCTCAATAGCTCCTTGATTACGGGCGCCCAAAGCCTTTTTGGTTTAAAGGGCCAATTCCAATTTGGAAACACCACCGTTACTACCGTCTTCTCAGAGCAACGCTCACAAAGCCAGAGCATCAATGTACAGGGTGGGGGAACCACCACCGAGTTCTACATCCAAGGCGACCAATACGAAGCGAACCGCCACTACTTCTTGGCGCAATTTTTCCGAGAGCATTACGAAGAATACCTCGAGAACATGCCGTTGGTTACGTCGCCGGTTCAAATTACCAAGGTGGAGGTATGGGTGACCAACGAACGAAGCTCTACTCAAAACCTTCGCAATATTGTCGCTTTCATGGACCTTGGTTCAGATGCTAAGTATGCATATCGCGACCCAAATTCCACCTTACCTGGTGTGAGCATCTTCCCAGGTTCGAACGTCAACATCGAAGGATACCCGAACAATGCAAACAACCAGCTGGATCCTCTGGCCTTAGAGGCAAACATCCCCGGGGTTAGAGATATTGCTACAGCGAACCAAGATTTGAGTACATCAGGATTTTTGGAGGCTCGAGAGTATGTAGAGTTGGCCAATGCTCGAAAGCTCGAACAGAATCAATACAAATTCCACCCACAGCTCGGTTACATCACCTTGAATCAAGCGCTGAACCAAGATGAGGTGCTCGCGGTAGCTTTCCAATATACCGCAGGAGGCCGCACGTACCAGGTTGGGGAATTTTCAAACGATGGTGTCACTCCACCAAAGACCTTGATCCTTAAGCTTCTGAAGAGTACGGTACTTGATGTACGCATGCCAACTTGGGATTTGATGATGAAAAACATCTATGCATTGAATGCCTTCCAGTTGGACCGCGAAGATTTCTACATGGACGTGCTGTACATGAACGACGAGACGGGAGTTCCTATTCCTTTCCTTCCCGATGGAAATTTGAGTGATACATTGCTCGTCGGGGTGATGGAGTTGGACCGATTGAACAACAACAATGACCCGTTCCCGGACGGGATATTTGACTTTGTTCCTGGGGTGACCATCGACCAGCAGCGCGGTCGAATTATTTTCCCGGTTATTGAGCCATTTGGTTCGAACCTCGAAGAAAAATTGGACACCGAACAGGCAAGAAATAAGTACGTCTACAACGCGCTTTACGACAGTACTCGCTTTCGTGCTCAAGAGCAGACTCAAAAGAACAAATTCATCCTCCGCGGCCAGTACAAGAGCGCCTCGGGGTCTGAAATTTCTCTCGGTGCATTCAACATCCCCCGAGGCTCCGTCACTGTAACGGCAGGCGGGAGAACCTTGACAGAAAATCAGGACTACACGGTTGATTACTCCTTAGGAAGGGTGCGCATCATTAACGAAGGCGTGATGAATTCTGGTTCTCCAATCAAGGTAAACTTTGAAAACAACACCTTATTTAACGTTCAGACCAAGACGTTCTACGGAACGAATATCGACCACAAAGTCAACGACCATTTGAATGTGGGCGGGACTTGGTTGCATTTGACCGAACGTCCACTGACCCAAAAGGTGAACATCGGTGACGAACCTATTTCGAATACGATTTGGGGGATGAATACCAACTACAGCAACGAGGCACCCTACCTCACGCGATTGATGGATGCACTGCCATTTATCGAAACCAAGGAAAAGAGTCAGCTCCAATTCCGTGGTGAATTCGCCCACCTCATTCCAGGCTCTCCTCGAGGCATTCGAATTACAGGTTCGGAGACTACCTACCTCGATGATTTTGAAAGTTCACAGACGACCATTGACCTGCGCAGCTTGAATGCTTGGAATTTGGCGTCCACCCCAGGCAACCAAGACGACTTGTTCCCGGAGAGTGCACTCAACAATGATTTGGCGTACGGGTACAACCGTGCAAAATTGGCTTGGTACATCATTGACCCATCCTTGTATACTGGAGGTAGTGCAGTGCCTGATAATATTCGCAACGATCCGGAGATCACCTCTGACCAACGCATGCGTGAAGTTTTGGTGAAAGAGGTCTTCCCGAACTACTCTTTAGCGCAAAACGAAGCACGAAACTTGGCCATGTTTGATTTGGCCTACTACCCGAGCGAGCCAGGACCCTACAACTTCGATGTGGAAGGAGAACCGGGCATAAGCGCTGGACTAACTGCTGACGGTTCACTTGCTGATCCATCTTCACGCTGGGCGGGTATCATGCGTCCACTGCAGATCAACAACTTTGAGGAGCAAAACATAGAATTCATCCAATTCTGGGTGATGGATCCATTCTACGAGAATGACAATGCCCCAGACGGTGGTGATTTGTACTTCAACCTCGGTAGTGTAAGCGAGGACATCTTGAAGGACGGTCGACAAAGCTTTGAAAACGGTATTCCTGCCAACGGCGATAAAAGCCAAATGGACAGCACGCGCTGGGGATACTTGAGTGAAATTCAACCCATCACAGAATTCTTCGACAACGCGGCAGGTGCCCGTGATGCTCAGGATGTTGGTTTCGATGCATTGCTCGACAGTGAAGAGCGCACTTGGGCGCCCAGCGGTTCATCGAGCTATTTGAATAGAATTTCTAATGCCTACGGTACGGGTTCAGTGGCCTACCAAAGTGCGTATCCTGACCCGTCTCGCGATAATTTCCATTTTTACCGCAGCGACAGCTTAGATGCTGAAAGTGCTGATATCATGGAGCGCTACAAGGCCTTTAATGGGACACAAGGAAACAGTGCAACTTTAACGGTCAACGGTGCGCCAGCATCGGCAACCAACGTACCGGATAAGGAAGACGCCAACCGCGATCAGACGCTGAGTAAAACAGAAAGTTACTTCCAATACCGCGTATCGATGCGCCCCGAGGATTTGGTGGTAGGCCAGAATTACATCACCGATATTTACGAGACGAACAGTCACGATTTGCCAAACGGTCTATCACGTCCTACCCGTTGGGTCCAATTCAAGATTCCGGTCTTCGAGCCAGAAAAGAAAGTAGGTGGAATCACCGACTTCCGTTCCATTCGATTCCTGAGAATGTTTGTTCGAGATTTCGAGGATCCTATCGTTATGCGATTTGCACGCTTTGAACTGGTTCGAGGCGAATGGCGTCGATTCCCATTCTCTTTGGACGACATTCGTGACAATGTGCCTATTGACGAGGACGATGAAACCTCGTTCAATGTAAATGCCGTGAACCTTGAAGAGAACGGCGGGCGTACGCCTATTCCATACGTATTGCCTCCTGATATCGAACGTCAGTTGGTGTACGGCGGTACACAAATCATCCAACAGAACGAGCAAAGTATGTCGCTCGAAATCTGTGATATCCAAGACGGTGATGCGCGCGCGGTATTCCGCAACTTCAATTTTGATATGCGGATGTACAAGCGATTGCGCATGTTCGTTCACGCGGAGGCCGCTGGCGAGATTGAGGATTTGAATGACGGCGATCTCAGCATTTTTGTGCGCCTCGGTTCCGATTACAACGGCAACTATTACGAATACGAGGTGCCTCTAAAAGTAACTCCTTGGGGTGCGTTATTGCCCGAAGACATCTGGCCGAACGACAACAATATTGATGTAGTATTTGAGGATTTGAAAACGCTCAAGCTCACGCGAAACGCCGCGATGGAAAACGACCCAACCTTGAGTCTAGTCAATAAATACACGGTCACCACACCAGAAGGTCACAAACTTTCTGTCGTAGGTGCACCAAACTTGGGCAACATCCGAACCTTACTCGTGGGTGTTCGAAATCCGAAAAAGCGTACAGCAAGCGATGGAGACGATGGCTTGGCTAAATGTGCCGAAATCTGGGTCAATGAGTTGCGTTTGAGTGACTTTGACAATCGCGGCGGATGGGCCGCAACAGCCACAGCTAGTGCCAAACTTGCAGACGTTGCCAATGTGAATCTTACGGGTACGATGAGCACCATAGGCTTTGGGTCTATTGACCAGACGGTGAACGAACGAAACAAATTCGCAGAGCGCTCGTACGGGGTTCAAACCAATGTAAATCTAGACAAGTTCTTGCCTCAAGAGGCGGGCATCAAGTTCCCGATGTTCTTCAGTTTCAATGAGAGCTTCAAAAACCCACAGTTCAACCCACTAGATCCGGATATTAATTTCAAGGAGTCCTTAGCGGCAGTAGATACGCAAGAGGAACGCGATAGCCTAAGATTTGCAGGTCAGGAGTACCAGATGCGAAAGAGCATCAACTTTACGAATGTTCGCAAAGAAAAGAGCGCCGGGGGTCCACGGCCGGCTGCACCAAAATCGCCTCCAAAAGGCGGTGGCAAAAAGGAAGGTGGGCCAACAAAAGCGAAAGGAATTAATTGGGCCAACTCTCCATTCGCCATTAGCAACTTCAACACCTCATACGCCTTTACGGAGAGTGACCGCAGAAACATCAATATTGTGCAAGATCACCGCATTATGCATACCGCATCGGTGAATTACAACTACCAGACACGTCCAAAGAATATTGCGCCATTTAAAAACAAGATCCAAAGCAAGCAATTGGCTTTGATTCGGGATTTCAACTTCTACTACTTGCCTTCAAAGGTGAGCATGAGAACGGAGTTAAGGAGACAATTGGCGACCATGCAAATG
Source organism: Bacteroidota bacterium (assembly GCA_003385605.1). Classification (GTDB taxonomy): domain Bacteria; phylum Bacteroidota; class Bacteroidia; order Flavobacteriales; family Schleiferiaceae; genus UBA10364. Next base: position 82,305 of record QQUU01000007.1, read on the forward strand.
CGCAATACGTTTGATCCTTCAATCGCATTGCCGGTAACGTATAACAAGGCGTTGACCTCGAAACGCATGTACGACGTTGCCTACGATCTATCTAAAGGATTGAAGCTAGACTATAATGCAACTGCGCAGAGTAGGGTGGATGAAATGCCGGGTGATCCTAAAACCCAGGCAAACAGAGATACAATTATTGCTGGTCTGTCAAGTTTGGGAAGACCAACCCAATTTCACCAAACGCTTAATGTCAACTGGCAAATCCCGGTGAGTAAGTTGCCGTTTATGGATTGGACATCTGCAAGTGTCCGTTATTCAGGCAACTACGATTGGCAGACAAATTCGACAGCGGCATTGAATCCAAAGGCAAAACCTGAATTATACTTCGGTAATCGTGCACAGAACTCAAACAACATCCAGTTCTCTGCGAATGCCAACTTCATTAACTTCTACAACCAGGTTCCATTCTTGCGAAAAGCGAATCAAGGTGGAAGACCGCAGCCTGTAGCGCGACGAGGTGCACCACAGCGACGAGGTGCGCCTAAAAAAGAGGGTAAGGAAGAAGAAAAAGAGAAGGAGAAGAAAGACAGCAAGATTCTCCTAGGCGCAGCGCGTATAGCTATGATGGTCCGCTCAGCCTCGCTCACCTATGCCCAAACAAACGGTACATTATTGCCAGGCCTCATTACCAATCCTACGTACTTCGGGATGGATCCAAGTGCATTAATGTCTCCTGGTTTGGATTTTGTATTCGGCCGTCAGAGTGATATCAAAGCGCTCGCAGCTGCCAATGGATGGCTCACCGAAAACACCAAGCAACCGAACCAGTTCCAGAAGACCTTTACGGAGAATTTGAACTTCCGTGCTACTGTTGAACCGTGGCAAGATTTCAGAATACAGATTACGGCTTCTAAGGTGGCTGGTCTGAACAGCTCGTCCATTTTTAGGTACCACGATCCGCTAATTGATACCACTTTAGGTTTGCCGGCTGGATTCTACAATTTCAACCCGATGGACAATGGGAATTACTCCATCAGTTTCCTTTCGATCGGTAGTGCTTTTGAACCGATTGATTCATCGAATTCTCCAGTGTATGACCTCTTCTTGGCGAACAGAAACACCATTTCTCAACGATTAAGAGACAATAAGGCTGCCAACGATCCTACCTATGTTGGAAACTTCATCACCGCCGCCGATGATAGCACAGGGACTCGAGAAGGGTACGACGGCTACAGTTACAACAGTGCTGAGGTTCTTGTGCCCGCTTTCTTGGCGGCTTATGGCGGCATGGATCCTAGCGAGGTAGTGATGAACGGACGTCCTGATCTACCGATGCCTAATTGGAACGTGAACTTCAATGGACTCATGAAGATTCCATGGTTCAAGAAGAACTTCCAAACCTTTACACTGACCCATACCTACAAGAGCATGTACACGATGAATTCGTACCAGAGCAACATGCTTTTACAGCAGCGTATTCAGAATGGGGAGCCACCAAATAATATTCGAAACACCAATGGAGACTTCTTGCCACTGGAGCAAATTTCTCAGGTGAGTATCGCTGAAAATTTCGGTCCCTTCGTCGGACTAAATATGCGTTTGAAAAATCAAGCGAGTCTGCGCTTAGACATTAAGCGCAACAGACAACTCAACCTATCGCTAGTCAATAATCAGTTGAGCGATACCCGCGGTATGGAGGTTGTCGTTGGAACCGGATATATTATCAAGGACGTGAGCTTTAATATCGTCAGTGATGGCCGTCCACAAAAGATCACTTCTAACCTCGATTTGAAATTGGACTTCAGTTTGCGCGACAACCAAACTGTAATTCGTCGTATTCAAGAGGGTGTTGACCAGGTTACCGCAGGACAGCGTATTTGGTCTGTGAAGGCAAGTGCAGATTACATGCTATCGTCAAAATTGACCGCACGCTTGTACTACGATCAAACGGTGAGCAAGTTTAAGACGTCTAATGCATTCCCAACCTTGAACACCAACGCCGGAATTGCGTTTAGATTTAATCTTGCACAATAGACCGCACGGAAATAAAAATCAGTTTACATTTGTCAAAAACATACCCGAATGAATTACCCAGATAACTTAAAGTACTCAAAGGACCACGAATGGATCCGCGTTGAAGGTGATGAAGCCTTTGTTGGAATTACAGCATTTGCAGCAAGCGAATTAGGTGATATCGTATTTGTTGATGTTGATACGGAAGGTGAATCTTTAGATCAAGATGAGGTCTTCGGAAGTGTTGAAGCTGTGAAAACAGTAAGTGATTTGTTCTTACCAGTAGCGGGAGAAGTGCTTGAATTTAATGAAGGACTTGAAGATGCGCCTGAGGCTGTGAACGACGATCCATACGGCGAAGGTTGGATGGTGAAAATCAAGATTAATGACGCGTCTCAATTGGACGGTTTAATGGATGCTGCAGCGTACGAAGCAATGCTTGGATAATCATGCGCAATCCATGGATATATAGAGCCCCTGCCATTGGTTGGGGCTTTTTAATTTTCTATGCTTGCCTGGCTCCGGTCAGCAACTTAGACCCAGGTTGGGAAATGAATATCAGCGATAAACTGGTTCACTTCATCCTGTACTTCTCTTGGACTATTTTGCTCTATTTCGCTTCATCCAGAGGGTACAAGCGACCCATTAAAAAGAGAAAAGCCGCCCTGTATTGGCTCATTGCAATTGCTGTAGGAGGTTTCATAGAATTGCTACAGGATTGGATGGGGCTAGGGCGATCTGCAGATCTTTTAGATGCCTTGGCCAATTCGGCTGGCGCCGTATCAGGCATGGTCGCCTCTCGAGTACTGCATCGGATTTTGGCATAGTTTTTTGGCTCTACATCTCATAACCCCTTAAAATGAGAACCTATGAGCCTAAAAATCAGAAAAACAGCAAAAGCCGATTTAGAAAACAAGCGTCCCTTGTTCTTAATCCTAGGATTGGTTTTGTCTCTTAGCGCGGCCTATACCGCTTTAGAGTGGACCGTGAGTGAGCGTCCTTTAATGGTTGTAGAAGATGATGGCGGCTATTACATCGAAGAGGAGGATTGGGTCGTGCCCATTACCCAACGAGCGATGCCCTCCAAGCCTATTGCACAACAAAGCGCAAAGGTGAATCCTAACATCATAACCATAGTCCCAAATACAGCGTCGCTTCCGGCCATAGACCTTAGTTTGTTTTCGGGTGTTATCGACGATGGAATTGTCGAGATTATTGATCCTGATCCCATTGACAATGATATTTACAAGTTCACTGCAGTGGAGTCTAGGCCAGTGTTCCAAGGCTGTGAATCATTGGTGACAGACGATGAACGTTTCGTGTGTTTTCAGCAGCAGTTGTTGAAGTTTGTTGGCAAAAACTTCGAAGTTAGCGATGCCATGATGATGTTTTCCAACGCTGAGAAGGTGTTCGTAGAATTTATCATTGAAAAAGACGGTCGAGTACTTCAGGCCAAAGTTGTTCGAGGTGAAGACGAGCTGATTTCTGAGGAAGCGATTCGAATGGTGAAGAGCTTGCCAAAATTCACCCCAGCTAAAATCAATGGTAAGCCCGTTAGAATGTCGTACATTTTGCCCGTAAATGTCAAGCTACAGTAATCATGAAATTTAAAGCAGTACTTCTATTTTTCCTTTTAACCACTATCCCTGCTTTGGCGCAAGAAATGGTCGCGCCGACCTTTGAACGGTGCCAACACATTGAGGTGGGTGAAGAGATGCAGGTTTGTTTTAACAGGACACTCATGGAGCACGTAATGACCACATTGAAATACCCGGAAGGATTGGAAGAAGAAGGGAAGGTGTTTATTAAAATCACCTTTGACGAAGAAGGCCAACTCCAGGAGCCTGAAGTGCTGAAAAGTTTTTCTGAATTGGCCTCAGATGAAGCGGTCAAGGTGATGCGCTCTTTACCACAGATAGTGCGTCCTGCCACAGAAAATGGCGCCCCCGTGAGTATTACTTATACCATACCTGTACAATTCAAGAAATAACTCTTAAAAACACATTTGTGCTAATGGTAGTTTTGGCTATTTTAGCACTTCAATTATTTCTAACGCATGAAGAATAGAAAAACCTACAATGCAGACGCAGAAAACAAGAAGAATCTCTTCTTGCTGATCGGTCTTACGTTGTCTTTGGCGCTCACGCTCTTCGTTTTGGAATACAGATCTTACGAATCAGGTCCTGGTGAGCTGGGTAAGATGAGCTATGACGATGAAGACGAGATTGCGATTATCACAAACAGAACGCCACCTCCACCACCTCCACCACCTCCACCGGCACCGCCAGAGGTGATTCAGATTGTAGAAAACGATTTGGAAATCGAGGAAGTGGAATTTGAATCGACTGAAACTGACGAGAGCGAGGAAATCGAAATCGTTGAGGAAGAAGAAGAGGACGATGAAATCTTCAACTTCGCCGTTGTAGAGAACAAGCCAATCTTCCCAGGTTGTGAAAAGAAAGCTACAGAAGATGACAAATTCATGTGTTTCAACCAGGAAATCATGAAGCACATCGGTAAAAACTTTGAATTCCCAGAATTGGCTCGCCAAATGGGTATCCAGGGTAAGGTGTACGTCAACTTCGTAATTGAGAAAAACGGAAAGGTAAGCTCAGTAACTATTGCACGTGGTGTAGATAAGCTGATTGATGACGAAGCAATGCGCGTAATTAAAAAGCTTCCAACATTTATCCCTGCGAAGCAGCGCGGTAAGCCTGTACGTATGCAATACACTGTGCCGATCAATGCTAGATTGCAGTAATCGGTAAATCAACGTATAAAAAGCCCGGGCCTTTGGCTCGGGCTTTTCTATTTTTGAACGATCAAAAAAACATTTATGAGCCAGACATTGGATCAACTTACGGTTATCGCTGCACAGGCAGCTTTGCACGGTGGAATCGAAATCCTTGAGGTCTACAATAATGAAGAGACACAGGTTGAGGTCAAAGGCGACGACAGTCCCCTGACACAGGCTGATACTCGAGCCCACAAAGCCATTATGTCCTTGCTTGAACCCACAGGGATTCCAGTTCTGAGTGAAGAAGGTAAACACCTTCCGTTCAACGAGCGTTCTTCGTGGTCGAAGCTGTGGATAGTAGATCCTCTGGACGGTACCAAAGAATTCATCAAGCGCAATGGTGAGTTTACCGTCAATATTGCTTTGGTTGAACAAGGTCGACCAATTATGGGGGTGGTTTACGTGCCTGTTACCGGCGAGCTCTATGTTGGTGCAGGTTCAAAAGGCGCTAAGAAACTCACTTTACCTCCAACGTCTGTAGTGAGCAAGGAAACATTAGAAACAGGTGTTAATCTGCCGGTTTCGCTCGATCGACCGTTTACTGCAGTGGGTTCCCGAAGTCACATGAATGAAGAAACGGAAAACTTCTTGAAACAATACCGTGAAAAACATGGAGAGGTTGCCATTCTTTCCAAGGGCTCTTCGCTTAAAATGTGCATGGTGGCAGAGGGATTGGCTGACGTTTATCCACGTTTTGCGCCAACCATGGAGTGGGATACCGCTGCGGGTCAAGCAGTAGTTGAGGCGGCAGGATTTAGCATGGTAGAAAAGGAGGGTAGAACTCCGTTGAGATACAATAAGGAAGACTTATTGAATCCGCACTTTATTGTGCTATAAGTCTCACATTTTCACAGCGGTGTATCTTATCTTTGCACCGTCAAATTTCTATTAGGTGTCAAACGAAAAGAAACCATCACTTTTTAAAGAAGTCATCCGATTAGGGAAACTTCGATTGGGAGTATCTGTAGTATTTAGCTCGATAGCGGGTTACCTTTTAGGATATGAAGTCTTTTCATGGGTTGAACTTCTTCTTCTCACTCTTGGTGGATTGCTTGTAGTTGCGGCTTCAAACGCATTCAATCAAATTTATGAGGTAGAGCAGGACGCCCTGATGAACCGGACTAAAAACCGACCACTTCCAGCAGGTACGATGACGGTTGCTCAAGCCTACACGGCAGCGGTTCTTGCACTCTTGGTCGGATTGTTTATGCTTTACAGTATCAATGTGCTTTCTGCGTTCTTCGGTGGGTTAAGTGCCTTCTTGTATGCGGTGATTTACACACCGTTAAAAGCACGAACGTCTTTGGCAGTGTTTGTCGGAGCGTTCCCGGGAGCCATACCTTATATGCTCGGTTGGGTAGCGGCGCGAAACGATTTTGATATAGAAACGGGCACCTTGTTCGCACAACAATTTTTTTGGCAGTTTCCGCACTTCTGGGCCATTGCTTGGTTCTCCTTTGAAGATTACAAAAGAGCGGGATACAACTTGTTGCCCTCAGGTGCAAAGGACCGTCCGAGCCAGTTGTATGTGATTATTTACACGATTTGGATGATCGTTGTTGGTATTCTCCCTGTCTTTGGAATTACAGGCGAACTCACTTTGAGTTACACGGGTGCTGCGCTGGTATTGCTACTCGGCCTATGGGTACTTAGCAATGGGATGAAACTCTTGAAGAGCGGTGACGATAAGGTCGCAAGAAAACTAATGCTGAGCAGTATCGGTTATCTAACGGGTATGCAGCTCATTTATGTTATTGATAGATTTATCTAAGAATGGAAACATTAGCACAACAACGAAGAAAAGCATCTAAACCGCTTTTATGGATCGGAATCGGCTCAATCATTATGGCCTTTGCGGGTTTGACCTCCGGGTATGTGGTAAGTAGAACCACGTTGGTAGAATCTGGGAACTGGCTTGTTTTTGAATTGCCTACTGCCTTTAACTATAGTACCGTAGCAATTATAGCTTCATCCTTGACACTTTGGCTAGGGAAAAAAGCAATTTCTAATGGTGAGGAAGGACGTTTGCGACTCTTCTTGTGGTTGACTATTGTTTTTGGCGTAGTCTTCGCTGTTTTGCAGGTTCGAGGCTGGGGAGAATTGATCAATGAACAAGTATTTTTCACAGGACCTGGCTCCAACCCCGCAGGCTCGTGGGTCTATGCCATTTCCCTGTTCCATCTCGCTCACTTAGGTGGCGGTATCATCTCATTACTCTACACGACTGTAAGAGCTTACGGAGGTAAGTATTCCCAGGAGGATTATCACGGTGTTCAGTTGGCGTCCATCTACTGGCATTTTGTGGACCTTTTGTGGATATATTTATTCATCTTTTTGACTCTTATTCGTTAGATTTGCACGAATCATAATTCAAAACACTCGTTATGTCTTCTAATGCTGATTTAATCCAAGATACCAACCATTGGGGCGGAGGATCGAGACCTATGGGCGCTCGATACGGTAAGCTCATGATGTGGTTCTTCTTGTTATCAGATGCATTGACCTTCTCGGGCTTCCTAACCGCCTATGGTTTAATGCGCTTCAAGTATGAAAGCACTTGGCCTATTGCTGAAAACGTATTTACTCACTTTCCGGGTCTAGAGGGCGACCAGCCATTGCTCTATGTGGCCTTGATGACGTTCATTCTGATCATGTCTTCTGTGACTATGGTATTGGCAGTAAATGCCGGTGAAAAAATGAACAGAGGTGCCGTTACGAACTGGATGTTATGGACCATCGTAGGTGGTTTTATCTTTGTTGGCTCGCAGGCATGGGAGTGGTACCACTTCATCATGGGAGATAGCGGTGCAGTTGAAACAGCACGTCAAGAAATTCTACATGTTTACAACGCGGAAGGTGAGCGCTTGAGCTTCAGCCAGGTTGTACATGGCATGGAAGAAGGTCACGCGAGCAACCATGGTGAGACATTTACTAAAACAGAGGTTCTTTCTTCGATGAAAGGAGATGCCTCTCTTTACCTGAAGGAACCAGGAAAAGCAGGTCGTGCTTTTACCCACGCGGAAAGTGTTGCTTTCCTAGAGGCTGGTGATGTTGTTCAGGGAGCGAATATGATTCACAACGAATACGGAAGAAAGCAGTTCGCAAACTTCTTCTTCTTCATCACAGGATTCCACGGATTCCACGTATTCTCTGGGGTAGTCATCAACTTTGTAATTTTCTACAACGTTCTACTAGGAACGTACGAGAGAAGAGGTCATTACCGCATGGTTGAAAAGGTTGGTTTGTACTGGCACTTTGTAGACCTTGTATGGGTATTCGTATTTACATTCTTCTACCTCGTATAAAAAAAAGAAATCATGGCAGAACACAATGGAACATGGTGGATTTGGAAAGTTTTCTGGATCCTTTTAGTGATCACCGGAGTCGAGGTGGTTTTAGGTATTATCAAGCCTGAGTTTTTATTGACTCAAGTAATTGGAACGTCAATCTTGAATATCGTATTCATCCTATTGACGTTGGTAAAAGCAGGATACATCGTACAAATTTTCATGCACGTGAAGTATGAAAAGAAAGCGATGAAGTACGCATTGTACCTCCCTAGCTTGATTCTTATCCCGTATTTGACATTTATCTTATTGACCGAAGGTTCATACCTTTTTAGTTAATGAAAGCGATAACAGTATTTCAACGGGTAGCACTAATCGCAGTATTAGTGCTACCCGCTTTAGTTTACATCATCTTTGTTTACGGACAGAACGAAGTATTCTTTCAGACCCTAGATTATGTAGGAGAGAAGGTGTATGATGAGGAAAGTGGAGATACTGTTTACTACGAAATACCAGACTTTGAACTTCTTAGTGCGCAAGGAACACCCGTGAATAAAACTACCATGGATTCCACCATCTATGTAGTGAGTTTCTTTTTTGCAACGTGTCCCACGATTTGCCCAGCTATGAATTTTCACCTCAATGATATTGAGAGTCGTTTTAAGGGGTATCCAGACTTTAAGCTGCTAAGCATTACAGTGGATCCCGAAAAGGATTCTGTACAAGCATTGGCGACCTATCAGAAAGAACGCAATTACAGAGAGGGTAAGTGGCTTTTTGCGACAGGGGAGAAGGAGCCTATTTATGATTTGGCAAAAAGCTTGTTCCTAAATGCGTTTGAAGACCAAACCGCAGAAGGTGGATTCTTACACAGTACTAATGCCATCATTGTGGATTGGAATGGGAACATTCGCAGTAGAAAAGATGATCTAGGAAACATTGTAGGCTCTTATGATGTTTTAGACGTAACACAGTTGAACGATTTAGAATCGGACATCAAGGTATTAATCGCTGAATACGAGCGGGACAAACACAATTTGTTAGATGACTAATGTAGCTCAGGACAAGAAAGTCCTCAATTTTATTTACATCGTTAGTGCAGTTATCCCAGTTGCTGTAGGGTTATTGATGATCATGCCTACAGAGTGGAAAATGAGTCTAGGTATGACTGAGAATACACCAGTAAGCAGTTTACCGCTGGTACATGCTGTACTGAATGGTCTGACTTTTTTGTTTTTGCTCATGGCGCTCGTGGCGATCAAGAACAAACGCATAATCATCCACAGAACATTCATGATATCTGCCTTGGTATTGAGTTCAGTGTTCTTGATTTCATATGTGATTTACCATACAACTCATCCAAGTGCTAAGTTTCTCGGTGAAGGCACAGTGCGATACGTCTATTTCTTTATTCTTATCTCTCATATCATCTTGAGTATTCCAGTGATTCCATTGGCTCTTTTGAGTATTTGGCGTGGTTGGACTAACGATATTGAAAAGCATAAGAAAATCACCAAATTTTCATTTCCTATCTGGTTGTACGTAAGCCTGACGGGTGTTTTGGTGTACCTATTCATGCAACCGTATTATTGATGAGACGGGCTTTTCTAGCGATATTCTTTTTTTCATTGCCATTGATTAGTATGGCGCAGTGCAGCATGTGTAAGGCAGTTGCTGAGAGCGCAGATGGTGGTGGATTTGGCGCTGGATTGAACTACGGTATCTTGTATTTGATGATTTTCCCTTACCTAATTATTGGGGGTATTGCCTACCGTTTGTACCGAGCGAAAAAAGCCAACTAAATCCACTATCTTCGAGGTACCACTAACCTTACCGTAGTACTGATGAAGAAATCCTTATTCTTTTTAATACTTCTAGCGTTTACCACCCCTGCTTCTTGGGCGCAGGAAAGCTGGTCGCTTAACCGTTGTATCGAGCATGCACGAACGCATAGTATCGATATTCAGCGCGGTCAGAATGCCTTGGCCAATGCGAAATTGACAGAAATGCAAAGCAAACTTGCATTCCTTCCTACCGCAAATATTAACGGTGGATATTACTGGAACTTCGGTCTGACCATTGATCCAATCACCAACACGCGTCAGCCGGGTTCACGACAAACCCTCAGTACCACAGCTTCTGGGAACTGGACCTTGCTATCGGGAGGTAGAAACTTATACCAGCTTCAACAAGCGAGAATGAGCAGCGTTGCTGCGCTTTACCAACTTGAAGACGTCAAAAACAATACTTTTCTAAATATTGCTTCGGCCTATTTGCAGATCATTGTAAACATGCAGCTTGAAGAGGTTGCCCAGGGCCAGTTGAACACCTCCATCCAAAGCTTGGAAAGAACGCAACTGCTCTTTGATAACGGAGCAATCTCTAAGGATAATTACCTGCAAAGTGTTGCTCAGACCAAAAATGATGAAGGCAACCTTACCAGTGCAAGAAACGCGGTGCTTTTGAGCAAGCTGCAGCTATATCAACTCTTACAGCTTGAAGATGATTTTGAGGATTTCACGATTGAAATGCCCGAAGTGAACCTTAGCCAGTTGAGTTTACAGGATTACGGCAGGACCGATTTGAAGGAAGAAGCGATCCGCAAACAACCTTCAGTACGAGCGGCGGAAGCGAATCTTCAAAGTGCCGAATACGGCGTTCAACTAGCGAATGCAGCGAGGTATCCTAGTCTGTTTTTCTTGGCCCAGCTGAACTCTAACTACGTTCAAGGCTTGCCGTATTTTACGGATTACGTTGAGCTCACAACCTACACATTGGTAGAGGATCCGACAACGGGTAACATCCTTCAATTGCCGCAAACGGTTAATGTCCCTGATCCGAACTCACAGATTAAATACACCATTAGCAATCAGCTTGCAGATAATTGGAACCAATTCATTGGCTTTGGTTTTCAAGTGCCTTTATTTAACGGCGGACAGACACATGCTGCTGTGCAACGCGCGAAGATTCAAGAAAACAATGCCGCCTTGGACAAGCAGGCTAGTGAGCTCGCGGTGCGCCAAACCATCGAAAGAGCTCTTGTTGACGCTAAGAACTCGTTGGCTTTGTACAATGCAGCCAATGCTTCAGCTGCAGCAGCAGAACTTGCGCTTAACAATGCGCAATTAAATTTTGATCAAGGTGTAATTAGCGCTTTTGATCTAGGGCTTTCGAAAAACCAATTTCTAGCTGCTAAAAGCCAAGAAATTCAAACCAAATTTGATTACTTGTTCAAGGTCAAAGTCCTTGAGTTTTATTTATTCAATCAGATCACCCTTTAACCACCACTACCGATGAAAATGAATTATAAAATTATTGTACCCGTTGTTCTACTGATCATCGTGGCCATTGTAGCGAAAAAGAAGGGTTGGATAGATTCAAACTCCGATGCCATTGAGGTAGAGTTGGGTTACGTACACAAGAGAACCGTTGTTGAATCGGTAACTGCTAGTGGAAAGATTCAACCCGAAGTTGAGGTTAAAATGAGTCCTGAAGTAAGTGGGGAAATCATTGAGGTAAATGTTGTCGACGGTCAATACGTTGATGAAGGCACCCTGCTTGTTAAGATCAATCCAGATCTCTATGAAAGTGCCATTACAAGATCGCGTGCGGCAGTGAATAGTGCAAAAGCAGGCTTGGCGCAAAGCAAGGCCAGTTTGATAGAGGCGAACAAATTATGGGAGAGAAATAAAGTTTTGTTTGAAAAAGGCGCTATTTCTCAGCAAGAATTTGATGCCGCACAACGCGCGATCACCGTAGCTGAATTGCAGCAGGAAAGTGCACAATACAACCTGCAGAGTGCAGAGGCGAATCTGGACGAAGCATACAAAAATTTGAAGCGAACGTCCATTGTTGCACCAATTTCGGGTACCGTTACCCAGTTGAATGTTGAGCTTGGCGAGCGAGTAGTTGGAACCGCTACGATGACAGGAACAGAAATGCTCAGGATCGCAGAGCTGGATACCATGGAGGTTTTGGTTGAGGTTAACGAGAACGATATTGTCAAATTGATGCTTGGTGATACGGCTTATATTGAGTTAGATGCCTTCCTAGGCGAAAAATTCGAGGGTGTAGTTAGTGAGATCGCCAATAGTGCAAACCTTGCTCTTGGTGCTTCTGCAGATCAGGTAACAAACTTTGAGGTTAAGATTCGCATTCTAAATAGTAGCTACCAGCACTTGCGTTCTACCTATGGTGCAAATCCATTCCGTCCTGGAATGACGGCAACCGTTGAGATTATCACAAACAAGGTGAAAGGTGCCCTAGTTGCGCCGATACAAGCCGTTTCGGTGCGTAAAGACACCAGCACTACGGCCAAGCGATACGGTGCTTCTGACGACTCGGACGAAAGTTTCGAAGTGGTTTTCGTTCCTCAAAGAGGTAAGGTGAACGTTCAGGTAGTCAAAAGCGGTATCCAAGACGATGAATACATCATCCTTGATGGAGTAGAGGATAGCACAGAAATAGTCGTTGGACCTTACAGCGCTGTATCGAGAGAGCTTAAAAACGGCGCATCCATCAAACTCAAAGAAGAAAAATGATCCTTTGTATAGAAACAGCAACCAAGAATTGTAGTGTTGCTATCGTTTCTGACAATCGGGTAATTGCCCAGAGTGCGGAGCGCGCAGATAAGTTTGTTCATGGTGAGCGTCTGCATCTCCTTGTACAAGAATGCATGCAAACTGCCGGTCTAGATTATTCCGGTATTCAAGGAGTGTGCGTGGGTAAAGGCCCCGGTTCCTACACAGGTTTACGGATTGGTGTTAGTGCTGCTAAAGGCATCTGCTATGCAGCGAAGTTGCCCTTATACAGTTTACCCACACTCGGTTGCTTTGATATGACCCAGGTCAAAGGGGACGAAGTCATAGCCGTAATTGATGCACGTAGGGATGAGGTGTACGCACAACATTGGGTGCGAAAAGAAGGTGTTTTTCATCCAGCATCTGCTGTTGAAGCGGTGATCGTAACTGAAAAATCTTGGGAACATTTGGCCAATAAGCAGGTTCAGGTCATAGGTGACGCCGCTGAAAAGGTGAGTCACTTACACGGTAATTCGAACTGGATCTATGCAGAGAATGCTTATCCGAGCGCCAAGGATATGGCCAATCTCCTCGATACACCAGCCATGGTGAAAGAAGATGTCGCTTATTTCGAGCCCTATTACCTAAAGGATTTTGTGGCTCTGAAGTCTACTAAGAAACTACTCTAAACATTTTTCGTAAGCAGGACAGCTTACCAAATGATCGTTGACCATGCCGCTGGCCTGCATATGCGCATACATCGTTGTGGGGCCAATAAATTTAAAGCCGAGCTTCTTAAGGTCTTTAGAAATCCTAGCTGCTAGGTCGGTTACTGCTGGTAACTCTTCTATGGAAGTTCGCCTCATATTCAAGGGTTTTCCGTCGAGATAACTCCAAAGAACATCTACAAGTCGCTCATCACGGTGGTGCATCGCTTTGAGCACTTTGGCATTATGGATGGCAGCTTGGATCTTCTGTCTATTCCTTATGATTCCCGCATTTTGCATCAGACGATTCACATCTTTGTCATCCATTCTAGCGATTTTATCAGCATTAAAATCGAAAAAAGCCTCACGAAAATTATCCCGTTTATTCAGAATGGTAATCCAACTAAGTCCAGCTTGGAAAGTTTCAAGAATTAAGTACTCAAACATCTTTCGTTCGTCTCGGACTGGACGTCCCCACTCTAAATCGTGGTATGCTTTGTAGCGATCGGAACCAAGGCACCAAGGGCATCTAGTATCTAAGCTTTCCATAGTCGTTCGGCTTCTTCGGTAGATGAGGTAGGCAGGTTGCAGGTGCCATTTTCACAAACATAGATTTTTGAGGCATCACTCTTTCTGTTCAAAGTGAGCGGGAGTGTCCCTTGTCGTTCACTCTGCAAATAGAGGGTGTTCGGTCGGTAATTGTTCTCGGTCAAACTTCCTAATAAAGCTCCTGCCTTTTCACCAACCACGACAAGTTCTTTAGAGCCGTAGGATTGCATTAAGGCAAGATTGAGCCAATTCGAAAAGTTTTGTCCGTGCTTAAAAACCTTCCCGTGAATAGATTCCATCATTTGAGTACTGCGATCTATCCAGGTGTGATGCCCTGTATAGCAGCCAAGCTCATAAAAGAACTGAGCTGTATAAGAATTCGCACTTGGTATTACATTGTCTTCAATTTCAATGACTTCTTCCCATGCGTTATCCCCACCAGCAGCATACAAGTAGAAGCTACTCTCTTCTTTAGAAAACTTCTCACCAATGCTAGTGGCGATGTTTTTTGCATCAACTACATACTCCTCGTTGCCCGTTAATGCATAGCCTTTGAGAAGTGCAAGACCGAGGGTTGCATGGTCGTCAAGAAACCCTTGATCACCACCAAATTCATGCAATACCGTGCCTTCCTCTAAGAGATGCGCTCTCATAGCACTAAGTAATTCAACTGCTTTCTCCATGTAGCCTTTCTGTGGTGCAGCAAGGTGGAGTTCAAAGAAGCCTAGGACTACGAGTGCATTCCAGGTGCACAATGCTTTATTGTCTCGAATGGGCTTCGCATGCGTTTGAATACGCTCCTTCGAGGCATTCTTTAAGGCCAGGTGCCAATTATTTTCTAACCGAAGCCCTTCGGCGATGGAAATGCCCCATTCTTTGCAATGAACCTCTAAGCTGTTTGTACGGTGTAAAATGTATTTCCCTTCCCAAGCGGAATAGGGCGTTATGTCGAAATAGTCGTTAAAGAGCGACCTTTGCTCCAGTTTGAGGTTGTCCAGCTCTGCCGAGGTCCAAGTGTAATAGCCGCCTTCTTCTCTAGCCGCTTCGGGTGTAGCAGAATCTGCATCTAAAGCGCTTGCGTATAACCCGTTTGAAAGTTTCATCTCAGCTTCTAAAAAGTGTGCGACAGCCTCTGCAGCAGTGAGAAAAGTGCCTTTTGCAGAGGCACGAAATGCTTTTGCAAATACGCCCATAATTTGACCATTGTCATAGAGCATTTTTTCAAAATGTGGCACTTTCCAGAATCGGTCTGTACTATACCTAGTTATACCCCCGTGAACCCAGTCGAAAATGCCGCCCAATGCCATTTTCTCTAAACTGAGCAAACAATATTCAAGCACGTTGGAATCACCGGTATGGCAAGCGTAATCTAAGAGGAAAGCATAATTAGAGGGAAGGGGAAACTTGGGCGCGCCATTTGGTCCGCCATTCACAGGATCGACAGTGCGCATCCAAAACCCTACAACATCCTCAAAATCTTGTGCGTTAAATGAATTCGGTTTGGTCTTGAGCGTCACTTGAATCATTTGTTGCAACCCTTCTTGCATCTGCGCGCCATAAGAAAGTACCTGCTCAGGCTCTTTTTGCCACAGATCAGCTACCTGGGTTAACGCAGCCATCCAATCTTTTCGTGAAAAATAGGTGCCTCCATAAACGGGTGTTCCATCGGGCAGTGCAATGATATTTAGTGGCCAACCTCCTGTTCCTGTCATGAGCTGCAGTGCGTTCATGTAGCGGGCGTCGATATCTGGGCGCTCCTCTCGATCGACTTTTACAGCGCGATAGTGGGTATTCATAAGTTCAGCCACTTCAGCATCTTCAAAGCTTTCTTCCTCCATCACATGACACCAGTGGCAGGAAGAGTAACCTATAGAGATAATCATCAACTTATGTTCAGGAGCATTGTCGCGCAACAGGTCCTTTGACCACATTTGCCAATGAACAGGGTTGCCGGCATGCTGTAGCAGGTAGAGGCTTTTAGATTCTGAGAGCCTGTTTAAGCTCATTGGATGTAGTTTTGATGAACGAAGGAGTGCATCAAATTTAACCTTATCTTTCCTTACATCGTAGATGATTGCGTTATTTTAGCGCGCTAAATTGGCCTCCTGTATGTGGTATCAGATATTAGTATTTGTACTTTTTTGTTTGGCAATCATTGATCTTACCGTAGGGGTGAGCAATGATGCAGCCAACTTCTTGAACTCGGCGATCGGATCAAAGGTTGCTTCGTTCAGAACTATCCTTATTATCGCTTCTATAGGGGTTCTCGCAGGGGCTGTATCCTCAGAAGGCATGATGGAAGTGGCACGCAAAGGAATATTCGTGCCGAGTTTCTTCACCTTCGATAACATCATGTTGGTCTTCGTGGCCGTCATGCTCACAGATATCATTCTTTTGGACTTTTACAACAGCATTGGGCTGCCGACTTCAACTACGGTAAGTATCGTATTTGAACTTCTTGGAGCAGGCTTTATCATTGGACTATTGTACAGCTATCAGCAAGGTATGGAAGTCGAATTTGCTGAGTTCATCAACTTTTCTACCGCAACCAAAATCATTTCCGGAATTTTCTTGAGCGTCTTGGTGGCGTTCTCTTCGGGAGCCTTGGTCCAATTCATCACGCGTCTATTGTTCACCTTTAACCTAAAGGAAGGTTTGCGTCGTTATGGGGCAGTCTTTGGAGGTATAGCAATCACGGCGATTACGTATTTCCTAGTAATTAAAGGGTTGAAAGGTGCGAGCTTTATTAGTGAAGATATTCGAACGTTTATTGGCGAAAATACCTTGACCATTTTAGGGGTTAGTGCAGTAGTTTGGACCATACTTACCTTCATCATGCAGCGTGTATTAGCGCTGAACCCGTTGAAATTCATCGTCCTGGCCGGTACATTCTCCCTTGCAATGGCCTTTGCTGGAAACGACTTGGTCAATTTCATCGGCGTCACTGTCGCCGGGTGGCAATCACTAGAAGCCTGGTCGGCTTCAGGAATGGCCCCTGACTTATTTTTCATGGATATCTTAGGTGATAAAGCCAAGGCACCATTGTTCATGTTATTAGGCGCTGGGGCGATCATGGTCATCACATTATGGACGTCTAAAAAGGCAAGAAATGTAAGCCAAACGGAGGTGAAATTGGCTCGTCAAGGTGATGGCGACGAGCGTTTCAATTCTAACGCTCTCTCAAGAGGAATAGTGGGGGTCTTTGTATCTCTAGGCAAGGTACTCGGTGCCGTTATTGGACAGAACGCTGTGAACACCATTAATGGCCGATTCGCCCACGACCGCTCCAAGATGGAAGACAGTACTGCAAGCTTTGATCTCTTGCGTGCATCGGTCAATTTGATGACGGCCTCCATCTTAATTTCTTACGCGACCTCTTTAAAACTACCTCTTTCAACAACCTATGTGAGTTTCATGGTAGCCATGGGAACGTCACTTGCTGATCGTGCTTGGGGTATGGACAGTGCCGTTTATCGTGTAGCGGGCGTCTTGCAAGTAGTAGGTGGATGGATTATGACTGCTGTTATAGCCTTCATTGCTTCCGCTACGTTTGGCCTGATTATGTTCTACGGCGGGAAAGCAGGTGTCATTAGTATTGTGCTTGTTGCGGCCATAGCTCTGATCCGATCGCATTTAAAATTTAAAAATGCCGATGCCATTGAATTAGATGTCGAAGCGATTGAGGTTAAGCCAGAACTCAGCGAGCAGTTTGAGTTGCACAAGAAAGGTGTTGCAGACGATCTTCGTAACCTAGACAAAATGGTTACGTTGTCATTGCGCTCTCTAGTCGGCTCTAACAAGGACATATTGCTAGAGTGTACCAAGCGTTTGGAATCGGATTCAAAAAAGCTGTCGAAGAATTTTAAAAAGGCCTTTGCTACTAATAATTCCTTCAGTCGTGAAGATCAGTTGCTCTATGCGGAGCTTCACGTGAACGCACACCACAATATGGTGGAGCTCTACCGAGTTGCCTCGAAGCTCAGTGTGAATTGTTTGAATCACATCACCAACTTTGGCGGTGTACCTCGCAGCGAATACCTCGATTTGATTATTGATGCCGAGGATGAAATCAAGCGCTACATTGACGATGTGCGTCGACAAATTCTTAGCGGTCGTGATGAATACAGTGGACAGCTAGGGGAGAAGGCGAAGAAAGTTGTGGCGAAATTGAATAAAGACCTCAATAACGAATTGTCTTATTACTCCATGAATAAGGTGAGTAATCGATTGGTGAAATTACAGGTGAACATCATCCTCGACCTCATAGAGTTAGTGAAGCATGCTGAGAGCATCTATCACATTCACAACTCTTTCAATAAGGATGCACTTCAAGGGTAAAACTCTTGGAATAGCCGACATAAAAAAACCACCCAATCCGGGTGGTTTTTTCTTTTACAATCTTCCTGAATCTACGCTTGAGCGTAGTATTTATAGAAGTAGGGAATGGTCTCAATCCCTTTAAAATAATTGAAGACCCCGTAGTGTTCGTTTGGACTATGAATAGCGTCTGAATCAAGACCAAAGCCCATGAGAATACTTTTCGCACCCAATACTTGTTCGAACAGCGCTACGATCGGAATCGAGCCGCCCGAGCGTACCGGTAAGGCCGGTACTCCGAAGGTCGTTTCATAGGCTTTTGATGCGCTTTGGTAGGCCGGGTCAGACGTATGGGTAACATACGGTAATCCACCGTGGTGCGGCGTGATTTTGACACGCACACTATCCGGTGCAATGGCGGTAAAGTGCTTTGTGAATTTTTCAGTGATGTCATCAGGATCCTGGCCAGGGACTAATCGCATGCTAATCTTAGCGTAAGCTTTAGAAGGGATGACCGTTTTGGCGCCTTCTCCAATATAGCCGCCCCACATTCCATTTACGTCTAACGTTGGACGGATTGAGGTACGCTCAGGAGTCGTGTAGCCTTGCTCGCCCTTGCCAGAAGGAATGGCGATAGAAGCATTAAATGCCTCTTGCGAGAATGGCGCTTTTGCCATGAGCGCACGTTCCTCATCACTAACTATTTCAACACCATCGTAAAATCCTTCCACAGTGATGGCACCATTCTCGTCGTGCAGGGAACCTATCATTTGGGCAAGAATATTAAGCGGGTTTGCTACTGCGCCACCGTAAAGACCCGAGTGAAGGTCGCGGTTAGGTCCAGTAACTTCAACTTCAACATAGCTCAAGCCTCGTAGTCCTGTTGTGATCGAAGGAACATCGTTGGCGATCATTCCTGTATCCGAGATGAGAATTACATCACAGGCTAATTTTTCTTTGTGCTCCTTAATAAATGGTTCAAGGTTCATTGAACCCACTTCTTCCTCACCTTCGATCATGAATTTGATGTTACAAGGAACATCGCCTTCGGCTTTTAATATTTCAAAGGCTTTCAGGTGCATGAACATTTGACCTTTATCGTCACAAGCACCGCGAGCGAAAATGGCCCCTTCCGGGTGGATATCGGTCTTCTTGATTACCGGTTCGAACGGATCTGCATCCCAAAGCTCAATAGGGTCAGCAGGCTGAACGTCATAATGGCCGTACACTAGCACTGTTGGTAGCGAAGGGTCCACCAAGCATTCCCCGTACACAATAGGATGCCCTGCCGTTGGGAAAACTTCTACATTCTCTAGACCGAGCGCGGACATGTGATCTTCAATGGCTGCAGCACATTTTGCAACATCATCATTGTAGGCTGGATCTGCAGAAATTGAGGGAATTCTTAAAAGCTCAAACAGTTCGTTGAGAAGGCGGTCTTTATGGTTTTCGATAAAGGATTTAGGGTCCATGTATTCGTTGTTATTTTGATTGTTCTCCAAAGTTAAACGTGCCATTCAAACTTCAGCTTATAACGGCGGATTTTTCTATATTCGGACATGCGCAAGACTTTGGTCATTTTTTTATTGTTCATAGGGCACTTTGTTAGTGCTCAAACCCCAAGCATGACAGTAAGCTCTACGGGAAATTACAATAAACCGTATTGGATGGCGGCCAACATCTTGGTAGACTCTACATTGTCCATTTATAACTCTGGTCAGAACGGATTGCCACTGACGCAGGCGGCCACAAATCAAATCGGTTATTTCCAAGCGAACGATACTGCTTTTCCCATACCAAGTGGGATTGTGATGGTTGCAGCACAGAATGCGAGTGACGTCATAGCTTCGACTAATGGCGCAGGGAACAACGTGACTTTCACAGATTCGGAATTGGCGAGCGTGCTTACACAATTGGGCAGTTCTGGGTACGCCATTAAGGATATGGTTGAGATAGAGTTTAGTTTTATCGCTCAATCGGATAGTATTTCTTTTAACTATTGCTTCGGCTCTCACGAGTACGATGGATATACGTGCTCAAACTTTAACGATGTATTTGGCTTCTTTTTAGAGGGGAGCTATATCAATGGGACAACTGCACCTACGGGACAGACCATCGTTCGAAACATTGCTACCATCCCCGGTACAACCATACCTATTGCGGTAAATACAATTAATTCAGGAAGTCCTTCCGGATCTTATCCGGCGTCTAACTGTACCTCTGCCAATCCAAACTTTGTGGCCCACAGCGCGTATTACAATGCCTCAAATGGTTCCATCACGACACTCGACGGTTATACCGATAAGTTTACCGCCACGGCTGAGGTAGAGTGCGGGGGCTGGTACACCATTCGACTGAAGTTGTCTAATGTCAGCGATAATGCATTGAGCTCAGCGGTATTCTTGGAAGAGAGTTCCTTGAAAGGTCCTGAGATTACGGTGATCGATACTACTAACGTAGGTAATTCTTTCAATGATAATTACATTGTTGAGGGCTGTAATGAAAACCATATCATCTTCTCAAGGTCGGCAAACCTAAGTGTCGAGATGAAGATTCCTATTGAAGTAGATACGCTATTGAGTACAGCCATTGAAGGGGTGGATTTCTCAACGTTGCCGGACACTATCACTTTGTCTCCTGGGGAAACTGCGGATACTTTGACGTTCTGGGCGTACGACGATAACCTCGTCGAAGGGGTTGATACTTTGGTCATTATCCAAGATTACGTGTACACGGATTGTTACAATTATCCGGTTCGTCGCTTTCCTTACTACATTCGAGATAAAGACTCCTTGATTGGCGAGTTGATACTTCCTGCGGCAACAGATAGTGTAAGTTGTCCTGGTGACAGTATCGAACTTTCTGTGCTCTTGAGTTCATACGAAGGCGACTATCATGGATTTTGGCACGGCGATTCGTCCATCGCGTTCACGAGATATGTGGAAGTCAATACAGATACTACCGTATTCTTCACTCTCTATGACGAATGTGGGGACACCCTGCTGTTCCAGCAGGATCTCTATGTGAAGCCGTATGATCCTATGGTTTATGAAGAAGATACGGTACGAGTATGTCCGGGAGATTCTGCGATGTTGGTGCCCTATTATCTGGGAGGTGAAGAGCCAGTGGTATTTACATGGCTGGATAATCTGACGAATAACATTCCTCGAACTGTATTGCCATTTACTGATTCGTCCTACTACACATTCTCTTTAGCGGATGGTTGTGGAGAACTGCTTATTGATAGTGCACTAGCGATTAATATGCCGCAGCCTAGCGCAGGTTTCCAGTACTTGAACGATCCGTACGTTCCTCTAAGGGTTTTATTCAACGAGAAAGCTCAAAATGAGGTGAGTTGGACTTGGTACATCGATAGTGTTGTACTCACTGGACAGACGTTTGAATACGATTTTGCGCGCCCAGGGGAATATGAAGTACTTCAGGTGGTCACCAGCGACTTTGGCTGTATTGATTCAATCACCATTACCGTTTCCGTTGAAACAGATTTCTACCTTTATATTCCTGATGCTTTCACCCCAGACGGTGATGGACTAAACGAGTGTTTTGAAATCAAGGGTGTTGGTTTTGAGGGCTACGAATTCTCTGTATTCGACCGTTGGGGCAATGAAGTATTCCATACGGAGGATATCAACGAGTGTTGGGACGGAACATTTAAAGGTCAACCACTCCCAGTAGGTGCATACAGTTACCGACTTATTGCAGATTTACCGTTTGACGAGATTGAAATCTTCACCGGCACGCTCAACATACTTCGTTAAGCTACAAGAACGGGAGGGTGAGAATCCCTAAAATCAAAATCACTTTATAGATCAAATGCGCCCAGCGCAATCCACGAAGATCTTTCGCCTTCAGTGCAATGAAATTTGCGGAGCTTAGGAGCACGAGAATCACAAATATTCCTGTTGCCGCATACTCGTTAAAAAGGTCTCTGGTGAAGAATGCGGGTATCCATGCAATCATTGCGCTGACCATAAGGGTGTTTCTGGTACTTTCCTCGCCGTATTCGCTAGCAACGGTTCTGCGGCCAGAAAGTATATCGCCTTTGAGCATTAATAGGTCTTTGAGCAGTTCTCTAGAGAAAAGAGTAAGGCCAAGAAGTGCCCCGTAGGCGAAGGTGTGTAAGGAACTGTAGTTGTGGTAAACAGACATGCCAAAGAAAGGCGTTAGTGCCAAGATAGCCGCACTGGTATGCGATACGATGGGTATGTTTCTCAACCGGTGACTGTGGTACCAAAGCCCCACAGCGAATGAACCAAAAAAGATGGCTGCTGTAGTGCTTACGCTCCAAGAAAGAAGAAGACCTATCGCTAAGGTGAGAATCGCGGTATTTAGGCTCGTGCGTTTACTTACAAGTCGCTCAAAGGCACTTTGCATTGGACGATTAATACTGTCCGCTTGTTGATCGTAGAAGGAGTTGATCAAAAAGCCAAAAGCCATTATGAAAGCACCGGCCCAAGCTATACAGTGGGTGTTGCTGTCGTAAATCGTATCAATGCGCCCATCCTCAGGGGCAAAGACGAAGATGGCGATGAGGTATTGACCAAGAAGTAAAAGTGCAATGTTGTACCAGCGAATCTGACTAAGAAGTGCCAGAACTTTGACAAATTGAAGGCGGTTTCGGCTTAGTTTTTTCAAAATCTATAGACGACTTCGGGCTGGTATTTTTTGAGCAGTTCGCTCGTTTTATCGTAGTCTCGAGTGAAACCCATAACGAATCCACCGCCACCAGATCCGCATAGTTTAAGGAAGTACTCTTCAGACTCTAATCCTTGCTTCCATAAATCGTGGAAACCTTTCGGGATCATCGGTTCGAAATTCTCTAAGACCAGCTTACTTAACTTCTTAAGGTTGCTGAATAGTGGTGTAGTATCTCCTTCGACAAAGGCCTTGATGCACGCATCGTTGTATTTGACGAATTGGTTCTTAAGCATGTTTCTAAAGCCCTCTTCCTTGAGCTTTTCCATGAATATCTCTACCATGGGTTGCGTTTCGCCCGGTGCTCCAGAATTCAATAAGAATACAGCACCATCACCAGTAGAAGCAGATGGAAGCCGCACAGACCCGAGCTCGTCCTTGCTTTTGATCAAAAGGGGAAGTCCCATGTAGCAGATCGTTGGATCTATACCACTGCTCTTGCCGTGGAAGTAGCTTTCCATCCAGCTGAAGATTTTCTTCAGTGCCTTAATGTCTGATGATTGCTGTGGGTTCTTTGAGATTTTCTCCTCACAATATCTATCGTAGATAGCAGCCACCAAGGCACCTGAGCTACCTACACCGAAGCCTTGAGGTATAGAAGAATCAAAGTACAATCCATTATTTAGATCGCTCTCGAATGCAGTTGTATTGAAGCGACACGGCGCCTCATCACTTTTCAAGTAGGCTAGGTATTTGAAAAGGTTTTCGTTGCTCTTAGACTGCTCTTCGTTGAAGGTAGGCTCAAATTGAAAGGCCCCTTTGTAATAAGTATGAGGAATACTGAGGCCCATGCTGTCCTTGATAATTCCATACTCACCAAAGAGTAGGATTTTACCGTAAAACAAAGGATTTGAACGACTCATACTTTTAATTACAATTGTGTTGGTCCATGACCAACTTCATCACAAAGATAACTACCATCCTTACAGAATGTTCTTAATTCGCTTTCTATAAAGCTCATAATGATATCTTTATGCGATTCTGGATATAAAACATGCACGTTTGCACCGGCATCAAGCGTGAAGTAAACTGGGTGGCCTGTTTCTTCTCGATATGCCCATATTCTATTTAAGACCTCTAGTGTATTTGGCTTCATTAGTATGAAGTAAGGCATGGAAGTCATCATCATACCGTGCAAGGTAAGTGCTTCACTTTCTACTATGGCTCCGAAGGTCTCTAGATCGCCTTCCAACATAGCCGTCAAAAGTGCACTTTGGTTTTCATGTGCTTGCTCAAAACGAGTGGCCGCGTACGGATGACCGTTCATCAGCCCGTGTCCAACTGTACTACTGACCGTTTTTTCGCCCTTGTCAACCAGCAGGATGGTGTCTTGGAACGATTTAAAAACGGGGTCTACATCGGAGAATGCAACCGCATATTCATTACTGCTTCCTTCAATCTCTGCGTGTTCTCCCCAGGCTGCTAGTGGCCCAAATAACGAGCGTGAGCCCGATCCTGACCCAAGACGCGCTGCGTTCGAAGCCTCTTCGAAGAAATTGTCAATCGGTAATCCTAGGTCCTTTTTTACACTCATCATGCAAAGTGCCAATGCGCTCATGCCCGAGGCAGAGGAGGCAATTCCTGAACTGTGCGGGAAACTATTGCTGGTGTGGATTTCAAAATCCATTTCGCTAGCAAAAGGAAAAAAGTCCTTTGTTCTATTAAGGAACGATTCAATTTTAGGTAGGAAAGAAGGTGTGTTTTCACCGTCAAGAAAAACCGAAATCTTACCAGTTCCCTCTGCATATCGCAAACGCGTAGTTGTTGCAGCCTCACGCAAAGTGAAGGAGATTGAGGGGTTGGCAGGGATTTGAACATCATACTTCCCCCAATATTTGATTAGGGCAATGTTCGACGGGCTTTTCCAGGCGGTTTCTTTCATTATTCGAAGCTCACGCCGCTTACATTAGTGGAGCGGTCAATTTTCTTAACGAGGCCCTGCAATGTTTTACCTGGGCCACATTCTACATAGTCTGTAACACCTGAGGCGATCATTTGTTGTACACTTTGGGTCCATTTCACCGGTGCGGTGAGCTGATCGATGAGATTTTGCTTGATTTCAGCAGGGTCGCTTACTGCTTTAGCAACACTGTTTTGAACGACTGGGCACAACGGGGTGTGAAACTCGGTTGCTTCAATTGCTGCTGCAAGTTCTGCGCGTGCAGGTTCCATCATTGGACTGTGGAAAGCACCACCTACAGGCAGGACAAGAGCGCGACGTGCACCAGCTTCTTTGGCCGATTCACAAGCTGCTTCGATGGCCTCAATTTCTCCTGAGATTACCAGCTGTCCAGGGCAGTTGTAGTTCGCTGCAACGACAACGCCGGGTGTTGATTCACAGATGTTTTCTACCTGTTCATCCGTTAAGCCTAGAATGGCTGCCATGGTGGACGGTTTCATCTCACAAGCTTTCTGCATGGCCATGGCACGGGCACTTACAAGTTTCAGAGCGCTTTCAAAATCTAAAGCACCCACTGCCGTAAGGGCTGAAAACTCACCAAGACTATGACCGGCAACCATCGTCGGTTTAAAATCTTCACCCAGCAGTTTTGCCATAATTACACTTAGCGTGAAAATGGCTGGCTGCGTCACTTTAGTTTCTTTCAATTCCTCGGCAGTCCCCTCAAACATGATGGCACTTAGGGAAAACCCAAGTACTTCATCTGCTTTATCAAAAAGGGCTTTGGCCTCGGCGTTGTTTTCGTATAAATCTTTACCCATTCCTGGGAATTGAGCCCCTTGTCCAGGGAAAACGTAAGCTGTACTCATAATTACTCTCCGTAATATTCGATGATGTTGTTGTTCGTTTCTGCGAGTACAATGCGATGTAAGGTTGCATTATACTCGGTGATTTTTGGTGCTAGGATTTTCCAGAATTCCATAGCGATTACCTCTGCAGTAGGCATTTTGCCTTGCATAAAATCAATGTCAAGATTGAAGTTTTTATGGTCTACCACATCGATAATGTGTGTTCGGATGATGGTCTTCAGATCAAAGAGGTTCATTACGAATCCTGTTTCAGGGTCAATTTCTCCCTTTACAGTAACCTCTAGGTCGAAGTTATGACCGTGGTAGTTTTCGTTCGAGCATTTCCCGAATATCCGCTTATTGGTAGCGGCGTCCCACTTGTCGTTCCACAGTTTGTGTGCTGCGCAGAACTGTTCTTTTCGTTTGATGTAAATCATTGAAAGACGTTAAGTTTGATGCAAAGATACAACCCAAAACTGTGGTTTTGTTAAAGCCCAGTGGCTTTGCTTAGCGGGTGATCTTTGACGAATTTTTGGCAAGCGAGGATTAGCTCAGGATAAAAAGATAAAAACCATTGCTCTGCCTTTTGATAATTCGCGCAACCTGCTTCGAAATCTCTGAAAAAGTGACCCAAAGGTGCAATGGCGGGGTGTCGTCGGCTCATTCCACGAGCAGCACGGCGAATTCCTTTTAGGTTTTGATAATCCAAAAGCCATCGTTCTAGCTTCATCCACGGCCACATTCCCGCGGCTTTACCTACGAGTAATTTCTTGTTGCGCTCAATCTCGAGCGTACAAGCATCTATGAATGCAACCGCAGTGAGCTGTGCCGTATGCGGTTGAAGCGATGCCATTTTATCCCAATGTTTGTGTAAAAAGTAATCGCCCAACAGATCTAAGGCAATCGGTGCTGTTTTACCTGCGACTAGTCTTAAATGGTTTTTTACCTCCTTAGATGCTTGATGTTCGTCGGTGAAATGGTCGATGAATCTATGCAGTTCGACCCCAAGGACTACTGTAGAATTTGCTTTTTCTTT